>CAZLQD010000026.1:0-43466 GCA_964561605.1 uncultured Planctomycetia bacterium
AGTCGGTGGTCCCCGCCCTGGTGAGGGCCCTCAGGGAAGGCCCCCAGAACCTGGCGGCCCAGTCGGCCATCGCCACGGGTCTCGGCTTCGTGGGCGACCGCAACGCCGTGCCGCCCCTGGTGGACATGCTCTTCAACAAGAAGCTCACCAGGACCACCCGGGCCTTCGCCGCCGTGGCCCTGGGCATCGTCGGCGACAAGGAGGACCTGCCCTGGAACACCAAGATCGGGTTCGGTCTCAACTACAGGGCAAACGTGGAGACCCTGACGGGCGGAGCCAACGGCATCCTGGACCTCCTCTGAACGACAGGAGCCGGTCATCACGATCCCCCGGCCTGCGAGCCGGGGGAAGGAAGATTCCGGGAGACCCTCCCGGGGCTGGTTCCCTCCACCGGTCCCGGGGGGGCTTCCCCTTTCCCTCCTCTTCCATCAAAATGAATCACCTCGGCTTTCGGCCCTCGAGGAGCCATGGTCCCGGATCCCTGCCGGGAGGACCCCGGGGAGGGCCGCAAGGAAGGAGACGGGAAATGGGAAAGCGGTTTCTTCTTTTCGCCTGGTTCTTGGCCCCTTTTTTCCTCTCCGGTCTGGTCCGGGCCCACGGCGGCCAATATGTCTTCGATCCCCCTCCCGACGAGACCCCTTCGCCTCCACCGAAGAACCCGGGGACGAAGAGGAGGGGGGCCGGTGGAGAATACTCCGGGCCGAAAGACACGACCTTTCCCGGCCGGCCGGGAAAGGTGGGCGGCCCTTCGACGCCCCCGCCGGGGCCGCCCTCCGGTCCGGCCGCCCCCACCGGCCCCTCTGCGGGAGGGCCTCCCCCGCCCTCGACGCGGCGCCCCGCTCCCCTGGGCCGGCCCCCGGTCCCCGGCAAGGGCCCCGCAACCAGGGGAATGCCCCTTCCGGAATTCGATTTCACCGAATGGACTTTCTGGTGGGAGTTCAACAAGGCCCCCTATCTCCGCCTGAAGGAGAAACTCGCCAGGCGGAAGGGAATCACGAGGAACACGGGAATCCTTTGCGGCCTGCGGGGTTTCAGGAGGGAGGGGTCGAGCCTCCTTCCCTCGCCCCAGACCCTGAAGAGCGTCGTGGTACCCGCCCTGAAGAGGGCCCTCTCCGGCACCCGCAGGAGGGACATCGTGACCTCCTGCCTGGTGGCCCTCGCCAAGATCGGGGGGACTTCCGGCCTTGGGAAGACCTTCCGGAAGTTCCTCTCCTCCCCGGACCAGGAGGTCTCCGAGACGGCCGTCCTCTGCCTCGGCCTCTCGGGCGGGAAGGAGAACCTCCCCCTCCTGGAATCCATCCTCCTGGACACACCCAAGGGCAGGGCCCTGGTGAAGGACCCCTCGGGGGTGCATTTCCGAAAGCGTGCCTTCGCGGCCTACGCCCTGGGGCTCCTGGCCCGGGCCCACGAACTGGTGGACGTGAAGGAGGAGATCTTCGAAATCCTGAAGACCGCCCTCCAGGGGAAACGGTTCCCCAACCGGGACGTTCCCGTGGCCTGCGTCCTGGCGATCAGGCTCCTTCGGCCCCGGGAGGATGACCCCCTGGGAAAGGTCCTCTCCTTGAAGGCCGCCGCGTTCCTCCTGGATTCGGCCCGCGATCCCGGGCGGTCCTTCCTCGTGAGGGCCCACTCCCTGGAAGGAGTGGCCCGCCTCCTCGGAAGGGGCGGCCCGGCCCCCCGGAAGCCTCCCTCCCAGGGGGAAGGCCGGGCCTTGACCCTCCGGGCCAAGAGGGCTCTCCTCAGGGAGAAGGCCAGGGCCTTCCTGAAGGACCTCCTGGAGAGGGGAAGGGAGAATTCCACGATCCTCCAGTCGGCCGTTCTCGCCCTCGGGGAGATGGGAGATCCTTCCGACGGGGAGACCCTGGACCTTCTCGTGAAGACGGCCGGCGGAAAGGGACCGCGGGATCTTCAGACACGGTTTTTCGCAAACATCGCCCTGGCCTACCTCGGGGCGGCCGGGGCGGAGGGCGCCTCGAAGGACCTGGTCTCCCGCCTGGTGGAAAGGGGGCGGAAGGTGGAGAAGCCCTGGATCGCCCTGGCCCTGGGCGTGAACCAGGCGGAACTTCTCCTCCGGAAGAGGCCCCCCACTCCCGGTGCGGAAGAGGCTCTCCTCGCCGCCTTCGGGAAGCTCCGGAATCCCTCCAGGAGGGCCGCCGTGGCGGTGGCCCTGGGGCTGGCCCAGTGCCGTAAGGCCGGAGCATGGATCCTGAGGGAGATGGAGCGCTCCCGCGTTCCTTCCTTCAAGGGGTACTGCGCCCTCTCCCTGGGCCTCATGGGATACGGCGACGCCGTGGGTGTCCTCCGGGCCCAGCTCGAGAAATCCCTCAACCTTCCCGTCCTTCTGAGGCGGACGGCCGTGGCCCTGGGCCTCTTGGGGGAGAAGTCGGTGGTCCCCGATCTCCTCGGCGTAATGGCCCGGGCCCCCAGGAACCTGGCGGTCCTCTCCTCCCTGGCCATCGGCCTGGGCCTGGTGGGAGACAGGAGGACCATCCCCGCCCTCACGGACATGCTCTTCGACAAGAACCTGACCGACACCACCCGGGCCTTCGCCGCCGTGGCCCTGGGCATCGTCGGGGAGAGATGGCCCCTTCCCTGGAACAGCGGGATCGCAAGGGGTCTCAACTACAGGGCCGCCGTGGAGACTCTCGTAGGCGGCGCCAACGGAATCCTGGACATCCTCTAGTCCCCGGCCCGGCCCTCCCGCTTTTCTTCCTTTCCCCCTTCCTCCCTCGGGGGAAGGGAGAAGAAGAGGATGGCACCGGCGAGGAGGGCCAGAACCGCCCATCCCGCGAGCCTGGCCCTCCTCTCCAGGAGGAGCCCTTTCTCCAGGGATTCCTTCTCCCGGAGAGCCAAGGCCAGGTTCTTTCGAGTCTGCCTTCCGAGCCTTCCTTCTCTCTCCTCCTTGCCCATGGCGGCCAGGGCCTTCCGGTAGGCCTCGACGGCGCTTCCGAGCCTCCTGAGGCGGAAGAGGGTGTCTCCCAGGATGACCAGGGGATAGGGCCGGCCGGGAAAGCGGCGGACCGCGTCTCGGGCCAAGGCAAGGACCTCCGCCGGGGGGATTCCATCCTTTACGGCCCGGTAGAGCCTTTCTTCGGCCCGAACAGCATCTTCCTGGCCGAGAGCGGAAACCGGTAAGGCGAAGAGGAGGAGGGGAAGAAGAATGCGGGTTTTCACTGGAGGGCTTCCTCCAGGGCCTTCCTGTAGGCCTTCCAGGTGAGACTCTCCATGGGGCACCAGTCGTCCCGGAACCAGGGACCCTTGCCGGGTTCCACCAGCTTCCACTCTCCCTTCTTCGAGAGGAGGCGGCCCAGATCCGCCAGGGCCCCGGGACGGGAAGAGGCGGAGAAACGGGCCGGGTCGGGGGAACCGCCCTTCTTCGCCGCCAGGATGTAGTTCCGGGAATCCGGAATGTGAGCCAGGAGGACGGCCTCCTGGAAGGCCTTGGCCAAGGTCCTTGCCAGGGGAAGGGCCAGGACGGCCTCCCCCGAGGGGTCGGCGACGTTCACCGCCACCACACCGCCCGGTTCGAGGAGGCCTGCGATTTCCCGGAAGAACTCCAGGGTGGCCAGGTGGAAGGGAATGTAGATCTGGGAGGAGTAGGCGTCCAGGACGACGAACCTGTAGGGACCGCGGGCGCATCGGGTGAAGACCCGGGCGTCCACGCCGGAATGGATCCGGGCCCGGCGCGGAAGATCGAGGAACTTCCTGCCCGCCTTCACGCAGACCGGGTCGATCTCCACGCCTTCCAGGCCGAGGCCGGGCCCGTAGTTCTCCTCGAGGAGGCGCAGGCAAGTCCCGCCGGCCGACCCCAGGGAAAGGACCCGGGCCCCCCGGGAAGGAGGCTCGTCGCAGAGGAGAGGAGCGAGGGTGAGGGCGTCGTAGTATCGGCCACCCGTATTCCCCCGGACTCCCAGGCCCAGGACGGAGTGGAATGAGTCCAGGCCCTCGTTCAGGGTGAGGAACCTCCAGGTCCGCCCCTCTTGTTCCTTCTCCAGGACCCTGACGAACTGGTAGGGGCTCTCTTCCTGGAAGAGAACCCGGGCCTTCCAGGGCCTGGGGGCCGAGGGGATGGAGGGAAGGAGGAACCCCGTCCCGCCGAGGAGGAGGCATCCCGGGAAGAGGAACTTTCCCCTCTTGCCGCCCGGGAAAAGGCCCAGTTCCAGGAGCCCCCCCGCGAGAACGAGAAGTCCCCCGGCCAGGAACAGGGTCCACTTCGTGCCCAGGGCGGGCACGAGCCACCACGTGGGGGCGAAGGTTCCCGCCAGGGCTCCCAGGGTGCCCAAGGCGTAGATCGTTCCGCTGGCCCTTCCCACCCGGGCCGGGTCCCCTCCGGCCCAGGCCCTGACGAGGAAGGGGGGAACCATGCCCATGAGGAAGACCGCCGGACCGAAGAGAAGGGCCGAAACGGGCAGGGATGCGGCCGCCATGGCCCCCAGGGCCGCCTCCAGGGGAAGGGATGGATCCAGGAAGGCCTTGGCCAGGGGGGGAAGGAGAAGGGGCGAAGCGGCCGTGAGAATCCCTCCCGCCAGGAGGGGAAGTCCCGGCCTGGGCCGGCGTGCCCGGTCCGCCAGCCGCCCCCCCAGGAGATAGCCCGCCGCGAGGGCCCCAAGGACCAGGCCGATCACGTGGGTCCAGGCCTGGACGGAGGTCCCGAACCAGGGCGCCAGGAGGCGGACGGCCGTGATCTCCAGGGCCATGGACCCGGCCCCCCCGGCAAGGGCGGCCAGGCCGAGCAGGGCCCGGCGGGGTCGGGGACTACTCGTCCCCTCCCCCACCGTCTCCCCCGTTCTCCTTCTGGTCGCTGCTCTCCGAGGTCTTGGGCTCGGGCTTGGGCACCTGGATTCCCACGAGAGTGTAGGTCGTGACGAATTGCGGGTCGTTGTTCAAGGCGGGAAGGATGGCCAGGGAGAGGCTCCGGCTGACCCGGAACTCCTCGGCCTTACCGTTGGTCACGACCGTAACGGGCTTGTCCAGGTCCACCAGGTCGTCGTTCAAGAGGAGGTTGTAGGAGGCGATGTTCCTGGCCTTCACGGTGATCCTGTTGGTCTTCCTGTCGGCCGTAATCTCTATCACCGGGAGATCGGCGTCGCTCCGGGCGTCTTCCACGAACTTCTCGTACTTCGAGATCTGGACCCACCAGTGCCCCCCCAGGCCGCTGAAGAGGGGCTGGAAGACCAGGTGGGGCGGGGCCGGGTTCCGCCGCCGGGCCCGGATCCAGTCCACCACCTTCTGGTTCAGCGATGGGAAGGGATACTTCTCCCCTTCCAGGACGGTGGAGTTGTTGTACTTGAACCGGTCTATGAGCTTGGTGAACCACTGGGCGTTCGCCTTGGTGGCGGGGGAGACCAGGAAGAGGGTGGGAAGGTTGGCGAAGTCCCGGACGGCCGCACCCTGGAGGGGACCCGGGTCGCGGAGGATCAGACCGGCGAAATACCTGGGTGCCACGTTGGCGAAGTAGAGGGCCAGGTTGGTGGATTCCTTGTTGCCTTCGATGATGATCCTGTTCCAGTCCACCTTGTGGCTGTTCAGGAACTCATTGAAGGAGTAGAGGAAGGAGCCGAGCCAATCGCCCAGGAGCTGGGCGGGGCTCTTGGGCCTCCCCTTGGGATCCAGCTCGGGCGGGAGGTCGGGGGAGAAGAAGAGGTGGTCCTCCAGGAGAGGGGAACCTTCGTAGAGGTTCTTCAGGTGATCCCTGCCGCGGTACCAGTTCTTGCTGTTGGGCCTGCGGGAAGGGAGGGAGAGGATCAGGGGAAAGGGGCGCTTCCGGCTCTCCAGGGGATATTTCTTGGGGATCCAGTAGCCGAAGGTGTGAACCTTCACCTGCCGGGTGCCGGGGACCTTCTCCTTGAATTCGCCTTGAAAGAAATCCCCCGGCCGGGTCTTGGCCTTCTTGAAGTTGAAGGCCGCCTGGAGGACCGCCCGCAGGTCCGGGGTGGAGGCGAGGAACTTGAACTTCTTCCTCTTCTCCAGGGTCTCGATGGTCTTTCTCAGGGCCTCGAAGGCCTTGGCCTTCTTCGTCCCCAGCTTGATCTTCCTGTCGGGACGTTTCTCGTTTTCATAGGCCACTTGGAGGGCCGTGTACTTGCTCAGTTTCTGGGCGATCCTCCGGATGTCGGCGGGAGAGAGGACTCCGCCGTTCTTGGAGCCCTTCTGGGGTGCCGGGAAGGCCGCCGCCGGGATGGCCCCGAGAAAGAGCAGGGAGAGCGCAAGAAAAAAGGACCTCATGTCGGTCACCTCGTTTCCCTTGGGTTTTTTCCGTTCTTTTGGGTTCCCACCATCCTATCCCCCTTGCGAGGGAGCTGTAAACCTTGCCTCAGAAGCCCCGCCTCCCGCAGCAAAAAGCGGACCGCACCCAGAGGAGCCAGGCGTAGGGTTGGGGCGGAGCCAGGCGCAGGGTGGGTGCCATCACCCGGGCCGCTTCCTTCCTCTTCCCCCGGTCCAGGAGCAAGAGCCCCAGGCTGATCCGGGGATCCCGGGTTTTCGAAGGGGGCGCCGCGGCGATTCCCCTGAGAAAGCACTTCCGGGCCAGGTCCATCCTCCCCAGGCACTTCCAGGAGAGGCCCTCGTCGGTGGGAAGGGCCGGGTCCCCCGGAAGGAGGCGCGCCGCTTCGTGGAGGACCATTGCGGCCTCCTGGTAACGCCCGGTGTGGCGCAGGGCCACGGCCAGGCTCAGGGCGGACCAGGCCTGCCTGGGGAAGATCCTGTGGAGGACCCGGAAGCCCTTCACCGCCCATTCGGGCCGTCCTCCCCGGTCCACATGGACCAGGAGGCGGTAGAAGGCCTGGACGAAGCCCCAGTCCCGGAAGCCCCCTTCCAGGGCGAGGAGGCCCGCCCGGACCATCTCTTCCTCCTTCCCTCCCAGGCCCCCTGCCGCCCAGGCCCGGACCAGGTTCCCAAAGGCCCAGGGGGGAGGGGAGGGGCTCTTTTTCACGAAGGCACCCAGGAGCTCTCCCGCGGCCCTTCCCAGTCCCTTTTTCAGGAGGAGTTCCCCCGTCCTGCGGAAGAGGGGAAGGACAGCCGGCGGAAAGGGTGCCTCGGCCCGGCGAAGGTAACGGTCCAGAGCCCGGGAAGCCGGAAGGGGATCCTCCAGGAGGAGCCAGGCCCGGGCCTCCAGGAGGGGGAGGTCCTTTCCTTCCAAGGCCAGGGTCTTGAGGAGTTTCCTCGCAAGGAGAGCCCTCTCCCGCGGGTCCTTGCTCCTTTCGGCCCGGTCCGCCAGGGAGGCCGGATCCTCCCTCCCTGCTCCCCCACCCTGGGCAGTCGCCGGGACCGGTAGGAGGCCCAGGAGGATCAGAACGAAAGATCCACGCCCTTTTCGCCCTCTACGATCTCTCCGCACGGGAAAACCTCCTCTCCTCTCTTCCTGAGGTCCCGGGCCAGGGCCTCTTCCTCCCCGGGAGGGACCACCAGGAGGAAGCCGAAGCCCATGTTGAACACCCGGTAGGCCTCTTCCATGGAGATGCCGCCGATCTCCAGGATCAGGTCGAAGATCGCCGGCCTGGGGATTGCGCCGGCATCGATACGTGCCTTGCATCCGGCGGGGAGGATCCTGGGAAGGTTGTCCGGGATCCCCCCTCCAGTGATGTGGGCCATGCCGTGAACGTGGAACTTCTCCAGGAGAGGGAATACGGCGTGGAGATAGGACCGGTGGACCGCCAGGAGGGCCTCCCCCACGGTTCCTTCGAGCCCACGGGCACGGTCCTCGGGGCGGAGACCCGCCACGGCGAAGAGGACCTTCTGGGCCAGGCTGTAGCCGTTGGTATGGAGCCCCGAGGAGGGAAGGGCCAGGACCTTGTCCCCCGGGCGGATCTCTTCACCCGTAATCACCTTTCCTCCCGGGACGTAGCCCACGATCGTGCCCACCAGGTCGAAATCCCCCTGCTGGTAGAGGCCGGGCATCTCGGCCGTCTCTCCTCCCAGGAGGGCCATCCCGTTGTCCCGGCACCCCAGGACCAGACCTTCCACCAGGCCCTGCAACACCGGGGGTTCCAGGCTCCCCATGGCCACGTAGTCCAGGAAGAAGAGAGGCCTGGCCCCCTGGACCAGGATGTCGTTGACGCAGTGGTTCGCCAGATCCCGGCCCACGGTGTCGTAGACCCGCATTCTCTGGGCCACCCGGACCTTGGTGCCCACCCCGTCGGTGGAGGCCACGAGGACCCCCTTTCCCGCCCCGGCCTTCTCCAGGTCGAAGATCCCTCCGAAGGAGCCGAGCTCGTGGAGCACCCCCGGGATATGGGTGGCAAGGATCTTGTCCTTCATCTCCCCCAGGGCCCGGGCGGCCTTGTCGATGTCCACACCGGCGTCCTTGTAGGTCAGGCCTTTGCGCTGGTTCTCCCTGCCTGCCATTCGTTCCTCCTGGCCTCTTCCTCCCCTTCCGCCCGGCCTTTCCTTCCCCGGGGAAGATGGCGGCAGGTAGACGAAAGGTCCAGACCCAGTATAGTCCTCCCCATGAAACGAGTGGCGATTCTCGGATCGACGGGCTCGATCGGCACCCAGGCCCTGGACCTCCTGGAAAAGAGGAGGGACCTCTTCCAGGTGGTCCTCCTGGCGGCCCGGAAGTCGGGGCGCCTCCTGGCGGAACAGGCCGGGGCCTTCCATCCCGAGGCCGTGGCCCTGACCCACCCCGGGGGGGCCGCATCCTTCCGGGAGGCCTTCCAGGGCTCCCCCACTCCCAGGATCTTCCAGGGGGAAAGGGCCGTGGAGGAGGCCTTGCGGGCCCTGTCCCCCGACCTGGTGGTCCATGGGATCACCGGGGCGGCCGGCCTGGGGCCCACCATGGCCGCCCTGGAGAGCGGTGCCGACCTGGCCCTGGCCAACAAGGAATCCCTGGTCATGGCCGGGGCCCTGGTCCAGGCCGCGGCCCGGGAGAAGGGGGCCGCCCTCCTTCCCGTGGACAGCGAGCACGCCGCCGTCTTCCAGTGCCTGAAGGGAGAGAAGGGCTCCCGGGACGTGCGGAGGATCTTCCTCACCGCCTCGGGGGGAGCCTTGCGGGACCTCCCGGAGGAGGACCTTCCCCGGGTCCGGCCCGAGCAGGTCCTTCGCCACCCCACCTGGGACATGGGCCCCAGGGTCACCGTCGGGTCGGCCACCATGATGAACAAGGCCTTCGAGATCCTGGAGGCCCATTGGCTCTTCCGCCTCTCCCCCGGACAGATCCAGGTCCTGATCCACCGCCAGTCCATCGTCCATGCCCTGGTGGAGTTCGTGGACGGGTCCATCCTGGCCCAGTTGGGGGTCCCCGACATGCGGGTCCCCATCCTGGCCGCCCTGGGTTGGCCCGAGAGACTCCCTTCCCGCCTGGAACCTTTCGACCCGGTGCGCTTCTCGAACCTGACCTTCCAGGTCCCTCCTCCCGGGAGGTATCCCGCCCTGGAACTGGCCCGGCAGGTCCTGGAGATGGGAGGCGACTCGGGGGCGGTCCTCAACGCCGCCGATGAAGTCGGAACGGAGGCCTTCCTTGAAGGAAGGATTCCTTTCCCCAAGATCGTGGCCTTGAGCCGGGCCGTCCTGGAGAGCCACAGGCCCAGGAATCCTTCTTCCCTGGAGGAGGTCCTGGAGGCGGACCGGGCGGCCAGGGAGAGAGCCAGAAGACTCCTGGAGGAATGGTGAATTTCATCATCGTGCTTCTCGGGATCGGGGCGGTGATCCTGGTCCACGAACTCGGTCACTTCCTGGCGGCCCGCTTCGCCGGGGTTAGGGTGGAGACCTTCTCCATCGGCTTCGGCCCCCGCATCTTCGGCTGGAAGAGGGGCGGCGTGGACTACCGGATCTCCCTGGTTCCCCTGGGAGGCTACGTGAAGATGGCAGGAGAAGAGCCCGGCTCGGGGACGGGAGCCGAAGACGACCTGGCCTCCAAGAGCGTGGGCCAGCGCCTCCTGATCTTCTCCGCCGGGGTGATCATGAACTTCCTCTTCGCCCTGGTCGGGTTCGCCGTGGCCTTCTCCGTGGGCGTTCCTTTCCGCCCTCCCGTCATCGGAAAGGTGACCCCCGGCGGCCCGGCCTGGGAGGCGGGAATCCCCGAGGGAAGCCGGGTCCTTGCCGTGGGCGGGACGAAGGTCCTCTCCTTCGCCGACATATCCACCTCCGTGGCCCTCTCGGGGGACGAAGTGGAGTTCACCATCCTTCCCCCGGGAGAGAAGAAACCCAGGAAGGTCCGGGTCCGGCCCTTCTTCGACAAGGCCACGGGCTTCCGGAGGATCCTGGTGGACGCTCCCATGGAGGACAAGGTGATCCTCCAGGTGGAGCCCGGCGGTCCCGCCGAGAAGGCCGGCCTGAGACAGGGCGACGAACTCCTCCTGGTCGACGGGAAGGACGCCAGGAGCCTGGACGTGAAGGCCATGACGCTCCTCCTGGAGAAGCCCAGGCCTCTCCACCTGACGGTCTCCAGGAAGGACCCTTCCGGAAAGGTCACCCGCCTGGAAGTCACGGTGAAACCTCTCCTGAAGCCAGGCCCCTACCGGATCGGCGTGAGGGCCCTCACCCGGAAGGTCCGGGCCCTCCGCAAGTGGGATCCCCTGGCGGCCCGTTCCGGCCTGGCCAAGGGCGACGCCGTCCTTTCGGCCCAGGGGAAGCCCGTCTTCACCAGGGACGACCTGGAAAAGATCCTCTCCTCCGTAAGAGGTGAAGCCGTCCTGGTGGTCCGCCGGAAGGTGAAGCCCTCGGCGAAAGAGGAGGGAAAGGGCTCTTCCGGCGGGGGCCGGTCCGGGAAGGTCACCCTCTCCTTCCCCCTGGACGGCCCAACCCAGGCGGGCGAGCTCCTGGAGAACCTGGCCTTCGAACCCGACGGGACCTTCGTCCTTCCCAGGCCGGGCGGACCCGCCGCCCGGGCGGGATTGCGGCCAGGCGACCGGATCGCCCGGATCGACGGGCGGGTCCTCCGGAAGTGGACCGACCTGGTGGCGGCGGTAACCTCTTCCCGGGACGGGAAGATGGAGGTGGAGGTGGAACGGGGAGGGCGCACCCTCCACCTGGTCATCCAGGCGGAGAAGATGAAGCTCCCCGACTACGGTTTCCAGCCTGTTTCGGGATACCGGATGGAGAACCTGAAGGCCGAGAACCTGGCCCACGCCGTGGCCCTCGGCTTCACGAACTCCTGGGGGATGTTCAAGCAGGTCTACCTGACCCTGAAGAAGATCCTTTCCGGCGGCGTGGCGGCGAAGAACCTGGGAGGCCCCATCATGATCGTCAGCACTTCGGCCTCCCTGATCCACCAGGGTTTCATGAAGTTCCTCTGGTTCCTGGCGGTCATCTCGGTGAACCTTTGCTTCCTGAACCTCCTGCCCATTCCCATCCTGGACGGTGGATTGATCCTCTTCCTCCTCATCGAGAAGATCAAAGGATCCCCCGTGAGCGAGAGGTTCATGGCCTGGGCCCAGATCGCCGGCCTGGTCATGGTGTTGGGCCTGGTGGTCTTCGTCACCTACAACGACATTCTCCGCCTCATCTCCTGACGGAGAGGGAGGCGGCCGGGAGGAATCGCCCATGCAGTCCAAGGGAGCGGCCTGGATGGAGGTCTTCCGCCTTCCCTTGGTCCTCACCGTGGCGGGGGACCTCCTCGTCGGGGCCGCCTCTGCAGGGAGGGGGCCCGGCCCCTGGCTCCTTCCGGCCTTCGCCGCCTCGGCCTGCCTCTTCCTCGGGGGGATGGCCCTGAACGACGTGGTCGACCTTCCGGAGGACCGCAAGACGAGGCCCGGAAGGCCCCTGCCGTCGGGCCGGGTCAAACCCTACCAGGCCATGGGCGCCGCCCTGGCCCTCCTGGCGGCGGGGGTGGTTCTTCCCTGGCTCTTCCTCCCGGAGCCTGCCGCACTCTTCTGGCTCGGCGTTGCGGCGGCCGCCGCCTTCTACGACCTGGCCTCGAAGCAAAGAGAGCGCTTCGGGCCCTGGGTCCTCGGCCTGTGCAGGGGACTGGATACCTTCGCCGGCGGGTTCGCCGCCGCCGGCGGATCTCCTCCTGTCCTCCCCCTTCTCCTGGCCTCTTTGCTCGTGGGAACCTATGCAGGCCTCGTGACCTTCCAGGCCGGCCGGGAGATCCGGCCCTCCGGCAAGGGAGTCAACCCGGCCGGGTTGCTTCCCCTGCTCCCCGCCCTGTTCCTTGCGGCGGTCTTCTCCTCCCGGGTGGAGGCCGTCTTTCCCTTGGCCTTCCTGGCGGGGGACGCCCTCTGGCACTTCAGGAAATCCCGCACGACCAGGGGCGCCCGGAGGCTCACCGGGTCCTGGGTCCGGGGGTACCTCCTCCTGGGGTCGGTCCTCCTGGCGGGAAGGGGATTCCTCTTCGGAGGGGCCGCCCTCTGGGTCCTCTGGTTCCTCCTCACCTGGGGCCTGAGGAACCGGGAGCAGTCCTGAGATCCCCGGAGAGGCCTACTTCTTGGCGTAGGTGCTGTAGAGGGAGCGGGCCTCCTCCCTGTCGATTACGCCTGCCCGGAACAAGGCCGTCAGGGCCTCCTTGAGCTTCTTGGGATCCCGGGAGAGGGACTGGAGGATGGCCCGCATCCTCTCTTCCTGGCCTTCGTCCTCCTCTTCGGGTAGGAAGTCGTCCTCCTCTTCCTCCATCTGGATCTCCCGGGTCTCTCCCGGATCGGGCGAGTGGGATTCCAGTTCCTCCGGCTCGGGGACGTAGACCTCCCCGCCCAGGAGGGTCTCCTCCCGGGAAGGTTCCTCTTCCATCTCCTCCTTACGGGGTTCCTCCTCCCGGGAAGGCTTCCTCTCCTCGGGACGGGGCGGGGCCGGGCTCCCTGCAGGAGGGGCGTCCTCCCCCCGGGCTTCGGTCTTGGGCCTTCCCCCGAAGGCCTGGGAGAGGTCGGGGTCCAGGTGGGTCTCCAGGTCCGTTTCGGGGCCGTCGTCCTTGTGGGTGACCCGGATTCCCTGGATGGTCCTCTCGGCCCGAAGGAGGATCTCCCGGAAGAATTCCTGCATCTCCCTGGTGATCCTGGCGGAGATCTCCCGGGCCTTCTGTTCGGCCATCTCGGCAAGGACAGATGCGGCCAGCTTGGTGGAGTCCTCGAAGAATTCGTGCATCTCCCGCTGGATGCGCCTTTCCAGGACCTCCGTCCGTTCTTCCTGTTCGATCAGCTTGAGGATCTGGCCTTGCCTGGACTCCATCCTCCGCTGGAGTTCCCTTTGCAGGGCCCGCATCTTCTTCTCCCTGCGGAAATTCTCGAAGGGATCCTGGCTGTTGTCGAGAAGGCCCATCGCAACCCCCTGGATGGAGACCGGCGTACACAAAAGCTGCACATCCCCTTTCGTCTCCCCCGGCGGGAAAACTTGACTTTTCTCCCTTGCCCGGGCCGGGGGGGTTCCTCCATACTCTGGCTTTCCCGGCAGGATGGGCGGTCCGCCGGGACCTGGAGGACCCGGAAGATCCGCGGCGGGCGCCGCGGGGCCGGACTTCACGGAACTTCCAGGTGAGAGGCCCGAACGCGCGGAGGAGCCTTCCCTCGTGGAAGACCCATTCCAGGACCTTCCGCGCCGGGCCGAGGCGCGGCATCCTGGGAGGGGTGTTCATGAAGACCACGACACGCGCGCTCACCCTCATCGAGGGTCTGATCCTGGGAGGACTCTTTCTATTCCTGGCCATCCTGGTGGTGCCCCAGGTTCGGGGAGCGAGGATCGCCACCAACGAATCCGAGGCGGCTCAGACCTTGAAAGCCCTGGAGAAGGCCGTCCGGGAATCGGGATGGAAGGAAGAGGGTTCCACGGCCCCGGACCTGGAGAAGATCCTGGAGATCCTGAGGAGGAACAGGCCCGACATGGAGCTCCTGCCCCCTCCCGGAGACGGGGGGCCGCCCCTCTTCCGCTACCACGGGTATCTCTTCGCCCTCTGGGCCTCGCCGGGTTCCCCTCTCACGATCTACGCCTGGCCCACCAGGCTGGGATCCTCGGGAATCGCCGTCTTCTACCTGAATCCGCAAGGGAAGATTTTCTTCTGCCGGAACCTCAGGGAGAGGTATTCGGGGATCCAGGTCCGGCCCGATCCCAACGCGGCGGTCCCCATGCCCGCCCCGGGAGGGAAGAAACCCAAGATCGAGGCCGACGGAAGCTACCTCGGCCAGGACTACCAGAGGTGGGTTCCCCTTGCCGGGGAGTGACCCCCCACCACCGTTCGGCGCCGGGGCTCAGAAGAATTCCCAGAGGAAATCGTTCAGGGCCTGCCTTACGTGGGGCTCCTTCGCCCTGAGCATGGCCCTCTTGATCCGCAAGGCATCGTCCAGGCCGATCCGCCTGACCACGGCATAGGGCACGAAGATCCTGTCCCTGGGGTCGGCCTTCCTGTCGGCCGTCACCCCCAGGAGGAAGCCCAGGACCTTCTTCTTGGCCTTTCCGTCCATCTCCTCCAGGGCCAGGAGGCGGGCCAGGGTGGCCAGGGCACGGGCCCTCCGGGCCGTGTCCCCTGCCAGCTTCCCCTTCACGAGTTCCATGAGGGGCTCCGCCGCTTCCGGGTGGTTGGACAGGACCAGGGCCCCGTAGTGGAGGGTGGTCTCGTTGGAATTCAGTCGTTCCTCCGGGGCCAGGAAGACCTTCAGGAGGGCCGGCACGCACTCCGGGGCGTGGAGCCTGCCCAGGACCCGCATCCAGAGGAACTTCTCCTCCCCCTTCGCCCCCATGACCCGCTTGGCCGCAATCTTGGCGAGTTCCGGGTCTCCCGCGGCGAGGAGATCGTTCAGGGCCCTGTACATGGAGGCCCCCGTTCCCTTCTCCACCACCTCCAGGCGGAGATCCAGGGCGGAGCGCCTTCCCGCCGCGAGGAGGGCCCTCATGGCCGCCCGGCGGACCTGGTCCACCGGATCCTCTGCCAGGACCTCCAGGGCGTTCAGGACGGCCTCGCTCTTCTTCCCCTGGATGGCCTGGACCACGGCGAGCCGGACCCCTCCGTTGGGATCGGTGGAGTAGGGAAGGACCTCCTGGATCCAGCGGGTGCCCGGCCCCTTGCCAAGGGCCAGGACCATCTTGGCACGCAATGCGCCCCGGCCGGGCCCCTTGGCCCCGGCCAGGGTCTTCCTCAGGAGTTCCGTGCCCTGGAGGATCCCTCCCTGGTGGAGCATCTCCGCCACCATGAGCTTGGTCATGCCCTGGAATTCCTGGAAGTAGGGCGCAAGCACCGGGGCCACCTTGGCGGCGAAGCCCATGTTGCAGAGCTTCTGGCAGGCCTCCAGGACCTGAGCCTGGAGGAAGTGGCGCAGGCGGGAGTCCCCGAGGATCTCTCCGAAGTGGGCCGCCGCGGCGGCACCCTGGATCCGTACCAGGGACCGGAGCAACAGGGCCCGGCCCATCATGTTCAGGCCTTCCGGCCCCCCCTTCCCGAAGAACCAGTCCCAGAGCATGGGAGCCTGGTCCGGGCGGGCGCAGGCTCCCAGGGCCTCCAGGGCGGCCCGCTGAACCCCGGCGTGGATCCCCGAGGCGGACATCCGGGAAGGGGTTACGGCTGCCCGCATCAGATCCGGCACCAGCCGCGGATCCCTGGTGAAGCCGGCGGCTTCGCAGGTGTTCTGGAGGATCACCCTGCTGGCCGGGTCGCCCCGGAGGAGCCGGGCGATGGCGTCCTTGAGGAGGGGAACGGTCTCGTCGGGGGGGATCCTCCCGAAGAGGGAGCGGATGTTCTCGAAACAGGCCTTGCTCGTGGCCCCGTCGAGTTTCCTCACCAGCCGCTCGAGGATCCTGGAGCGGCCGAAGGTGAAGAGCTCCAGGAAGTGCCTCTTCCTCCACACCAGGGGCTCGGGGTAGGCCTTCAGCCGGGCCTCCCAGGTATCCTTCCTCCCGCCTTGCACCTCCCCCCCGGCGGGGACCTCCTTCCGCCCGCAACCGCCCGGAAGGAGGAGGAGAACCAGTACCGCCCCGGCCGGGAGAAACCGACTCGTCCGTGCTTTCTTCATCATTGCCCTATAGTAGTGCATGCCATGCAGGTTGAAGAGACATCCCCCCCGGGAAAGCTCCGGATCGGCACCCTGGAGCTGGAGGGCCCTCTGGTCCTGGCTCCCCTGGCGGGTTACACCATTCCCCCTTTTCGGCTCCTTTGCCGCCGCCTTGGAGCCTCTCTGGTCTTTACGGAGATGATCTCCGCCACAGGGTTGGTCTACGGCAACAGGGGCACCTGTTCCCTCCTGGAGAGGGCCGAAGGGGAGGATCCCGTGGGAGCCCAGCTCTTCGGCTCCAAGCCCGAGGACCTGGCCCGGGCGGGAAGGCGGATCCAGGAGGCCCGTTTCCAGGTGGTGGACGTCAACATGGGTTGTCCCGTGCCCAAGGTCACCCGGGCCGGGGCGGGAGCGGCCCTGCTGAAGGATCCCGGGAGGGCCCTGGAGATCGTCCGGGCCTTGGCGGAATCGGTGGAACTTCCGGTGACGGTGAAGCTCCGTTCGGGGTGGGACGCCGACCACATCGTCGCCCCCGACCTGGCTCCCCGCCTGGT
This sequence comes from uncultured Planctomycetia bacterium, assembly GCA_964561605.1. Classification (GTDB taxonomy): domain Bacteria; phylum Planctomycetota; class UBA1135; order UBA1135; family JALUZX01; genus JALUZX01. Next base: position 16,397 of record CAZLQD010000026.1, read on the forward strand.
GGAGGCCGGGGCCAAGGCCCTGGCGGTCCACGGGCGGACCAGGGAGCAGGGCTATGCCGGGAAGGCCGACTGGGGTGTGATCCGGGCATGCAGAGAGGCCCTGGGAGGGGAAGTCCCCCTCCTGGGCTCGGGGGACCTCTGGACCCCTTCGAGGTGCCTGGAGGTCCTTTCCCGGGGAGATTGTGACGGCCTTCTCCTGGCCAGGGGGGCCCTTTCGGATCCCTGGCTCTTCCGCCGGACGGCCGATCTCCTGGCGGGAAGGCCCCCCCGCCCCGCCTCCAGGGAGGAGCGTTACCGGGGCGCCGGGGAAATCCTTTCCTGGCTCGTGGAACGCAAAGGTCCCCGCAGGGGGACCCAGGCCTTCAGGAGCTTCTTCTGCCTCCTCGTGAAGGGCCTTCCCGGGGCCTCCAAGTTCCGTCAGGCCGTATTCGAGGCCCGGGAGCCGGAGGAGGTGGACCGGATTCTCCGGGAGGCCTTCCTGGAGGTCAGTCCTCCAGGCCTCCCGCCCGGAGGAAGCGGCGGGCCGCCTGGTGACCCGCCTCCAGGTTCGCCTTGATGTGGTTCCTGCGGAAGCCGTTCAAGGGACCCTCCAGGGGGCCCTGGGGGGCGATGACCTGGATGGGACAGGAGTGGACCTTCCCCATCTGCTCCTCCAGTTGCTTGAACTCCATGAGGGCCCGGGACTCGGCGGAGAGCCGTCCCTTGAGGCGCAGGAAGGTCTCCTTCATGCGGATCAGGTCCCTCACCCCGAGGAGGTTCCCCGAAAGGATCCGGCCCCGGAGGATCTCTTCGGCCCTCTCCAGGAAATTGTAGGCCCCGAGGGCCGTCCCCAGGAAGTTGTCCTCGAAGCTCTTCTCCGGCACTTCCCCGTGGTTGCAGGTCACCACGACGACCCGGGAGGGCTTTTCCTCCAGGAGGATCTGGAGGGGCTGGAAGCTCGAGAGGGCGCCGTCGGCCAGGGGCTCCTTCCGGGCGTCGGGATCACCGGGAGGTGGAGCCTCGACAGGCTCCACCAGGAAAGGAAGGGATGCGCTGGCGAAGAGGTAGGACAGGACCCACTCCTGGTATTCCGGATTGTTCCAGAATACGTGGTGTCTTCCCGTCTTGAGGGAGGTCACCCCCCCCAGGAGGGTCTTGCCGCTGGAACAGAGCATGGCCGGGTCGATCTCGGGGGAGAGCAATCGCCTGAGAGGCGTCAGGTCGAAGACGCTGTTCTTCCCCGCCAGGGGGCCGACGAACCCTCCTGTCCTGAGCCAGAAGACGCTCTTCCGCCCCTTGATCTTCTCCAGCCAGACCCTCTGGAGGCGGTCGGCGTAGATGGCCAGGGAGGAGACTGCCCTGGTCCGATCCTCCTCCCTGGGGGCCTGGGCGAGGAAGCCCGCCGTGAGAGCCGAGTCGGAGAGACCGTAGAAGAGCTGGAAGTCCAGCTTTCCCTCCACGACCAGGGTCTCCACCACCCCGGCGCAGAAGGCGCCGTAGGACCTGGGACAATCCAGGAGGAGGGCCGCCGAACCAGGAGAGCCGGAGGCGGTCACTCTCTCTCCCTCCGGCTCCTGGGGGCCTCCTGGAGGGGTTCGAGGCCCATGGCCCGCTTCAGCCGGGCCAAGCCGGTCTTGAACTGGGCCACGGCCCTGGCCAGGCGGGTACGGGCGGCGGCCAGGGCCTCGTTCCTCCTCTGGACTTCGAAGGTGATGGTCTTGCCGGCCTTGTACTTCTCCTCCTCCACTCTCAGGTTGGTTTCGGCCAGGCGGACGCTCTCCTTGGCGGCTTGGATCTCCTTGCGGAGGCTCTTCAGGTCCCTTACTGCGTCCCGGATCTCCTTCCAGACGCTCACCTCCTTGAGCCTCAAGGCCCTGCGGGCCTTCTCCAGGGCGAGCTCGGCCCGGCGCAAGGCGCCCCGGGCCGCCCGGTTGCCCAGGGGGATGGAGAGTTCCAGCCCCAGGCCCCAGGCGGGATACTTGCTCCTACGCATGTGCCCCCAGAGGTATTCCGTGTGGGGATCCACGTCCTCCACGTAGTAGCTCCCCACGACGTTGAGCTGGGGGAGATACATGGACTCGGCCTTCCTGAGGGCCTCTTCGGCGTCCTTCACCATGAGCCGGGCCGCTTCCAGGTCGTGCCGGCGCTTCATGGCGGCGGCCGCCGCCTCTTCCGGCTCGGGGATGGGGAGTTCCAGGTCCTCTTCCAGGGGGGATGTGGGAACGACCCGGAAGCCCCAGTCCTTGTCGTCCCGGAAGGGGAAGACCAGGAGCTTCAAGGCGTCCTCCGCAGCCAGGACCTGGTTCTCCGCCTGGATCAGGTCCTCTTCCCTGCGGGCGATGTCCGCCTGGTCGGCCACGCGGGCCACTTCGGGGGCGAGGGCCGCCTTGATCCTGCTTTCCGTAATGGAGAGTTGCTCCCTCGCCAGGGCCAGGCTGATCTTCCGGACCCGGTAGTTCTCCCTGGCGAAGACCAGGTTCCAGTAGGCCTCGGTGACGTGGAGCAGGGTTTCCTGGACCAGGTCTTCGTGGGCGCTGGCGGCGGCCTTGGCCCCGATTTCGGCCCGGGTGATCTCCGTGCGGTTCACCGCCGTTCCCGCCCCCCTGAGGAGGGGCTGGGAGATCCTGAGCCCCAGGCCCGAACTCCACTGGGAGAAGAAGCCCACTCCGAAGCCCGTGGCGGTGGGCATGGGGGCTTCGTACCGGTTGTACCGGTAGTCGAAGGAGAGGTCGTAGAGGGCCCCCGTCAGGATCTTCCCCTTGAAGCCCGTCTTGAAACCGTAACTCTTCGAGCGCATGGATGGCCGGAAGGGGGAGCGGGGAGCCGTCTGGGCCTCCTGGTAGAGAGGGGAGAGGTAGAAGGCCGGGTCGAAGAACCCCGAGGCCGCCAGGATCCCCGCCCGGGCGATGGGCTTGTTCAGGACATCCACCTTGAGGTTGAGGTTGTTCCTGGCCGCCATGGCGAGGCATTCCTCCAGGGTGACCTCCATCTTCCGGCCGGGAGGATTCAACACCGGGTCGTTTTTCTCGATCCCGGCGGCGGCCTTCCCCTCCGGCGGCGAGGAAGGCCCCTTCCCTTGGGCCGGGGCGGTGGGAGCCGGAAAGGCCAGGATCCCAAGGGCGGTGAAGGCCGCGAAGACCGATCTGGACGACATGGGCGCCCTCCGTAGGTCGAGGTTTCTCCTGGAAAACCGTGGAGGACGGGCTTTCCTTCCGGCCGCCCTCCCGGAAGAGGTCGGTCCAGGATAGGCATCCTGGCGGGGCGGTTCAAACAGGACCCCCGGAGGATGGGAAGTTTACTTGATCGGGGCGGCGTAACAGGCCCCGACGGCCAGGAGCCAGGCGGCCTTCTCCCGAAACCCCAGAGAGGTCGGAGGAGGAAACCTTCCTTCCCTGATGAGCCGCAGGGTCCCTACCCCGGCGGCGGAGCCGGAACCGGGTCTCCAGGAGAGCTGGAGCAGGAGGAAGGGATCCTTCCAGTCCCTTCGGGCTCCCTCCCCAACAGAAGGGGGGAGATCCTTCGGGAAGACCCGTTCCAGGGCGGCCCGAGCGCCCAGGGCCTCATCGCCTCCTCCGCGGGCCCGCCTTTCCAGCTCTTCCCGGATCTTCTTCAAGGCCCTTCCAGGATTCTTGTGGAGCAGAATCGGAGCCCATCCCAGGGCCTGGGCCGCGTCTGCCAGGGCCCAGTAGGGGACCCCTTCCAGGGCCTCTCCTTTGCCGGCGAAGTTCTCGAGAAGCCAACCCATGGCCTTTTCCACCCTCTTCCGCCGCCCCCCCACTCCCAGGAGTTCCATCTCGGAAAGGAGGACGGCCGTCTCCACCTTGGCGGCCCGGCCGGCCTCGTTCCAGGCCCGGAGGAGGCGAGGAAGGTCCTCTTCCAGGGCCTTCTCGGAGTTTCCCGCCAGGAAGAGAGCCCGGATCCCCAGGGCCAGATCCAAGGGGTCCCCGACCCGGGAGAGCCCTCCGGCCAAGGCCCGCGAAAGGAGGGTGACGAACCGTTCCAGGCCTCTTTCGGGAGAGGGCCTTGCCGCCTTCCCGGCCTTCTTCCTGAAGGAGGTGAAGTACCACTTGGTCTTGAACCGGTTTTCCTGGACCAGCCACTCCCTGTAGGAGAAGGAGAGAGAGGGGTACGAAGAATCCCCTTTCTCTTCTTCCAGGAAAGGACCGGCCTCGGCGGGCCCGGTCTCCTTTCGCACTTCTTCCTGGGCGGGGACGATCCTTTCGATCATGTTTTTCAGGTCCACGCCCGTTCGGATCTCCACGCCCCTGACCCTTTCGGCACGGAAGTAGGAGACCGCTCCGAGAATGGGCAAGGCCAGGATCTGGACCAGGAGAGCCGCCGCCAGGCCCTTGACCAACCAGGACTCCCGAAGGGCCTCGCGGAAGAGGGCCAGGTTCCCTTTTTCGGCCCGGGGAGATTCCTTGCGCCGGGACCTTCTCTCCTCCTTTTCCAGGAGCCTCCGGACCCCTTCGAGGACCCGCCTGGAGGGTTCGGGGGAGGGTAGCCTGGAGAAGGTCTCCAAGGTCTCCCGGAGTCCCCGGAGTTCTTCCTCGGGTGGCCGGGGCAAAGCTCCCTCTCCCTGGAAGAGACCTTCCAGGAGGTCTTCCCGCCCGTTCTTCTCTTTCCTGTCCTCCCTCACGACTTCCTCCCGGTCTCTCCCGTCTCTTCCGCCTTCGGAAGGTCCTTTCTCAGCTTGCCCTTGAGTGTCTTCAAGGCGTGGAACATGCGGGACTTCACCGTGCCCTCGGGGATCTCCAGGATCCGGGCCACTTCCTTGTAGGGAAACCCCTGGTATACGGCCAGCTCGAAGACCTCCCGGGCCTTGAGGGGAAGTTCCTCCATGGCCGCCCTGAGAAGGCGGGCCTCCTCCTCCCGGCAGGCCGCTTCCACGGGGTCGGCCGATAGGCCTTCCAGGAGGCTACCCAGTGAGGCGCCCTCTTCGGAGAGGGGCTTGTCCAGGGAGGCGGGCCTGGGGTGGACGGCCTTCCTCCGAACCTTGTCGACCCAGAGATTCCGGGCGATCCGGAAAACGAAGTAATCCAGTTTCCCCGAAGCCTGGTAGGTGGGAGCGGCCTTGATCATCCTGAGAAAAACCTCCTGGGTCAGGTCCTCCGCCAGGAAACGATCCCAGCACAGCCGGAAGAAGAACCCCATCAGGGGACCTTGGTACTTGAGGACGATCTCGTCGAAGGCCCCGGTCGCTCCGTTCCGGAACGCTTCGAGGAGGTCCTGGTCCTTTTTCGGCATGGGCCTAACCACACGAAGTTAGAGAAAACGGCCGGGAAGCAGGGCGGTTCAAAGTTCCCCCGGGAATTCTTCTTCGACCTCTTCCAGGACTTTCCTCCACCGCCGGGGATCGCCGGAGAATCGAATCCTCCGGACCTCCGGGAGGCCCGGGAAGGACAGGATGCGGACCCAAAGGAACCCGGGAGGAATCCAGGCCTCCAGCTTGTCCGCCCATTCCACCAGGGCCACCCCCTCCCCTTCCAGGAGAACCTGGCCTCCTTCCTGGAGGAAACTCTCCTCCTTGGCGGCGAAGTACCCGTCGAAGTGAAAGAAGGGCACCGGGCCGGGATACTCCACCATGAGCAGGTAGGAAGGGCTGGAGACCTCCTCGGCCCCTTCCACGCCGAGACCCCTGGCCACCCCCCGGGCGAAGAGGGTCTTTCCCGCTCCCAGTTCCCCCACGAGAGCGAGTCCGTCGCCCTGGGAGAGGCGCCTGCCGAGGTGGGTCCCCAGGGTTTCCGTCTCCCCGGGGGAACGGGTCTCCAATTCCAGGAGGAGGGGCTCTTTTCGGACCATCACAAGAAATCCAGGACCAGAAGGACCCGGGCCCAGATCTTCCCGGCCGGAACGGGCCCGTGTTCCAGGCTGTCTGGAAGGAGGGAGTCCGGGTTGTCGTTGAGGAGGAAGAGTTCCCCCGGCGGGACCTTGGAGGGAACGACCGCCCCGGGGGGTATCCTGTGGATCGTCCGCTTCCCGTTCACGTAGAGGATGTCCTCCCGGACCTCCAGCCTGTCCCCCCCCAGGGCGGCCACCCGGGCGATCCGCCCTTTTCCCTTGTAGCGGTAGATGACCACGTCCTTCCGCTTGGGCGGCCTGGGCTTCAGGTCCACCAGGAGGCGGGATCCCGGGCGGTAGGCAGGGACCATGCAGTCGTTCGCCTCGTTCATGGACCAGATGTGGTACCTGGAGACCAGGAGGTAGGCGAAGACCATGGTGGCCCCCAAGAGGACCATCCTGGCCCAGCGCATCACCTTCCCGGGGTCGATCCTTTCCGCACCTTCCTTCATGAAAAGAAACCTGCCTCTCTCAGGGCCTCCTCCAGGCGCTTCCGGGAGAGCCTCCCGTCCAGGACCACTTTGCCCGGTTCGGGCCTCTCCAGGAGATACTCTTCCAGGTCCGGCTGGGAGAGGATCCGTTCCACCAGGGCTTCCCTGCCTTCTACGAGATAGTGCCCTTCCGGCGTCTTTCGGACACCTGCCCCCTCGCCCCACTCGCGGAGGGCCCACCGGACGTTTCCCGGCAGGGGCGCCCTGCACCGCCCCTCCAGCCACTCCAGGACCTCCTCTCCCCGGAGGCCTCCCTGGATTCCCCGGGAGAGGCTCTCCTTGCTCAGCCGGAAGTGGACCACCTGGTCGGAGAGGGTCCTCTGGGCGAAGCGGTCCAGGAAGTGGACCGCCTCTTCCTGGTCCCTTCCCGGGAAGAGGAGAACCTCGAAATCGGGTGTCACCAGGAGGGTGGCGACCTCCTCTTCCCCCCCTCCCCCGGGGCCCTCCTCCAGGAGGTCCTCTTCCCCCAGGCGGGGGGCGGCCAAGATCCGCTTCCCCATGGCCGTGAGGGCGATCCCCGCCAGTTTCCCTTCCCGATAACCCAGCTCCAGAAGCCCCAGGAGGTGGAGACGCCGCTCCATCCACTCTCTCAGGTGGAGAGCCATGAGAAAGGGAGTCTCCAGGCTCCCCAGGAAGGAGCGCCTGAACCGGCCCTGGTAGAAGTTCTCCCCTTCCAGGACGTTCAATCCGGCAAGGTAGGTATTCCGGGCGAGGAAGGGAAGGGCCATGGGAGGGACCCACTTCCCCTCGGGCAGGTTGCCCAGGTAGACCAGGAGCCTCCGGCGCATCCTGGCCTGGTGGTATGGCTCTCCCGGGGCCCCCTTGTCCTTGACGGCGAATTCCACCAGGTCCCGGATCCTCTCTTCCAGGTCCATGGATCCGGCCTCCTCCCCCTCGGGAGTGGGGACCCAGCGGTCCCCTTCGGCCTCCAGGTATCCCCGGGTCCAGGCGTAGCGGACGAGGAAACGGAAGGCCTCGAGGGGACCGATCCGCCCCCCTCCCATGGGAAGGAGGGCCTGGCGGACCTTCTTCTCCACCCACTTGTGGGGCTTGCCCTGGTCGGTGAGCCTCAAGGGGGTCCTTCCGGCCAGGTGGAGGAGGCGGGAGAGGTTGGAGACCAGGTCCACCCCGGAGAGGACCTCCCTCTCGGGTGGAGGTTCCTCCAGGGCGGCCCGTCCCAGGAAGGCCCGGCAGGTCTCCAGGAACAGGACCAGGCACTCCTCCTTCAGGTCCACGCCGAAGGGCACGAGGTTGAGGAAGCGGACCGTGCCCAGGGCCTCCCTCTCCAGGGCCGCCCGCCAGGCCGCTCCCTCCCAGGGTGGGGCCTCCTCCCATTTCCTGAAAGAAGAAAAAGGAAGGATCCCTCCCTGCTCCTCCAGGGCCCTGAGAACGACTTCCTTCAGCCCGGAGGGAAGGCGGTCCATCCTCTTGCGGATTCCTTCGGGGGAGGAGAGGAGGCGGGAAGCGCACCGCCGGGCCGTGAGATCCTCTTCCTGGCCGCTACCCTCCACCCAGGCCTTCCGTTCCAGGAAGCCCGAAAGGGTCAGAGGATGGGCCAGGCCCACCTGGTCCCTCCTCTCCAGCCAGAGGAGCAGGCCTCCCAGTTCCCGGGGGATTCCCCAGAGCGTCTCCTGGCCTGAGCCTTCCAGGGGGAAGAGGAGGCCTTCCTTCTCCAGGACGGCCAGGCAGGACTGGACGGCCTGGACGGTGACCAGGGGGCGGGGAGGGTTCTCGTAGAGCTTCCTCTCCCTGATGGCGAACCCGGGCGCGGAGAGAAAGGCCTTCAGGAGGGCCTGGAGTTTGGGGGAGAGCCTCTTCACCTTCCTGGCGGCCAATCCCTCCCTGCGCATCAGGGCGGCCAGGCGCTTCTCCGCCCCGTTCCTCCAGGGCCTCCCCCCCCTCTTCCTCTCCCGGGAGGGGCCCCTCTCCCAGGCCCGGAGGGCCTCGGCCAGGCCTTCGTCCCCCAGGCCCTTCAGGACCTTCTCGAGCCTCACCCCCTTCATTTCCCCTCCTCCTCCAGGGCCGAGGCCGGCAGGATCTCGTATTCGTATCCCTGTTCGGCCAGGAAGAGCTGGCGCTTTGCGGCGAAGGTCTCCTCCCGGCTTCCTTCCGTCACGAGGGAGTAGAAGACCGCACCCCCGCCCCCCTCCTTGGGACGGAGGATCCTCCCCAGGCGCTGGGCCTCTTCCTGGCGGGAACCGAAGGTCCCCGAGACCTGGACGGCCACGTTCGCCTCGGGGAGGTCCACGGCGAAGTTCCCCACCCGGGAGACGAGGAGAACTCCGATCCTTCCCTCCCGGAAATCGGCGTAGAGTCCCTCCCTCTCGGAATTCGGCGTGGCCCCGGTGATAAGAGGGATCCCGAGGCTCCTGGAAATCCGGTGGAGTTGGTCCAAGTATTGCCCGAGGACCAGGACCCTGTCCTCCCGGTGGCGATCCAGGAGAAGGGAGAGGACCCGGTCCTTGGCGGGATTCTCTGCGGCGATCCTGTACCGGGCCCGGTCCTTCCTGGCGGCCCTGTAATGGATCTCCGTCTCGCCGAGGAGGGGAACCCGGACCTCAACGCACCTGGCCCCGGCGATCCATCCCTGTTTCTCCAGGACCTTCCAGGGAACGTCGTACCGCTTGGGGCCGATCAGGGAGAACACCTCGTCCTCCCGGCCGTCCTCCCGCACCAGGGTCGCCGTGAGACCGAGTCTCCTCCGGGCCTGGATGGAGGCGGTGATCCGGAAGACCTGGGCCGGGAGGAGGTGGACTTCGTCGTAGACGATGAGCCCCCAGTCCTGGCGGCCCATGAGGTCCACGTGGGTGAAGGAGTCCCCCTTCCTCTTCCTGTGGGTCACCATCTGGTAGGTGGTGATGGTGACGGGACGGATCTCCTTCCTCTCGCCCGAGTATTCCCCCACGTCATTCTCGGTGAGCCAGGTCTTGTCCAGGATCTCCCTTCTCCATTGCCGGGCCGCAACGGTGTTTGTGGTGAGCACCAGGGTCCGGGTTCCCGTGAGGTGCATCACCGCCAGGGCGACGATGGTCTTTCCGGCCCCGCAGGGAAGGGAGATCACGCCCGACCCGCCCCTCACCGTTCCGCCGGCGTGGAAGACCCGGGCCGCCTCTTCCTGGTATTCCCTCAACCGGAAGGGTTTGCCCCCCAGGGTGACCTCCCGGAGGCGGATCTCCAGGGGGGTCCCCTCGGCGTATCCCGCCAGGTCCTCCACGGGATAGCCCGCCTTGGCAAGGGCCTGCTTGACCGGGCCCCGGCCGGCCTCCTCCAGGACGAGGCCGTCCTCGGTCTCTCCCGTGACCCATCCTCCCGCACCGGGAATCTCTCTCACCACCTCCAGGAGCCCCGCCTTGCGGGAGCGGAGGACCAGTTTCTCTCCCACCCTCTCCAGGAAGAGAACGCCGAACCGGCGGTACCACTCCCTCACGTCCCGCAGGACCACGGGCGGAACGGGGTAGCGGCTGGATTGCTCCATGAAGCGGGTGATCTCCTCCAGTGGGACCCCCAGGAATGCGGCGTTCCAGATGGAGATCTTCGTCAGCCTGTAGGTGTGGATGTAGTCCGGGCACTTCACCAGCTCGGCGAAGCGGGCCAGTTCGTCCCTCGCCCGGGCGTATTCGGGGTGGGCCGTCTCCAGGAGGATGGTGTGGTCGCTCTGGATGATGAGGGGGCCCGGTGCAGGCTTCACGGGTCACCTCCTTCCCCCCCGGCCGTCCGGGAGGCCTCCAGGGGGATTCCCAGGAACCTGCCCGTCAGGGATTCGGGGCACCTGGCGATGTCCAGGGGGGGGCCTGCGGCCACGATGCGCCCGCCCCGGCCGGCCGCCCCCGGGCCCAGATCGATTACGTAGTCGGCGGACCGGATGACCCCGGGATGGTGCTCGATGACGATCACCGTGCCTCCCCGGTCCACGAGTTTGTGGAGCACTGCCAGGAGCCGGGCCGTGTCCTCCATGTGGAGCCCGGTCGTGGGCTCGTCCAGGATGTAGAGGGTCCCCTTCGGGGAAGGACCTGCCAGTTCGGCGGCGAGCCTGAGGCGCTGGGCCTCCCCGCCGGAGAGGGTGTGGGAGGGCTGGCCCAACCTGAGGTAACCCAGGCCCACTTCTTCCAGGAGTTCCAGGACCTTGCCGATCCTCTTGTGGGCCGAGAAGAGGGGAAGGGCCTGGGAGACCTCCATCTCCAGGAGTTCGGCGATGTTCTTCCCCCGCCAGGTGACCTGGAGGGTCTCCGGCTCGAAGCGTTTTCCGCCGCAGACGTCGCACTCGAGCCAGACGTCGGGAAGGAAGTGCATGCTGATCTTCTGGAATCCTCTCCCGGCGCAGGCCTCGCACCTCCCTCCCGGGACGTTGGGGGAGAAACGGCGGGCAGTAAACCCACGCATCCGGGCCGCCTCGGTGGAGGCGAAGAGTTCCCGTATGTCCTTGAATATGCCCGTGAAGGTCGCAGGGTTGGACGAGGGGGTGGAGCCTATGGGAGAGGCGTCCACGACCCTCACCCCTGCAAGGTGTTCCTTCCCCGTCACCCGGCCAGACGTCTCCTCTCCCCGGAGGGCGGGAAGGAGGGTCTCCATGACGAGGGATGTCTTGCCCGCCCCGGAGACCCCCGTCACGACGGTGAAGGTGCCCAGGGGAAAGGAGACGTCGATGCCCTTCAGGTTGTGCGTTCCGGCCCCCTTCACCTCGAGGAAGAGGCCGTTTCCCCTCCGCCGGGTACTGGGCTCCGGAAACGTTCCTTCCCCCCTGAGCCACTTTCCCGTGACGCTCCTCTTCGATGCGGCCACGGCCTCGGGCGGGCCCTGAGCGACCACCGTTCCGCCGAGCCTCCCCGCTCCCGGGCCCAGGTCCACCAGGTGATCGGCAGAGCGGATGAAGGTCTCGTCGTGTTCCACTACGACCAGGGTGTTCCCCAGGTCCCGCAAGTCGCGGAGCTGGGAGAGGAGCCGGTCCGCGTCGGCGGGATGGAGCCCGACGGTGGGTTCGTCCAGGGTGTAGAGGACCCCGGTGAGCCTGTTGCCCAGCTGGGTGGCCAGGCGGATCCTCCGGGCCTCCCCCCGGGAGAGGGTCGACATGGGCCGGTCCAGGGCGAGGTAGTCCAGGCCGACGCCCATGAGGAAACCCAGCCTGTTTCGGATCTCCTCGATGGGCTCGGACAGGACCTTCCTTTCCTCTCCTTCCAGGGGAAGGGCCTTCAGGGCCGATAGGGCCCCCTCCACGTCCAGGGAGAGAAAGGCCGGAAGGGTGAAGCCTCCCAGGCGGAAGTTCCGGGCCACCGGATTCAAGCGGGTCCCGCCGCAGGCCGGACAAGGTCTGGGATCCAGCAGGTCCGCCAGGTCCCCGCCGTCGTCGCCGTCCTTCTCCCCGCCCTCGGCGGCCCGCCGGAGGTACTGGTCCACCAGGCCGGCCATCCCGGCCCACCGGGCCGAGCCTTCGAGGATCCATCTCCTCTGGGCCGGCGGCAGGTCCCGGAAGGGCCTGTCCAGGGGGATCCTCCTGGCGGCGGCGACCTTCTCCACGACGGTTCTCCTCCAGGTGTTTCCCCGGAAGAGGCGCTTCAAGGCCGGATGGGTGAGGGCCCCCTGGAAGAGGGGCTTCGAGGGATCCCCGACGAGGCGGGCCGGGGAGCAGGCGAGCTTCACCCCCAGGCCGTGGCACTCCGGGCAGGCTCCCTGGTGGTGGTTGAAGGAGAAGAGCCGGGGATTGACCTCCAGGGGAACGGAGAGACCGCACTCCGGGCAGGTCCGGCTCGTCGTGAGGAGGAGCCTCTCCCCCTCCCTGGTCCGGATCTCCACCTTCCCTCCCCCTTCCCGGGCCGCCGCCTCGGCCGCTTCGGCCAGGCGGGAGCGGTTCCTGGGAAGGATTCTTATCCGGTCCACCACCAGTGAGAGGGGGACCCGGGAAGGGAGCTTCCCCCCGTCCAGGCGGACCTCCTCGTCCCCCGCCAGGGCCCGGACGAAGCCCTCCCTCGACCACCGGGCCCTCAACTTCTCTCTCTCCGGTCCCCGGGGGGAGCCCTGGGGGGCGGCGATCCATGCGGCCTTCCCTGGAAACTTCTCCAGTGCGAGGCGGGCCATGGCGCTGGGCGTGACGGCCCGCATCTCCAGGCCGTGGGTGGGACAGAAGGGCCTTCCTCCACGGGCGTAGAGGAGGCGCAGGTAATCGTGGATCTCCGTGGAGGTGGCCACGGTGGAACGAGGATTGCGGGAGATCCCCCCCTTCCCCACCGCAATGGCCGGGCCGATCCCTTCGATCTTCTCCACAGGAGCGGGCTCCAGCCGCCCCAGGAAGCGGCGGGCGTAGGTGGAGAGGGATTCCACGAAGCGTCTCTGCCCCTCGGTGAAGAGGGTTTCGAAGACCAGGCTCGTCTTGCCCGAGCCGGAAAGCCCCGTGACGACGATGAGCTTCTCCAGGGGGAGTTCCAGGTCCAAGTCCTTCAGGTTGTTCTTCCTGGCTCCCCGCAGGCGGAGCGTTCCCGGCGGCGCTCCTTCTCCTTCCTTCCGCGCAGCCCGGGCACGCCTCTTGGGTCTGAGCTTCCCGGCGAGGGCCTTGCCGGTCCAGGAACTCCCCCGGGCGGGGGCCTTCCCGGGAGGACCGGCGTAGACCAGCCTTCCGCCCTCCTCCCCCCCGCCGGGGCCCAGGTCGATCAGGTGGTCGGCGTGACGGATCACGTCCAGGTTGTGCTCGATCACGAGAACCGTGTTTCCTCCCTCGACCAGCCTGTCCAGGGCGGCCAGGAGGACCTTCACGTCCCGGAAGTGGAGACCCGTCGTGGGCTCGTCCAGGACGTAGAGGGTGCGTCCCGTGGCGGGGGCGCAGAGTTCGGCGGCGAGTTTCACCCTCTGGGCCTCACCCCCCGAGAAGGTCGTGGCGGGCTGGCCCAGGCGGATGTAGCCGAGCCCTACGTCGGAGAGGGCCTGGAGGGGGCGGGCGACCCGGGGAAAGTCCCGGAAGACCTGGAGGGCCTGGTCCACTTCCATCTCCAGGACGTCCCGGATGGAGAGCCCCTTGAAGCGGACCTCCAGGGTCTCCTCGTTGAACCTCTTTCCCCGGCACTCCGGGCAGGGAACCTCCACGGGAGGGAGGAAGTGCATCTCCACGAGCTTGACCCCGGCGCCCTTGCAGGCTTCGCACCGGCCCCCCGGCAGGTTGAAGGAAAACCGGCTCTTGGTATACCCCCGGACCCGGGCCTCCTCGGTGGCGGCGAAGAGGTCCCTAATGGGCGTGAAGGCGCCCGTATAGGTGGCCGGGTTGGAACGTGGGGTCCTCCCGATGGGAGCGGCGTCGATCCGGACCAGCTTGTCCAGGTGTTCCGCCCCCTCGATCCCTTCGTGAGGTCCGGCCTTCTCGCCGGTCCCGTGGAGGAGGTTCCTCAGGGCCGGCACCAGGGTACCCAGGACCAGGGAGGACTTCCCCGAGCCGGAGACTCCCGTGACGCAGACGAACCTCCCCAGGGGGACCTCCACGTCCATTCCTTTCAGGTTGTGGAGCCTGGGGCCCTTGAGTCTCAGGACCGGACCTCCCTCCCTCCTCCCGGATGGGGGCGGCTCGATCCGTTCCCTGCCGGAGAGGAAGGCCCCTGTGGGCGACCCTTCGGTTGCGGCCAGGTCCCGGACCTTTCCCTGGGCCGTGATCCTACCTCCCCGCCTTCCGGGGCCCGGGCCGATCTCCACGAGGTGGTCCGAGGCGAGCATGGTGGCTTCGTCGTGCTCCACGACCAGGACCGTGTTCCCCCGGTCCCTGAGATCCAGGAGGGACCGGACCAGCCGCTCCTGGTCCCTGGGATGGAGGCCGATGGAAGGTTCGTCCAGGACGTAGGTCACCCCTCGGAGGCCCGAACCGAGTTGGGCGGCGATCCGGAGCCTCTGGCCCTCGCCGGTGGAAAGGCTGTCGGCCCTCCGGTCCAGGGCGAGGTAGGAGACTCCCACGGAGTGGAGGAACTCCAGGCGGGACCGGATCTCCCGGAAGAGGTCCCTCCCCACCTTCGCCTCCCTGCCCCGGGGCCGGAGCTCCCGGAAGAACCGGCGGGCCTCCTCGACGGTGAAGGCTGAGATCCGGTCGATGGAATAACCCCGGAAGGTGACGGCGAGGGCCTCCGGGCGGAGCCGGGCCCCCCTGCAGGAGGGACAGGTGAGTCTGGCCCTAAGGGTCTTGAGGTAGGGGTTCTTCCCCCGGCGGAGGCATCGTTCCAGCCAGGCGGCGATCCCCCGGAAGGGACGTCCCAGCTCCCGGTCCTCCCCGGGAGCTCCTTCCAGGATGATGCGTTTCTGTTCAGGCGTAAGATCCTTCCATGGGAGGGCCAGGTCGAAACCGTACCGCTCGGCCACGACCCAGAAGTCCTCCGGCCTGAGGCCCCGGCACCCCAGGGACCCGAAACGGGTCGTGCAGGCCAGGGCCCCTTCCAGGAGGGAGCGTTCCGGGTGGCGGACCAGGCTCTCCTCGGTGAAGACCAGCACCTCTCCCAGGCCCTGGCAGGTGGGACAGGCACCTTGTGGGGAGTTGAAGGAGAAGAGGGGGGGCTCCAGTTCGGGAAGGGAGCCGTGGCCCCTGGGACAGGCCGCAAGGGTGCTCAGGGTTTCCTCTTCTCCATCCTCCCAGAGGGCCAGGACCCAGCCCTTGGAGAGGGTCAGGGCTCCTTCCACGGCCTCGGCCAGGCGGGAGGCCTTTTCCGGGGAAGGACGGAGCCGGTCCACCACGGCCTCGACCTGGTGGGCCTTGTAACGCTCCAGACGGATCTCCTCGTCCAGCCTGAGGATCTCTCCGTCCACCCGGGCCCGGACGAAACCTTTCATCCTGAGCCCCTCCAGGAGGGCCCGGAACTCCCCTTTCCTGTCCCGCACCAGAGGGGCCAGGACCAGGAGGAGGGGCGCCTTGCCCCCCTTCGCCTTCCCCCGGGCCTTCTCCAGGAGGCGCTCGTGGATCCATTGGGGAGGGAGGGCCTCGATGGCGGCCCCGCAGACCGGACAATGGGGCTCTCCCAGGCGGGCGTAGAGGAGGCGGAGGAAGTCGTGGATCCCCGTCAGGGTCCCTACGGTGGAACGGCGGGAGCCTTGGCTCGTCCTCTGGTCGATGGCCACCGTGGGAGAGAGGCCTTCGATCCGGTCCACCTCGGGTCGCTTCAGGTTGCCCAGGAATTGCCGGGCGTAGGCCGAGAGGGATTCCAGGAAGCGGCGCTGGCCCTCCTGGAAGATCGTGTCGAAGACCAGGGAGGACTTCCCCGAGCCCGAGACCCCGCAGAAGGTGACCAGAGCATCCCTGGGGATCTCCAGGTCGATTCCCTGGAGATTGTGTTCCCTGGCTCCTTGGATCTTGAGGGTTCTCGGGGGCATCTTCTCTCCCAGGTAGAGGAAGGGCGAAACTACCAGGATACCCCAAGGAGAGAGCCTGCCCAAGGAGGGATGCGGGGGCTCCGGAAGTGACAGGGAGCCGGGGCGGCCCTTCCTTCCCGGGAAAGGGCCGGGGTTCCCGGAAGGAGGTCTGTCCCCCCGTCAGCCGGTGAGGGATAATCCCGTCCCTTCGAAGGCCCCTTTCCCCTTTCCGCCGGCTCCTTTCCCGGGAGGATGCGCCCGTGAGAACCCTCTTTTCCTTCCCCCGCCTCTTCTGGTTTCTCCCGGTCCTGGTTCTCCTCCTCCCTTCTCCCGCCCGGGCCCTGCGCCCTCCGGCGAGGAGGGTGCTTCGCCGGGAGAACTGGAAGACCGGAAAGAACCTCCTCCGCCCCGGCCTTTGGAGGTTCCGGAAGGGAGGCAAGAAGGTGGAGGATGGCTCCTTCCTCCTGGACAACGGAAAGGATTCCCGGGTCCGGCGGGGCATATCCCAGACGGTGATCCTGAACCAGCAGGTCCCCCTGCCGATCGTCGCCTCGGTCTGGAGCAAGTGCAGGGATGTGAGCGGCGGGCCGGACCGGAACTACTCCCTCTACCTGGATCTGGTCTACCGGGACGGGACCCCCCTCTGGGGGCGGGTCACCCCCTTCGACACGGGAACCCACGGCTGGCAGGAGAAGACCGTCATGATCTTCCCCGTCAAGCCGGTCCGGCAGGTCACGGTGAACCTCCTCCTCCGGCGGCACTCGGGCAAGGCCTGGTTCCGGGAGGCGACCCTGAAGGAGTTGAAACCCCCTGGTAAGTATATCCTCTTCGACGGCCTTCCCGCAGTCTCCGCCGGGCCCGGAAAGGAAGGCTTCTTTCTGAGGGACGCGGGAGAGGACTCGGACATCTTCTCCTTCCGGGGCGGAAGGGCCCTGGGCGTCCGCCTCGCCGTGGAGGAGAGGCGGAGAAAGGGGATCCGCTTCTTCCGGGTCTCCCTGAAGGAGGAGACGGGAAAGGACCGGGCCGTAACTTTGTATTTCCTCCTTCCCCTTCCTCCGGGAAAGGCGGTCTGGCTCCAGGGACCGGGGGAAAGGCGTCCCCTCGAGGGATTGGGGGACCTCGGTTCCTTTTCCTCCTTCCCTGCCGGGGGGAACGGGAGGCTCTCCCGGTGGCCCTTCGGGGCGGTGATCTCCCGCCGGAGGGGCCTGGCCCTTGGCCTGGACCCGGGCTTCCCCGCCTTCTTCCGGGTCTCGGCCAACGCCGGGACGAGAGAGCTCTACCTGGCCTTCGACCTGGGATTCACGAAGGAGCACCCCGGGGCGGAACTCCGGTTCTGCCTATTCACCTTCGACCCGGAATGGGGATTCCGCTCCGCCTTGAAGGCCTACTACGGGATCTACCCCCGCGCCTTCCGCTGCAGGACCCCCGAGCAGGGACTCTGGATGCCCTTCGCCCGGATCAGCAAGGTGAAGGGCTGGCGGGATTTCGGCTTCAAGTTCAAGGAAGGGACGGGCGAGACGGCCTGGGACGAGGCCCACGGAATCCTGACCTTCCGCTACACCGAGCCCATGACCTGGTGGATGCCCTTGCCCAAGAACCTTCCCCGCACCAGGGAGGCCGCCCTGGCCGAGGCCCGCAGGCTCGCCGCCCGGGGGAGGGGAAGGCTGAGCCTCCGGGCCAGGGCCCTCTTCACCAGCGGTTTCCACGACGAGGCCGGCCGCATCCCCCTTCGCTTTCGGAACGAGCCCTGGTGCAACGGCGCCGTTTGGAGCATGAACGACATGCCGGGAATCCGCGGGGAGGTTACCGCCTTCTCCCTCCACTGGAACGCCCGGATCCGCAAGAAATACTATGAGAGGGATTCCGGGCCGCGGCTGGACGGAGAGTACGTGGATTCCAGCGAGGGGTGGGTCACGGACGTCCTCGACTTCAGGCGGGACCACTTCGCAGCGGCGGCCACGCCCCTGACCTTCTCCCTGGAGAGCCGCCGGCCCGCGATCTTCCGGGGACTCGTGGCCTTCGAGTACGTCCGGGCACTCTCGAAGTACGTCCACTCCCGGAAAAGGCTCATGATGGCCAACGCCACCCCTTCACGGCTTTTCTGGCTCGCCCCCCTCCTGGACGTGATGGGAACGGAGACCAACTGGCACAGGGGCGGCCGATGGACCCCCATGACGAGGGAGCGCCTCCTCTACAGGCGGGGCATGTGCGGCCCCAAGCCCTACTGCTTCCTCATGAACACCCGCTTCGAGGATTTCTCCAAGGAGCTGGTGGAGAAATACATGAAGCGGGCCGTGGCCTTCGGGATGTTTCCCGGGTTCTTCAGCGCCGACGCCTCGACGGGGCACTACTTCACCAGGCCCGAGCTCTACGGGAGGGACAGGCCTCTCTTCAAGAAATACGTCCCCTTGTGCAAGCTCCTGGCACAGGCCGGCTGGGAGCCCGTCCCCCTGGCCCGAACCACCGACCCGGATCTCCAGGTGGAACGATTCGGGAAGAGGTATCTCACGGTCTTCAACTTCTCGGAGAAGAAGACCATCTCGGGCAAGGTGGAGATCTTCCTGGAAACAGAAAGGTCGGCCAGGGAACTCCTTTCGGGCAGGGAGATTCCCCTCCGGGGGAAGGGCCGGGGAAAGGCCTTCCTGGAGATCCGCCTGGCCCCGGAGGACCTGGCCGTCCTGGACCTCCGCCCGGAGAGGTAGGATTCCCGGCGCCTGCCGGAGAGAAGCGAGCCGCCATGAAAAACGAAGGTTTCCTCTTCTTCTTCTGGTCGATTTTCTTCGTCGCACCGGCGGCCGCCCAAGGCCGGCCCCTCTTGGAGGAGATCCGCACCGGGGAGGGCCGCCTCAGGGCCGTGGCGGGGGAAGGGGGAACCCTGAAATCCTTCAGCCCGGCCTTCCGGGACGGGCAGGTCTCCGTGCCCATGAGGAAAGACCGGTTCGCCGGGCCCGCCTTTCCAGGCGTGAAACTCAGGCGGGCGGGCCCGGGCCTCTTCCAGGGGAGGAAAGGAGGGGTTCTCTATTCCCTGAGGTACCGGCCCAAGGCGGGAGGCCTCCTGATCACGGCGGTCCTGGAGAATAAGGGGAAAGAGACCTTTTCTCCTCTTTCGGCGGGCCTTCGCCTGGGGATCGACACGTGGATGGACCGGTTCCCCCGCTGGAACGCCCAGTTCTTCCCCACCTTCTTCCGTTGCGAGAGGACCCATTTCCTGGGCTATTTCATGACCCCCGAGGGCAGGATCCTGGGCGTCACTTCCACCGACCCCGTCGCCTCCTACACCATCGAGTACGACCAGAGGATGTATTCCCATTACATCCATACCGTAACCCTGGATCTCCTCCACGCCCGGCCCCTTCCCCCCCACCACCCCGATCTCTCTTCCCTGGCCCCGGGAGAGCGCCGGGCCTGGCGGATCCTCCTCGCCCCGATCGACCGCTTCGAAGAAATCCCCGCCGTCCTCTCCAGGAGGTGCGACGCCCCCTTCGTCGTGCTGGACCGGTATACCCTGGAGCCGGGCCGGGCCGTGGGGATCACCGTCCACTCCCCAAGACCCGTGACCGTGGAGGTCCGGACCCCCGGAGGAGAGACCCGTTCCCTCCGGGCCGTCCCGGCCGGGAAAGAGCGCTTCACCGCCCGCTTTTCCGGGACCGCCGCGGGGGGGTACTACCTGGTGACCGCCAAGGGTGGAGCCGGCAGGTCCGCCGGGGCCCGTTTCTTCGTGCGACCGCCCTGGTCCTGGTATCTCCTCCAGGCGAGGAAGGAGGCCCTGGCCAGGACTCCCAGGGCCGACACATCCTCCATCGACGGGTATTCCTGCGAATCCTTCTACGGCCTCTTCGGGTTCTTCCTGGCGCGCAAATATTTCCCTTCAAAAGAATTGGACGAGAAGGGGGACCGGATCCTGGAGATCGTCCTCGAGCGCCTCTACAAGAGGGAGGAGGGTTTCCTCTTCAGCGGGAACAAAGAGCGCATCCAGAACACCTCGGCCATGCTGAGCATGCTGGTGGACCGCTACCAGGCCACGGGAGACCGAGAGAGCCTGGACCTGGCGGAGAAGGCCGCCGCCTTCCTCCTGTCCCGCCAGAGAGAGGACGGGGCCTACGGAGGCTACGGGTTCAAGCCCTACACCTCGGTGATCTACCCGGCCAAGTCCTTGATGGAACTCATGGAAGTGGAAGAAACCCTGGCCCGAAAGGCCCCCGGGTGGGCGAAGCTCCGCCGGGCACACTTCGAATCGGTGCGCCGGGCCATGGACGAACTGGTCCGCCGGGGAAGGAACATCTGCACCGAGGGGGGCGCCACCTTCGAGGACGGCGCCATCACCTGCAGCGCCGCCCAGCTCGCCCTTTTCGCCCTCCTCCAGGAGGACGATGCCTCGAAGAGGAAATACAGGGAGGCGGCGGAAAGACTCATGGAGTCCCACCGCTGCCTCTCGCGCCTCCACGACCCCGACACCCGGGCCCGGGGGGCGACCATGCGCTTCTGGGAGGCCTGGGGGGACATCCACCTGCCCCGGAACATGATGCTCTCCCCCCACGGGTGGTCGGCCTGGAAGACCTACGGCCTCTACTACCTCTACCTCCTCACGGGAAAGGCGAGGTGGCTCGAGGAGGCCATGGACTCCCTGGGCTCGGGCGTCCAGCTCATGGCCTGGCCCGAAGGGCGCCTGAGATACGCCTTCGTCCCCGACCCCTACGTTCCGGCCCGGGTCCGGGAAAAGGATCCGAAGAACGTCCTGGGGCGGCTGGTTCCCAGGATCCTCGGGGAATGCTGGCTCCAGGGCGTGGGCGATTGGTACGGAGGCAGGGGGAAGACCTGGCGGGACAGGGTGGATTGGAAGTGGATGGGCGACGGCACGGCCTTCGAGGTGTTCAAGGCCATGGAGGAGGTCGCCCTCACCCGGGGGTTCGTGATCGAGGACCGGGACGGACGGATCCGGACCTGGAATTGCCGGGTCCTGGAAAGAGGGGAGGGGCGCCTCCGCCTGGCACCGGCCGAGGCCGTCGTCACAGGGATCCACCTGAACCTGGCCCACCCTTACACGGTGGAGGTCCAATTCGCGGGAAAGGGCATCGCCCGCCGGAAGTGCCCTCCCGGAATGCAGTGGATCGGGGCCGGCCGGAGCCGTTGAAAATCTCGGTTCTCTTCCGGCCCGGCGGGGCGCCCAGCCGGCTCGGGAATTGGAGGGTCAGAAGAGGAGCTTTTCCAGGAGGACCCGGCAGGCCGGATTGATCAGCCTTCCCGAGAGGTCGGCCCGCCAGAGGATCCACCGGCCTTCGCCGTCGGCGGCCTCGGCCACGACGGGCCGGCCCCGGGAGGTGAGGACGGGGCGGAACCCCTCCGCCCGGAAGGGGACGAACCGGTGTTGGACCGGGGCATTCGCCCTTCGGGAATACCAGAACTTGAAATCCGTGTACTTCGTGCCGGCCAGGGCCGGGTGTCCCGGAGACCTGGCCAGGAACCAGTAGCCCTCCCTCTTCCCATCGGACCGGACCGGGAAGGGGCCGATCCGGGCCGGGCCGTTCTTTCCTTCCGGAAGGGAGGCCAGGACGAGGCACCGCCCTCCCCCCTGGACGGCCCGGTCCAATTCGGCCCTATGGGCGTCGTAGGCGCCGTAGTCCGTCACCACTGCGAGGGATCCGGGTGTGATCCTTCCTTCCGTGACCGGCTGGAGGTCGAAGGCCCGGGCCAGGTCCTCCACGGCGGGAGTCACCTTCCCGAGAACGTGTAGGGCCTTCCCTCCTCCCTCGGCGGCCGGGGCCGGATAGAGGTCCAGGACCCGGGATGTCTCGTGGAGGAGCCTTCCCGTGGATTTCTCGAAAAGGGCGAGGCGGACCGTGAAGGTGGCCCGCTTCCGGGTCACCGGCGCCTGGGCGGGGATGTATCCCTGGAACCGGCTCCCTTCCGAGATCGAGGGTAGGACGGCCGGAGCCCTTCCCGAGGAGAGGATCTTCCCCCCCATCTCCACCTGGAAGCGGAGTTCGCATTCCGGTTTGGAATGGGTGTCGTTGCAGATCCAGACCTCGAACTTCCACGTCTCGCCGGAGAAGAAGGCGAACCTGTCCGTCCTGAGCTGGACCGAGAGGGGCGTCAGGGCGTCGCGGTAGACGTACCAGGCGGGCTTTGGGCGGCGCTCGGTGTCGACCAGGGTCTTCAACCACCCGTTGGGCCAGGCGTCGATGAAGAGGTGGACGGCGAAGGTGTTCATACGTGACATGCGCCGGAAGGCCTCGGCCACCATGCGCACCCCCCAGGCCTGGTGCTCCCTGCTGAGGCGGACCCAGTCGGCCATCTTCCGGCGCCCCTCGAACCACTTCCAGTAGAACCGGCCCGTCTGGCTGTCCTTGTGGGCCGTCCGGATGAGGGCCGGGGTCCAGTCGTTTTCAGGATTCCGGTCCTCGGGAAGCCACTGGTCGGGGTAGCGCCTCAGCATGAGGTCCACCGTGTCCAGCCCCTCCGCGCCGAATTCCCCGCACCCGTACATCCAGCCCTTCTTGACCTTCACCCAGCCGCCTTGGTGGAGCCAGCCCAGGTCGCAGGCGTGGTTGTGGTACCAGATGTTGTAGCAGTGGTCGTCGGGGAGGCCCTTGTTGGGGCCCTGGTAGTCGCCGTCCACGTACTTGACGGCCCGGTCGGGGTTTTCGTGGCGGACAACGATCTCCGCGGCGTCGAAGAAATGTTCATATTCGGCTCTGCTGATGGCATGGGGTTTTTCCCCGGCCATGGACTCGTTCATGAAGGTGATGAGGGCCACCGAGGGATGGCTCCTGAGGAGGCGTTCCATCCGGCCGGCCTGGCGGAGGGCCTGGGAGAACTGTTTCTGGTTGAGGTAGGCGAAGAGGGGAAGGTCGGACTGCATCATCATCCCGACCCGGTCGGCGTAGTCGTAGACCTCGGCCTGGAGGGACCGCTGGGTGGTCCGGATGAAGTTCATGTGGGTGAGCTTCGCCAGGAGCAGGTCGTCCACGAGCCGGTCCCAGTCGTGGGCCATCACGTCCCTTTGGAGGAACCCCATGGTGTTGGCCCCCCTCAAGCGGATCTCCTTGCCGTTGAGGTACATCCTTCCCTTGGGCCTGGACGTGGTGGAGATGACGAAGGAGCGCATTCCGAACTGCCTTTCCATGGAGTCCAGGATCTTCCCTGTCGAAGGGTCGAGGAGCTCGACCCTGGCCAGGTAGAGCCAGGGCTCCTCGGGGGTCCAGAGGCGGAGCTTCTCCCCGGGGATGGGGATCCTCGTCTTGTAGAGGCACCTCCCACCCACGACCCGGACGGTCCTGGGAAGGTCCTTCACTACGACGCCCCGGAAGTTCCGGCCGAAGACGGAGAGCCTCAACTGGAAGGTCCCGGCCCGGTTTCCGTCGGGCAGGTCCAGTTCGGTCCGGACCTCTACGGCGCCCCTCTCCACGAGGGGACGGGGGAAGACGTCGGCGATGGATACGAAGCTACGTGTCTCGAAATAGAGATCCTGGTAGAGGCCGAAACCGGCGGGGCAGCAGTTCCATCCCTCCATGGGGTCGTCCCAGCCTGGGGAGTTGCTGGCGGCGATCTTGTTCCCCCAGCGGCGCACCCAATCCTCCGAGCCCAGCATGGAGTAGTCGTTCCGGAGCCGGACCAGGAGGACGTTCTTTCCCGGGCGGCAGTAGGGTTTCACTTCGAATTCGAAAGGATCCAGCATGCCCTCGTGGTGGCCCACGTGGTGGCCGTTGATGTAGGCGTCGCAGTAATAGTCGGCGCCCTTGAAGTGGAGGACCAGCCTGTCGGCCCGTAGCATCTCTCCAGGCAGGTCCACTTCGGACCTGTACCAGGCCGTGGCCGGCCCCTGGGGGCCGTGGTAGTAGGGAATGTCCACCCACTTCCACTTCCCCCCTCCTTTCAGGGTGTGGCCGAAATCGGACCTGTCCCGGCCGGTCTCCATTCGGAACTGCATCCTCCGTATTCCCAGGCGCCGCCGGACCGCCTCCCCCCTGGGGGCGAGGTTCCGGAGGAAAGGTTCGTACCGGGCACGGAGATCCGCCAGGGCGGCCTTCACCTCCTGGAAGGTGTCCAGCTTGTCCTGGGGCCGGAAGGCACTCTTCCCGTCGAAGGAGAAGACCGGCCCCCGGGGGAGCCTGGGGGGCCGGATCCTTTCCTGGGGGAAGCCGCACCTCCGCTCGAACTTCTTGGAGGCGATGGACTGGTAGAAATCCTCTTGGGCCTCGCCCGGCCTGGAGGAAAGGAGGAAGGAAACCACAAGGAGGGGAAGGAAGAATCTCTTCATCGGGACACCAGGGTCGAAAGAGAACAGGTTGCTGCAGGGGCCGGCAAGTTTCCCCTTTCCGCCGGGAAAGGCAAAGGGTCGGGCCGGAGGCCCCTCAGTCTTCGGGCTCGGCCTTCCATACGAAGAGGGCGCAAAGCACCGACAGAAGGGCGGCACTCAGCCAGAACATCTTCACCGTGGAGAAGTCGTAGGTCTCGATTCCCGCCGTGGTGGTGTGGTGCGCGCCGATGAGGGAGCCGCTCACTACGTCCTGGATGCCCGCCCCGGCGTAGCTGGCGATCCCGACGAACCCCAGGGCCGCCCCGGAAGCCTTCTTGGAGGCGATGTCCACTGCCATCAGCCCGCCGAGGAAAGTAACCAGGATTCCGATGGCGAAGCCGAAGAGGACCATGCTGGCCGTATCCATCCAGGGGCTCCCGTCCGGATAGTACAGGAAGAGGGCGATGGCGGTCACATTCAGGATTCCCGCCACGAGAACGGGGATGTTCCTGCTGCTCCGGAAGAACCGGTCCGAGACGAAGCCCGCCAGCATGGTGCCGGCCACGCCGCTCACGGCGCTCACCGAGACGATGGACCCGGCCTCGAGGCCGGTATAACCTTTCTGGGCCTGGAGAAAATAGATCCCCCAGCTTTCGATGCCGTACCGGCTCACGTACATCAAGGCGCTGGCCGAGGCGAGAACCCAGAGAAAAGGATTCTTCAGGACCGCCAATTGGAGTTGCCCCACCGATTTTTCCCGGGTGGAGGCCCCCACGGGATCGTCCTTGTATTCCGATATGGAAGGCAGGCCTTCGCTTTCGGGAGAATCCCGGAGAAAGAGGGCCACCACCAAGGCGCCGATCAGACCGATCACTCCGGCGCCGAAGAACCCCCACCGCCATCCGCCCAGGCTCACGAAGAAGGCCACCACCACGAAGGTGATCCCCTTGCCGAGAGAGTGACTGGCGCTCCAGACACCGTAGAATGTCCCCCTTTCCCGGTTGGAGAACCACCGGGAGAGGGAGACCACAGAGGGAGCGGCTCCCATGGACTGGAACCAACCATTCAGGCCCCAGAGCAGGAGGAAGAGCAGGAAAGGAAGCCTGAACCCCAAGGCCAGGTTGAGGAAGGCCGAGCCCAGGAGCCCGGCCGACATGAAGCGGCGGATGTTGCTCCTGTCGGCGAGAAACCCGTTGGTGAGCTTTCCGACGGCGTAGGTGAAGAACAGGACGGACCCCACCATTCCCACCTGGGAATCGTCCAGGACGCCCTGGTCCACCAGGGGTTTCTTGGTCACGCTCAGGCTCAGGCGGCAGACGTAGAAGATACTGTAGCCGATGGTGGCGGAGAGAAAAACGGACCGGCGGAACCGGGTGTACTTGTTCCGGATCTCACCCTCATCCAGCCTCGGCCGGGGCTCGAGAGAGGAAAAGAAACGGAGGATCCTCTGGAGGAGGGTTTTCATTCTTTCCACCGGGGAGAGAGGGGGAGCCTTCCTGGAAAAGGGCCGGGGGTCAGGGGCGGTACCCCTTTCTCCTCAAATATTCGAGCAGCCTTCGGGGACGGTCGGTCTGGATGATGTCCGCTCCGTGGGCGATCACCCACCCCCAAGCTCCGTCGGGGTCTGACAGGGCACGGTCGTCGTCGTGGGGCCCGCAGAGGGACTGCCACATGGTGTTCACCCAGACACGAACTCCCCTCTTCCGGATCCGCTCGATGATCCCGAACATGGGCGAGGAATCCTTCCGGTAGAGGACTTCGAAGGCGAGTGGTTTGGACTCGGCGAGGAAACGGTCGACGAACTCCCTGAGTCTGGGGGTGCCCTTGCTGATGATGGGCATGTACATGATCTTTTCCAGGAGCTTCCCGTAGCGCTCCTTCACCTTTTCGACCGGTTCGGTTCCCTTGAAAATCGCCTGGCCCACAGTTCCGGTCTTCCGGAGGACCCGGTAGGCCAGGTCCATGTATCCGGAACATTTGTCGAGGTTCACGAGGATCTTTCCCTTGGCCGCCGACATGGCTTCTTCCAGGGTGGGAATCCTGTGGCGGGTCGCCACGCCGCATCCGTTTCTCAAGTAGAGCTTCTTCAAGGCCGCCAGGGTCCACTGGGAGACCTTCCCTCTTCCGGTGGTGGTCCTGTCGATCGTGGGATCGTGCATGAGAACCAGGGCCGAATCCTTGGTCTTCCGCACGTCGATCTCCACGATGTCGACCCCCATCTCTATGCAATTTTCGATTGCCTCGATGGAATTCTCAGGGGCGTTCCGCCAGTCCCCACGGTGGGCCGCGACAAGGACGAAGCCGTCCCCGGCGTCCTCGAGATGGGCCTTGATTGCGGCCAGGCGGCGGAAGGAGGCGACCTGGGCGGGCTTGGGTGCCTGGCAGGCCCAGGGGGCCAGGAAAAGCCCGGCGATCAGAAGAATGCCCAACCAGCCGTGGAAAGAAACGGGGCCGGCCCGGCCCGAACCGGACTTCGGGTCCATTCGATCTCTCAAGGCAAACTCCTTTCAGAAGCTTGTATCGAAACCAGCTCCCAGGCAAAAGACAAGGAAGTCACCCACCAAAGCCCATGCTTCCCCTGACGTCGGGCATGTTGCGGCCCTTCGGGCCGCACAGAATTGTCCTCGTCAGCCCCGGCCGGCTCGGTCATGAGCGAAGTACAAATATTTTCCCGTCAGCCCCGGCCGGCTCGGGCATGAGCGAAGTACAAATATTTTCCCGTCAGCCCCGGCCGGCTCGGGCATGGAACGCAGTGACATGCCCGAGACGTCCGGGGAGTGGCAGCAACAACAAAAGCGCCCCAAAAAACACTCCGAACTGCCACCCACTCCCCTGACGTCGGGGAATCCTGTTCTTCGAACAGTCTTCCCCGCCGGCAGGGGCAGACGATGGAAAAAAACGTCAGCCCCGGCCGGCCGAGGCACGGTCATAGACCGTGACGAGGACGTCCGGGGAGTGGCAGCAGAATCGAAAGCGTCACTAATCACGAAAGACTCGAACGCCCCCATCTTGAAATTCCCCCGGAAAAAAGGGCGACCCATGGGCCTGGAGGCCCGACGAATCGGGTGGTTGGGCGGGGGTGGTGGGCTCCAAGAGCGTCTCGTTCCGGGACGTTGCGCCTCTCCGTATTCTTTCTTCTCAAAAAAATCGCCTTGCTCGGCGTACCGGGGCCGGGTTATGCCCGGCCCCTGAGGAACAACTTGAAAAGGGCTATGGTTGGAGG
>CAZLQD010000027.1:0-4693 GCA_964561605.1 uncultured Planctomycetia bacterium
CCGACGTCAGGGGGAGTGGAAGGGAGCTCGAAGGGTTTTTTTAGCGCCTTCGAAGCTGGAGCCACTCCCCGGGCGTCTCGGGCATGTCACTACGTTCCATGCCCGAGCCGGCCGGGGCTGACGAGAAAAAGACAAGGCCCTGCGGGCCGTGACCAGGACGTCAGGGGGAATTCGTTTCTTTGATGCGGGCTGCTTCTTCGTAGAGGGGGAGGAGTTCCGCCAGGTGGTGTTCCCAGGTGAATCTCCTCCGGACCAGGTCCAAGCCGGCCGAAGATGCCTGCTCCCGGAAGGCCGGCTCCAGGAGGGACCGGGCGGCTTTCTCCCAGGAAACCGGATTTTCCGGGTCGTCCACCCTGAGGATCGCCGCTTCTCCATCCAGGACCTCCGCCGTACCCGCCGCGGCGGAAACCGCCGCAGGGAGACCGCAACCCATGGCCTCCAGGGGCACGTTGGGGAAGGTGTCGAAGCGGGTTGGGAAGAGAAGGGCGTCCGAGGCGGCATAGAGCCTTTCCACGTCCCGCCTGGGACCGAGCCACTTCACCCGGGAGGCCAGGCCCCTCCTTTCCGCCAGAGTCCTGTAACGGGAGACTCGCCGGTCCGATCCGGCCACCAGGAGGCGCCAATCCCCTTCCAGGGAGGAGAGGCCCGCCAAAAGGAGATCCAGGCCTTTGCGGAGATAGTCGTTCCCCAGGAAG
Source organism: uncultured Planctomycetia bacterium (assembly GCA_964561605.1). Classification (GTDB taxonomy): domain Bacteria; phylum Planctomycetota; class UBA1135; order UBA1135; family JALUZX01; genus JALUZX01. The sequence goes on from CAZLQD010000027.1 coordinate 696, forward strand.
AGGAAGACCGGCGGTCCCTCTTCCAGGCCCAGGGCGGTCCGGGCCTCCCTGCGGAGGGCCTCCTTGCGATCCGGGGAGAAACGGCGGGTGTCGATCCCGTTGTAGACCACCCGGATCCTTCCCTGGAGGTGGGGGTAGCGGCGGACCAGGGCCCGGGCCACCAGGTGGGAGACTGCCTGGATCCGGACCAGGCCTGGATCGTGGAATCGGCTTCTCTCCAGGGCCAGGGTGATTCTCTGGGTGGGATCCAGGTGGAGGAAGGGCCGTGCCCATAAGGGCCGGTGGGAGGCGCGCCAGGCCAGGTAGTCCCCCTGGGGACCCGAGCCGTCCCGGTAGAGATCCTGTCTCAGGGTCCTGCCGAAACCGACGACCAGGTCGAAGGAAGGGTCCCGGGCGGCCCTGGCCTGGGCCCGGGCGAAGGAGAGGACCTTCCTCCAGTGGGGGAAGGAGGCCACTGGGAGGTGGTGGACCTGGAGGCCCCGGGGGACCTGGTCGGCCTGGATCCTGGCGGCGAAGACATGGACCTGGTGACCTTCCTCCAGGAGCCGGCGCACCAGGACGGAAAGGTAGCCTTCGCTCCCGCCGGTGGTGCCGAAGCGGGTATGATGCAGGGCGATCTTCACGAACCGAACTTCCCGGCTTTCCAGGCCGGAGTCAACACCAGGCCGGATTACCTTGCGGATCGTCCACGTCAACGGTGAGAAGGGCTTCTCCGGGGGAGAGGTCCAGATGTTCCACTTGATGGAATACCTGCGGGATCAGGGTGACGAGTGCATCCTGGTGGGCCGCCGGGGAGGGCTGGCATGCCGGGAAGGTGAGGCGCGGGGCTTCCCTGTCCACGCCCTGCCCATGCGCTCGAGCCTGGACCTTCCAGCAGTCTTCTCCCTTCGGCGCCTCTTCCGCCGTCTTTCCCCCGACGTTCTCCACTTCCACACTTCCCGGGCCCACGTCCTGGCGGCCTGGGCGTCCCTGGGCCTGCCCCGGTCCGTCCGGGTGGCCACGAGGAGGATGGACTATCCCCTGAGACAGGATCCCTTGACCCGCTTCCTCTACGGGAAGGCCCTCCACCGGGTGGTAGCCATCTCCCAGGCCGTGCGCCGGGAGATCCTGAGGCTAGGAATCCCCCAAGAGAAGGTGATCCTCGTGCCTTCCGGCGTGGAGGCGGAGAGGTTCCGGCCCCTCCGGGAAATCGGACCCCAAGAGAAGGAAGTCGCCCGCCTGGCCCTGGGGCTCCCAAGCGAAGGCCCTTGGATCGGCTCGGCCGCCACCCACCACCCCAGGAAGGGGCTGGACGTGCTGATCCAGGCAGCGGGATTCCTGGCCCGCAAGGGGCTCTCTTTCCGGCTTCTCCTGGCGGGCCGGGGGCCGGCCGGAGAGGACCTGAAGGCCTTGGCCCGGGAATTGAAGCTCCAGGAGAGGGTTTTCTTTCCCGGCCAGGTGGAACCTTCCGAAAAGATCTACCGGGCCCTTGACGTCTTCTGCCTTCCTTCCAGGAAGGAGGGACTTGGCGTAGCGGCCCTGGAGGCCATGGCTTCGGGTCTTCCCGTGGCGGCTTCCCGGGTGGGGGGCCTGGAAGAGTCCGTCCTGGACGGTGTGACGGGCTTCCTGGTCCCTCCGGGGGACCCCCTGGCCTTGGCCGAGGCCCTCGAGAAGCTCCTTCGGGACGGAGATCTTCGAAGGAGGATGGGCCGGGCCGGAGCCGAAAGGGTGGAAGAGCACTACACCGCCCGGGCCATGGGGGAAGGGAACCGCAGGATCTACCAGGAACTCCTGGAGGGAAGGGAGCGAGGAGGCGCGTCTTGATGGGCCCGGTGAGAGACTTCCACTTCGATTGCCGCCACATGCTTTGGAGCAGGCCCTGCCGCTACCACAAGGAGGAAGGCGTGCGCTGCGGGGAGTGTCCCCACTACGACCCCGTCCGGAGCAGGATTCTCCTGGTGAAGCTCGCCGCCGACGGGGACGTGCTCCGCACGACGGGCATCCTCCCCGTCCTGGCCCGGGAGTTCCCCGGGGCCCACGTCACCTGGGCCACCGCCGCGAGCGCCGCTCCACTCCTGGAGAACCATCCCCTGGTGGACCGGATCCTGGTGACCGGACGAGGGGTGCCTCCGGAATTCCTTGCTGAGGAATTCGACCTGGTGATCTGTCCCGACGCGGACCCCTTCTCTGCGGCCCTGGCGGCCGTGGCCAGGACGGGCCGGAGGCGGGGGTATACCTTGGCCGACAACGGTGTGGTCCGGCCCCTCTCGCGGGGAGCCCGGGAGTGGCTCGCCATGGGCCTGGACGACGGTTTGAAGCGGGCCGGAACCAGGACCTACCAGGAGATCCTCGAGGACGTGGTGGAACTCGCCGAAAAACCCGGGCCACCGGAATTGTACCTCACGGAAGAGGAGAGGAAGAGGGCCGGGGAGTTCCGGGGCGAGGCGGGAATCCCCGGGGACCGACCCCTGGTGGGGCTCAACACGGGGGCCGGGGCCAGGTGGCCCCTCAAGCAGTGGACCTACGAGGGTTTCCTGGAACTGGGAAGGAGGCTGGTGAAGCGGGGCTGCTCGATCCTCCTCCTGGGAGGGCCCTCCGAGGAGGAGCGGAACAGGCGCCTTTCGGAGGAGGGGGGGAAGGGGTTCTTCGATGCGGGAAGCCGGAACCCCGTGAGGGATTTCGCCGCGCGCCTCGCTCTTTGCGACGTCCTGGTCACGGGGGACACCCTGGCCCTCCACCTGGGGGTGGCGGCGGGGATTCCCGTGGTGGCCCTCTTCGGCCCCACATCGAGCGCGGAGATCGATCTCTTCGGGCGGGGCAGCAAGATCGTTCCCGAGGGCCTGGATTGTCTTTGCTGCTACCGGACCCGCTGTGACAGGAAGCCTTCCTGCATGGATTTGATAACGGTAGATCGGGTATACTCCGAAGTGGAGCGATGGCTTCCGTGAGGGTCGTCGTAACCGTTCCCACCTACGACGAGGCCGAGAATATCGGCCCACTCCTGGACGCCCTCCTGGCCCTTCCCGAGGAGGATCTCCACGTCCTCGTGGTTGACGACGACAGTCCCGACGGGACCTGGAGGATCGTGGCCGAGAGGGAGGAGCGGGAGGAGAGGGTCCATCTCCTCCACCGCAAGGAGGACCGGGGAAGGGGGAGGGCGGGAAAGGCGGGATTCCTGAAGGCCCTGGAGATGGGGGCGGAGGCCGTCGTGGAGATGGACGCGGACTTCTCCCATCATCCGTCCCACGTGCCCCACCTCCTCGATGCCCTCCGGCGGGGGGCCGACGTCGTCCTCGGTTCGAGGGCCGTGCCGGGCGGGGCCGACCTGGGGAGGCCCTGGTGGCGGAGAGCCGTTACCAAGGCGGCCAACGCCTACATCCGGATGGTCCTCGGAGTGAAGGTGAGGGACTGCAATTCCGGGTTCCGGTGCTTCACGGCCGAGGCCCTGGAGAAGGCGGGGGTGGAATCCCTCGAAGCCCGGGGTCCGGACATCGTCCAGGAGCTTCTCTACCGGTGTCACAGGGCCGGACTCCGGATCGTGGAGGTTCCAATACGCTTCACAGAAAGAGAGCGGGGAACCTCCACCCTCACCTTCAGGACCCTCTTGAGAGGGTATTTCGCCGTCCTCCGTCTCAAGTGGTGGGGACTCACGGGGAGGATTCCAAGAAAATAACCCCTGACGTCGGGCATGTTGCAGCTCTTCGAGCTGCACATACCCGCCGGCAGGGGCTAACAATGAAATCGGGAGTGGCTCTAGCTTCGAAAACGCCACAAAACAACCTTCCCCAACCCACGTATACCCACCCCCATTTTTTTCTCCTCGTCAGCACCAGGCCCCTTTCTCCTCGTCAGCCCCTGACGTCCTGGTCACGGCCCGAAGGGCCTTGTCTTTTTCTCGTCAGCCCCGGCCGGCTCGGGCATGGAACGTAGTGACATGCCCGAGACGCCCGGGGAGTGGCTCCAGCTTCGAAGGCGCTAAAAAAACCCTTCGAGCTCCCTTCCACTCCCCCTGACGTCGG
>CAZLQD010000028.1:0-97694 GCA_964561605.1 uncultured Planctomycetia bacterium
TATGGTGGGAAGGGCAATGAAATACAGATCAAAAACACCACCTTCCCAGACGCCAGGGCTCGGCTTCGCCCGCCCTGAAAAGAAAACAAAAAATCCCCTTCTTCGAAAGAAAGGAGAAGAGAGACCCCTCTCTCCAGAGACCAGTCCGTGAGAAAAACTTGAAAAGGGCTATGGTGGGAATGGCTCAGAGGACTGACGACCCAGACTCCCCCTGACGTCGGGCATGTTGCAGCTCTTCGAGCTGCACATACCCGCCGGCAGGGGCTAACGATGAAATAGAAGCGCGAGGACCTCCGGGGAGTGGCTCCAGAAACGAAAACGCTACAAATAACACTTCGAACTGCCACCCACTCCCCTGACGTCGGGGAATCATGTTCTTCGAACAGTCTTCCCCGCCGGCAGGGGCTGACGATGAGGTTGAGAGAGCAGGGGCTGACGATGAAATAGAGCAGGGCTGACGGGGAAATGAAGCAGGGGGGCCTGACGAGAAAAAGGAGGGGGTAACGGAGAAGAAGGAGCAGGGATCCTGACGGGGAAAAGATGGGAAGTGAGATCGTGGGATTCGGCCGGCCCGGCGGTTGGAAGGTTCTATTGTCCTTGGTTCTTCCCTCGGGCCGGAATGGTATGGGTCATCCGGGGTGGAGGATCCAGGGCTGGTTGGGAAGGAGGGGGCAGATTTCCGCCGGAAGGTCCAGGACTCGCTCGACTTTGTCGATGAGGGCGGAGTCGCTCGTAGCGGTCAGGGAGTCGGAGAGGCGTAAGTGGTGGTCCGGAGCCGGAACGGTCCTGGCCTCACCTTCGAGACGGGCTCTCTCCATCCGTTCCCGGATCTCCTCGGCCAACTTTCCGCTCCTGGACATCGCCTGGTCCAGGAGGAAGAGGACCCGGGAAGGAGCGGCCTCCTCCAGGACACGGAAGATCAGGTCCAGGGCGGGACCGGTGTGTTCATTGGTCCTGTAGCTGGCGAAGGCGCCCACGATGTCCCTCAGGTAGCCGTCGTCCGAGGCCACCAGGGGAGCGCCGGCCAGGGCTGCTTCTGTGGTGATCAGGACGTTGTAGGTGTCCACCGCCAAGGGGCTTCCCTTCACCTCGGAGAGGGGAACTTTCTTGGCCCGCCTCCGGGCCGCCAGAGAGGGTGCCGAGACGGCCCGGAAGAGGAAGTGGCGTTGTCTTGCGGTAAGCCGAAAACGATCCCCCGTGAGTTTCAGGGAGGATTTCAGGCCGTAGCCCCGCTCCAGGAGGTACCGGAGATCCCGGGCGGCCCCGGCGATCCGGGCCATGGCCTCCGGCGAGAAGGACCGCTTGTCGCTTTCGAGGGGACCCCGCATGGGAAGATGATGGATCGCGGCGGCCCGGCCTTCAATCCCCGGCGGCCGGGGGGAGGCTCAGGCCTTCCTTGCACGGAGGAGTTTTCCCCCGGCCGTCCTTGGGAGGGTGTCCACGAAGTCCACCTTGCGGGGCACTTTGTAGGATGCCAGCTCCCGGGAGCAGAAGAGCCGAACCTCCTGCTCGTCCGGATGGGCGCCCGGCTTGGGCACCACCCGGGCGGCGAGGATCTCCTTCCCGTCGGGGGCCCTTTCCGCCAGGACCATGGCCTCTTCCACCCAGCCGATCTTGGAGATCACCCGCTCCACTTCCAGGGGGGAGACCCGGAACCCGTCCACCTTGAGCATGGCCTTTATGCGGTCGATGATATAGATGAAGCCGTCGGCGGAGATCCGGCCCAGGTCCCCCGTATGGAGCCATCCTCCGCGGATCGCCTCCTCCGTGGCCTCCGGGTCTCCGAAGTAGCCGTCCATGATGCTCGTCCCCCGGGCCACGACTTCTCCGGGTTCGTCGGCGGGGGCGAAAGTTCCGTCGGGCCGCATCACCTTGAGCTCGATTCCCGCCACGGGCCTCCCCGAGGAGCCGATGTGGGAGTCCAGGTCCTTTGGGGGCATGTAGCTGAGCCTGGCGCATGCCTCGGTCTGGCCGTACATCACCCAGGGCTCCACGCCGGGGAGGACCTGGCGCAGCTTTTCCAATTGCGGGAGGGGAAGGGCCCCGCCGGCCACGGTTATGTAGCGAAGGCGGGGGAGCTTCCGGTAATCCAGCCTTCCCCTGGAGAGGAGAGTGGCGAAGAAGGGCGGCACGGCGGGGATTCCCGTGACTCCCTTCTCCTCGAGGACGCGTCTCACCACGGGAGGGAACTGTATATTCTTGTCCGTAACGAGTGTGCCTCCCACCCGGGCGTGAGTCAGGAGAACCGAATTTCCGTAGGCGAAACACCAGGGAAGGGCCGCCAGGACCCGGTCCTCGGGCCTCAAGTCAAGGTAGGAAAGGATGGCCGTGGTGTTCTCGTAGAGAGCCCGGTGGCTCAGGGCCGCCCCCTTGGGGGCCCCGGTGGTGCCCGATGTGAAGAGTATCATGGCCGTATGGGGCCGTTCCGCCAGAGGAAGGCGGAGGGATTTCCCGGGACGCCTGGCGTCGGCCCAGCGGAAACGTGGCTCCTCCTTGCCGGTCCAGATCACCAGGAGGTCTTCTTCCATGGCCCGGGCCGTCTCGTAGACCTGGTCCACCATGAAGAGGGCCCCGGAACCGGCCTTGACGTCCGAGATTTCGCTATGTCGTAACGCCGGATGGAGGGGAACGACCGTTCCCCCGGCCAGGAGGGTCCCGAAGAACCAGGAGGCGTAATGGATGGAATTGGGAAGGTGGAGGATGACCCGGTCCCCCGTCTTGAGGCCGAGTTCCTCGAGGGTGGCGGCTGCACCCAGGGAGAAGTCCAGCAGGTCGCCCCAGGTCCAGGTCGCTTCCTCCTCAAGGAGGAAAGGCCTCTCCCTGCCCCGGGCGGCTCCCTGGAAGAGAAAACGGCCCACGTCCTTGGGCGGGGGCCAGGTGGAGGAGGGAGGGGGCACCCCTCTCTCGCGGAGGTAGTCCAGGACCTTCCCGGGGGAGGAGAGGTTCCTGCCGAGGACCTCCTCCCTGGTGACTTCCAGACCCAGGTCGTCCCGGAGGAACCAGGCCACCCGGTTGAGGTCCTCCGGGTCCAGGCCGTCTTTCCAGGGGGGGGGATCGCCGGGCCGGATGGGGGCGGCGGACCGGTTGAAACGGAAGGTCTCTTCGAAGAAGGCCTGGACGAAGCCTTCCAGCCTGGTGTCTTGGATCGTCATGGTTTCTTCCCTGGAAAGGGGCTTATTTCCCCCCCTGAGGGAGGATTTGCAAGGAAGCCTTGGGGGACCCCTTCCGGTCTTGCTATCGGAAGGGGTCCGATCAGCCCTTGAAGAGGCCCCGGACCAGGGGCAGAGGGGAGGAGGCGAAAAGGAGGAGGAGGAGTCCCAAGAGGCCGATCTTCTGGCCCGCCCGGAAGGCCGAGTGTTCCAGGGTGAGACGGATGGTGTGGGTGCCGGCAGGAACCTGGAGGGCCGTCATGCAGAGGTCGCCGGGTCTGCAGGGGAGGTCCTCCTTCCCGTCCAGGATGGCTCTCCTTCCGGGATACCAGGCCTCGGAGACCACAAGGACTCTGGGGGCTCCCAGGGTGACCCGGATCTCCAGATCCCCCCCCGGACGGAAGCGGCATTCCACCTCGTCCTTCCCTGAGGATGGTTGGTCCCCGAGCCAGGAAGGGGGGGCCCCTTCCACGACGGCCCGCTCCAGGAGGTCCTCTCTGTGGCGGGTGATCCAGGAGAGAGCCTCTTCGGGGCCGGCGGCGGATCCCACTCTCTGGGGGAGGAAGGCCCTCCCGGGGCACTTCAGGTTCCGGTAGATGCTGATCCCCCCGAAGACTCCCAGGAGCTTCCACCGCTGGGGGCGGGCCCTGGCCAGGGCGCCGGCCCGGCCTGCAGGCTCCTTCACCAGGAGGCGGTTCACACCCAGAGCGTCCATGACGGAATTCCCCAGGGCGAAACTGCGGGTGACGGCGTCCCTCCAGGTCTGGCCGGCCTCGGATGCGGCCTGGCGGAAGAAGGCCCGGGACTGGAAGAACCGGGGAATTCTGAGGACCCCGCCTTGGAAAGCGGGAAAGAGGCCCGGCGCCAGGATCCCCCCCTGCATGCGGCCGTCCACGCAGGCCCTGGCGAAGCGGCCGAAGCGGCCGACGATTACAGCGTCGTTGATCCGAAGGTCGTCCAGGCCGAGTGCCGCCGAGGTGTTGGGGCAGAGGATCCCCTGGAAGGAGACGGACCGGTTCACCCGGCCCTGGTTCTTTTCTTCCAGGAGGACCCGGGCGAAGGGGGGAGGGAGGAAGGGATCCTTCCTCTCGGGCCGCTGGGCGGGAACGGCCGTGACCAGTTCCAGACCCAGGAGGAAGCAGGCGGCGGCCCCTGCCGGGTAGGGCCCTTTCTTTTTCAGGAAAGGAAGGACCAGGAAGGGGAGGACAGCGCCGGGAAGGAGGAGGATCCAGCCTCCCCGGGCCAGGTCCAGGGTGACTTCCTTTTCGATTCCTCCGGCCCGGGCAAGGTTCCAGGCGTGGAGGGCCAGGAAGAGAAGGGTGAGACCAAGCCCCGAGAGGAAGAGGGTCCGGGGGGAGATCTCTCCTTCCTGGAGGCGCTGGATCCCCCTTCCGGCCAGGAGGGCCAGGCAGAGAGTGGCGGCGGGAAGGCCGTATTTGTGGAAGAGGAGCATGGAGAGGACCGGGAGCCTCCCGATCTCCTGGAGACCCGGCAGGCCGAATCCCTTGAGAAGGAGGAGGCCCGCCAGGAGGGCCAGGGTCCCGGCGGGGAAGTCCCGGCCCTTCCCCTCCCTCCCCAGGGTTCCCAGGACGGCCAGGAGGAAGACCCCTCCTCCGATCCAGGGAGGGGAGAAGGAGATGACCCCCGAATTCCCGGAACGGTAATACCAGGGGGCCAGGAGCCCGGCGAAGGTCCAGGGCCGGAAGTGGTCCGTTCCTGTGGCCCCCGTGTGGTGGTGGTAGCCGTGGAGGAGGTGTTCCACGCCGGGAAGGATGTAGGGGGCGGCCAGGAGGGTTCCGCAACAGGCCCAGAAGAAGACCTGGAGGATCCGGCGGCGACCCGCCCTGGGGCATCCCGGGCGGCGCAGGAGGAAGACCGCTCCCAGGAGTCCCCCGAAGAGGGTGGCCTCCGGGTTTCCCCCCACCCAGGATGCCCAGGTGAAGAGGGCCAGGAGGAGCCCCCTCGGGCCGGTGGGTTTGCGGAGGAACCAGAGGATCGAGAGGGCAAGGCCGGGGAAGAGAACCTCCACGGAGAGGTGGTGCATGTTCACGTGGAGGACCAGGTAACCCGAGAGGCCGAAGGCCAGGCCGGCCCCGAAGGCGGCCGTCCGGGAGAGTCCCAGGGCCCGGGCGAGGAAGAAGGCCAGGAGGGCGGCGCAAAGGAGGCGGAAGAGAAGGGCCAGGTCCCAGACGAAGGGGGAGGAAGAGGCCAGGATGGGCCAGCGGAAGGGAGAGAAGAGGGCGGACTGCATGTTGCCCAGCAAGGGCTGGCCCAGGCCGCAGTGGGGGTTCCACAGGGGCGGGGAGAGGAAGAGTTCGAGGGGATCGCCCTGGATCTTCCGGGCCGCCAGGCGGGCCAGAGGTTCGTCGATGTAGGCCGAAGATGTGTCCAGCACAGGTGGGGGGACGGTGCCGGGAGGGGCGGGAAGGAGGCCCGAGACTCCGGGAAGGGCCGTCAGGGTCCGGCCGCCCAAGAGGACCGGGTAGAAGGGAAGGGCCGTGACCAGAAGGAGGAGCGCCGCCGTTGCGGAGGACCAGGGGATGGAGGTTCTGTTTCGTATGGTCATGGGAGGTACCGGGCCGAAACGGCAAGATTCCCCAATAGGGAGGAAAAAGGGAAGAGGGGAGGATAGAAATGGAGCGGAAAGGCCCCACAGGTCCCCAGGGAGGAGGCCCCCCCGCCGGGAGGGACTTTCCTTTGCGGGTTTCGTGGAAACCTTTCCTTCCCCCTTCCCAAGGGAGCGCCGGGAGGGTAGAATGGGTGGTTTCTGGTAAGATCTTTATTCCCAAAGGGTTAGGTAAGCGCCCAAATGTGCGGTTTCATCGGTATCTTCGGCGAGGACGGTTGCCAGGTCGTTCCGGAGGTCCTCAGGGGCCTTCTCTCCATCCAGCATCGCGGCCAGGACGCGGCGGGGATCATCACCTATGACGAGAAATTCCATGCCAAGAAGGGCCTGGGCCTGGTGCGGGACGTCTTCTCCCGGAAGCACCTGGACCGGCTGACGGGAAACCTCGCCGTGGGGCACGTGCGCTACCCCACCGTGGGGGCCGGGGCGGAGACGGACGTCCAACCCTTCTGGATCGACTTCCCCTTGGGGATCGCCATGGCCCACAACGGGAACGTGACCAACTTCCTGGAGCTGAAGCGGCGGTACTTCCCCGCCCGGGACGTCCACCTGGCCAGCGACTGCGACCTGGAGGCGGTCCTCTACGTATTCGCCAGCGCCATGACCCGGGAGAAGGACGGGAAGATCACGCCCGAACGGATCTTCGACGCCGTCGGGGAGGTCTTCCGCACCGTTCGGGGCGCCTACTCCGTCGTGGGGATGATCGCCGGACACGGGCTCTTCGCCTTCCGCGACCCCTACGGGATCAAGCCCATCATCATGGGCCGGAAAGATGGGGACAGGCATCCATCCTTCGCTGTGGCCTCGGAGTCCGTGGTCCTGGACGTGGCGGGCTTCGGGGAGAAGCGGGACATCCGGCCCGGCGAGGTGATCTTCATCGACCGGGACAGGAAGGTCCACTCCAGGAGGGTGGAGGTCAGGCCCCACAGGCCCTGCATCTTCGAACTGGTCTATTTCGCCAGGCCGGATTCATTCCTCGACGAGGTCAGCGTCTACAAGACCCGGATCCGCCTGGGCGAGGCCCTGGCACGGAAGTGGCGGAAGACCGGTCTCGAGGCGGACGTGGTGATCCCCGTTCCGGAATCGGCCAGGATCGCCGCGCAGAGCATGGCGCTAACCCTGGGCCTCCCCTACAGGGAAGGCTTCGTGAAGAACCGCTACGTGGGCCGGACCTTCATCATGCCCGGCGACGAGATCCGCCGTGATTCCATACGGACGAAGTTGAATACCATTCCCCTGGAATTCCAGGGAAAGAGGGTCCTCCTTGTGGACGACTCCATCGTGAGGGGAAATACCTCGCGGCAGTTGGTTCTCCTGGCCCGGAAGGCCGGAGCGGCCAAGGTCTACCTGGCCTCCTACTCCCCGCCCCTCCGGTTCCCCTGTCCCTACGGGATCGACATGTCCACGAAGAAGGAATTCATCGCCCGGGGAAGGAACGAAGAGGAGATCGCCGCCGAGATCGCCGCCGACGCCGTCGTCTACCAGGACCTGGAAGACCTGGAGGCCTGCGCCCTGAGGGGGAACCCCGAGCTCGATGCCTTCTGCAAGGCCTGCTTCGACGGGAAGTATCCCACCGAGGACGTGACGGAGGAAATCCTCGACGCCATCGAGGAGGAACGGACTTCCACGAGGAAAGGGTGATACCGGATCGCTTCCCTCTCCGCTTCCCGGCGGGCCTTGTTCTCCTGGCGGTCCTCCAGGCCTCCTGCGCCTCCGTATACTACCCCGCGGCGGTGAAGCCCTCGGGCCTTCCCCCGCCCAGGGCGTCGGCGACCCTGGCTGCCTTGCGGGACCCTCACGGGCCGCCCCTTGTGATCGCCCACCGCGGAGGCCGGGCCTGGGCCCCCGAGAATACGATCCAGGGAGTTCTCGCGGCGTGGAGGATGGGGGTTCCCATGGTGGAGGTGGACGTGAGGTCCACTTCCGACGGGGTCCCGGTCCTTCTGCACGACTCCTCCCTGGCCCGGACCGCGGGAGTGGGGGAGAGGGTCGGGGCGATTCCCCTGAGTGAGGTCAAGAAGGCGGAGATCCCCTTCCGAAGGGGGAGCGCGCCCCTTCGTGTGCCCACCTTGGCGGAGGCGGTCCGGGCCGCCAGGGGAAAGGTGGTCCTCGTGCTGGACCTGAAGCAGGTGGAGACGGACCGACTCCTTGCGGTCCTGGAAGGGGAGCACGCCCTGGGGGAGGTCCTGATCCTGGCCCACAAGAAGAGGCAGATGGAGGAGCTCGCCCGAAGCGGGGTGAGAAAAAGGATCCTCCTTGCCGTCAGGGCCGCCGGCGCCGCCCAGGCCCTGGACTTCCAGAGGGCCTTCCATCCGGAGGTGGTGCACGTCTCCCCCGGTTTCCTATCGCCCCGGTTGGGAAGGACCCTGCGGGACCGGGGAAGCCGGGTATGGGTCAACGCCTTCAGCGGGCCCGACCGGACAGGGAAAAAGGAGGACTACCTGGCCTTGATCCGGCAGGGTGCGGATATCCTCCAGACCGATCGCCCTGTCCTTGCCCTCCGGGCCCTGGCGGAGTTGCCCGCCCTGGTCGAATCGGGCGCCCCTCCTTCGCCTGGATCCCTCCCGGCCGGGAAAGGGGGGATCCTGGTGGTCACTTCTTCTCCGGGGTCTTCCCCTTCTTCTTGTCCACGAGGATGGGGACGTTCTCGACCTTCGATGCGTCCAGCTGAGGCCAGGACGGGTTGGTTTCCCTCTCCCTCAGGATCCGGGGGGTGATGAAGATCGTCAGGACGCTGCTCTTCACCGAGACCTTGCGGGAGGTGAAGAGCAGCCCCAGAAGAGGGATGTCCCCCAGGATGGGGACTTTTACGACCGACTTGATCTCCTTTTGCTGCCTCAAGCCTCCGATGACGATGGTCTCTCCCTCCTGGACCGTCACCTCCGTCGTGGATTTCCGGCTGGTCTGTTCGGGAAGGCCGCCGTCTGGAGTGAAGGTGAAGCTTCCCACGCCCACTTCCACCTTCAGGTGGATCTTCCCGTCCGGGAGGAGGGTGGGCGTGATTCTCCCCAGGGTCTCGGCCGAGATGTCGCTCTTCTTCACGATGGGCCTCCCGGCCGTGTCGAAGCCCTCGTTGAAGAAGAAGTTCAAGGTCTTGCGGATGTTGATCGAAGCCTCTTTCCCGCTCATGGAGACCGTCCTGGGATTGGCCAGGATGGTTCCCTTTCCTTCGCTCACCAGGGTGTTCAGCCGGACGAAGAACTCCCTGGGGAGCCGGCCCACTCCCTGGTAGAAGGACTGGCCCACTCCCGGAAACGTGATGAGCCCCTTGAGTCTCTCGTCGGGAGTGAGGTCGCGGATGGCGTTTCCGGCGGGTTGGAAGAAGGCGAAATGCCCCTCCGCGTAGGTGGCGTCCAAGCCGAGAGTCCTGTTGGCCTCCTCCGAGAGCTCCACGGCCAGGAGGTCCACCAGGATGTGGGGGGCCGGCCGGTCGATGATGGCGAGCTCCTTCCGGATCTCCTCCAGGACTTTCGGGGGACCCTTGAAAAGGATGTAGTTCCTCGGGGCGTTGGGTTTCAAGTAGGAGGAGTATTCGCTGGAAAGAGTGTCCATCGCCTCCTTGACGGGGATGTGGGCCAGCTCGAGGGAAGCAATGACCATGGATGGAGAGGCTGGGGGCGGGGGGCTCCCTCCACCGGCCGCCGGCCCGGAGGGCGGGGCGCCCCCGCCCGATCCCGCCGGCTTCTTTCCTCCCTTCCCTTCACCGCCCTTCTCTCCCGTTCTCTTTTCCGGCGCCGGGGAGGAGGCCCTTCCCATGGGAGGGCCGTCGAAGGAGGCCGCCGAGGGGTCGATGAACCGGTCGGGAAGATCGACCCGGTATACGTCAGGTTGGAGGATCCACTCCTTTTCGCTGATGATGGTGGCGATGGTGACCAGGAGGGATTTTCCGTCGGGAGACCATGAGATGTCCTCCAGGTCGCCCCGGTCGATCGATCCCAGGAGCATCTTGCGGTCCTCCCGGACGTCGAATTCCACCAGGTCGAAGAGCTTCCGCTTCTTCATGTCGAAGAGGGCCAGGGCCCAGCGGATGTTCTCGAATGTGGGCTTGGTGGGCCAGTTTCTTACGGTGGACCGCTTGATCAGAAGGGCGATCTTGGAGCTGTCGTAGGACCATTTCATGGAGTAGAAGGAAACGTACTCCCCGTCTCTTCCCGGGTGGGAGGTGAGAAGGGGCTCGTATCCTCCCTTCCGGGGATCCACCAGGTAGAGTGTGGATATCCTGTAGCCTTGGCTCGTGAACCTGAGACCCCAGCAGAGGATCCACCTTCCGTCCCAAGACCAGTGGGGGGTCCCGATGTAGAGTTGTTTCTCCGTGGCCGGTGATGTCGCCTTGGTGAGATTCACCGCCCCGGTCCCGTTCGGACGGATGAGCCAGAGATCCCGCCTTCCCGCCTTGCGCTCGGAACGGGTCATCTCCAGGTTGCTCGTATAGGCGATCCAGTCCCCCGAGGGCTTCCACATGGGCTCCCCGATCCTGATGGTTTCGGCCCCGATGTCGGTGAGGCGGAGGAAATCCCTCCCCTCGGGATCGGTCACGGCGAGGTCGTAGCCGTTTCCCCCGGTGGAACGGACCTTGAGGGCGATCTTCCCGGGATCTACAGGGCTGAAACGGGCGTCCTTGGCCGAACCCAGGTCGGCTAGGATCTGCCAGCCCCTGGCCTCGGCGGGATTCCCGACCCAGACCTGCCTCGTCCGTGAGGGCCCCCCCAGGACCTTGAAGACCACGAGCCTGCTGTCACAGGACCACCTGGGGCCTTCGTCCTCGTCGATGTTTCTCCTGGGGTGGGGCGGGGAGAGGGAGGCGCTTTTTCCTGTGACCGTGTCGTATACGAAGATCCCTCCCTGGCTCTCTCTGCGGGGTTCGTTGGAGAATTCGTAGGCCAGCTTCTTTCCGTCCCAGGACCACTCGGCGTAGAAGGGATTCCCGATGGGGGTCACCACCTTCTCACCCGTCCCGTCGGACCGCATCACAAGCAGGCGGCTGGAACTCTTGGAAATCTCCCTCACGAAGGCGACCAGGTCGCCGTGCCAGGCCCACGCCACGGCCCGGCACTTCCCGTCCTTCGTGAGGGGGACGAGCTTCACCCCGGGAGCCACCTTCTGGGCGGATCCCTCGGGGAAGAGGGCCGAGGCCGCCAGGAGGAAGGAAAAAAACAGGTTGGGTTTGCTATCGATCGCCACGGTGCCTCGCGTTTTCCAGGATCTTGACCACTTCCGTCTTGCCTCTCCTGCGGGCCACCTGGAGAGGGGTTTCTCCCCCTTTGTGTCTCAGTGTCGGGTCGGCCCCCCTCTCCAGAAGTAGGCGCACGATCCCGGCGTGCCCCTCGTGGGCCGCCAGGTGGAGGGGGGTGGCTCCCTGCTCCTGCCGGGCGTTGGGATCGGCTCCCCGGTCCAGGAGAAGCCGGACCATGGGAAGGTTCCCGTTGAGAGCGGCCAGGTGGAGCAAGGTCGCTCCGTGGGAGTTCCTGGAATCCACGGGCAGGCCCGCGTCCAGGCGGGCCCTGAGAAGGTCGATCCTGTTGCGGAAGACCAGTTCCTGGGGAGGAGGAGAAGAGCATCCGGAAAGGAAAAAGAACCCCGCCCATCCCGTGAGGATGGAGAGGATCGTTCTTCTTGGATGGCCGATCCGAGTCATAGAGAACCTCCCGGGCCTTGAAGAGGTTGAATTTTTCCAGGAAGGGGGGGAGGAAAGGTCTGAAAAATTTCTTAACCTGGGCCCAGGTTTTGTTGGAATTTTGCAAGTCCCGGGGCGGCAGGAAGCGAGTTGTGGCCATGGCGGCGGAACAGGAGAGGAACAGGAGAGGGGAAGAGGGCGCTCCCGGCGGGGAGGGCCTTCCGGAGGTCCCCGGGGGGTGGAAGGTGGTCTACGCTGCGCCCGACCGCCTGGCGGCCATCCGGATCCAGGGCATCCTGGAGGAATTGGGTTTCACCACCTACATCCTGGAGGAGGCCATGGGGTTCGTGGCCCCCTTGGCGAGCTACAGCGTCTTGCCGGAGATCTCCCCCTTGGAGTCCGACTCCCACCTCGTCGCTCCCGCCCGGGAGGCGGACCGGGTGGTAGAGGTGCTCCGCCGTGTCCTGGAGGAGATCGCCGCCTTCGAGGGGGAACAGGAGGAGGACCCTCTCCCCGGGGGGGAGGGGGAAGAGGAATAGCTCTTCCCCCGAGGCTCCGTTGCTCTTGGACCGTAAGAAGACCGGGCTCCAGGAGGGGAGGGCCCCCCTCCTGGGCGTGTTCAGGGGACGGGCGTGACGGAGAATCCCTCTTCCGAGGGCAATCCCGTGGGGATCAGGGTCAGGCCCGATGGGCTCCTGGTGAAGAGTCTCTTGTCCTCCTGGGCGTCGAAACCGATGGCCGCACCCGAGGGAATCTGTACGCCCGCATCCACGATGCAACGCCTCAACCTGGCCCCTTCGCCCACCCCCACCCCGTGTAGGAGGATGGAGTCCTCCACCGAGGCGCCGGGGCCGATCCGGACTCCCGGACCGAGGACGGAACCCCGGACGGCGGCCTTCTCGATCCGCACTCCCGGGGAGAGGATGGTGGATTCGCAATCCGACCCGGCGCCGACCCTGGGAGGAAGGGCGGATTCAGGGTGGCAGAGGAAGGGCCAATCGGGATCCCAGAGGTCCAAGGGGGAGGGATCCTGGAGGAGGTCGCGGGAGGCCTGGTAGTAGGCGTCCACCGTCCCGATGTCCCTCCAGTAGGGGTTCTTCTCGTGGGAGGAGAAATCGTAGGCCAGGAGGCGGGCTCCTTCCTCGAGGAGGGTGGGGAGGATGTCCTTGCCGAAGTCGTGGGAACTCTCGGGGTTCCTGGCGTCCTTCGTGAGGCTCCTCACAAGAATTTCCGTCTTGAAGATATAGATCCCCATGGAGGCCAGGCAGTGTCCCGGGTCGTCCGGCAGGGGGCTCGGGGCGGAGGGCTTCTCCTGGAAGCTGGTGATCCAGCCCCGGGCGTCCCGCTCCAGGAGACCGAACCGGGACCCTTCCTCGATGGGCACCTTGACCCCGGCAAGGGTCACGTCGGCCCGGGAGTCCTCGTGGGCCTCCAGGAAGGCCCGGTAGTTCATCCTGTAGACGTGGTCGCCCGAGAGGATCAGGACGTTTCTCGGCCTGAGGCCTTGAAGGAGGTCCAGGTTGTGGAAGACCGCGTCGGCCGTGCCCCTGTACCAGAGGTCGGCGAGCTTGTGCTGGGGAGGCACCACTTCCAGGTTGCCGCTGGTGGAGGGGTGGAAGACGTTCCAACCCCGGAAGAGGTGCCGGATCAAGGGCGCCGAGAGGTGCTGGACCAGGACGAAGATCTTCCTGCATCCCGAATGCAGGCAGTTGCTCAGGGGAAAGTCGATGATCCTGTAGACCCCCCCGAAGGGAACGGCAGGCTTGGTTCGGTTCTTCGTCAGGGGGTAGAGCCGTTCCCCCTTCCCTCCCGCCAGGATCAGGGTGATCGTATCGCTGGGCACCTGGAGCATCGGGGCCCTACTCGCCCACTTCGGCGGGCCTGGTGCCTTTCTGGGCCCGCTTGGCCGCCTGTTCGTCCAGGAGGCGCCGGACCGTGGAGAAGAGTTCCTCCCTGTCGGAAGACTTGACCACGTATGCGTGGGCCGACCAGGACATGAAGTTGTCCCTGTAGGAAGAATAGGCCGTGTGAAGAACCACGGGCAGGTCGGGGTAGCGGGCCAGGATGCCCGAGAGGGCTTCCATGCCGTCCATTCCGGGCATGCTGATGTCCAGGATCACCAGGTGGGGGAGGAATTCGTCCACCATCCTGAGGGCTTCCAGCCCGTTCTCGGCGGTTCGAACCTCGTAGCCTTGTTCTTCGAAGTCCTCCCTGTAGAGGAGGCGCTGATTCTTCTCGTCGTCAACGATCAAGATCCTTGCCATGGTACCCCTCCAATGCGTGGGATCATTGTGCACAGGTTTCGTTCTCTTGTCTCCCCCCTTCCTTTTCTTCCTCACGAAAGGCAGGGAGGGAGACCTTGAAAATGGTCCCTTCCCCGGGCCGGCTCTCGACGTGGATCTTCCCCTTGTTGGCCTCCACCAGGGCCCGGGTGATGGGAAGACCCAGGCCGGTTCCGGTGATCTTCGTCGTGAAGAAGGGTTCGAAGAGACGCTTCAGGTTTTCCTTGGGGATCCCGGGGCCGTCGTCCTTCACGGCGAGGCTGAGTCTCTCCCCTTCTTCTCTCAGGAGGATCCTGACGGTTCCTTCGCGGCCCACCGCTTCGAGGGCGTTCTTCACGAGGTTGATCAGGATCTGGCGGACGTGGGCCGGATCGGCGTAGACCTTCTTCCCCCGGGTCAGGTCCAGGATCTCCATGCGGACCCTTTCCTGGGTCTGGCCCGAGAAGGTCTCCACCACGTCCTGGGCGATCGGGGTGAGGTCCACCGGGCCAGGGCGGACCTGGGAGGGCCTGGAGAAGTCCAGGATTCCCTGGAGGAGGGTCTCCAGGCGGTCCACCTCCTCCACGATGATGCCGGCGTTCCTCCGGATCTTGGTGCCCTGGGGGGCCTCCTTGAGGATGCGCCTGGCGAATCCGCCGATGGTGGTGAGAGGGTTTCGGATCTCGTGGGTGATGCGGGCCGCCACCGAACCTACGGCGGCCATCTTCTCGCTCAGGATGAGCTTGGAGCGGGCCTCGGTGAGGCTCTTGTTCATCCTGGCCAGGCGCTTCACCTGGCTGTGCAGGGTGGCCTGGGCGAAGGCGTTCTCCAGGGCCAGGGCGGCCTGGCCCGCCAGGATGAGGAGGAACTCGATGTCGTTGGAGGCGATGGGCCTGTCCAGGTAGAGGTTGTCCGCCGTGATCACTCCCATGTTCTTGCCGGCGGCGATCATGGGGACGGCCACGAACTCCTTGGCCCGGAAGATCCTGACGAAGGCCGGGTCCTCCCTGGGGTCCTCCCAGGCGTTCTTGGTCCAGGTGGGGGCCTTCTCCCGGAAGGTCCGGGCCACGAGGCTCTTCTGGGAGTTCACGGGGATGGAGTGGCGCATGAGCTCGGGAAAGGCCCGGAAGGCCTCGGACCGCACCCGCTTTTCGCTGTAGCGGATGAGAAGGGTGTCCAGGTCTGGGTCCTCCCGGGCCAGCCTGGCCCAGATGGCGCCGGCCTCTTCGGGACTCCCCGGCCCCACGGCCATCCGGCAGCGCAATTCCTTGCCTCCCCGGCAGGGAAGGAAGATGAAGGCCCGGCTGAAGGAGAGTGCCCTGCCGGCGGTAACGCAGGTAAGGATGGTGAAGAGTAGGCGGTTCAGATCGGGCGTGGACCGGATGTGCTTGGCCAGCATCTGGAGCAGGCGGATCTTCTGCTCCATCTTCTGGGCCTGGGTCTCTTCCTCCAGGGTGAGGAGGATCCGGCGGCCTTCTCCGGAGGAGAGGGCCTTGAGAGTCAGCCGGAAGGTCCTTCCCCGGGCAGGAGCCTGGGTGGTCACCAGGATGGAGATCCTCTCCCTGGAGTCCTCGTTTCGAACCAGGGCCTCCAGGTCGACGGGCTTCTCCTGGGGATCCCTCTCGAAGGCGTGCCAGCGCCGGAAGATCTCTCCCAGGCTCTTTCCCAGGATCTCCCCGGTGGAGCGTTCCAAGGTCCGGAAGAAGAGGTCGTTGCCTGCGAGGAAGCGCCCGTCTCCGTCCAGGATCCCCACTCCCACGGGGAGGTCGTGGAATAGGTGGGAGGCCTTCTGGAAGAACCGGTCCACCTGGTCCGCCCCGTCTGTCATGGTTCGTCTCCCGAGGCCTTTCCGACTTCCCCCGGGGCCCCGGGACTTTCAGAGGGGTGCTCCGCCCCGGGCGGATCAACCCCAGGGAAAGACCTGGAGTTCGAGGGAGAAGACTTGCTCCTTTTCTACGGCTTTCAGAGGGAAGAGGAGAACTACTCTCGTTCCCTGGAGGTTCTTCTTGATCCCCTCCTCGTCCCGGGAGAGGGACCAGATCGGTCCTGTCAGGACCTTCTCGGCCCCTTCCTGGAGGATCTCCAGGTCCCCCCGGGTGATCCCTTCCACGCGAAGCTTCTCCGGCGCGGGTTTGAGGGCCGCCTCTCCGACGGTCCACTCCTTGCCGCCACCGGACAGGCGGGAGGAGGCCCCCTGGTTTCCAGGGCCGAAATGGAGGGCCACGGCCAGGTATTTCTTTCCCGCCGGATTTCCACGCCTGGCCGTCTTGTAGGTCACGGCCAGGCCCTGGTCGCCGATCTCCAGGACCTTCTCCAGGTAGAGCCTCTCCCCTCCCCTGCCAAGGGGGACCTCTCCCGGAGAGAGAACGGCCAGGTCGCCCCGCCAGGTCTCCTCGTAGGGAAGGGTGGAAAGGTCCGCTTCCAGGGGGATCCTCCCGCGGAACCAGTCCAGGGCTCCGGGGATGGCCGAGAGGATCCGGTCCTCCAGGCAGTCCAGGGGATGGGGGTCTTCCCCCAGGAAGGCCTCTTCCCGGTCTTCCTGGGGGATCTCCTCGTGGTAGGCCTCGATCCGGCGGGAGAGGCAGAGGAGGGGATTCCAGGCGGCTTCCAGGTGGGAGAGCTCGAAGAGCCTTCCTCCCAGGCCGGGTTTGAGGAAGGCCTGGAAGGGTGGGCGGACCATGGCGGTCTCTTCCTCCCCGTCCAGGTCGAAGTCCCCTTCCACCCTGGAGGTGGACTTCTGCCTCTCCTCTGTGCCGGCGCCGGAGAGGAAGGCCTGCTCCGCCAGGAGGAGGTGCCTGTAGAGGGCGTCCCTCAAGTGGGTCAGGTAGATCCCTCCGAAGACGCCGTGCCAGTAGCCGCAATTGCACTGGGCCCGGAAGATCTCCCTCAGGGCTTCTCCCTGGAAGGGGGTGTCCTCTCTGCGGATCCGGCCGGCGGCGGAGGCGATCCTCCCGTGGAGCCTCCTGGATTCGGGGTAGCGTGTGAAGAACCTGCGCCACGATCCCCCCCGGAGGAAGATCGCCGCCGCCCGGGCGCCCTCTTCGTCCGTGGAGAGCCGCTTCCGGACTTCCTCCAGGGTCGGGCGCACCCTGGGGGCGGCCCACTCTTCCATCTCCCTGTAGGAGCCCGAAGGGATCTCGGCGGGCACGGGCTTGGGTCCCCGGCGGAGGGCTTCCCAGGCCGTGGAGAGGCGGACCACCTCGGGAGAGGAGGCCAGGAGGCGCAGGGCCTCCTTGAGCCAACCTTTCTCGTAGACCAACTCGTACGTCCCGGGCCAGATGCCGAACTTCTCCGCGTCGTCGGCGTAGACCAGGATCTTTCCGCCCTTCTCCCGGGAGCGGTCCAGTTCCTCCAGGAGGTCTTCCGGAGACTGGAAGGGAATCAGGTAGCGGAGTTTCTCCGAGATGGGGAGGATCCGCACCAGGGAGCCGCCTTCCTCGGCGAGGAAGGGGCGCATGGCCCGGGGGCCCTGGAAGCCGGCTCCTTCCACGAGGTGGTCGTCCAGGAAGGTGTAGAGGACCCCGGCCCTCTCCAGGTCCGGCACCAGGCCGGGTTCCCAGACTCTCTCGGCGAGCCAGCATCCCCTGGGAGAGAGGCCGAACCGGTCCTCGATGTGCCTTCGCATGAGCTCCAACTGGCCCCGGCGGTCCTCCCGGGAGAGGGCCGGGAGGATGGGCTCGTAGAACCCGCCCGAGAGGATCTCCATGCGGCCCGTGGCGGCCAGGTCCCTAAGGCGGTCCACGAAGGCGGGCCTCTTGGCCTCCAGCCATTCCAGTAGGGGACCCGAGACGTGGAGGGTGAAGGGAACCCCTTCCACCTCCTCCAGGGTGGTGAGGAAAGGGTCGTAACACCGCTCGAAGGCCTCCAGGAAGACCTCCTCGAAGTTCCCCACGGGCTGGTGGAGATGGAAGACCAGGGCCAGGCGGATGGGTTCCATGGAGATTACCTCAAGGGGTTGCCGGGGCCTCGGCCCGGGGACCTTCTCCCGCCGGGGGAGGAAGGTCATCCCAGGGGGCCTTCTCTCCTCCCCTGGCGAGGAGGCGGGGCAGATCGCCCTCCTGGAGGGCCTGGAAGACTTTCAGATACTCCCCGGCGCTCCGGTCCCAGGACCAGTCCTCGGACATGCACTGGGCGCGAAGGGCGGCCCAGAGGGTCTTCTTGCCCTTCTTCTTCTTGCTGCGGAAGACCGCCAGGGCCCGGTCCAGGGCTTCCTGGAAGGCCCGGGGCGTGGGCTCGGCGAAGAGGAACCCGTTGGCCCGGCGCCGGGAGTCTCCCTCCTCCCAGTCCACCACGGTGTCCTTCAGGCCGCCCACGGCCCGGCCCACGGGAATGACGCCGTATCGCATCCCGTAGAGGTGGGCCAGCCCGCAGGGCTCGTACCGCGAGGGGGCCAGGAAGATGTCCGCCGCCCCCAGGATCTTGTGACTCAAGGGGACGTCGAAGTCGATCTTCACGCCGACCCGGCCGGGGAAGCGTTCCTGCAGGCCCCGGGCCCGTTCCTCCAGGTCGGGATCGCCCGTGCCGAGGACCACCAGTTGGGCCCCCTTGCCGACGATGTGCTCCACCGAGTCCAGGAGGATGTCCGTCCCCTTCTGGGGGGTCAGGCGGGAGACGGCCGCCAGGATGGGCGTCTCCTTGGCGTTCTCCAGGCCGAAGATCTTCCGGAGTTCCTGGCGGTTGGTATTCCTTCCGATCAGCTTGGAAGGATCGTAGTTGCGTTTCAGGTGGGGGTCGGTGGCCGGGTTCCACTCGTCGTAGTCCACGCCGTTCAGGATCCCCACGAGGCGGTCCGCCCGGGAGCGGAGCAGGCCGTCCAGGCCGAAGCCGAATTCCTCCCGCTGGATTTCCTCGGCGTAGGAGGGGCTCACCGTGGTGACCAGGTCCGAGAAGAGGATCCCTCCCTTGAGGAGGTTGAGTTTTCCCCAGTATTCCAGGCCCTCCCAGTGGAAGAGGGAAGGTTCGATTCCGAGCCTGGGGATCCAGGAGGGATCGCAGACCCCCTGGTAGCCCAGGTTGTGGATGGTGAAGACGATCTTGACCTCCTCCAGGATGCCTCCCGTCCGGTTGCCTGTGCGCAGGTAGACCGGGATGAGGGCCGTAGTCCAGTCGTGGAGGTGAAGGACCTGGGGATCGCACCACCTGTGGGCCGCCAGGATGGCCGCCTGGGAGAAGAGGGCGAATCTCAGGGGATTGTCCGGGTAGTCCCGGCCCTTCTCCCCGTAGATGCCGGGCCTCTCGAAGTCTTCGGGGGAGCGGACGAAGATGACCTTCACTTCGCTCTCGGGAAGGCGGCCCTGGAGGAACTCCACCCTCTTCTCCTTCCCGTCCATCACGAAGGGCGCTTCCCCCAGGCTGGTGGTGTCCCCGATGCGGGTGACGCCGTAGAAGGGGGTGATCACCGTGACCTCGACCCCTTTGCGGGCCAGCGCCTTGGGCAGGGAGCCCGAGACGTCTCCCAGCCCTCCCGTCTTGGAGAAGGGATGCACCTCGGGGGAGACCAAGGCGATCCCGGGCTTCTTGGTCGATTTCCTGCTCATTCCGTGTCTCTCCTCAAAGTCACCGCCGCGTCCTCGGGGGCCACGCTGTTGATGAAGAACCCCGTTCCGAATTCGAAGCCCGCCAGGCGCTGGACGCGGGGAAGGATCTCAATGTGCCAGTGGTAGTGAGGTGTCTCGCCCTCGGAGAAGGGCGCCGTGTGGATCACGTAGTTGAAGGGAGGATTCTCCAGGGAGCGGTCCAGGTTTTGCAATACTTGATAGAGAATTTCGGAGAGCTCCTTGGTCTCCTCCTGGGTGATGGAGGAAAAGTGGGCTCTGTGGGTCTTGGGCAGGATCCAGGACTCGAAGGCGAAGCGGGAGGCGAAGGGGGCCAGGGCCAGGAAGTTGGAAGTCTCCCGGATCACCCTCCTGCCGTCCTGGAGCTCCTGGCGGAGGATGTCGCAGTAGATGCACCGGCCCCGGTAGTGGTGGAACCGCTGGGCTCCGGCCATCTCTTCGGCCACGGTGTGTGGGATCACGGGGGTGGCGATGAGCTGGGAGTGGTTGTGCTCCAGGCTCGCCCCCGCCTCGGTGCCCACGTTCTTGAAGACCAGTCCGTACCGGAACCGGGCGTCCTTGGCCGCCGCCAGGAGGCGCAGGCGGTAGACCTCCAAGATGTCCGGGAAGAGGTCCCAGGGGAGCTGGGTGGGCCTGGTGGTGTGGGTGGGGCCTTCGATCATGATTTCGTGGGTCCCCACGCCGTTCATGATGTCGTAGACCCCCTCGCCCCGGGGATCGAGGTCTCCTTCCCTGGAGAGGGCGGGATACTTGTTGGGCACGACCCGGATCCTCCAGCCCGGACCGTCGGGCTCGGAATTCCCCCGGCGCAGGGCGAAGACCTCTGGTGGGGTCTTCTCCTCGTGGCCCTGGCAGAAGGGGCAGAAGGAGGGCCGGGGGATGGTGGTCTCCCGGGAGAAGTCGGGCGGCCTGGGCCGGAGACCCCTTTCGGCCGCCAGCACCACCCAGCACCCGGTGATGGGGTCTTTTCTCAGTTCGGACAAAGGCCTGCTCCTCCTTGGCCTCCCGGCGGGGACGCCGGGGAAGGGGGGAAAGGAGGTCCGCCCGGGCGGACCGGCCCTACCCGGTGTTCTGCCTGGAATGCCGGTCCCATCATACGTCCCAGGTTGGGCCGGTGCGAGGAAAGTGTTGTCTCCCGGGGGTAAGGCGGAACCTGGGGACCCGGGAAGGGGGAGACCTGGTTGGGGCTTTACCTCCGGGCTTGTTGCGAGTGAAGTATCCTTTCTTGTCTTTCCGGGGGGTCCTCCTTCCGCTTTTTTGAGAGGGATCGCCCCTTTTCCCACCGGAAGCTGGAGGAACGTGGGATGCACACGCCGGTAAAAGGAATCCTGGTCCTTGGCCTGGGACTTCTCGTCTCCTGCGGGGGAGGCGGCGGCGGAGGGGGGGCGGCACCCGGGGCGGGGGCCGGCGGACCTCTCCGGCTCCTTTCCTCCAGCCTGGGTTGCGACTTGACCGCCCAGGGCGCACGGTGCCGGGTGGCCCCCAACCTTCCCCTGGAGTTCACCTTCGACAAGGATGTGGACCCGGCCTCGGTGGATTCCCGGGCTCTTTCGGTCACCAGGACCGGGAGCGGCGAGGCGGCCCGGGGGGTCCTCCAGGTGAAGGGCCGGTCGGTGCGTTTCCTTCCCGAGGTTGGATGGAACGGGAAGGCCCTGGCCTTCGGCCTGGAGCCGGGGGCCCAATACGAATTGCGGATCCGGGCGGGGGGGATCCGGTCGGCGGCCGGGGCGGCCCTGGCCTCCGACCTGGGAGCCCTCCTGGAAGTGGGGAAGGCCCCGGCCGATCCCGACGGCAAGGCTCCTTCGGCCCGGCTTCTCTCCCCCGAGAAGAGGCCCGTCCCCTTGGATTCCCTCCTGGTGGTGGCCTTCAGCGAATTCGTGGAGCCCCAGGCACTCCTGGACGGGTCGGGCTGGACCCTGGAGGGGCGGCGCGCCTCGGGGGACTGGGTCCGTCTTCCCGCCAGGGCCGAAGTGCGCTTCGACCTGGAGAGGCAGGCCACCTTGCTGGCCCTGACCCCCGATGGCCTGCTTCCTTCCCGGGGGCAGGTACGGCTCAGCGTGTCGGGGAACGTCCGGGACCTTTCGGGAAAGGCCCTGGATCCTTCCTTCTCCATCGAACTCGCCACGGAGTCCTACGGCGGAGAGCCCTTGGTCCTGGAAGAGACTTTCCGGGACTCCTCCATGGAGGACGAGGAGGCTTCCGGGGCGAGCTGGGCCTACGGAGGGAATCCTGGGCTCCGGCCCGGTCGGCTGGGCGGACCGGGGATCCTGGGGGAGTTCGTGGCGCCCCGGGGGAAGACTCTTTTGATCCGGACGGAGAATTCTCTATGGCCCGGAGAGAGGACCCACTCGGGTCAAGCCATCCGGGTCCGGAACGGGGACTTCTTCTTTCAGCGTTTCGAGATTCCCCTGGGAGCCCGGGTGGTCTTCTTGGGGACCAATCCGGTGCGGATCTTCGTGGCAGGCGACGTGGTGATCCGGGGGGAGCTGGTCTGTGACGGCCTGGATGCCCTTCCCTACGACGGCCACCCCTATGTCCCCCGGGGCCAGGAGGGTGCCGAGGGCGGGCCTGGCGCCGGATGGGGCGGCCAAGGGGGAGGCCAGCCTTTCTTCAGCCAGGTGGCGGGCTTCCCCGGCCGGGACGCCTGGGTGCCCCAAGGGCATCCCCGGTGGAAGGAGGCCAAGGGGACCGGGGGGGCGGGGGCGCCTGGATGCCCTCCCAGCGGAGAGGCCAAGGATGTGCGCTACGAGAAGGTGGGGAGCAGGATGCTCTCCCGCCAGATCGCCGCCGGCGGCGGGGGAGGATCCCTCTATCTTCCCGGGACGGCTGGGAAGGTCCTCTCGGTCCTCAATCCTTCCTTGAACGCCGGGGCGCCGGGGAAACCGGGAAAGACTTTCCCCGTCCTTCCCCTGGTCCAGGGGATGACCTCCCAGGACTTGTTCCTTCTGGGCGGAGCCGGCGGGGGCGGTGGCGGAGCCCATCCCTACGACAACGAGAAGAACCTCTGGGGCATGGTGGACTGGCGTTCCGCCGGCGGAGGCGGAGGCGGAGGCGGAGCCTTGCTGATCCGGGCGGGCGGAGACATCTGGATCGGCGGGAAGGGCCTGGTCTCCTCCCGGGGCGGCTCGGGCGCTGTGGGGAACAAGCATTTCTCCGCTCCAGGCGGGGGAGGATCGGGCGGAGGGATCCTTTTCCAGTGTGCCGGCGCCTTCTTCTTGGGAGGAAAGGTGGATGTCTCGGGCGGCAAGGGCGGGATCCTGAAGGACTCCGCCTCGGGCCTGGAGGTCCGGGGCGGGGACGGGGGAGCCGGTTTCTTCCGGCTCGAGACCGATCCGGTCTTCCCTGTGAAGCTCCTGGAGTCGGGGGTCTTTCCCAAGGAGGTACAGGTGCCCCAGATGGCGGGGAAACTGGAGACCTCCGATCCGGTCACGGCGGCCCGTTCCAAGGTCTACCGGGCCAAGGCGGTACTGCCCAGGTTCCGGGCCTTCGTGCTCAAGGTCCGGGAGGGAAAGTCCGTGCGGGTCTATTCCGACGATCCTTCCCGGGGGATTCTCCCTGTCCCCGGGGTGACGCCGGTCTTCCTGGTCTTCCAGGGGGTGGAAGTGCGTCCCGGCAAGGCGCCCCGGTACCTCCCTTGGAGTCCCACTACGGCGGGACTCGCGCCTGCCGGGGGGATCGTTCCCAACGGGGTGCGTTTCGTGATCTCCCTGGACAAGGGTCTCCTCCCCAAGGGGACGGAGTTGGTGGTGGAAGACCTGAAGATCTTCTACGAACCCTAGGCTTTCTTGGGGGTGCGGTTCATTCCAGGCCGGGGGAAAGGGGGGGTCGCTTGCCGGTGGGGAGATGGGGGGGTAATTTTCTAAGGTAGAAATCTGCGCCCGGACTGTGTCCTTTGGAGACACTCCTTCGAAGAAACGGAACCTATTTCCGAGAGGCTCCTATGCATCGTCTTTTCCGGTTCCTGCCGCTTGGTGTGCTTTTCCTGGCCCTTCCTTTCACCCAGTCCTGTTCTTCCGACAGCGGCGGGGGAGGGAGCGCGCCGGCTTTGAAGGCTCCAGGTGCCCCCCAGATCCTGGAGGTCCTTCCCAACAAGGGCCCCATCGAGGGGGGAACCACGGTGATCATCACGGGGAAGGACTTCCGGGACGACCCCAACGACCCGGACAACCTGCAGGTCTTCTTCGGGTTGAACAAGTCGGAGAACGTCCTCCTCCTCTCCACGACGGCCCTCAAGGTCCTCACCCCTCCCGGGAAGGCGGGAAGGGTGGACGTGAAGGTGGTGAACGACGACGGCAAGACGGCCGTCCTCCCGGGGGGGTTCACCTACGAAGAGACCACGGCGCCGTTCCTGGAGTCCATCCATCCCACGGAGGGGCCCAATTACGGGATGACGAAGGTCACTTTGAAGGGGAGGAACTTCCAGCCGGGAGCGACGGTCCGGTTCGGCGGATCCCCCTGCTGGGAGGTGACCGTGAAAGACGAGAGGACCATCGTGGCCGTCACCCCCTACGGGCGGGCCGGCACGGTGAACGTCCAGGTGGAGAACCCCGATCACCAGGTGGCGACCCTCCCCTCGGCCTTCACCTTCCAGGATTTCTTCCGCATCGAGGGAACGAGCTTCGAGAGCCAGCTCGACAGGCCCAACCCGGGCAGGACCAGCCATCCCATCAACGTGCCGGTTACGGTCCGTTTCAATCGGACCCTGGAGCCTTCTTCCGTCACATCCCGGACCTTCAGTCTGAAAACCAGGGAGGGGAAGCTCGCGTCCGGGAAGGTGGTGGTCCAGGGGGAGAAGATCGTCTTCTACCCGGACGTGAAGTTCGTCAACGGGAAGGTCCAGTTCGGGTTCATCAAGGGGGCGACCTACCTTCTCTCCATCCCCGGGGCCGGACAGGGCGCCACGGTCCGGGCCGTGGGCGGCGAGCCTCTCCACAGGGGCTTCGTCTGGGAGCTCAACACGAACCTGGATCCGGTGGACTTCAACAACGCCCCCCCCAGGATGAGCCTCAAGGTGCCCGTGATCCACGACCCCAAGAAGGACAAGGCCAGGCTGGACACGGTGATCGTCCTCCAGTTCGACGAGGTGGTCATGCCCAACGAGGTCCTCGACCCGGCGAACATCAAGTTCGAAGTGGAGGTAACGGGTTACAGCAACAGGCTTTCCCTCGACGGGAAGCGGGAGGCCGGCGTGGATTCCCAGACGGGCGGAACCTATCTCAAATTTACGCCGAGCCGGCTCCTGCCGAGTAATTCCAAGGTCTGGATCACGGCGAACCCTTCGAAGATCCACGACGTGGTCGGCAAACCCCTGGATCCCTCCACGGCGATCGTTTCCTTCCTCACCGAGGACGGGGCCGGATATACAGCCTGGATCTCGGAGAAGTTCGCCGATGCGACCCACTTGGACAAGGAGGCCTCCGGCGCGTCCTGGGGCAACGGTGCCCTTTCGCCCGGGAAGCTGGGCGGGTCGGGGATCCTGGGAGAGCTGGTGGTCTCCTCCGGGACGGTGACCCTGAACACGGACAACCAGGTTTTCGACGCATCCAAGACCCTGACCGGCAAGGCCGTCACCGTGACGGACGGGGTGTTCCAGTTCTCAAGGCTGATCGTGGCCGCCGGGGCGACCCTGAAGTTCACCGGTTCCCACCCGGCGAAGATCCTGGTGAGAGGGGTCTGCAAGATCGACGGCACCCTGGATCTGTCGGGTCAGGCCGGGCCCATCACCGACGGATCGGCGACGGTCCGCACCGGCGGGGTCGGCGGAAAGGGCGGGCCCGGGGGCGCTTCGGGCGGAAAGGGCGGAAGCCAGCCCAACTTCGGATCCGTGGATGGAGGGAACGGGGGGGACCTGGCGGTTCCCCCGGGCCACCCCAGGGCTTCCCAGGCGGCCGGAACGGGCGGAAAGGGGAGCCCGGCCAATCCGGCCGGGGCCGATCCCAAGAAGGTGACCTACAACTGGTATTCGACCTACAGCCAACAGGTCGCCGGAGGCGGTGGCGGGGCCGGATACACGACGGCCGGGACTCCCGGGAGTTCCAAGGTCTCTTTCAACCCTCCCTCCGAGGCTGGGCCCGGCGGCGCGGCGGGAAAGGCCTTCCCCCTCCTTCCCCTCTCTTCGACGGTGGCCTCGAGTCTCCAGCTCCTTGTGGGAGGGGCCGGAGGGGGCGGAGCAGGGATCCATCCCTCGGGCTCCTACACGGGCGGCACGGTCCAATGGCACGTAGGTGCAGGCGGCGGCGGCGGAGGCGGGGCTCTCCTGCTCCAGGCCGGCGGGGACTTCTCCCTTGGAGCCACCGGCTCCATCTATTCCAAGGGCGGGGCCGGCGGAATCCCCAAGAGCGGAACCGATGCCTCTCCCGGCGGCGGGGGTTCGGGCGGAACGGTCCTGCTCCAGGTCCAGGGGAAGGCCCAGGTCCAGGGGAAGGTGGACGTCTCCGGCGGAAAGGGGAGCACGGTGAAGACCGCCTTCCTGGGATGGACCTCCACGGGAGGGTCGGGCGGGCCGGGGTTCATCCGGATCGAGCACGACCCAGTGATCCCTTATACCTCTCTTACCGGATTCGTTCCTGCGGCGACGAAGGACAATTCCGGCCTTCTTTTGGAGAAGGGGCCCGTCTCGGGCGCCAGGTCCACCTGGTACAACACCATGCAGGTGAAGGTCCGGTGGTTGCGCTTCGAGGTGACGGTCAAGCAGGGGAACAAGACGGTCGTCTATTCCGACGATTCCTCCAAGGGAATCCTGCCCGTCCTGGGAAGCACTCCCGTGGCGGTCTTCCTCCAGGGGACCAGGCTGGACCAGAGCGGGAAGCCCGGGACCTTGAGCAAGTGGGTCTCCAAGGCGGCGGACCTGAACGATTTCTCCCCCTCCCCGCTGGCCGTGCGGTTCGTCCTGATCCTGGACACCTCCAAGTTGCCTTCGGGGCAGGACCTCGAGGTCCGGGAGATGAGGGTGGTCTTCAGCCTTTGATCTCAAGGGCGGGACGGGGCGCCGGGGCCCGGGATTCCCGCCTTCCGGAGTAGAGTGGACAAGAGGGGGGAACCCGCCGCTGCGGGTTCCCCCCTCTCTTTGGCCGGGACCGCCTTCTGCGCGGTCACCCGTCGGGCCGGATCAGTATCGGCCGATGTCGTCCTTGCCGGTGGTGATCATGGGTTCACCGGGTTTCCAGCCGGCGGGACAGGCCTTGCCCGGGTTGGCCCGGACGGCCTGGAAGG
The DNA here is from genome assembly GCA_964561605.1 of uncultured Planctomycetia bacterium. Lineage (GTDB taxonomy): Bacteria > Planctomycetota > UBA1135 > UBA1135 > JALUZX01 > JALUZX01. The sequence continues at coordinate 26,418 of CAZLQD010000028.1, forward strand.
CCTGGATCTGGCGGATCAACTCGTTCACATTGCGGCCAACCGGATCGGTCATGACCTCCACGGCCTGGATGATCCCGTCGGGATCGATGATGAATCTTCCCCGGCGCATGAGACCGGTGGCGGGGTTCCATACCCCGTAGGCCCGGCCTACGGCGCCGCTGGGGTCGGAGGCCATGGCGTAGGGAACCTTGGCGATGGTTGGGGAGGTCTTCTTCCACATCCAGTGGGAGAAGTGGGTGTCCGTGCTGATGGCGATGACCTCGACGCCGAGTTTCTGGAGGACGTCGTACTTGGACGCGACCGCGCCCAGTTCGGTGGGTCAGACGAAGGTGAAGTCCGCCGGGTAGAAGCAGAGGACCCTCCACTTTCCCTTGTAGTCGGAGAGCTTGACCATACGGATCTGGTCTCCCACCACGGCGGGAAGCTGGAAGTCCAGGGCCCTCTCGCCGGGAAGGAGGAGCCTTCCCGGGCCGAGGGCCGGCGCGGGGGAGGGGGCGGCGGCCCGGGCGGCGGCCGGCGCGGCCTTGGCCTTGGCGGCGGGTTTCCCGCAGGGAGCCAGGACCTGGGTCACGGCGGCGTTCCAGCCCAGGATCCCCGCTACGGCCCCCAGGAAAAGGAAGGAAGCGGTCTTTCGATTCATAGGCACATTCTCCTCTCGGTCGTCGTGGTCCGGAATGATCCTTGGGTTCCGAGAGATTAGGTCAGGGTTTCTTGAGGTTCCAGTGCCGCTCTAGGTTTTGGTACATGAATGATGATTCGTGATCGGAATTCACCGGGGAAGGGGAGCCCGGGCCCGCGGCCCGGGCTCCCCTTCCTTTCGTGGGGCTACTGGATCCTTAGGGCTCCACCCTCCGTGAGGACCAGGCCCATGGTATTCGCCTTTGGGGCGGAGACCAGGAACTGGCTGTAGATCAGGGCGCCGTGGAGGGCGGAATTGTTGGGGATCGGGATGTGGAAGACGGCCGATCCCGAGGAGTCGGCCCGGCCCGGGAAGAAGAGGACCGGTGCCACCCTGAGGTAGCAGCCCGGTGCCCCCAACGGGGCCAGGGAGAAGGGGAGGATGGGCTTTCCCGCAAGGTGGGACCGGCTGATCCCCAGGTTCAGGAAGAAAGAGGCTTTCCCGGGGGCGTCCTTGAGGGTCCAGGCGGAGTTGGTGGAGCCCACGGCTGGGGATCCGCGGAAACCTTGCCTCGGGCTCCTGGGAAGGGCGCCGGAACAGGCCTCTCCGAAGGTCCGGAAGCCCGTATGCTCGTTGTGGAAGACTATGATCCCCTGGGCGTAGAAGGCCGCCGCCAGGTCGGGCCACCCGTCACCGTCCATGTCTCCCGCTTCGAGGCCCTCGATGTAACGGTAGGCACCGCTCGGGAAGAGGCCCGTGGGGTTCCACTTGGTGAAGTGGCCCTTCCCGTCGCCCCTGTAGGCCAGGATTCCGTTGAAGAGGGTCCGGTTCAGGTAGGCCGAGAAGATGATGTCCAGGTTTCCGTCGCCGTCGAAGTCCGCGGCCGCCACGTCCAGGGTGTCCAGGTTCTTGGTGGGAAGACCCGTGCCGGTGACCTCCACCAGGGCGTTCCTGGAAGAATCCCACCGGTAGATCCGAACCCCTCCCCCGAGCTGGCCCGTGGCCTGCTGGTAGGAGCCGAAGATGATCTCCATCTTTCCGTCGTTGTCGATGTCTCCGGTGGTCACGCCCCAGAACTGGGCCTTGGGGAGGCCGGCTCCGAGGGCCTTCCAGTTGCCCTTGCCGTCGCCGGCCCAGACGTCGGGGGCCATGAACTTGGTCCACACCAGGTCCAGGTTCCCGTCGCCGTTTACGTCGAAGAGCATGCACTTGTGCCCCCCGGCGGACATTCCGCCCGAGGAATTTGGGAGGCCTTTGCTGGATTCCTTCCAGCCGCGCTTGCCGTCGGAGAGGAAGCACTGCACGTGGTCGTTGAGGTGACCCGTGAAGATCACGTCGTCGTAACCGTCGTGGTTCACGTCGCCCACGGCGACACCTTCCATGGCGCCGCGGAGCCGGATTCCCGTCGTCGACTTGACCCAGCCGCCCTTGCCGTCACCGAACCAGCATTCACCGTTGGCGCAGGCCAGGTCGGGGTTTCCGTCGGCGTCGAAATCGCCGAAGGCCACGTCGGACCGGCCGCTTCCGCCGTTGGGGTTCAGGGCGCCGCCGCGGAAGGAGTCGCCCTTGGAGAGATACACGTGGGGGCCGTTTCCGAGGCGCGCGACGCAGCCCAGGTCTTCCTTGCCGTCGTGGTCCACGTCGGCCCAGGCCACGCCGGACCAGTTGCTTCCGTCCAGGGCGGGCAGGCCCTCGTAGACGGCCCGGAAGTCAGTATACGGAAGCCTGGGTGTGGCCACCACGGGGGCGGCATAGGGGGGCTTGGTGATCTTGGCGAAGCTGGTTACGCCCTTGGGATCCTGGGCCTGCCAGCCGGATTTCTCCTGGCCTGCAAGGGCTGTCTTCAAGATCCAGGTCCCGGTGGCCTTTGGTGCCCTGAGGAGAACCCGGAGCGTAATGGGGTTACGCATACTCTGGGTTCCGGTTCCGGAGAAGGAAGCCAGGAAGTGTCCTGGCTCGGCCCGGTAGAGGCCCAGGATGGCGGGGTCGTCCCTGGTGATCTTTCCGCTGTCGGTCCACCAGGAGATGATCTGGAAGTTGCGGGGGAGTTGAAGGACCGCGCCGGCATGGTTGCCGCCCGTTCCTTTCTGCCACCGCGCCCGGATGGTCACCATGAAGGGGTGACCCGGGAGGACCGCCGGGGGAACCTGGAAGGAAACCAGGTTCACCACGCAGGAGGCCGGAAGGAGGAGGAGAAAGAGAAGGGTCCAACGAAGAGGCATGAAGAAGCGTTTCATCTAGGGACCTCCTTTCCCTGGGGTGGGGAGAAAAGAACCAAAGACAACGATCCTAGGCAATCCCGGGCTTGACGGAAAGGGGGGGTGGGAGATAGAAAGCCGGACCTTTTCGAAAAGAATCCAACCCTCCAGGAGGGCGATCATGCAGGTGAACGTCAGGAACTCCAAGGCGAAGCGGAAGAAGATGGTGGGCTTCCGGACCAGGTCCAAGACCAAGGGCGGAAAGAAGGTGATCCGACGTAAGATGCGTAAATCCGGGAAGTTCCGCGTGGGATAAGACCTATCTCCATGAAGCCCGGCCGGGACCATCTCCCCGCCGGTCCGGAGGAGGTCCGGGCCCGGGGATGGCGGGACGTGGACGTGGTCCTGGTGTCGGGCGACGCCTTCGTGGACCACCCTTCTTTCGGGGCGGCCGCCGTGGCCCGGGCCTTGGAATCGGAGGGGTTCCGGGTGGCCGTGCTTCCCCGGCCCGATTGGCGGGATCCGGAGGCCTTTCGCCGTTTCGGCCGGCCCCGGCTCTTTTTCGGGGTGACGGGGGGAAATCTCGACTCCTTGGTGGCCAATCGCAACGCCTGGAAGGCCAGGCGGCCCCGTGATGCATATGCGCCAGGAGGGAAACCAGGGGGGAGGCCGGACCGGGCCTGCCTGGTTTACGCACAGGCATGCCGTGCGGCCTGGCCCGGGGTCCCGGTGGTCCTGGGGGGGATCGAGGCGAGCCTGAGAAGGCTGGCTCATTACGACTGGTGGTCGGGCAAGGTGCGGCGGAGTCTCCTCCTCGACGCCCGGGCCGACCTCCTAGTATACGGAATGGGGGAAGCTGCGATCCTGGAGGCGGCCCGCAGGCTCGCCGGCGGCGGAGATCTCGGGGGCATCCCCGGGACGGCCAGGTCCGTGGCACTCGATGAGATTCCCCGTGGGGAGGGGGTCCGGGAGTTGCCTTCCTTCGAGGATGTCAGGGACGACGACGATGCCTTCCTGGAGGCCCAGGCGGTCTTCGAGAAGGAACTCCGGGCGGGGGGTGCCAGGCTTGTTCAGCGGGGAGGGGCGCCCGGCAGGGCGGTCCTGGTGGAACCCCCGGCGCCGCCTGAGACTCCGGAAGAGTTGGACCGCTGGTTCGACCTTCCCTTCACAAGGGAGGTCCATCCCGTCCACAGGGATGAGGGGCACGTTCCGGCCCTCGACGTGGTGAAGGATTCTGTCACGGCCCACAGGGGGTGCGCCGGGGATTGTTCCTTTTGCGCCTTGACACTGCACCAGGGGCGTTGGATCGTCTCCAGGACCGCGGAATCCATCGAGCGGGAGATCCTGAGAATCGTAAACACTCCGTCGTCCAAAGGGCGTGTTTCCGACATCGGGGGGCCGTCGGCCAACATGTACGGCCTTTCCTGCCCCAACCTCGAGAAGGGGGATCCTTGCAGGGACAAGGCCTGCCTCGGCGAGACCCCTTGCCCTGCCTTGCGTCCCCGGGGAAGCCGGGCGTGGGTGGAGCTCTTGGAAAGGCTTTCCCGTCTCCAAGGTGTGGTTTCGATAGGTGTCGGTTCCGGCCCGCGTTTCGATCTCCTGGACGGGAAGTCCCTGGAGAGGATTTGCGCCCGGTTCGTAAAGGGCCAGCTCAAGGTGGCCCCCGAACATTGCGGCCCGAAGACCTTGACCGCCATGAACAAGCCATCCTGGCGGCGTTACGAAGAGTTCGAGAAGAGGTTCAGGGCGGTCGTTCGTTCCATGGGGTTGGATGTCCACCTTTCCAACTACTTCCTGGTCGCCCACCCGGGGACGGACCTGGTCGAGGCGGTGGAACTCTTCGACGAGTTGAGCAGGCGGAACTACAGTCCCGAGCAGGTCCAGGTCTTCCTTCCCCTGCCTATGACGAGGTCGGCCGCCATGTATTGGACGGGAAGAGATCCCCGGGACGGGCGGCCCCTCTACGTGGCCCGGGGGGACCACGAGAGGCGCCTCCACCTGGCCCTGGCCCAATGGAGAGTTCCGAGGAACAGGAAGTACGTCCTGGAAGCCCTGGAGAAGACCGGGCGGAAGGACCTGGCGAGCCGACTTCGCAGAAAGCCCTTTTCGTTATAAAACTCCTCCCGGCAGGATCCGGCAGGATCTTCGTTATAAAACTCTTCCCGGCAGGATGTGGCAGGATGGGTAGGCGAAGGATGGTTGCGGCTTTTTCCCGGGGGCTTACGCCGGGCCAGGCGGGTTCGGGCCGGGTGCCGGCGGGAATCCGGGAGTTCGCCTCCCGAGTGGAGGCCCGGGGGGGGCGGGTGCTCTCGGTCTTCCGGGATCCTTTGGGGGGAAAGTGGCAGGTCCTGGCGGTGCTTCCTGTCGACAAGGTGGAGCCTACGCCTTTCCAGAGGGACCTATCGGCCCCCCACGTGGAGCGCCTGGCCAAGGTGATGGACCGGCTGGACCGGTTCCTCGACCCCATCGTGACCGTGATGGGAGAGGAGGGCCGGTTCTGGACGCCCAACGGAAACCACAGGCTGGCTGCATTGAAGAGTCTGGGCGGTAAGTCGATCACGGCCCTGGTGCTTCCCGAGAAGGAGATGGCCTACCGCATCCTGGCTCTCAACACCGAGAGGGCCCACAACTTGAGGGAGCGCTCACTCGAGGTGATCCGCATGGCCCGGGACCTGGCCGAGCTGGATCCCAGGCCGGAACGGGCCTTCCAGGACCAGTTCGAGGAGCCTTCCTTCCTTACCCTGGGGTGCTGCTACGAGAAGAAGGCCCGCTTCGCAGGGAGCGCCTACCAGCCGGTGCTGAAGAGGGTGGACTCCTTCCTGGGATCCCCTCTTCCCAAGGCCCTGGCGACGCGGGAAAAGAGGGCCGAGTCCCTCTTCGAGCTGGACCAGGCCGTCTCGGAGGCCGTGGCGGCCCTCAAGGAGAAGGGCTTCGAGAGTCCCTACCTGAAGGTCTTCGTCGTGGCCAGGGTGAATCCCCTGCGTTTCAAGCGGGGAGCGAAGGCCTCCTTCGACGAGACCCTGGAGAAGATGATCCGCTCGGCCCGGCGGTTCGATCCCTCCAAGGTGAACCCGGCCCAGCTCGCCCGGGGAGGGGGCCCGCCGCCCGCGGCCGGGGAGGAGTAGGGAGGAACCGGACCATGGGACGGCCCTGGATCCACGTAGGAACCTCGGGGTGGACCTACGACGAGTGGACCGGCCCTTTCTACCCGCCGGAGGTCCAGGGGGCGGACCGCCTGGTCTTCTATGCGGAACGTTTCGATACGGTGGAAGTGAATTCCACCTTCTACCGCCTTCCCTTCCGGGGGATGATCCTGGGATGGAACCGGAGGCTCCCCCCCTCCTTCCACCTCGTGGTGAAGGGGCCCAGGCGGGTGACCCACCTGAAGAAACTGGTGGATTGCGCCGAGCCGCTCCGGGCCTTCCTGGACCGGGTGGGGGGACTTCGGACCTTGAAGGTGATCCTCTGGCAACTGCCCCCCTCCCTGCACGAGGACATTCCCAGGCTCGAGGATTTCCTCGCCTCCCTTCCGGGCGGGGTGCGCCACGCCGTCGAGTTCCGTCACAAGAGCTGGTGGGAGGGGAAGGCCGTGGATGTCCTGGCCCGGTTCAAGGCGGCCTTCGTCGCCGTGAGCCACCCTCGCCTCCCGGGAGAGGTGATCCCCACGGGGGACTTCCTCTATCTGCGGTTTCACGGCGAGGGAAAGAGGCTCTACGACTACGACTATTCCAGGAAGGAACTGGAGGCCTGGGCGGAAAGGGTGAAACCCCACATGAAGGGCCGGACCCTCTACGCCTTCTTCAACAACGACGTGAAGTGCCGGGCCCCGGCGAACGCCCTCCTGTTCCGGGAGATTCTGGGGGGGTGAAGGCCGTCCCGGGGCGGTCCGCCGGCCGGTCACCCCTTCCGGCGGACCCTGGGGGGCCTGGGACCTCTCCTCCCCGGGCCTCTGCGGCGGGGAGATCTCAAGGAGGTCAGGTCCAGGGTGAGCGTTACCTTCTTTCCTTTGCGGAGGACCAGGACTTCCGCCTTCCCGCCGTTCGTGAATATGGCCATGAGCAGGTCCATCCTGGACTCGACCTTCTTGCCCGCCGCTTCGAGGAACCGGTCCCCTGGTTGGAGGCCCGATTTCGCGGCGGCGCTTCCCGGTGTTACGGACTTGACGGTAAGTCCGTCCATTCGGAACCCCAGGCTCCTTCTCCGCCCGGACCTGGGGGCCCGCAGTTTCTCCCGGGAAAGGAGATGGTCCAGGTCGGCCAGGCCCAGGGCGCCCAGGGCCACGACGATGGAGGAATGAACCTGGTAGCCGGGAATGGCCTGCTCGTAATTGTCGTTCTGGGTGTGCCAGATGTAGTTGTAGTTGAACCCTCCCGACTGGCGCCAGTAGAAACCCGGCACCCCTGCGGCCAGGAAGGCCCCGTGGTCGCTGCCGCCGCCGCTGAGGCCGTTCCGGACCCCCACCTGGAAAGGCTTCTTCGGATCCAGGAGGGAGGCGAAGGCGAAGACTTTCTCCAGGTCGGCCTTCATGGCGGGAGTGCCTGTGATCCCGGAGATGTAATTGGTCCCTCCGTCGTGGACCAGCACGGCCGAGATCTTCTTCAGGATGTCCTTGTGGGCCTTCACGTAGGCCCGGGAACCGAGAAGGCCCTGCTCCTCGCCGCCGAAGAGGATGAACCGGATGGTCCGCCCGGGCCGGGCCCCGGCCTTCACGAGGAGGCGGGCCGCCTCCATGGTGGTGGACACGCCGCAACCGTTGTCCACCGAGCCGGTGGCGCCGTCCCAGGAGTCGATGTGGGCGCCGACGATCACGTATTCGCCGGGCTTTTCGGTTCCCGGGATGTCGGCCACTACGTTGTAGACGTCCAGGGGCCCCTTGCGGAACCGGTTCTGGATGTGGAAGCGGAGCTTCACGGGCACGCCGGCTTCGAGGAGTTTCCAGATCCTCCGGTGGGAGGAACGGGCGGCCTTCACCAGGGGGACGGTGGGCCGGGTCTCCCAGGTGATCTTGTCCCACCGGATACCCGGAAGGGAACTCATCCGGAGGAGTTCGCTTCCTCCGTCGATCACCACCCCCAGGACCTTCTTGGAAAGGAGGCGCCGGGCCAGGACGCCCCCGAATCCCCAGCCGCCTCCCCTCCTGCCCCGGGAGCGTGCCGGGGGCATGACCACCCACTTTCCGAGGTAGGAGGAAAGGTGCTTCTCCAACTCTTCGGAAGAGGCAGGCCCTTTCACGGCCTGCCCTTCGGAGACGCCCTTGGTCCCGGCGGACCAGGCGGGGGTGGTGAAGTCCAGGCAGGCCCGCCTCTCCTGTCCCTTCTCCTTCCAGATCATCTTGCCCCACCAGGGGCCCCGGTCGAAGACCACCTGGACGGTCTTCCATTTCTCCAGGTGGCAGTTCTTCAGCCCCATCTTCCGGAACTCCCCCAGGGCCCACTGCTGGGCCAGGTAGAGGTTGTCCGAGCCTGTGAGCCTGGGCCCGATGGAATTGGCCAGGTAGTCCAGGTATTCCATCACCCTGCTGTGGCTCCGGGCCTCCCGGATCACCGCCCTGGCCGTGGGGGAGAGGCGAATCGCCCGGCCGGCTTCGGCCTCGGGCGGTGCGGCGGGCGCCTGGCCGGGGAGGAGACCCGCCGGCAACAGGAAGAGGGCGGGAAGGGCGAAGGAGAGGGATGCGAGGATCTTCATGGTTCTGGACGCCTCCGGAGGAAGGAAATCTTTTCACCTGGTAGGGGAAGGTTAAGGCAGGAGGCGGGAGGATTGGGAGGTCCTGGCAGAAAACTAACCAGCCTGGGACAAGGGAAAAAAGGAAAGGGCCCGGGGGATTCGGGTTTTTCCGGGAAATCGATCGGTCGAGAAAACGAAATGAGGGAAAACCTCTCCTCCTGGAGGTCGATTTTTCCGGAAAGACGGGGAAGAAGACCCTGCACCGGATACTCTACTACGCAATCTCCGGGTGGACCGGAAACCTACTTGAAGTGCCTGGAGAGGGCCAGGCCCTGCTCCTGGTAGTGGGATCCCAGGGCGGGGTCCCCGTAGAGGTGGTCCGGGAGGGCGGCGGTCCGGAAGTACTGCATCTTGAAGAGCGCCTGGCCCTCTTCGACCAGGAAGGGGGCGTCATGGGCCCGGACCTCGAGGACGGCCCGGGCCGGACCGAAGCCGTTGTCGAAGAAACCCGCGTAGTTGGTGCGCAGTTCCCCCAGTCCCACGTCGAAGGGAAGCATCTCCGCCGCAAGATCGGGAGGGACCACGACCTTCTCCCGGGAGGCCAGGATGTAGAAGACCTCGGGCTCCAGGATGAGCCGGCCTCCCGGCGGGGGGGGGATGGGCTCCCAGTAGTCTTCCTTGGGGTGGGCTCCGGGCCGGGAGAGGTCCACCAAGCCGCTGAAGCGCCGGGCCCGGTAGCCCACGACGGGCGGACCCGCCGGCGGGGCTTCCAGGGAGACGCCCAGGATGAGCCCTTCTTCCACGGTGAGGGCCTCGGGGGCCAGGGGACGGCCCTCCGGGTCCAGGGCGAGAGGATCCCGGGCGGCCCGGCTTCGAAGCTCAGCGTCGGTGAGCCTGGGATCGCCCGTGAAGAACCGGACCTGGTTGAGGCTCAGGCCCTCTTTCACCCGGACACTGAAGGAGCGGGGAACGACCTCCAGGTAGAGGGGGCCTTTGTATCCTTCCGGGACTTCGTCGAAGCGGGGACACCTGTCCGCCAGGACCCGGACGAAGATGTCCAGCCTGCCCGTGGAGGAGCGGGGGTTGCACCGGGCCTTGAGGCCCGCCGGCAAGGAGAGCTTCTCCCGCACCTCCAGGATGTAAGGATGGCCCCGCTCCAGGACGGCTCCGCCTTGGAGGTCCATTTCGAACAGGGCCAGTTCCTCCAGGCGGGTGGAGACCCGCTCCTTCCCGGCGAGGAAGCCCGTGCGGACCCGCCAGGCCCGCCTTCCCACGGTCAGGTCCAGGCTCGCGGGCTGGACCTGGGCCGGGGCAACGCCGCCTTCCCGTCTCACCACGCCCCGGCGGACCAGGTCGCCGATCTCCTGCCAGACCAGGATGTGTCCTTCGTCGCTCGCCACCCTACCGCCTCCCTGACCAGACGAAAGAGGAACTCTGCCTCCTCCGTTCTTTTTGTCGGTTCCCGCCCCAGGCGGTAACATCCTCATTCCCTTTTTTCCACCCGGTTCTTGAACAGTGGGACGAACATGAAGATCCACGAGTACCAAGCCAAACAAGTTCTCCAGCGTTTCGGCGTCGCCGTCCCGGAAGGGAAGGTCTGCGCCACTCCCGAAGAAGCGGCGAAAGCCTTCACCGACCTGGGAGCTCCCCTGGCGGTGGTGAAGGCCCAGATCCACGCCGGCGGCCGGGGCAAGGCCGGAGGCGTCAAGCTCGTCCGGTCGGCCGACGAGGCCCGGGCCGCCGCCGAGGCCATGCTGGGCAAACCCCTGGTGACCCACCAGACGGGTCCCGAGGGCAGGATCGTCCGGAAGGTCTGGGTGGAGAAGGGATCCAAGGTGGCCAAGGAGTTCTACCTGGGCATCGCCGTGGATCGGGCCCAGTCGGCGCCGGTCATGATGGCCTCCAGCGAGGGCGGCGTGGAGATCGAGGAGGTGGCGGCCCGCAACCCCGAGGCGATCCTCAAGGAGAGGATCGACCCGGTCTTCGGGCTCTTCCCCTTCCAGGCGAGGAGGCTGGCCTTCGGGATCGGCCTGGGTGAACCCAAGGTCCTCCGGGGTGCCGTGGAGATCATGACCCGCCTGGCCGATGCCTTCGTGAAACTCGATTGCTCCCTGGCCGAGATCAATCCCCTGGTCCTCACCGAGGAGGGCCGGGTCCTCGCCCTGGACGCCAAGATCAACTTCGACGACAACGGCCTCTTCCGCCATCCCGACGTGGCCGAACTCCGGGACCTCAACGAAGAGGATCCCAAGGAGGTGGAGGCCGGCAAGTGGGACCTCTCCTATATCGCCCTGGACGGAAACATCGGGTGCATGGTCAACGGCGCCGGTCTGGCCATGGCCACGATGGACACGATCAAGCTCTACGGTGGAGAGCCGGCGAACTTCCTGGACGTTGGCGGCGGGGCCGACAAGGACCGGGTGACGGCGGCCTTCAAGATCATCCTCTCCGACCCCAACGTGAAAGGCGTGCTGGTCAACATCTTCGGCGGGATCGTCCACTGCGACGTGATCGCCCAGGGCGTGGTGGACGCCGCCAGGGAGGTGGGCCTCCAGGTTCCCCTGGTGGTCCGCCTGGAGGGAACCAACGTGGAGAAGGGCAAGGAGATCCTGGCTTCCTCAGGGTTGGAGCTGACGGCCGCTTCCTCCATGGACGAAGGGGCCCGCAAGATCGTGGAACTGGTTGCCGGCAAAGGGGGTGGAAAATGAGCATTCTCGTCGATCAGGATACGAAGGTCCTCGTCCAGGGGATCACGGGCAAGAACGGCACCTTCCACGCCCATCACTCCCTGGCCTGCGGCACCAAGGTGGTGGCCGGTGTGAGCCCCGGCAAGGGCGGCGGCGAGGTGGAGGGAGTCCCCGTTTTCGACACCGTGGCCGAGGCGGTGGAGAAGACCGGCGCCGAGGTGAGCGTGATCTTCGTTCCCGCCCCCTTCTGCGCCGACGCGATCTGCGAGGCCGCCGACGCTGGGGTCCGGCTGGTTGTGGCCATCACAGAGGGGATCCCCGTGATGGACATGGCCCGGGTCAAGGCCTACCTGGCGGGCAAGCCCACCCGCCTCATCGGCCCCAACTGCCCGGGGATCATCACCCCCGGCGAAGGGGACCAGGCCTGCCGCATCGGGATCATGCCGGCCTACATCCACAAAAAGGGGAAGATCGGCGTGATCTCCCGTTCGGGCACCCTCACCTACGAGGCGGTCTGGCAGTTGACCCAGCTGGGCCTGGGAGAATCCACCTGCGTGGGCATCGGCGGCGACCCGGTGAACGGGACGAGCTTCGTGGACCTCTTGGCCCTCTTCGAAGAGGATCCCCAGACGGAAGGGGTGGTGATGATCGGCGAGATCGGAGGGTCCGCCGAGGAAGAGGCGGCCAGGTTCATCCAGGAAAAGATGACCAAGCCCGTGGCCTCCTTCATCGCCGGGCTCACCGCTCCTCCCGGGCGCAGGATGGGCCACGCCGGAGCCATCATCTCCGGCGGCAAGGGCACGGCGAAGGACAAGATCGCCGCCCTTGAGGCCGCCGGCGTCAAAGTGGCCCGGGATCCTTCGGTCATCGGCAAGACCATGCTGGAAGCCCTTGAAGCCAAATGAAATCCGTCTCACCCCAGGCCCGGTGGCTCGAAGAGACCCTGGGGAAGGTCGCGGTCTGGTCCACGGTCTTCCTGGGGCTCCTCATCATCTTCCTTCCCTTCCTCCCGGGGTGGGAGGCCATCCGGCGCCTGGGGGAAGCGGGCTTCGTCCGGGTCCTGGTGGGCTTTCTTTTCTTCTACGTGGCGGCCATGATCAGGGAGCGCTACCGGTTGAAGTCCCGGTTCATGGACCTCATGGAGGCCTTCGACGCCTTCAACGCGGCGCTCTACGGAAAAAACTTCAAGGTCACCAGGGAAGCCGTAACGTACTTGGTGACGTCACTGGCCTCGTCCAATCCCTCGGTCCGGGAGAAGGCCCACGCTCTCCTGGTCAGGATGACGGGGCAGAACCTGGGCCCCGACTACGAGGCCTGGAAGAAATGGTGGGACAAGAACAGGCTGACCTTTACGCCGGTTCAGAGTGAATCCGGGGAGGCCAGGGAAAGGTCGGAGACATGATGGGGTTTTTCACGGGGATGCCGGGTTACCTGGAGGTTCTCGTTATCCTCTTCGTCGCCCTCCTGCTCTTCGGGAACCGCCTGCCCAACGTGGCCCGGTCCCTCGCCCAGGGCATCCGGGAGTTCCAGAAGGGGCTGAAGGGGGAACCCGACAGGGAGGACGAGAAGAAGGCCCTTCCCCCGGGGTCCGGCCAGGCTCCGGGGGTTCCCGGCCAGAACCAGGCCCAGGGGCAATCGACACAGCAACAACAACCGCCCTTCTGAGCCCGGGGCGGGAGGAGAGGACCGAGCCTAGACGTGGTGGGACTCGAAAAGTTGACGGCCTCCGTGGAGGCCGAATTGGCCCGGGTGGATCGTTTCCTGGCGGAAAAGCTCCGCCCGGGTAGGCCCGAACTCCTTCCCCTTCTCGATCACGCCGCCCGGTTCAAGGGCAAGCGCCTCCGGCCCGCCCAGGTCCTCCTGGCCGGGAAGGCCCTGGGAGGATTGGGGGAGGATCACGTCAGGGTGGCCGCCGTGGTGGAGTTGATCCACACGGCCACCTTGATCCACGACGACATCCTGGACGACGCCACCTTGCGGCGGAAGCTCCCCACCCTCCATACCCTCTACGGGATCGAGGCCTCCTTGCTCCTGGGGGACTACATCTACGCCGTGGCCTTTACGGTTTCCACGACCCTGGAGGATCAGACCTGCTCGCGGGTCCTGGGGGAGGTGACCCGGACGGTGTGCCAGGGGGAGATCAGCCAGGTCCTCTTCAAGGGGAAGACCGACCTTTCCGAGGAGGACTACCTGGAGATCATCGGTGCCAAGACGGCCAGCCTCTACGGCGCGGCCTGCGAGCTGGGGGCCCACTACGCCGGAGCCTCCCCGGAGACGCGGGAGAGATTTCGCTCCTACGGCTACAACCTGGGACTGGCCTTCCAGGTGGTGGACGACCTTCTCGACCTGGCCGGCGAGGAGGAGAAGGTGGGCAAGACCCTGGGGTCGGACATCGCCAAGGGGAAGATGACCCTTCCCCTGATCCGTGTCTTCCAGGCCGCCGGAGATGAGGGCCGGGCCGAGCTGGACCGGGTCTTCCGGGATGTGCCTCCCGGGGAGAGGCGGCGGATCCTGGAGGAAAAGTTTGACCTGGCCCAGGGTGTGGCCTATGCGAGAGAGAAGGCCCGGGATTTCGCCAGGGCGGGCCTGGCCGCCCTGGAGGGCCTCGGCGGGGAAGAAACCTCCCTGGAGGCCCTGAGGAGCATGGCCAGCTTCGTCCTGGAACGGGACTGGTAGCGGGCCGGCCCGCCGGCCCGGGCGGGGCGGTTTCTTTTCCTGGAGCAAGGATGGCGAACCCCGATCGATCCGAACCGGCGGAAGCGGCCCGGCCCCTGTCGGGCTGGAAGGCTTCCATCCTGGTGATCCTGGCCGGGATGGCCCTGGCCGAGTCGGCGGGCCTCTCCCTCTTCCTCGACGGCCGGCCCCTGGGGGCCGCCGGGACGGTCCGGCTTCTGGGGATCCTGGGGGGGACCCTGGCCCTGGCCTCCTTCCACTGGAGCCGCCTGAAGCCCCTCTTGAAATCCTTGAAGTTCGGTGTCTCCGTCCTGGTCTTCCTCTTGCTGGCCTCCATCCTGGGGACCCTCTTCGCCCAGCGGGAAGGGGCCGACGACGGGACCTTCAAGGCCACCTTCCTCCAAGCGGAGGCGGAGTTCGTCTGGAACCTGGCCCATCCCTTCACCCGCTTTTCCTCTCCTCCAAGGGAGAGGAAGGCCCTGGAGGCCTGGCTCCGGGAACGGGGCGTACCCCGGCCCGAAAGGGTGGTCTCCCGGGTCCTCCTGGATCTGGGCCCGGACCTGGAGGCCCAGGAGAGGATCTTCGGGAAACGCCGGGCCCGGGAGGTTTGGAACCGGACGAAGGCCCGGATCCTCCAGGCCGTCCAGGAGGCCGGCGTGCGGAGCCACCTCGCCCGGCACCGGTCCTTCTACGAAGGGCTCTACGAGACGGCCGAGTCCCTGGAGCTGACCCGCCTCTGGAAGTCCGACTGGTTCGCCGCCCTGGTGATCCTTCTCTTTGCGAGCATGGCCCTCAACCTGGTGCGGCCGGGCCGGATCACCTGGCGGAAGGTCGGCTTCTGGGGGGCCCACGGGGGGGTCCTCCTCTGCATCCTGGGAGCCGCCGTGGGCCGGCGGTTCGAGGTCCGGGGGAGCCTTCCCCTCCGGGTGAGGGACGGGAGCGACCGGTTCTGGTCGCAACGGCCCGACCCCGACCTTCCCGGGCGCTCCCGCTTCCGGGACGACCTGGCTCTAAGGCTCGCCGCCTTCCGCGCCCTTCCCCACTACCGCCTCCAGGTGGGGGTCCTTCCAGGCGGAGAGGCGGCCTCCCTCCTTCCCGAAGGTATCCTCTCCAAGGGATTCATGGCGGAGGAGAAGATCCACAGGGGCCGGGTCCTGGAGATCCTGAAGGACCGCGAGGGGAAGGCCAGGTGGAAGATCACCATGGAGGATTTTCTTCCCCGGGTGAAGGTGCGGAGGGTCTGGGAGCGCTCCCCGGGAGAGGGAAACGGCCCGGTGGTGGTCCTCTCCCGGGTTCCCTCCAGGCCCGGGGAGCCCGGGAGAGAAACGGTCCTCACGGCCGGTTCCTCCCGGCCCGCCCAGGAGGTCCTTCCCGGCGGGAAGCGGCTCGTCCTGGTTCCCTGCAAGGACCGGAGCGCCCTGGAGGCCTGGAAGAGGGGCAAGGGACTCGGTTCCTACGGCAGGCTCCGCCTGCAGGGCGAGGGGGGAAAGTGGGTGGAGATCCCCCTGGAGGAGGGGGCCCGGACGAAGCTGAAGACCTCCGAGGGGAACCTGGAGATCCTGGTCTGGAGGGTTATGCACTCCTTCAGCCTGGAGACCTGGGGCGGGAGGAAGGGGATCTTCGGGAATGCTCTGGACCGTTTTCCTGCAAAGGTCGATCCCGTCCCGGACAGGGAGAAGAACCGGGGCCTGCCCCCGGTCAACCCGGCGGCGGCCCTGGTCGTGAAGGGCCCGAAAGGTGTGGGGGGGCTCTACGTCTTCAGCCGGGGGGGGCACACGGAAGGACTCAACGCCATGCCCGTTCCGGGAAAGGCGGTCTACACCTCGGTCCGGGCACGGCTGGATTTCGATCCCCTCCGCGCCCCGGCCGAAGAGAGGCTTCTCTTCCTGGTGGGCCCGGCCGGTTCCTTCGCCGCCCGTTGCGCCGCCGACAAGGTCGTGGATGTCCGTCCCCTGAAGGAGGGGGGCGAAGTGGCAATGGGTGGAGAGCGGTGGAAGGTGGAGCGGGTCTTCCTTTCGGCCCGCCCCCGGTACGTCGTGGATCCCCTTCCCTGTGAAGGGCGGAAGTTCCGGGACGATCCGGCGGCCTTGAAACTGGCCGTGGAGGGGCCGGCCGGCCGGAAGACCTGCACCCTGGTCACGACGACGGTCTCCATGGAGAAGGAAGGGAAGCGGTCCCCCCTGGAGGAGTTCGTCTACGACAGGAACCTGGTGCTGCGCCTGGTGGAGAACCGGGCCATGCCCCAGGAGTGGTGGAGCCGTCTCCAGGTCTTCCGCCTCTCCGTGCCCCGGGGGATGACCAGGGACGGCCTGGTCCTGGCCGCTCCCGTTCTCGGGGAGGAAGCCTGGAAATCCTTCGTGCGGGTCCTCAAGGAAGTGGGGGCCGACACCGATCCCCTCCAGGCCGGCGCCTTTCGCTCGTCCCGGGAGAGGAAGGCCGCCCTGGAGGACCTCTGCAAGGCCCTGGACCGGGTCTTCGGCGAGAAGGAGGCCTCCTTCTGGCTGGCCAAGATCCCCCGGGAACTGACCCTTCCCCTTTCGATGTGGCTGGCCATGGGCAAGGAGAAGCTCCTTTCCCAGGACGACGTCCGGGTGAACGATCCACTCGTGATTCCGGTGCGGGGGGTTCCCAGGGTGCTCTGCGCCTACCAGGTCAACCAGAGCGACGCCAGGCCGGAGGACCCGGACTACTCGGGTTTCCAGGTGATCTGGGATCCTGGGGTGAACCTGGTGAAGCTGGGGCTCGTGCTCATCGCTCTTGGGACGGTCCTCTTGTTCCTGGCGATACCCATCAAGAAGGGCTTCGGGGGAAGGGAGGAGGCGGCATGATGGGATTCGGCGGAGCGGGAGTGACGGGGTTCCTGGTCGGGGTCTCCCTCTGGGTCTCCCTGGTGGTGGCCCTTTCTGCCCTGGGGGCGGCCGCGGCCGGGGCCCTGGGCCGGGAGAAGGGGGCCCGCCGGGCCTCCCTGGTCTCTCTCACGGGGACCTGGATCCTCCAGTTCCTCCTGGCCGGCGCCGTGGCGGCCCGGTGGGTGGAGGTGGGGCACCAGCCGTGGCAGACCCTCTACGAGGTGCTCCTCCTGGTTTCGGCCTTCCTGGTTTTCAGCTACCTCCTCGTCCGGTTCGCCCTCAGGGAGTTCCGGTCCACCAGGATCGCCGGGGCGATCTTCGATTTCTTCACGGCCCTGACGGCAGGGGCGACGGCCCTCCTCCTGGTCATCGGCATGGGCAAGGACGATTCGGCCTCGGTCCTCCCGCCCGCCTTGAAGTCCTACTGGATGGCACCCCACGTGGTGGCCTACACATTCGCCTACGCCACCCTGGCCATCGCCTGCGTGGCAGTGGTCACCTGGTGGAGCGTTTCCCTCCTCAAAAAGGTGAGGGGCGGGCGGGTCTCGGAGGAGACGGCCCGTTGGCTCCGGGAATTCGACCGGTTCGCCTACGCCATCGTGGCGGTAGGGTTCCCCTTCCTCACAGCGGCCCTCCTGATGGGCTCCCTTTGGGGCCAGGAGGCGTGGGGTAGTTACTGGGGCTGGGATTCCAAGGAGGTGGCGGCCCTCATCTCCTGGATCATCTACGTCATCTACCTGCATCTCAGGCTCGTGGCGGGCTGGCGCGGAGGAAAGCTCTATACGGTCCTCTTTCTGGGAGCGGTGAGCATCGCCGTTTGTTTCCTGCTGTTCAGCTATCTTCCGGCGAGCTTTTCGAGCCTGCACAAGTACGCCGGTTGAGGAGGAAGGCCGTGGCCGCCGTCGTCTGTCCCAAGTGCGGGAGGCTCACCGAGGGGAACGCTCCGACCTGCTACCACTGCGGCGCCAGGCTCGGAAGGGCCTGGGCCCTGGAGCGGGCGGCGGGGAGGTTTCTGGGGGAGGTGAATCTCACGAAATCCCTGCTGGGGTTCATCCTTCTGGTCTACGTCGTCCAGATGATTCTCTCCCTCCTCCAGAAGACGCCCTCCCAGCTGGAGAGGGGCGGCTTCTTCTCCCTTCTCTCCCCGGATCCGGCCGTCCAGTGGGCCCTGGGCATCCAGGATCCGGCGATGATCCTCAGGGGCGGTGAGTGGTGGAGGGTCGTTACGGCAGTCTTCGTCCACCTGGGGATCCTCCACCTCTTCTTCAACGGCCTGGCCCTCTGGTACGTGGGCCCCCTGGTGGAGAACCTCTTCGGCCCGGCCCGGGCCTTCCTTCTCTTCCTTGGAACGGGGCTGGCGGGAAACCTGGCGAGCCTCCCCGTCGGGATCGGGGGCGGCGGGGCCTCGGGGGCCCTCTTCGGCTGGATCGGGGCGGCCCTCTACTTCGGTTTCCGCCGGGGTGGGATCTACGGGAAGGCCTTGCAGAGGACCATGTTCGGCTGGGCCGCCTACGGCTTCCTCTTCGGCCTGCTCGTTCCTAGGGTCAACAACGTGGCCCACGGCGCGGGCTTCCTCTCGGGCCTCCTCCTGGCGGCCCTCCTGGGGGGTGAGGGGAGGAGGTGGTCCCGGGGGGTGAATCTCCTGGCCCTGGCGGGAGGAGTTCTCGTCCTGGCCTGCTGGATCCTTGCCTTCCTCTACTTCAAGAAGGACTATGGCCTGGTCTCCGGGGGATAGGAGAGGGGGAGCCCTTTTCCAGGAAACAGGAGGTCGCTCCATGGCGCTCACGGAATCCACGATGGGTCTTCCTCTCGGAACTCCGGCTCCTGGTTTCCGGCTGCCGGATACGGAGGGGAGGATGGTCTCCCTGGACGATTTCAAGGGGGCCGAAGCCCTTCTGGTGGTCTTCATGTGCAACCATTGCCCTTACGTGATCCACGTGAAGGAGGGGATCGCCGCCTTGGGGAGGGATTACATGCCCAAGGGGGTGGCCATGGTCGGCATCAATCCGAACGACGTGGAAAACTACCCCCAGGACAGCCCGGAGAGGATGAAGGAGGACAAGGAGAAATACGGTTATCCTTTCCCCTACCTCTTCGACGAGACCCAGGAGACGGCCAAGGCCTACAAGGCGGCCTGCACGCCGGATTTCTTCCTTTTCGACAGGGATTTCCGCCTGGTCTACCGGGGCCAGATGGACTCCAGCCGGCCCGGAAGCGACATTCCGGTGACGGGGGAGGACTTGAGGCGGGCCCTGGACGCCCTCCTGGAGGGCCGGCCCGTGCCGGGGGAGCAGAGACCCAGCGCGGGATGCAACATCAAGTGGAAGCCGGGCAACGAGCCGGACTACCTGTAGGAGCCGAGGCCGGGTTTCGCGGGATCGGGGCGGATCCCC
This sequence comes from uncultured Planctomycetia bacterium, assembly GCA_964561605.1. GTDB lineage: Bacteria > Planctomycetota > UBA1135 > UBA1135 > JALUZX01 > JALUZX01. The sequence continues at coordinate 45,501 of CAZLQD010000028.1, forward strand.
GCCCGTGGCGGGCCCTGGGTCATCCTCCGTCCAGTAGCCAGCCTTCGTCCTGCTGGTGGAAGGAGGCCGGGTCCTCCAGGTAGAGGAGGGTGTTCTCCAGAAGGTGCTCGTGGAACTTCTCCACCTCTACGAGCTTGGCCAGGAGTTCCTTCAGGGCGGGATCGTCCACCAGCCCGGCCCACTCCCCGTAGGCCCGCCAGGTCTGCTGTTCCTTGCCCATGGCGAGGCGAAGGGGCTCCAACTCGTCCCTGGAGAGGTGGAAGGCCTCCTTCGAGCCTTCCGGGGCCTGGGCGAATACGTGCTTCACCCGGCCGTAGGACTCCTCCTTCAGCTCCCGGGCGCTCTTGTCCACCCCCAGGGTGTCACGGATCCAGCGGATATGGTTCTCTTCGTCCCTGGCGAGGGTTTCGAGAACCTCCCTGACCCTGGGATCGGCGGCCCGGGCGGCGGCGTCGAGATAGAAGGCCCGGCCGTCCTCTTCCAGGCGGACTGCGGCTTGGATGATTTCCTGTGGATCCATGTTCATTGCGATTCCTCGAATGTTCCGGGCCCTGGTTCCACCCGGCCGGAACTGGTCGATTCCGGTCCCGGCGGGCTTTCCGGTTCTTGTGCCTGGGGGACCTGCTCTTTCCTTTTTCCCGGGGAGGGTTTTTTCCCAGGAAAGGCGGAAGGAGAAGGGAACCGAGGGGACTCCTAGGTCCTGGGAGGAGTGAGATCAAGGGAAAAGGAGGGATGTCCGGGAAAGGGGGGCCGGGTCCCGGCCGGGGCGGGCGTATTCTTGTGTTCTCATCGGCCCCTGCGGTCCGGGATTACTCTCTGTCGGTTCGCACCCAGGAGGTTTCCTTTCCGAGAAAGAAACCCAGGTAGAGGCCCATCTTGGAAGCGATGTAGATCGGTGTGGCCAGGAGTTCCTTGAAAGTCAGGATCTTCCTTCCTTCCTTCCACCACGCCAGGATCACCGTCCCGGAAAAAAGGACCGTTTCCCCCGCCGCCGCAAGGATGGGACCCCGGTCCCCCGTTGCGGCCAGGATCCCTGCGGCGACCAGGGCGGATCCCAGGAGAAGGGCCAGGAACGCCAGGGGAGGTACTGCCATGTCCATGGCGAAGGCGCAGGAACGAAAATCTCCTGAAAAGAGGGATTTCAGGAGAAATGCGGGAACCTTCCTCAGGATGAGGCCCAGGTGGCCGTGTTCCCAACGCCTTCTCTGGATTTTCGAACTCTCCCTCCTGGAGGGGAAATAGCTCACGACTTCCGCCTTGGGATGAAAGCAGGCGGGCCTTCCCTTCTCAGCCAGCTCCACGCCGAGTTTCATGTCCTCTGCCAGCTCGGCGCCGCCCAGGTCCACTCCCTCCAGGTGTTCCCAGAGAAACCCCATCCCCGTTCCTTGAAGGTGGCAGGGGAGACCGAGTCTTTCCAGGCCTCTCTGGCGGATGGAGCACTTGAAGAGCCAGGCGAACTCGGAGACCCGGCAGAGGGGCGGTGATCCGGGGGGAGCCTTCATGAGGTTCAGGGCCTGGACGGGACGATTCCTCGTGACCAGGGCCTTCTTGATCTCCACAAGGAATCCTTCGTTCGGGATGCAATCCGCGTCCAGGACCACCAGGGCCCGGGGCGGCGAGTCCTTCAGGGACCGGAAGCCGAACTCCAGGGCGTATCCTTTGCCGCGTTTCTCCGGATCCTTTCTTTCCACAAAATCGACGCGGTGGGAGGCGACCGCCTCTTTCGTGCCGTCGTCGCAGTTGTCCAGGACCACGAGGACCCGGTCCGAAGGCCCCAAGGCTTTCTCCAACGCCGAGAGGGTGCGGCCGATCACTTTTTCCTCGTTGTGGGCCGGGATCAAAACGACACAATCCATCTCCTCGAGAGAGGGAGGGAGGTTTTCCCGGTTTTCCTCGTCCGGAAGGAAGGCCGCCACGGTCTCCACCAGTAGAATCGTGACGGGCGCCGCCAGGGCAAGGATCAACAAGTATGCGATTCCATCCATCAGGCAGGAGTTTTCTTCTCAGTAAGGAGTCTGTCGAAGGGCGAGGCCGGGACTTCCCTGCAGGAGGGGGGGATTCCTTCCGGTCAATCCTCTTGGCAGCCCTTTGGGAGTTTCGGCCTTTTCCCGGAGCATCCTTGACGTCGCCGCTCTTTTCCACCTTCCTTCTGGGGGAAAGACGCCTCTTTCCGTGTCTCTCCCCTTTCCGTCCGGTATACCGGAAGGAATCCCGTTTTTCCTCGTGAATTTCTTTTCGGACCCGAAAACCTGAGGTCAGGCTCATGAAAACCTTTCGAAAAGAACTTTGGTTCCAGACCCCCACCCGCCGGGCCTTCGTCCATATCACGCCCCAGGTGGAGGAGGCCTTGAGGGAGAGCGGGATCCGGGAGGGCCTTTGCCTGGTGAACGCCATGCACATCACGGCCAGTGTCTTCATCAACGACGACGAACCCGGCCTCCACCAGGACTACGAGCGGTGGCTCGAAGAACTGGCCCCCCACGAGCCTCTGGACCGGTATCGCCACAACCTTACGGGGGAGGACAACGGCGACGCCCACTTGAAGCGCCAGGTCATGGGCCGGGAGGTGGTGATTGCCGTGACGGAGGGGAGGCTGGATCTGGGCCCATGGGAGGCCGTCTTCTACGGGGAGTTCGACGGGAGGCGGCGCAAGCGCGTCCTGGTGAAGATCATAGGAGAGTAGTCCCGCCGGGCCGGGGATTGTCTCCTTCCGGGAGGGAAGGGATACTCTTTTCCCAGTCCCGCCGGGCGGTCCTTGGAAGGACCCTGGAAAGGAACTCCCCTTGAAGAAGATCGCCGTCCTCCCCAGCCTCCTCACCCTGGGCAACACCTTCTGCGGCTTCCTGGCCATCGTGAAGGTGGCCGACGCGGCCCAGGCCTTCGCCGCCTCCGATTCCGCTCTCTTCAATTCCCGGCTGGAGACGGCCGTGGGCCTCATCTTCCTGGCCATGCTCTTCGACGCCCTGGACGGGAAGGTGGCCCGCCTCACCCACCAGGCCACGGATTTCGGTGCCCAGCTGGACTCCCTTTCCGACGCCATCACCTTCGGCGTCGCCCCGGCGGCGGCGGCCAAGGTCCTCCTGGAGACGGAGGGGGGGAAGATCATGCCCTTCCTGGTCCGGCACCCCAGGGTCCTCTTCATGACCGCAGCGGTTTACGCCCTCTTCGCCGTCATGCGCCTGGCCAGGTTCAACGTGGAGACGGCCGACCACGAGGAAGAGTCCCACTACCGCTTCAAGGGCCTTCCTACACCAGCAGCGGGAGGACTCGTGGCTGCGGCGGTCCTCTTCTGGCTCCACAGGGGAGACGAGATCCTCTCCTCCCTTCCTCCCTGGATCTTCGATGGCGTGCTCCGCCTCCTTCCCTGGACCCTGGTGCTCCTCGGGCTGGCCATGATCAGTCCCCTTCCCTATCCACACCTGGTGAACGTCCTCTTCAAGCGGAGGAAGTCCTTCCCCTTCCTGGCCGGCCTGGTGCTCGTAGTGGTCCTGGCCACCATCTCCTACGAGATGGGGCTCCTGGCCTTGTTGCTCGTCTATTTCCTGGCCGGGCCCATCTGGGGGGCCTGGGAGGCCGCCCGAACCCGCCGGGCCAGGCGGCGCAGGGCCCGCCTCCTGGAGGGCCCCCCCCGCTCCGCCGCCGGGTGAGGGCCTCATGGGCGCTTCCCACCAGGTCTACCTGGGGTTGGGTTCCAACATGGGGGACCGGTTGGGGAACCTTCGAAGGGCACTGGAACTCCTTCCCCGGGAGGGGGTCCAGGTGGAGGCCCTTTCCTCCTTCCGGGAGACCCGGCCCGTGGGGGGGCCGCCCCAGGGCCTCTATCTGAACGGGGCTCTCAGGGGCAGGACCCACCTGGGACCCTTCGAGCTCCTCAGGGTGCTCAAGGACATCGAGCGCCGCCTGGGGAGGGACCTGGAGGGCCCCAGGTGGGGGCCCCGCCCCATTGACCTGGACATCCTGCTTTTCGACGATCTCTTTCTCGTGACCCCCGAACTCGTCCTCCCCCATCCCAGGATGGGGGCCCGGGCATTCGTCCTGGAACCCTTGGTGGAGGTGCTGGAATGCAGGTGGTCCGCGACGGCCGCGCCTTGAGGGGCAGGATCGACGTCTGCAGGAGGACGGGCGCCACCGTGGGCTTCGTGCCCACCATGGGCGCCCTCCACGAAGGACATCTCTCCCTGGTCCGGAAGGCAAGGGAGGCCGTGAAATGCCTGGTCGTCTCCATCTTCGTCAATCCCTTGCAGTTCGGCCCTGGAGAGGACCTGGACCGTTATCCCCGGGACGAAGAGGGGGACCTGGCCCTGCTCGAGAAGGAGGGGGTGGATTTCGCCTTCCTCCCCGGGGAGGAGGAACTCTATCCCCCGGATTTCGATACCAAGGTCCAACCCGGTGCGGTGGCCCGTGACCTGGAAGGAGCCTTCCGGCCCGGGCACTTTACAGGGGTCTGCACGGTGGTTCTCAAGCTCTTCCACCTGGTGGGCCCCCACGCGGCCTGGTTCGGGGCCAAGGACGCCCAGCAGTTGGCGGTGATCCGCAAGATGGTCCGGGATCTCTCCATGCCCGTGAGGATCGAGGTCGGCCCCACTGTGCGGGAGCCCGACGGACTGGCCCTTTCCAGCCGGAACCGCTATCTCTCCCGCGAGGAGAGGGAGAGGGCCCTCTCCCTCTCCAGGGGCCTCTTCGCCGCCAGGAGGGCCCACGAGGCCGGGGAGCGGTCCGGGGCGGTCCTCCTCGACCTGGCCCGGAGGGAAATGGAGGGCCTGGTGGACCTCGACTACCTGGAGATCCGGGATCCCCATACCTTCCGGCCCGTCCCCGACCCGGTGGAGAACGGCCTACTCCTGGTGGCGGGCAAGGTGGGATCGACCCGCCTCATCGACAACACGCCCCTCGGGAAAGAGGCGGCCCGGGCCGCAGGGGAGGAGGTTTGAGGGGAGAGGCCCGGAAAGGGGGAGGGCGCCTCAGGATCCCCTCCCCCGCCAAGGTGAACCTGCTCCTCCGGGTGGCCGGCAGGAGACCCGACGGCTACCACGAACTCGAGACGGTCATGCAGACCCTGGAGTTCGCCGATACGGTGGAGTTGGAAAGGATCCCTTCGGGGGTCGAGCTGGTGTGCGACTCCGCCGGCGTTCCTTCGGGGCCGGAAAATCTGGCCTGGAAGGCCGCCGAGGGGTTCTTCGCCGCCTCGGGGGCCCCGGGAGGAGTGAGGATCGTCCTTCACAAGCGCATCCCTCCCGGAGGAGGCCTCGCCGGGGGCTCTTCCAACGCCGCGGCCGTCCTGGCCGGGCTCCAGGAGTTGTATGGAACCCCTCTCCCTCCCTCGGATCTCGCCTCCCTGGCGGCCGGGATCGGATCCGACGTGGCCTTCTTCCTCCAGGGGGGAACCTGCCTGTGCCGCGGAAGGGGGGAGAGGGTCGAGCCCCTTCCCGACCCGGGTCCCCTCTTCTTCGTCCTTCTTCTCCCCCCTTTCTCCTGTCCAACTGGAGAGGTCTACCGCCGTTTTCGGCCCTCCGATTCCACACCTCCCGCCGCCTTCCGGGAAGCCCTGAACCGGATGCTCGCCGGCGGGGAGGATCCCGGGGCCTGGCTCCTGAACGACCTGGAGAGAGCGGCCCGTAGGGCCGTTCCCGAACTGGACCGGTTCATGGCGGAGATCGAGGTGGCCGGCCTGGAGGGGTTGCGGGTCTCGGGAAGCGGATCCACCCTCTTCCGGGCCTTTTACCGGGAGGAAGAGGCCCTCCGGTTCCGGAAAAAAGCCGCGGCGGCCCTGGAGGGGCGGCATGTGGGGGTCCTCTCGACCAGGAGGAGGGCGCGGTGAAAGGGAAAGGCAGGGGAGAGCGGTCTCCCGGGGAGAGGTCCTTCTCCCTCCTGGGAGCGGGAAGGATGGGCACGGGACTGGCCCTGGCCCTGGTGAAGGCCGGGTGGCGGCCCCTTCGGATCTGGTCCCGGAAGCGTTCCTCCATTGCCAGGGCCCGAAAGGTCCTGGGTGGGGGAAGGGGCACCCTCGATCCGGTCCGGGCCTCCCGGGAGGCCCCCCTGGTTGTCCTGGGGGTCCCCGACGACGCCCTTTCCCCCATGGTGGATGAGGTCGCCCGGGGCGGGGGGGTGAAAGAAGGGAGTTTCTGGATCCACCTGAGCGGGTTCCACGGCTTGGAGCCCCTCCGGGCGGCGGCCCGGGCCCGGGCCCGGGTGTTGGGCATCCACCCTTTGCAGACCGTTCCCGACCCCAGGGAAGGCCCGGCGAGGCTGGCCGGGGCCTACTTCTCCCTCGTGGGGGCCCCGGGGGACCTGCCCTTCGGAAAGGCCCTGGTGGAGGAAGTGGGGGGCCGGCCGGTGGTCATGCCTCCGGGCCGGAGGCCTCTCTACCACGCCGCCGCCGTCCTGGCCTGCAACGACTTCGTGGCCCTCTTCTCCCTGGCCTCCCGGGTCCTGGAGAGGGCCACGGGGGGGGAGCTGGACGGGAGGGCCTTGCTGGTCCTGGTTCGGGCCGCCCTGGAGGGCCTGGAGAGACTGGGCCCGGCAGGGGCCCTGACCGGACCCGTGGCCCGGGGAGACCTGGGGGTGGTGGAAGGCCACCTGGAAGCCCTGGGCCGAGAGGCTCCCTGGGCCCTGGAGGCCTACAGGTGCCTCGGGCTCGAAGCCTTGCGCCTGGCCCGCCTCGGCGGCGGAAACGACGCGTTGAATGCGATAGAACGGAAATTGAGGGCCGGGCCGGCCTTTCCAAGGGGAGGGAAAAAGGGATAGAGTGGTTTCTTTCGGGATGGGAGACGGGGCTTTTTTCCAGACCTTCACTTGCAAGGGCGAGGAAACATCCGTTTATAAATAGAAAAGGGTGGAATCCCGGCGGAAGGACCAGATGGCGAGGATGCTTTTCACGAACGGGGGTGGGCGCGGCCCGGTGCTTCTGGGGGCGGGCATACTCTTGGCGGCAGGCTCCTTGCTCGGCCAGGCCTCACGTCCTTCCGGGAAGGCCTCGCCCCCGCCCCGGAAGGTCTCCTCCTCCCCGGCCACGCCCTACCAGAAGCTCCTGGCCGAGCTCAAGGCCATCCCGCCTCCACCCGGGGGGCGGGACGCCCGGGTCAAGGTTCTTCGCAAATGGTTCGTCCCCAGGGACAAGGCCAGACACCGGGCCCTCCAGGAGCTCCTCCTCGAGGGGACGGACAGGGAGAGCCGGGTCATCCTGCTGGGTTTCCTCAAGGACGATCTTCCCGTCCTCCTGGCGGGGGGAAGGCCCCAGACCCCGGAAGGGAAGATCTTCCTGGGTTACCTGGATCCCCTGATCTCCCTGGCTGGGGGTGGAGACCAGGATCTGGCCCGCCGGGCCGTGAAGGTCCTCCTCTCCCTTCCCTACCAGGCCAGGCGGGAGCGCTTCCAGGTCCTTCTCAGGGAGAAGGACCATCCCCTCTTCTCCCACGCCTTGAAGGCCGCAGGTTTCATGCAGGACCTGGGATTGGCTCCCCTGGTGGCCCCTTGGCTGAAGGACGAGACCGCCGCCCCTCTGGCCAGGGCCTCCCTCCAGCTCCTCACCTTCCAGGACTTCCGGAATCTCCAGGATTTCCAGGATTGGTGGAAGAAGAACCGGACCAGGTCCTGGGAGGAGGTTCGGGACCAGTATCTGAATGCCTGCCTGGACCGGGAGAAGACCTTCCAGGCCGAGAAGGAAGCCTACGCCAGGAAGGCCAGGAAGGAGGTGGAGAAGGAACTCCTTCCCCTCGTGGAGGAATTGGTCGCCACCCGGGTGGCGGCCCGGCGGTGGAAGGAGCCCTTGGCCCTCCTGGAGAAACCCCTGACCCGGGCGGCGGCCCTGGCCGGGATCGTCCGGGCCTTGAAGGCCGACCCGGGTCTCATGGCCGTGCCCCAGGGGGAGGAGGGCAAGGCCTTCCGGGCGGTCTTCGACCTCCTTCTCCGCTGGGCCCAGAAGGGGGAGGCTCTCTCGGAGGATTTGCTCCTGGGGGCCCTTTCCCACCTCTCCGACCTTCCTCCGGCGGAGAAGGACCTGAGGGTCCGGGCCCTGGCCTGCCTCAAGGAGAGGGCCGTGGCAGGTCCCGTGAAGACCCGCCTGGCCGCCTTGCCTCTCCTGGCGGCCTTCTCCGGCAAGGAGGCCGACCAGGTTCTCCTGGACCTGCTCTCGAAGGACAGCAAAGAGCCGGAGATCCTCTACAAGGTGATCTCCCTCCTGAAGGACCGGGAGCTGACCCCCGACAAGGGGCTCCCGGCGAACCTGGGGCGGGCCCAGGAGCGGCTGGAGCAACTCCTGGTCCGGGGGAATCTTCCCAGGCGGGTCCGGACGGACGCCATCCTCTTCTTTACACGCTGGCCCTATTCCCTGGCCCTGTCTTTCCTGGAGAAGGTCCTCCTCGGGAAGGAGAACCTGGGCGCCAAGCTGGAGGACCGGCTCGCCGCGGCCGACGCCCTCCAGGACATCCTCCAGCGCTTCCGCCAGAAGGGCGACGTCGTCGGCAAGGTCCAGAAGATCCTCGTGGCGGGCCTCACTGCCAGGGATCCCAAGAAACCCGAGCTGGCCCGGTTGAGGGCGGCCTGCGCGGAGAAGCTGGGGAGCGATTTCTTTCTCGACCGGTCCAATCGAAAAGACCTGGCGGAGGACCTGAAGAAAGCCCTCCTGGCGGAGTCCAGTCCCGCCGTAGTGGAGAGCCTGGTCACCACCCTCCTCAAGCTGGGCCTCAAAGCGGCCAAGGTCTCGGACGACAAGGCTCTCGACTCGGTCAGGTCCGGCCTGGTCGAACGTCTCTCCAAGACCCCTTCCGATCCCAAGGAGCGGGACTGGATCTTCAACGCCCTCCTGGAGCTCTCCGACGCCGATCCGGTGGCCAAGATGAAGGCCGGGTATGCCTTCGGCCGGATCCAGGACCGGGCCCACGCTCTTCCTTTCTTCGCCGAGATCACGGCAAAGCTCCCCTTGGACAAGAGACTCCTGGGGACCGACAAGGGCGGGGCGGGAAAGAAGCAGGCCTCCATCCTGATGGACCATTTCTGTCTTCTCGTCACGGGAAGGCTCTACAAGGACGCCTTGAAAGGGGCGGCCCTCTTGAAGGATCTCTCCCTTTCCGACCTGGAGCAGGCGGGAGGGCTCCTGGAGGCCCTGGACCGGGAGAGGTCCAAGGGCAACCTGCCCGGCTGGGGCACCAGGGAGTTCCAGTGGGAGGCGGATGTCCTGTGGCGGCTGGCCACGGCCAAGAGGGAGGCCCATGAGGCGGCGGCTCCCTTCTTCCGGCGGGCCGCATCGGCCATCCAGGTTCTCCTGGCCCAGGCCAAGCTGGGCCCCAAGGAACGGGGCCGCCTCTCCTTGAGGAGGGCCGAAGCCCTCCTGGAAGGGGGGGAACTGAAGAATGCCCTGGTCCAGCTACGGTCCCTGGCGAAGAATCCCGACTTGGAGAAGAATGCCCGCCCCCTCCTTGCGAAGGCCTTGGAGGCGGCCAAGGCCTGGGCCGAGGCGGGCGCCCAGTGGGCCCAGGTGGCGGCGTCCCTCGCCAAGGGATCTCCCGACTGGTGGCTCGCCTCGTTGAAACAGGTGGAGTGTCTCGCCAGGGCGGGGAAGATCGGCGAGGGGCGGAAGGCCCTTTCGGTCCTCCTTGGAAGCGCCCGTCCCGGAAATGGTCCGGACTGGAAGAGAGTGATCGAGAAGATCGCCGGGGTGAAGACCCTCCTTTCCTCCAAGACCCCCCCCTCGGGAAAGGGAAAGAAGAAAACCCTGTAATTTTCCGGCTGGGGTCTTGCATTGGCCGGAGGAAGACGTAAAAAGGTCGCCTCTGGAACGCGGGGTGGAGCAGCTGGCAGCTCGTCGGGCTCATAACCCGGAGGTCGCAGGTTCGAATCCTGCCCCCGCTACCACCGGAAGAAGGCCGGAAGGTCCCCAAGGATCTTCCGGCCTTCTTCTTTTTCCGGGCTCCATGGGGAGCCGGCCGAAAGCCTCGACAACGGCCCGGGCCTGCAGGAGTTTGGCGGGCCACCTCGGGCCCCTTCCCTCGAGAAGGTTCACTCCCCTTTCCCAAAGATCAGGAAGCTCCCCGCCCTTGCCGGAGGCTTTCGGGCATGGGCCGAGAGGAAGGGCCTCCATGCGGGAAGGGCTCGAGGTTCCAGGAGGAAGGCTCCCACGAAGGGTCCGGTCTTCTTCCAGGGGCCGAAGATCTTTTCCAGGAGGGCGGGGGTCTTCATACCCCAGACGATCTGCCTGTCGCTGTAGAAATTGACCGCCACGGCGGGAAGGGCCGAGGAGACCACGAAGCGGTCGGGGGGAGAGATCTCCCTCAGGATCCTTCCTGCCGAGCGGGCTTCCATGAGGGCGGGTCTCTGTCCCTCCCAGCGTTTCTCGGCCCTCAGGTGCCCCAGGACCAGGACCAGGCATCCCAGGAGGAGCAGGAGGGGCCCTGCCCATGGCCGGAGCCCCGATCCCGGGGCGGCTGTCCGTCCCAGGAGCCAGGCCGCAGGAAGGGCAAGGCCCGGTGCCAGGTAGATCTGCCAGTAGTCGTGGGAGTAGGCCCCCTGGAGGAAGAGGAACACCTGGGCCAGTCCCACCAGGAGGGGTATCCAGAGGAGCCTCGAGGCGGGGGGGGCTTTGGGGGAATTCCTGAGTGCCACAAGGACTCCCAGGATCCCCAGGAAGCTGACGGGCAGAAAGAACCGGGCGGCATGGTGCCTCCAGATTCCTTCCAGGCAGGTGGAGAGGGCCAGGGGCCTGCCCTTGGCGTCTCTCAGGCCTCCCAGGATGCTCCGGTGCTTCAAGGCCGCCCAGAGGCCTCCTCCCTGGGAGGGAGCCTCTCCCTGGAGAGATAGGATCCACGCCAGGAGGAGAATCCCCGCCGCTCCGGCCAGGAGCCAGAAGGAGATCCTCTGGAGCAGGGGGCGGCCCGGGAAGGCACGGAGCGCCCAGAACCCCAGGAATCCGGCCAGGAGGAAGGCGGGCCAGTCGTAGAAGAGGCCGAAGGTGAGGAAGGCCAGGGAAAGAAGGAGGTCCCCCCTCTTCCCCAGGCGGGCCCACCTGGCGGCGGCCCAGAGGGATCCTGCCATGGAGAAGAGCACTCCCGATCCCTGGGGGTCGAGCATGTTCCCGTAATAGGCGGCCAGGGGGGTTCCCAGGTAGAGGGCCGTTCCCAGGAAGGCCGTGGAAAGGGAGGATAGGGGCAATTCCCGAAGGAAGAGAAAGAAGAGGCCCGCCGAGAGGGCGGAGAGGAGGAGGGCGATCCCACGGGCCTGGACCTCTCCTTCTCCGAAGAGGGCGAAGCTCCCGGCGCAGAGCAGGGCCGTCAAAGGCGGATGGTCCGTGTAGAAGACGGGCTTGGGACTCGGGAAGCCGCAATCCAGGACCATCCCGAAGCGGAGTTCCACAAGGCCCCGGCGGAGGAGATTCCTGGCGGCGATGCCGTACCAGGCAGGGTTCCATCCTTGGAAGGACCGGTCGAAAGGGGCCCCCGTCCCGGGAGAGAGATGGAGCCCCGCTCCCAGGACCAGGGCGAGGAAGAGGAGGACGGCCCCGATCCTTTTCTTGGGAAGCACGGGCCTAGGATCCTTTCTTTGGGGCCTTTCCGGTCCTTTCGTAGAGGATGAGCTGGGATTCCACTTGGTGGGAGGCCTGGAGACGTTCTCCCGGCGGGATGTGGTAAGGGAGGGGGAAATACCGGACTTCCAGGGTCCGTCCTTCCTCCAGGAAGGGGGTGAGGTCGAAATCCCAGGGCGTGACGAGCCAGCCCGGACCCCAGCCGGCACGGTCGAACTTCCATGTCCCCCCCTGCGGCCTGCAAGGGTTGAGATAGACGTCGGTCTTCCAGAGGCGATGGAAGAAGGTCTTCCCCTTCACCTGGAGTTTCCGGTCCAGGGGGGTGAATTCGCCTGTCTGGCCGTGGCCGGTGACGGTGAACCGGAGCTTGGCCTCCTCCGCCCAGGAAGGAATCCGGAGGGTCTTCCCCGGGAAGGCGGCAAGGATCTTCTCCATGGTGTTGCCGAAATGGTATTCCAGATTCCAGAGGTTCCTCACCTCCCGGGCGACTCTGTCGGGTTTCCCTGGGAAGTAGTCCAGGTCCACGCTCACCAGGAAGCCCTTGGGCCTGCCTTTCTCGTCCTTTCCTCCCACCCAGGAACCGATGGTCACTCCCATCTCGGTCTCCCCCCGCAGGAGAGACTGGTAGTCCGTCACGTCGGCCTTCCAAGTCCAGGTGCGGGAGAAGGGGGTGATGAAACGGAGAATCTCGAAGCGCTCCTTCTCCTTTCGGCCCGGCCTATTCCGGAAGACGTAGATCGAAGCCGACCGGTCCCAGGGGTCCCAACCGCCCGGTCCGGGCTCCAGGGTGAGGGTGAGGAGGATCCTCCTGGCGGGGATGGCGGCCGGGGGAAGGCGGAAGGTCTTCCTCACGAAGCGCCTTTGCATGCGGACCAGGGTCTTGTGAAAGGTGGAGACCCGGAGGGGACGGGGGCGGATCTCCCGGAGGGGGGCCGGGTCGAGCCAACGAACCCGCACGTCGTCCAAGCTCATGTCCGTGGTGGTCTCCCCCGTCCTTGCGCCGAAGGCGGCCCTGGATTCGAAGGGCCGGATCCCGGGAACGAAGCGGTGGGAGAGGAGGGGAACCTCGTCGAGGAAGAGGTCCAGGTAGGCTCCGCCGGCGTCGTATTGGACCAGGAACCGGATGTGGTGGGGCCTCTCGTCGCGGAACTCCACGGGAGAGAGGAGGTTCAGGAGTTCCTTTCCATCGAAGTGGATGGAGATCTCCCTCTGGGGTCGGCCGTAGACGTTCCCCCTTTCGTCGAACCAGTGGCTCGTCGGGGGATCCCATGTGTCCAGGGCCAGGGCCAGGGTGCCCGGGAGGTTGGGTTCCTCCCACTTGGTGAAGACCGGGGGGGGGCCCTTCTTTCCGTATTTCCCCGTGTCCAGGAGAAGGAAGGATCCGCCGTGGGCTCCCTTCCGGAGGGTGAAGGTGAAGGATGCCTCCACCCGGCGGTAGGTTCCGGGGGCGGTGAGGGGAAAGGCCACGGCATTGGCCAAGGGGCCGCCCTTGGTCCTCCATCCCCTGAGGAGGACCAGCCTTCCGTTCCGCACGGCCGGACCGGGTTTGCCGCCGAAGGTGGAGAGGACGTAGGGAGTGCCCTTTCCGGGACCGGAAAAATCCTGGAAGGTCAATGCCGCCAGGAGGACCAGAGGAATCGTAAACATACCGCTTCTCCGGGAAAGACCTGGGGAACCTCGGACCGAGCGAACCCTTCCCGGAGGAGTTTTATAGGATCGGGGGGCGGCGGAAAAGGGCGGGAGGGGAAGGGCTTGTCAGAAGGAGAGACTCAACCTGGCGAAGAAGGTCCTTCCCGGGGTCTCGAAGGCCAGGACGTTTCCCCACCCGTAGACCTTGGGGGCCTCCTTCTCGAGGAGATCCATGACGCCCACCTGGAAGAGGGCCCTCCCTCCGAAGAGTTCCTTCCCAAGAGCGGCGTCCAGGTGGTGGACCATGGGGAGGCTGTGCATGCCGGGAGTCTGGACGGCGTCGGCATACCTGTAAAAACAGGAAAACCGGAAACCATGGGATAGATCCACCAGGGCCTTGGCGCCGGCGTTGTGGTCGGTGGGCCTGAAGGAGCGGAAACTCTCGTCCTGGTGGGAGTGGAGTCCGTTGTATCCGTACCAGACTCCCAGCCGGGCCGGTCCGGTGGTCCACTCGAGGGTGAGCTCCCCTCCGTAGGCCCGGGCCCGCCCGGAGTTCTCGAACCTGTAGATTCCGGGGGAGACCTGGACTGCGTCGATCAGGTCGTTCAGGAACTGGAAATACGTGTCGGCCCGGAGGACCAGGTTGTCCGCCGGGCGGGCGGAGAAGCCCGCTTCGAGGGAGTGGATCTCCTCGTTCCTCAAGTCCTTGTCGGCCTCCAGGTGGTAGGCGTAGCCCCCTCCCGCCAGGGGGAAACGGTCCATCTCCATCCGGCGGAAGACCGAGAGGGGGGCCCGGAAGGAACGGGCCAGGCTCAGGCGGAGAACCTCCCCTCCCCTCCCGGGAAGCTCCTCCAGCCAGGAAACCCGCCCGGACCAGTCCATCCCGGTCCCCGAATATTGGTCCCCCCTGAACTGGAATTCCAGGGTCCTTCCCTTCACCGGGGTCCACTGGTCGGAAAGAAAGAGGCCCGCCCAGTATTCATGGATGGGATCCTCCAGGAAACGCATCTCCTGGGGATCCCTGGGGTCCTTGGGGTCCACCAAGGTGAACCGGAAATTCCCCCCCAGGGTGGTCTTGTGGCCTTCGATCCAGGAGCGCGTCAGTTGTCCTTCCAGGTCGTATTCGGTGGAGGATGCTCTTCCTTCCGAGGGAAAATCGTCGCTTTCACGGTTGCAGAAAGCCTGGACATAGGCCGATCCTCCGCCGGGCGTCTCGAACTCCCTCTTGGCGAAGAGCCGGAGGTTGCGGATCATGCCCTTCTTCCTCGGCCAGAATCCCATGTGGGGAAAGTCACCGGTCCGGTTCCGGCCGAAGGCGGCGCCGAAGGAGAGGGTGTCCCCCTTTTCGATCTTCCACTCCCCTCTCGCGTCGAGGAGGGTCCTCCGGAAGGAGTCGTTGGAATCGAAATCCTCGCCTGTGAGGGCGTCCGAGGAGGTCTCCATCCTTTCGTAGGAGGAGGAGACCCGCCAGAAGAAGTCCTTCCAGCGGGAGCCCCACCGCAGGAATCCCCGGTAGTCCCCGAACTCGTCGATCCGCCCCGAAAGGGTGGTACCCTGGGTCTCTTCGGGTCTCTTGGTGATGAAGTTCACCGCGCCGTTGAAGGCATTGGCTCCCCAGGCCGCCCCGATGGGGCCCCGGACCACCTCCACCCTTTCCAGGTCCTCCACCATGAGAGGAAGGAAGTTGTATTGGGTCCCCCCCCAGGCCGGGTGGGTGGCGTTCCTCCCGTCTATGAGGCAGAGGGTGCGGTCCGCAACGAAGCTGTGGAGCCCCCTGACGCCTCCGGCGTAACGGATCCGGTCCAGGCGGGCCAGGTCCATTCCCGGGAGGAAGAGGAGGAGTTCAGGGATGCAGGTCAGGCCCGTCCACTCGATCTCCTCGCCGGAGAGGATGCTGACGGGCGCCGGCGACAGGGAGGGCTTCACTCCGTCCCTGGCCGTGGTGACGACGAGAGGGATCTCCTGGAAGAGCAGGAGCTCCCCCGAGTCCAGGGAGGCCTCCTGAACGGGGGACTTTCCGGGGAGGGGCTTTTCCTGGGCGGAAACCCCGGGATTTCCCGCCGGGAGGAGAAAAAGGAGGAGGAAGTGTCCCATGAGGGCGGAGAACCCCTTTTTCCGGTTCTTTCCGGTCCTTTCTCCCGAAGGGGGTTGCATCTTCTCTCCAGGGGGCATGGAGTCTCCTAAGGACGAATCTGGATCATTCTGTCTATTTTTCTAAGATCCGTTTACACTCGGTTCTCTTCGTTTCCTGCAAAGCCCGGGCTTGAGAACTTCTAACCGGGAGAGAGGCTCTCCTTCCTCGTCTCCGCCGCACTCCCCTCCTCCTCCAGGGGGAGGAAGACCTTGAAGACCGTCCTCTCTCCCTCTCCGGACTCCAAGGAGATCTTGCCTCCATGGGCCTCCACGACGGCCTTGCTCAAGGCCAGGCTCAGGCCGAGATACCTGGAATGGTGATCCAGGTCCGGGATCTCCAGGACTTCGAAAGGATCGGTCCAGGGAATGGACTTGGACCAGTTCCCGCGGTCTTCGAAGCAAAGGGTGATCCCTTCCCGGTTCCTTTCCAGGGTGAGGCGGATCTCGTCTCCCTCCCCTGCTGTATCCAGGAGGTTTTCCAGGATGGAGGCCGGCACGAGGCGGAAGTACTTCTCCGAGATGGGATAGTGGATGTTTCCACGGACGTCGGCCTCGAGACGGACCCCTTCCCGGGAGGCCTTTTCCTTTTCCTCCTCAATGATTTTGGCCAAGTGGGCCCCGAGATCCCGGCGGTCTCTATCGATTCGGATCTCTCCCTCCTTGAAGCGGCAGAGAAGCCTGGCCTTGGTGAGGAAGTCGTGGAGCCTCCAGGCGTTGTCCAGGATGGCCCGTGAGAGCTCCTTCCGGGATGCTTCGTCCACCTCCTGGTCCCCTGCCAGGACCTCGGCGTTGAAGATGATCGACGTCAGGGGGGTGTTGGTCTCGTGGGCCAGGAGTCCGAGGATCCTGGTCTTCAAGGAGTCCACTTCCTCCAGGGTCTTCATCCTCAGGAAGACCCGGATCTTGGCCTTGAATTCCTCGTGGTCGAAGGGCTTGGTGATGTAGTCGTCGGCCCCGGCCTGGTACCCCTCGAGCCTTTCCTGGACCATGGCCTTGGCCGAGACGAGGATGACCTTGACCCCACTCAGGGAGGGATCCTCCTTGATCCTCCTGCAGGCCTCGATCCCGGACATGCCGGGCATCATGATGTCCAGGAGGACCAGGTCGGGATGGTGTTCCTTGGCCTTTTCCAGGGCCTCTTTCCCGTCCTCCGCGGCGAGGAGGTCGTAATCCTCCTCCAGGAGCTCTCTCACGATCTCCACGTTCAAGGGATCGTCGTCGACTACGAGGATTCTTTTACGCACGGTCATGACTCTTCTCCTCCCGCCGGTGCGGCCTCAAGGACCTCTCCTCTTCCCGGGATTTCTGAGAGGGGAATCTCGAAATGGAAGACCGCCCCCTTGCCGGGACGGTTCTCCGCCCAGATCCTTCCTCCGTGGGCCTGGACGATTTCCCTGCTGATGGCGAGACCGAGGCCCGTTCCGCCGGCGCCGGTCTTGGTCCTGGAGGACTGGACGAACTTCTCGAAGATCGCCTCCAGTTCCTCCGGGGCGATTCCCATGCCTTCGTCGGCCACGCTCACCCGGGCCTTTCCGCCCCGGGTTTCCAGGGATACCTGGATGGTGGACCCTTCCGGCGAGAATTTGACGGCGTTCCCAAGGAGGTTCCTAATGACCTGCATGATCCTCTGGGGATCCGCTTTCACGAGAACCGGTTCGGAAGCCTGAAGTTCCAGTCGGGTGCCTTTCTCGTGGAGGAGAGAAGAAAACTCGTCCACCACGTTCCTGACCAGAGGAAGAAGATCCGCTTCCTTGAACTCGAAGACCATTCTCCCCGCTTCCATCTTGGAGAGGTCCAGGAGTGAATTGAGAAGGGCCAGGAGCCTCTCCCCGGCCGTCTTGATTTTCTCGAAGTAGGAGGGGACCTTTCCGCCGGCATCTTTGGATTTCTTCAGGCCGAACTCGGCGAAACTCAGGATGGCGTGCATGGGGGTCCTGAGCTCGTGGGACATGTTGGCCAGGAATTCCGACTTGGCCCGGTTCGCCGCCTCGGCCTTCTCCTTGGCCTCCTCCAGGTCCCTGGTCCTCTCCCGGACCTTTCGCTTGAGGGTGGCGTTGAAGTCCTTCATGGCCCGGTCTCTCTGGGAAACGGCCTTCCGCATCTCGTCGAAGGCCTCGGTGAGCCGGCCCACCTCGTCGTCCTTGCCGAGCTCCAGGGGCTCGTCCATGCGGCCCATGGCGACTCCCTCCGCGGCGAGGACGAGCCTTTCCAGCCTGGCCGTCCAGGGGCGGACGGCCAGGTATATGAGGACGCCCGCAAGGAGGAGGCTCGCCAGGAAGAGACTCACCGCTTCCCGGGTCTGGGCGGCGGTGATCCTTTTCCTGGGCCTGGAGGAGAGGGCCACCAGGACCTTCCCGATCCTCTCCTCCCGGTGGAGCCTTTTTTTCCCGGGGCTGCCGAGGAGTCCCAGGGTGGGGAAGTCCTCCTCCTCCTCGGAGAACCGCACCGCCGCCTGGCCGAGGATGAAGTCGTCCCTGGGCGCCTTGCCCGAGAGGAAGGCCTTCCAGGCCTTCTGGTCCCTCGCGGCACTTGCCGCAAGGTTGTTCTCCTTGTCGTAGACCGCGAGGAACAGGACCTGCTTCTCTCCGAGGAACTTCTTCGTGATCCTTTTTAGCTCCACTTCGTCCTTCACGGCGAGGGGGAGTTCCACGGCCCATGCGAGGCCCTGGGCCAGGGAACGGGCCGACCGGGACTCCCCCTGGGCGATGAGGAGGTTCATCCGCTTCAGTTGCACCCAGGCGGGGAGGGCCAGGCTGAGAAGGGCCACGCCCGCGAAGAGAAGGAAGGCCTTCCATTTCAGAGAGAACCGGGGCTTCACGGCGATCCTCCCTTCTTCCTGCCGCCGTAGACGATCTTCGCCCCTTTCAGGAATTTCTCGGGGAACGTGATGTCCAGGCGCAAGGCCACGTTCAGGTTGACGGCGTAGAGATTGCGGGGGAAAAGGAGCTTCCTCTCCTCTTTCCCCGGTGAGGAGTCCTTCTTCTTTTCTTCTTCCCCCGGGGCCTTTCTGCTCCGCCGGAGGAGACGGGCGGAGAGTTCCGCCCCCAGGAGGCGGGCTTGGGCGCTGGGATCCAGGTAGGTCCCAAGGAGGGCTCCGCTCCTGACCAGGGGGGCCGAGAATCCGAAGACGGGGATCTTCTTGCGAAGCGCCCCCAGGAGGACGGCCTTCAAGGTGGGGAGGTCGATCACCGCAGGGTCGGGAAAGGTCCAGATGAGGTCCGGTTTCAGGGAGAGGAGGGCCTCGATGGCCTTCGCCTTGGTGGAGAACTTCTCCACCTTCACTGCATCCAGGCTCCACCCTTCGGGAAGGGCCTCTTCGATTTGGAAGCGTAGAGCCTTGCTCGCGGGATCGGTTTCGGAATACAGCAACCCCAGTCTTCGGACCCATGGGAGGGCTTCCCCGACGAGGGCCACCTGGGCTGAAAGGGAGGGTTCTGCGGCGATTCCAAGGCAAGACCTCCCCCGGAGGAGTCCCATCGCCCTGGGATGGGAAACCAGGCAGAAGGAGAAGAGGACCTGGGCGGGAAGGACCTTGCGGAGTCGTAGGGCGGCCTTGGTGCCGACGGCCACGCAGGCCGCCGGGAGGCCCGCGGCCTTCCTTGCCTCCAGCTCACGGCCCACATACTCCAGGGGGATCTGCCTGGCATCGATCCCTCTTTTCTTCAACTCGAGGAGGAGAGCGTCGGAGGCGACCTGGTAGAGGGCCGCCTTCCCGGAGGGAACGATCCAGACCCGGGGGGAAGGGGCGGACCTGGGGTTCTGGAAGGGACCCAGGAGGAATCCCGCCAGGATCCAGGAGCCCAGGGGCCTTCTTTTTCTTTCCTTTCCAGGCATGGACTCAGAAATGGAGGGTGAATCTGGCGAAGAAGGTCCTTCCCGGGGTTTTGTAGGCGACCAGGTTTCCCAGGCCGTAGACCTTGGGATCGGTCCGGTTGAAGAGATCGGCCGCCCCCAACTGGAGAGAGGCCCTTCCTTCCAGGAAGGTCTTTCCCAGGGTGAGGTCCACCGTGTGGAGAACCGGCAGGTGGTGGGTCGTTGGGGTTCTGACGGCGTCGGAGTATCGGTAGAAACAGGCAAGGTGGAAACCGCGGGAGAGATCCACCAGGGCCTTGGCTCCCGCCGTGTGGTCGGGCGGCCTGTTGGACCGGTAGCATTCCTTCTGGGCGGCGTGGAACCCGTGGTAACCGTACCAGGCTCCCAGGCGGGCGGGGCCGGTGGTCCATTCCGCCTCCACTTCACCGCCGTAGGCCTTGGCCCTTCCGGAGTTGTGGAAGACGTAGATCGTGGGGGCTTCCACGTCGGCGTTGATCAGGTCGTCCAGGAACTGGTAGTACGTATCGATCTTGATGGTCAGGTTCTCCCGGGGACGGGCGGTGTAGCCCGCCTCGATGGAGTAGATCTCCTCGTTGTCCAGGTCCGGGTTGGCCTGGAGATGGTAGGCGTAGATCCCGCCCCCCAGGGGAAGCCGGGTCATACTCATCTGGCGGAAGACCGAAAGGGGGGCCCGGAAGGACCGGGCCAGGCTGAACCGGAGAACCTGCTTGTCCTCTTTCTCGATGGCCTGGATCCATGATGCCCGGGCGGACCAGTCCAAACCGGTCTCTGAGTACTGGTCTCCCCTGAGCTGGAGGTCCAGCCGCCGGGCCTCGTCCAGGGTCCAGGTGTCGGAGCAGAAAAGACCGGCCCAGTACTCCTTGATGTAATCCCTGCGGAAGGTCATTTCCTGGGGATTCCTGGGGTCCCTGGGGTTCAAGGTGATGAAGCGGAGATTCCCGCCGGCGGTGAACTTGTGTCCCCGGATCCACTCCCCCGAGGCCTGTCCCTCCACATCGTATTCGGCCGAGGAAAAACGACCGCCAGAGGGAAACTCATCGTAGTTCTTGTGAAAGAAGGCCTGAACGTAGGCCTTGGTCTTTTCTCCCAGGCGGAACTCCCGCTTGAGGAAGACCCTGGTGTTGTTGGCCCACCCCTTCTTCCGGGGCCAGTACCCGAGCTGGGGGAAATCGCCCGTCCGGTTTCGAGCCCCCTCCACTCCGAAAGAGAAGGTATCTCCCTCCTCCATCCTCCACTCCCCCCTCCCGGAGAAGCTGATCTTCCGGTTGGAATCGTTCGTTTCCAGGCTCTCCCCGGTCATGGCGTCCGATGAGGGTTCCGTCCAGGAGTAGGCCCCCGAGACCCGCCAGAAGAGATCCCCCGAGCTGCTCCCCCAGCGCAGGTAGGTCCTGTTGTCGCCGTACTCGTCCACGGTCTCGGTCAGGGCCAACCCTTGGGTCTGGTGGGGTTTCTTGGTGATGATGTTCACCAAGCCGTTGAAGGCGTTGGCCCCCCAGGCCGCCCCGATGGGGCCCCGGACGACTTCGATTCTTTCGATCTCCTCGACCATCACGGGAAGGAAATCGTAGAGGGTTCCTCCCCAGGCGGGGTGGGTGGCGTTCCTCCCGTCGATCAGGGCAAGGGTCCGGTCCGCGGCGAAGCTGTGGAGCCCCCTCACCCCCACGGCGTAGCGGAGGCGGTCGATCCGGGTCACGTCCAGGCCGGGAAGGAAGCGGAGGATTTCGGGGAGCCGGGTGAGCCCGGACCACTCGATCTCCTCGCCGGTGAGGACGCTCACCGGGGCCGGAGAGAGGGCCGGGGCCACGGCCTCCCTTCCCGCCGAGACAACGAGGGGGATGTCCTGGAAGAGCAGGAGTTCTCCTCCCTCTTCGAGGGAAGGACCCTTCACCTCGGCGGCCTTTCCCTGGACTTTGGCGGATCTCCGGCCCTGGGGATGAGGCTTCTGGGCCCTGGGTGCTCCGGAGAAGAGGACGAGGAGGGCCAGGGAGAGAATGGGTGCGGTGGAGGTCTGCTGGGGCCGGAACCAGAGAGGGCCGGGTCCTCGATACATAAGGCACCTACATGGATTTTTTTGTAGAAAAAAACCTTCCAGGGGGAATGTTCTTTCATGAGCCACTATCGGAAGGCCTTCGCCAGGTCCTTGAAGGAAGAAGGGCAGGAAGGCCGGAGGACCGGGGGCCGGCACCTCCAGGAGCCGGAGCGATCTTTTCACCTCACCGCCGGCCTGGTAGGAAAGGCGGCACTATGAAGGTCCTCTTCCTCCTCTTCTCGGCCCTGTTCTTCTTCCTCCCTTCCCCGGGGGCGGCTCCTCCCTCTGTGGGAATCGGGCTGGACCTCGCCCGGCGCCGTGCCCGGTCGGTCTCCCGGGTCCGATACAGGCTTTCCTTCTCCCTCGCACCAGGAATGAAAGAAGTGGAGGGGAAGGTGGAGATCACTTTCGAACTCTCCGGATCCCTGCCTTCCCTGGCCCTGGACTTCCGGGGAAAGGACCTCCGGAAGGTCTCCCTCCAGGGGCGGCCCTTGGAGAGGATCCCCGCCGCGGGAGGACACCTGGTCCTTCCGGGGAAACTCCTTCGACCCGGGAGAAACACCTTCTCGGCCTCCTTCTCTTCCCCCGTGGCTCCCTCGGGAACACCACTTACGGTCTACCGGGACCGATCCGATTCCCGGGAATACTACTACACCCTTCTCGTCCCGGCCGATGCGCACCGGCTGTTTCCCTGTTTCGATCAGCCCGACCTGAAAGGCCGCTTCCTGCTGGAGCTTCGTGCGCCGGAAGGCTGGACGTGCGTTGCGAATTCCGCCGAGGCCGGTCCGCCTTCGCCCCAGAAGGGCGGTTTCCTCCTCCACAGGTTCCGGGAGACCCCTCCCTTGAGCACCTACCTCTTCGCCTTCGCCGCAGGGCCCTTCGCCTCCCGCTCGGGTCCCCCTGCCGGCCCGGGCCTTCCTCCCATGCGGGTCTTCTTCCGTCCTTCCCTGGAGGCGCGCTTGGAGGCTCCCCTCCTCTTCCGCCTCCACCGGGAGTGCCTGGAACTCTACGGGAAGCTCTTCAGGATCCCCTATCCCTTCGAAAAGCTCGATTTCGTCCTGGTCCCCGGTTTTCCCTACGGCGGAATGGAACACGCAGGGGCCGTCTTCTACAGGGAAAAAGCCCTGTGGTTCGACCACCCCCCGACGGCCCGGGAGCGGACCAGGAGGAAGACCGTCGTCTACCACGAGGTGAGCCACCAGTGGTTCGGAGACCTGGTGACCATGCGTTGGTTCGACGATCTCTGGCTCAAGGAGGGCTTCGCGAACCTGATGAGCTACTTCGCCATGGCGGAGCTGGGAGAGGGGAGGAAAGCCTGGACTCTCTTTCACCGGGACCTGACCGTTCGGGCCCTCCGCGCCGACAAGAGCCGCGGGACCACACCCGTGTACCAGCCCCTCCGGAACCTGGACGATGCGAAGTCCAACTACGGGCCGATCGTCTACGACAAGGCCCCGGCCGTCTTGAAGAGCCTTCTCTCGGGATGCGGCGAGGAGACTTTCTTCAAGGGGATCCACCGCTTCCTCTCCCGCTTCGCCTGGAGGAATGCGGGATACCGGGACCTGCTGGGCTGCCTGGAGGAGGCCGGGGCCGGGAACCTGGAGAGGTGGGCGGCCTGGTGGCTTTCCACGCCCGGGGTTCCCAGGGTGCGGCCCAGGCTCCGGCTGAACGGTGGGGGGAGGATCCTTGCCCTGGATCTCCTCCAGGAGAGCCCCCAGGGGTGGTGGGAAGGGGGATGGCCCTCCAGTCCGAAGGTCCTCCTGGCATACCCCGGGGGAAGGAAGATCCTGCTCCAGGGCACATTGGAGGGGCCCGTCGGCGCCTTTCCGGGGGCGGAGGGCCTCCCCGCCCCCAGGTGGATCCTCCCTTGCCCGGGCGACGAGACCTACGGCCTTTTCCTCCCGGACCTTTCCGGGGCGGCACGCCTCATGGAGGACCTTCCCTCGGAGAAAGATCCTCTTCTTCGGTCCCGGGGATTCTACGCCCTGAAAGACCTGCTCGAGGAGGGAGAGATCTCCCCGGGGAACTTCCTGGAGTTCTCCCTTCGAATGCTAAAGCGCGAAACCGATCCATCTGCCTTCGCGGGGGTCCTTTCCTCCCTCTCGGAGGTCCTCGAAGGCTTCCTCCCGCCTCGGGATAGGGGAGGGTGGAGAGAACGGTGCGCCGCGGAAGCCCGGTTTCTCCTGGTGGATCGCCGGCGCAGGGCAGTGGCTCTTCCCTTGGTCCGTTTCCTCCTGAGGTCGGGCCGGGACCTGGAACTCGCCGGGATGCTCACGGCGCGGGAGATTCCTCTTCCCTGGTTGCAGCCTGGAAGGAAGGACCTCTTCCTTGCGGCGGCGGCGCTGGGGGCGGCAGGGAAATGGAAAGAGGCCGACCTGGAGAGATTCGCCGCCTCTTTCCGCAAGGAGGACGTGGCGAAATACCTCTTCATGGCCCGGGCGGCCCTTCCTTCGGCCCGGGTGAAGGAGAGGTATTTCCGGAGCTACCTGGCCCCCGAGGGGCCGCCCGAACAGTGGGTCTCCGACAGCCTGGCCTGGTTCCACTGGCCCGGCCAGGAGGTTCTCACCCTTCCCTTCCTTGAGAGGGCCCTGGCGAAGCTGGAATGGGTGAAGGCCCACAGGAAGATCTTCTTCCTTCCCCGCTGGATCGACGCCTTCGTGAACGGCCACTCCTCCAGGGCAGCCCTCGAGGAGGTCAGGGCTTTCCTGGGGAGGAGGAGGCTTCCGGAGGATGTCCGCCTCAAGCTACTCCTGTCCCTGGACAGGCTGGAGCGGGCCGTGGAGATCCAGGGAAGGTGGGGCGGAGAGACTCAGAACCCGTAGCCCAGGTCCTTCCAGTCCACGACGGCCAGGGCTTCTTTGTAGCCTTCCAGCAGGATTCCCAGGTTCTCCAGGTAGGAGGAAAGGCCCGAGAGGCCTCCATTGGAAAGGGCCTCCTGGAGGGAGCAGGTCTCCTCCAGGAAGGCCATGGCACCCACGCTGGCGGCTCTCTCCTCCAGTTCGCGGAGGTTCCTTGCGGCCCGGAGGGTGTCGCCCGATTCGATGGCTTCCTGGACTTCATTCAGGAGGGCCGGGGCCAGGCGGAGGAAGACGCCCGCCATTTCTTCCAGGAGGGAAGCTTCTCCCTCCACGACTTCCAGGGCTTCGGCTAGGGCGAAGGGCGGGATCTTCCCCGGGCCCTCCGGGTTGGGTGATCCACTGGACCGCTTCGTTTCCTGTTCCGCCATCGATCCGGCCACGGGCACTCCCCTTTTTCCCTGGGCCGGGAAGGAAAGCAGGTCTCTTCCCGGCCGGACGAATTCGTCTCCCTCCCCCCCTGGTTTCTATCGTCCATCGGGGGTGGAGACCTGACGCCCCCCTCGGGCCAGGAAGGAAAAGGGTGTGACCCCTTGAGACGTCCGGGGGTACTTGTTCTTTTTGGGGCAAAGGACACCCCCTGCGACCGGCGCCTTTTCCCGGAGGAGGGTTGTGGAGATGGCCGGGAAGCCCTCTCCCCTCCCGTTCCGGTTCGAGGCGCTGGAAGAGTATGGAACGAGAAAAAAAGGGCGGCTCCATGGTGAGAAACGGAAGGGATGGACGGGTCTCCCCCCGGGGGAGAGGTGGGGGGGATCTCCTGGATCGCCGGTCCCTCCTCCGGGCGGGGGGGGCGGGAGCGATCGGGTTGGCCCTCTCGGCCTGTTCCAGCGTTCCGGTGCGGAAGAAGGCCGGCGCCGGGGGGGGGAAGGTCGTCCTTCCCGTTCCCAACCCGGCCCAGTCGGCCTGGCAGGACGCCGAGGTGGGCCTGGTTTTCCACTACGATCTGCACGTCTTCGACGGGAAGCGCTACAAGCAGTGGGTCAACAGGAAGACCCCCATCCCGAATATCCAGATCTTCGATCCCCCGGAGCTCGACACCGACCAGTGGGTGGCGGCCGCAAAGGCGGCGGGAGCCGGATTCGCCCTGCTCACGGCGTGCCACGAGACGGGGTTCCGGCTCTGGCAGTCCGACGTGAATCCCTACTGCATGAAGGCCCTCGAGTGGCGGAACGGAAAGGGGGACCTGGTCCGGGACTTCGTGGAATCCTGCAGAAAGGCCGGAATCGAGCCCGGGATCTACTTCGGGGCCCGGTGGAATTCCCACTTGAAGGTTCTGAACTTCCGGGTCCGGCCGGGTTCGCCCCTCACCCAGGAGCAATACAACCATCTCATCGAAAAAGAGGTGGAAGAGATCTGCTCGCGGTACGGAGATCTCTTCGAGCTCTGGTTCGACGGGGGGATCCTCTCGCCGGCCCAGGGGGGACCCGACGTGTTGCCGATCGTCGAGAGACTCCAGCCCCGATGCCTCTTCTACCACAGCCCCCAGCGGGCCGACGCCCGTTGGGGAGGGTGCGAGAGAGGGGTGGTGGGATACCCCTGTTGGGCCAGGCTTCCTTTCAAGTCCCCCACGGGAAGGAGGGTGAAGCGGTCTCTCCTCGCCCACGGGGACGAGAACGGGAAATACTGGTGTCCCGCCATGGCGGACGCGCCCTTACGGAATCACGAGTGGTTCTGGGAGCCTGGGGACGAAAGGAAGGTCTATTCCTTGGATGCCCTGGTGAACATGTACGAGAAATCCGTGGGACGGAACGCCACCTTGATCCTGGGCGTCGCTCCCGACCCGAGGGGGCTCGTTCCCGGGCCCGACTTCAAGCGCCTGGAGGAGTTCGGGAAGGTGATCAGGAAGAGGTTCGCCGAGCCCCTGGCCGAAGGAAAGGGGAGGGGCTCCGTGACGGTGGTGAATCCGGCCGGGCCGGCCAGGGTGGGCCAGGCCGTGTTCATGGAGGAGATCTCCCGGGGGGAGCGGATCAGGGCCTACGTCCTCGAAGGAAAGACCGGGGGGGACGAATGGACTCTCCTGGCCGAAGGGAGCTCGGTGGGCCACAAGCGGATCGAGGTCTTCCCCCCCAGGGAGGTCTCGGCGGTGAGACTCAGGGTGACCAGGAGCGTGGCCGAGCCTTTGATTCGGAAATTGGCCGTCTACGGCCCGGTATAGCAGGGCGGAGGGAGCGGACCCGGGCTGAGGAGGTTCGGCTCGAAGGGCCTCAACCTTTCCGCCCTGGCCGGACCCGCATTCTCGCCCCCCCCCGGCCGGCGTGATCCGCCTTGACCTTCCGGGAGGGATGGACGCAGAATTCGTGGAAAGGGGTCGAGGGACGGCTCCCCTTGCGGTCCGCCATGTGGAAGAGGTCCTTCCTTTCCGCCGTTCTTTCCCGGGTCCGGAGGTCCTCCGCCGGATGCGGCCTCCTTCTCTTCCCTCTTCTCCTGTCCCCCTCCTCCTCCGGGGCGATCCTCGTTCTGAAGAACGGCAGGACTTTCCGGGGGGACGTCACACGCCACGACCCCAAGAATTTCCTCCTTCCCGGGGGGAAGGTCTTCGTGCCGGCCGAGGATGCGGCGTGGTTCTCCAAGTCGACAGACGTGGACCAGGTCATCCGCGAGTGGAGCGAAGACATCCGGGGAAGGCCCGACTACGAGGACGCTCTCCTTCCCCTCGCCCGTTTTTGCCTCCAGGAGGGGCGGCTCGAGCGGGGGACGGCCTTCGCCCGGGAGTGGGCCCGTTTCCGCCGTTGGAAGGCCTATCTTTCCAGGGAGTTCCTCATCCTCACGGCGATGAAGGAGGGAAAGGCCAAAAAGATCGGTGCCAGGATGGATGCCGCCCTGGCCCTCCTGAGAAAGGAGTTCCCCGGCTCGGAGAAGGGGCGTTACACCTGCGTGGTCCGGCTCTTCCGGGACCTCGACGAGTTCCAGCGGGCCGCCCAGTCCCTGCCCTACAAGCCGGAGACATCCTATTACTATCCCAAGGAACGGACCGTCTACCTGGTCAGTTCCAAGGCGGATTCCCCCCAGTGGACCTACTGGGACGCCTACCGGGTCCTTTGCTACCATTTTCTCATCGATAGGTATCTTGGATTCAATCCCAAGTACACGTGGATCCTCGTCGGGACGGCGGCGTGTTTCGAAAACGCCCGATACAGGAGCGGGAAACTCCACGGGGCTTGGAGGAAGCACAGGGAGAACGCCGACCGTATCCGTGCCGCCCTGCGGGGAAAGACCTACGTTCCCCTCGAGAAGTTCCTCCGGATGAAGGCCGACGACTTCGCCATGGGAGACCCTTACGGAATCCACGTGGCCCAGGCCTGGTCGCTGGTCTACTTCTTCCACAAGTCCCGCAAGCGCCGCTACAAGGATGCCTTCTTCCGTTATCTGGACGTCCTGAAGAAGACCGGGGACGACGAAAGGGCCTTGGAGAAGGTCCTCCTCCCTTTGGGTTTGAAGAAGCTGGAGCGGGACTGGATGGCCTTCTACGGCCTGCGTTGAACCTTCTTCCCTTCCGGCGGGAGATCCCCTCCGGATGCGGCCCTTGACCAAGCGTCCCGCCGGGGGGAGGATCGCCGGGCAAGATTTCCCCCGGTCCCCTTCCCCCAGGAGCATCCATGAGACCCGCCCTCCTCCTTGCCGCCGTCCTTCTATTTCTTCTTCCTCCCTCGCCGGCCCAGGTCCCTTCCGGGACGGCGGCCAGGTTGGAGGCCCTCGAGAAAGCCTTCCGGGCCGGGATCCTGACCAAGGCCGAATACCGGGCCAAGAAGGCCGAGATCCTGGCTTCCCTCCAGGGGGCGGACGAGAAGACGAAGAAGAAGCTCCGGGCCCTGGAAGCGGCCAGGGCGGCGGGGATCCTTTCCCGGGAGGAGTACGAGGCCAAGAAGGCCGAGATCCTGGCCGAGGGAGGGAAGGCGCCGGTCCGGGCGGAAAAAGGCGGAACCGCCCTCTACACCGATCCGGCCGGAAGGTTTCATTTCCGCTATCCCGGAGATTGGGCCCCCCAGCCGTTCCCGAACGGAAGAGGGGTGAACGTGAAATCCGGGGACTGGGCCTTCAGTGTCCTCGTCTTCCCCGGAACGGCCTCGCCGGGGAAGGTCCTGGGGGCGGTCTTCTCCCAAGTGAAAGCCCAGTGGAAGGAGTTCGAGGAGCTTCGCCGGGGAACGGACGAGGTGGCGGGCCGGCAGGCGGCGGTCGTGGAATTCCGTGGAATGAATCCCAAGAAGAGGCGGTCCCTTTCCAGGCTCGCCGCCTTTGCGGTAGGAGGAGACACCTATCTCCTCATCTTTTCCGCACCCCTGGGGAAGAGGGCCGAACCTCCAGGGGTCTGGAAAGCCCTGACCGATGGATTTCGGCTCGGAGGAAAAGAACCGGAGCCGAGGGGAGGGAGAGGGACGGGAAGGAGGGGCCGGGTCTTCAAGCATCCCATCGGGTTCACCTTCTGGTATCCCCGGGGCTGGCGTGTCCTGGAGAACCGGGATGGCGGGCTGAGGTTGATTCCCCCCGGAGACCGGCCCGACGATCCCAACCCGGGACGGTTCGTCTTCATCCTCGGTGACTCCGTGGCCGGGCAGG
This sequence comes from uncultured Planctomycetia bacterium, assembly GCA_964561605.1. Taxonomy (GTDB): domain Bacteria; phylum Planctomycetota; class UBA1135; order UBA1135; family JALUZX01; genus JALUZX01. Next base: position 74,047 of record CAZLQD010000028.1, read on the forward strand.
GGATCCGGGAGGCTTCCGACCCCAGGGTGGGGGCCTTCCTGGATCGGGCCGTGGGCTCCATGCTCCCTTTGAGGAGGACCGGAGCGGTCAAGGCCGCCGGGGCCGCCAGGAAGGGGGGGGCCGAATACAATTGGTCCGGAAAGAATCTCCAGGGAAGGACCGTCCTCGCCCGGGCCTTCGCCTCCATCATCGGGGACTTCGGCGTGGCCCTGGTGCTGGTCGGGTTCGAGGAGAAGGTGAAGGCCCTGGATGGTGAGGCCCGGCGGATCTTCGCCTCCTTCGGCTTCGGCGGGGGAACCAGGGATCCCCGGCTCGCAGGGACCTGGAGGCTCGTCTCAACGGCGGACCTATGGAACGGGAATCCCCTGGTGAAGGGGTCTGAGCGGGCCCGGGGCTACCACAAGAGCGAGAGTGTCCTGGAACTCGGGTCCGATGGGACCTGGACCCGTACAACCGTAACGGAGACTCTCGTCATGGGGGCGGGGACCTCCCTTTCCAGCGGCCCCAGGAAGAGCGTGGAGCGGGGAAAGTGGAGGGCCGGGGGGGGCGTGCTCTACCTGATGGGGGAGGACCAGACCTGGGAGGATTACCGGTACACCCTGGAAAAGGGGAAAGGGGGCGGCCTTCTGGTCCTCAGGGGGGAGAAGACCAAGGAGATCTGGCGGCGAAGGTGAGATGGCGGGCAACTTCCCCCTGAAACTCTTCTCCAGGCCCAGGAAGGGACGCTTCCTGGCCAGGCGGGGACGGTTCCTCGTGGAGGTCCGCCTGGGGAAGGATGTGGTCCGGGCCTACCTCCCCAACCCTGGCCGGCTGAGGGAACTCCTCCTTCCCGGGGCGGAGATCTTCCTGGTCCGCCAGGGAAGGGAGGGGAGGAAGACGGAATGGACGGCCGTCGCCGTGGAGGGAAGGGAGGGGCCGGTGATCCTTCACACGGGGAGGACCAACGACATCGCCCAGGCCCTCCTCCTGGAGAACCTGGTGCCGGGACTGGAAGGGGCGAGGATCGTGAAGAGGGAGGCTCCCCTGGGGCGGTCCCGTTTCGATTTCCTCTTGGAGCAGGATGGGGATCCCTTCTGGCTGGAAGTGAAGTCCTGCACCCTCCTGGCCGGGAGGGCGGCCCTCTTCCCCGACGCCGTGACGGATAGGGGAAGGCGCCACCTGGAGGAACTCGATCGGCTGGCGCGGCGGGGAATCCGGGCGGGCGTCCTCTTCGTGGTCCACCATCCAGGGGCCCGGTGGTTCCTTCCCGATTGGCACACCGATCCCGCCTTCGCCGACGCCTTCCTGGCGGCGGGATCGGCCCTGCGGATTTGGCCGATTCCCGTGCGGACCGGTCCGGACCTTGCCGTGGAGCCCGCAGGAGACCCCCTCCCGGTGCCGCGGGAGGTCCTGGCCCGGGAGAAGGGGGACAGGGGCTCCTACCTGGTGATCCTGGAAGTGGAGGAGCCGAAGGTCCTCACCGTGGGGGCCTTGGGGGAGGTGTCCTTCCCTGCCGGGTTCTACGTCTACGCCGGCTCCGCCTCGAAGGGACTGAAGGCCAGGCTCGCCCGCCACAGGAGGACCAGGAAGAAGAAGCACTGGCACATCGACTATCTCAGGGAGGAAGCCCGCTTCGTCGATGGCCTGGCCGTCCGATCGTCCCGGAGGGACGAATGTGCGATGGCCGGAGCCCTGGCGGGGCTGGGGGAGCCCTACCCGGCGGGATTCGGAGCGGGCGATTGTTCCTGCCCGAGCCACCTCTTCCGTTTCCGGGAGGATCCCCGGAGTCTCAGGCCCTTCCAGGACCTCCTGGGCTATTTCCGCAGTCTCGCCCTGGAGGGGGCGGCCCTTGAAAGGTCCGGCGACTCGGCTTAACATCTCCCTTAATTCTTTCCTTCCCTGAAACGCACCGTTCTTCCTTTCTCTCTCAACCCCCTGCACTTTTCCTGGAACCGTCACCCGGTGTCCAGGGAGGAGGAATCATGAAAACACGGACCATCCTTCACCTCTTCGCGCTGAGTCTCTTCCTCGGCGGGGCCCTGGCGGCCCAGACCCACTACACCTACTGGTGCGACGCCAAGAACGGGAGCGACAAGAACGGCGGCACCACGCCGAAGACGGCCTTCAAGTCCATCACCATGGGCGTGAGCATGCTCCGGAAGGGGGATACCCTGTATATCCTCCCTGGCGTCTACAGTGTTTCCAAGACGAACGAACAGCTCCCGATCTTCATCGGTTCCGGCCCGCAAAACCAGGACGACATCAAGATCATCGCCCCCTACGGTCCGGAGGTCACCATCCTGGACCTGGAGAACGGGACCTATTTTCCGGCGATCCGTTTCCGGAGCCTGGCGATGAACGCCAAGATCTCCGGGCTCCAGATCCGGAACGCCAACACGACCAACCCGGGATACTGGGACTGCGCCTTCCGGCTGGGTTCCACCTCGGGCGGTCAATGGGCCGCGATCAACGTGGAGATCTTCAATTGTAAATTCGTGAATCTCTATCTGGGCATCACGGTCTGGTCCCACGGCGGCGGCGGCTGCAGGATCCACGACAATCTGTTCGTGAATTGCGCGAACTACGGGATCCATTACTTCGGGGTGTCCGGAAACAAGGGCGTCTACATCTACAACAACACCTTCGTGAACATGCAGGCTCCGGCCGTCTACATCTACCCCTCCACCTCCGACAAGGCGGTGATCGTGAACAACATCTGCTACAAGGGGACCAAGGCGGGGTTCAAGAGCGGGATCACCAACGCGGCAAACCAGAAACTCATCACCTTCGAGTGCAACGATTCCTTCGGGAACAACCCGAACTACCTGTTCGCCGTGGGCAAGCCCTCGGCCTCCAACCTCTCGGTGGACCCCCTCTTCGTGGACCCCAAGAAGGGGGACTGGAGACTGAGACCCAACTCCCCCCTGGTCGAAAAGGGGTGGATCCGGGATTACTCCCTCTACGGAACTCCCGACTATTTCGGCAACGCTTCGCTGGTGGACTACGACGGTGACGGCCTCGCCCGGCCCGATATCGGTTGCCACGAGTTGAGCGACGTCCTCACGACCCTCTCGGGCACCTGGGGGGTGGGACGCACGGTCACCCTCAACCACAAAGGCCCGGCCGGCTACATGGCCATCGACTTCATGAGCCGGTCCTACCCGGGAATCGGCCTTCCCGTGATCGGCTCCTTCATCTGCGATCCCATGGGGCTTCTGCCCTTCTTCATCGTCGGCGGGAGCACGGCCCCCCAGAAGATCTCCATCCCCAACGATCCCTACCTCGTGGGAACGCCCATCTACATCCAGACCCTCTACCCCCGGGTGGATCTCAAGGTGGCCAAGGCGGGGAACCTGCTCTTCCAGGTCTTCTGAATCCGGGAAGGGCCGGAATGGAGAGGGGCCGGGGCCTTCCCCGGCCTCTTTCCTTTTCCCCGGGGCTTTCGGGCGGTAGAAAAGGGGAAGGACGGCTCCGCCCGGGACATCTCCCCCTTCGAGGGGCGGGGCCGTTCCGGGACCATGCCCTGGAGGTTGCGATGGTGAAATGGCGACCGAGGAACGTATGGATCTTCCTTTCCTCCGCCCTGGCCCTGGCCTTCCTGTCTGCGGGGGGGTGCTCGGCCTTGGAGGGGAAAGGAGGAAAGAAAGGATGGGTCACCGTGGAAAAGGCGCCTTTCGGTGAGGTGGGGGGAAAGAAGGTCTCCCTGTATACCCTGAAGAACGCCCACGGTATGACGGTGAAGATCACCGACTACGGAGGGATCGTGACCTCCCTGGTGGTGCCCGACCGGGAGGGGAAACCGGCCGACGTGGTCCTGGGATACGACCACCTCGATGGATACCTTGAGAAATCCCCCTATTTCGGCGCCCTGATCGGCAGGTACGCGAACCGGATCGCCGGAGGGAAATTCGAACTGGACGGAAGGGAGTATCGGCTCGCCTGCAACAACGGCCCCAACCATCTACACGGGGGGGTTCGGGGCTTCGACAAGAGGGTTTGGGACTCCGAGGCCTACCGGGCCGCCGGCGAGGCCGGTGTGATCCTGCGCTACCTGAGCCCCGACGGGGAGGAGGGATACCCGGGGAATCTCGAGGTCCAGGTCACCTACGCCCTGACCGAGGAGAACGAGCTGGTCATCCGGTACCAGGCCGTGACGGACAAGGCCACTCCCGTGAACTTGACCCACCACGGGTATTTCAACCTCAAGGGGGCGGGGAACGGGGACGTTCTGGGGCACCTGGTGACCATCGACGCCGACCGGTACACCGTCGTGAACGAGCAGTTGATCCCCACAGGAGAGCTCAGGCCCGTGAAGGGGACTCCCTTCGACTTCACCTCCTCTCATTCCATCGGGGAGCGGATCGGGCGGGTGAAGGGCGGATACGACCACAATTTCGTCCTGAATCCCCCAAGGAACGCCGACGAGCCCACCCTGGCCGCCTACGTCCGGGAGCCCGGGACGGGAAGGGTGATGATGGTCTACACCACCGAGCCGGGGCTCCAGTTCTACACGGGGAACTTCCTGGACGGTACCATCGAGGGGAAGGGCGGGAAGGTCTACGGCAAGCATTACGGATTCTGCATGGAGGCCCAGCACTTCCCGGATTCCCCCAACCACCCGGAATTCCCCGACGTGATCCTCCGGCCCGGGAAGATGTATCGCCAGATTACGATCTACCGGTTCACCACGGACAAGTGACGGAAAGACCGGGGGCCCGGGACGCCGGTCCCGGTGCCCTTCCCTTTCCTCCCGGGCGGTCAATACTTCACGACGACCTCGAAGGGAACGGTCCGGAAGGGACCGGCCTGGAAAGTGCAGGCCACCTTGTAGCTCTTTCCTCTCATGGGGCCACGCCACGTGGCCCTGCAGGTGAAGCCTCAGCCGTAGTGGAAGGATCCCTTGGCCGCCGGCGAGAGGGAAGGAAGCTCCCGGATCTCGTAGGAGGGCTCCAAGGGGCGGTAGCGGTTCTTCCGGGAGCGGGGAATCTTGCTCTTCTTGTAGGTCATGGACCTCAGGTCCGTGACCCGTTCCCCCCCCGCCCCGACGAGGGTGAAGGCGAGGCGGGCCGTCACGGACTTCTTCTTCGCCACCCTGGGAAATCGGGCGACCACCCGGATCTTGGGGGTGTAGGGTTCACCGAAGCGAAGGACCGCCCCCTTCCTCCCGGGCTTCACCTCCACGAGGGGGGTGTTCTTCGAGGCCTTCGCCTGGAGGACCCACTCGTTGCCCCCGTCGTCCTTCCGGGTGGCCTGGTAGGATCCCAGGCGGTAGGTCCCCGGTGGGAGGGCGATCTCTTCGGGAGGATCGAACCAGAGGATTCCCTTCCCTCCCTTCCCGGGAAGGAGGACCAGCTTGGATACGGCCATGGTCAGGCGCAAGCGGGCCGGGCTTTCCGAAAGGGGTGTGAAGAGGAGCCTGGCCCGGGCCTGGTCGAAGGAGATCCGGAAGATGCCGGCACCGATCCCCAGGGTGCCCTGGGCGGTCATTCCGTCCCTGTAGGAGAGGGGTTTCCCTTCGGCCAGGTAGATCAGGTCCTGGGCCTTCCTTCCTCTGCCCACGGGGACTTCATCCGGGGAGCCGAAGATTCCGTCCACGTTGGAATCGGCCAGGAGGACCCGGTAGGTCTTTCCGTTCAACCGGAATTCCCCCCTGTAGGCGCAGGCCGTCCTTGCGTAGAGGATCACCTTCCGGAGTTCCTGGAGCGGCTCCCCCTTCGTTCCGGTCCTCCTGAAAGTGACTGTCTTGTAGGCCATGACCTGGAAGCAATAGGGCGCTTTGCCCCCGGGAATTTCCATCTCCACATCGATGGGGGGAAAGTTGGAGAAGGGAGTACGGGAACGGGGGCTGGTCCTTGCGTCCGTCGGGGTCTCGTCGGTGAGATCCCCGTCTCCATCGGCGTCGAAGTAGAGCCTGTCGTAGAAGGCGCTCCGGGGAGCCTTGGTGTCCAGGACCAGGAGGTGCTTCTTTCCCGCCAGGGTGAGGAAAGAGTAGACCGGCCTGGCGGTGTGGAACTTCGGGAGCCGCCACTCTCCCTGGGGCTTCTCGAAGCTCTTGGAAAGGAACCGGACCCCCGAGGGAAGAAAGACCCTCCGGCGGGGGCTTTTCCCTGTGCCGGCCTTCAGGAATTTCAAAGGAATCTCCAAGGTCCTCCCGGGTTCAGCCTGGGCGGAGAGAGGGAGAGGGAAGAGGGTGAGAAGGAGAAGGAAGGGTTTCCTCATAACCAGAAATCCAGGACCGGCAAGGGGTTTGGAGGGGCCCCTTGAAGCTATGGGAAGGGGGGCGGGCCGTCAAGGGCGGATTTCCCTGCCGGGTCTCCCTCCCGAATGGCAGGCCCCGGCCGGGAGGAAGGGCGATGAAAACTGCCTCTTTCTGTCAGAATTTCACCACCTTGGGCCGGAGGAGGGTCCGGAAGGGGCCCACCTGGAAGGAGCAGAGGATCTTGTAGGAACGGCCTTTCCTGGGCCCGCGCCACGGCGCGAGACATGTGAAGCCTCAGCCGTATTCGAATTCCCCCTGGGCCGCCGTCTTCCCCCCGGGGAGCTCCAGGATGGTGAAGCGTGGTTCCAGGGGGAGCCGGGGAAGCTTGACGGACCGGGCGATCTCGGAGGGGTGGTCGGTCGACGCGGACAGATGGAAGACCTCCTCTCCCCCGGCGCCCAGGACCTGGAACTCCAGGTTGGCCGTCACGACTCTCCTCCTGAGGCGCCGGGGGAACCTGGCCCGGACGTGGACGACGGGGGTGTAAGGCTCACCGAAGACCATCTTTTCCGGTGGAGAGGAACCGGCCCGGACGGGCGGTGCCCCGGGGGGAGCCTTGGCCTTGAGGATCCAGGTGTTGCCCCCGCCGTCCTTTTTGGCGAGGACGTAACATCCCAGGCGGTAGAGACCGGGGGGAACTGGTTCTTCCAGGCCCGCCCCGAGGAAGAGGATGTCCTTGGCTCCCTCGAGGCCGAAGATCTTGAGCCTCTCCGTCTTCACCGGGAAGGCCAGGCGGGCTCCGGGAGCAGGAATGGGCTCCAAGGTGAGCCTCCCCTCGGCTTGATCGAAGAGGACCTTGTGGAGAACCCCTCCCATGGAGAGGAGCCCCGAGGTGCGGAGGTCCTCCATGAGGGAGAGGTCCGGGCCCGCCCCCAGGTAGAGCCGGTCTTCCCGGTGGGAGGGTTCCTGCGCCCCCTGGGGCCTGGAACTTCCGGCCGGGGCGTCGCCGAAGATGCCGTCACCGTTGGCGTCGGTAAGAGCCAGGTGGAAGGTCTTCCCTCCCCACCGGAGGGTTCCCCGGTATTGGCAGGAGGTCACCATGAAGAGAGCCACGTCCTCCACGGAGGCCGATCGCCCTCCCCGTCCCCGGAAGCCCTGGAACGAGGCCCGTTTGTGTGCACGGATCTCCAGGCGGTAGGGGACCTTGGCCCCCGAGATGGGCAGGGCCAATTCGAGGGGGGGAAAGATGGAGTAATAGAAGCCCATACCCCGGGAGAAAGCCTTTCCCTCCAGGGGGGGAGAATCGGTCAGGTCGCCGTCGCCGTCGGTGTCGAAATAGAGGCGGTCGTAGAAGGGATGGGTGGACTTCTTCTTGTCCAGGACCAGCAGGTAGGGCCTTCCCGCAAGGTAGACCATTGAGAAGACCGGGGTCCTGGCCTGGAAGGAAGGAAGCCTCCAGCGGCCCGGGGGAGGGGTCTTCCAGCGGGCCAGGCGGTGGGCCTCCTCCCCGACGGCGGCACGGCCCGAGGTCGGGGTGGCCTGGAAGGAGAGGGGCACATCGATACACCCTCCCCTTCCTCCCGGAAGGAGGACTGCCAGGGCCCCTAGGGCCGGTGACAGGAATCGAAGACGTTTGGCCATGGCGGTCGGAGGAAGGTCCCTATTAGGGCCGTCCTCCCACCTTTCTCAACCCCCGGGGGGAGGGGGGGCTTTCCCGCAAGGGTGAGGTTTCTCGGAGGCCGGGGCCGGCCGGCGGGGATTCGGGAAGAGTTTCCTCCCCCCTTCCGGGGGGCCGGGATGGGGGGGCAAGGCCAAAAAAAAGAAAAAGATTTTTCTTTTCTCCCCTTTACGCCGATCCAAAAGGGTGTAGGATTCTTTTTTCTCGTGGCCTTCCGCAAGGAAGGCAGGGGTGGAGGCTGTTCGGCCCGAGCGGCGGTTTCTGCCTCGATCTTTTCTTTTCGGGCCGGAAATTGGTTGGAAGAATGTTGAAGCTGTATGTCGGAAATCTGCCCTACAACATGGGTGACGAGGAGTTGCGTGTGCTCTTCGACGCTCACGGTCAGGTCGAGTCGGCCCGTGTGATCACGGACCGGGACACGGGACGCTCCAGGGGCTTCGGCTTCGTGGAGATGCCCAACGACGGCGAGGCCAGGAAGGCCATCGAGGCCCTGGCCGAGACCGAGGTCGGGGGCAGGCGGTTGGTGGTCAACGAGGCCAGGCCTCGGGAAGACCGCGGCGGAAGGCGCGGCGGCGGCGGCGGAGGAGGCCGCGGCGGCTACGGCGACCGGCGCAACCGCTGGTAGGAGAAACGAAGAACTCCAAAATTCGGGGCCCCGGATCCCAGGATCCGGGGCCCCGAATTTTGTACCCGGGGCTCCTTCAGAGCCGCCAGTTGTAGAGGGACCATAGTTCGTCCCCCAGCTCCCAGTACCTGTGGGTCATGGCCCTGCAGAAGTTCACGGAGTAACGGGTGAGGAAGGCCCTGCAGGCCGCCGGGTCCTTCTTGTAGAGTTCCAGGGCCTTCTTCTCCACGAGGGGGAGTTCGGCCAGGGCCTGGTCCTCGAAGGACCGGATCTCCTTGGCCATCCGTTTTTTCGTCCTTCCCCACTGGAAAGCCGCGAGCCGGGCGGCCCTTCGGAAGGCCCAGGCCGCCGAGTCCCGGCGGAAACCTTTCTGGGCGTCCACTTTGAAGTCCCCGGGAAGATCCGTTACCCCGCAAAAGATGGGGGCCGCAGGGGTTTCGGCGGGGTTGTCGAAACCGAGCCAGCAGATCCCTCCGATAGGGTCCGGGTAGCCGCTCCTGCACTGGAGAATCACGTGGTAGGCGTTGAATGCCACTGCGATGGGGCGGTGGAACTTCACCGTCCCGGGCTTGAGCTCGTTGAACAACCTCTGGAGGTCCCGGGGGAGCCAGGGGCTCACGTGGATGGGCTTGGTCCGTTTCCCCGTCCTCTTGTCCGGGATGGTCAGGTTTCCCGTGAGGTCGTAGGGGGAGCCTTCGTAAGTGGCCTTGAAGAGGTCGAAGACGTCCCGGATGGTGACCTTCTTCTCGGGTTTCACCGAGAAGGGGAGTTCCTCGGCGTGTTCGAAGTCGAGCTTCAGGTGGGGGGCGAGCTGGTGGAAGACCCACCATTCCCGGATGCCGAAGGGTTTCCTCCCGCTGTAGGCCTTCCAGAACTTGAATGGGCCGTCCTTTCCGGGTTTCCACCAGCCCATCTCTTTCGCCAGGGAAAAGACGTTCTTGGAGGCCATGAAGAAGTCGGGCCGGCCGCGTTGGATCTCCCCGATGCGGCAAATGTTGGCCGCCACGCCCACGTGGTCGTCGGGGATGCGCCGGGCCGCCCATACGGCCCCCTTCCGCCCTTTTCCGGGGCCGAGGATCTCCATGTGCCAGACTTCCCTGGGATCGGCCAGGGTGAGGGCCTCCCCGGCGTCGATGTAACCGTACTCCTCGGCCAGGCGTCCGATCAGGCGGATCGCCTCCCTGGCAGTGCGGCACCTTTCCAGGGCGATCCGCTCCAGTTCCTCGATCAGGAAGATCCCCTTCCTGCTCCGGAGTTCCTTCCTTCCTCCGAAGGTGGATTCCCCGATGGCGAGCTGGTGCTCGTTCATGCAGGGGTAGGCCGTGTTCAGGAAGGCATAGGTCTTCTCCACCTGGGGAATCCGGCCGGCAAGTTCCAGGCCCCGCTGGTCCGAGGGGAAGGCCGTATGGAGCCTCCCCTTCCAGATCTTCGCCATGCTCCCTTTCTTGTGGGTCCCCGCGGGTTCCACCGTGACCCATGTGCGGTAGTTGGCGTCGCAGGTATGGGAGGTGATCACCGAGCCGTCGGCCGTGGCCAGGCGTCCCACCATGATGGATGTGCATGCCTCGGGCTCGGCGGGCCCGGGTGCCGTTCCGCCGGTGCGGGAGGAGGAGGAATGCCGGGTGGGAGGGGCTTCGCCGGCCCTTGCGACAGGGGCCGGAAGGAGGACGAGGAGGAGGAACGTGGGAAAAGGGGTCTTCATGGCGGGATTTCCTTTTCAGGCCCAGGGGAGGGGCAATTGTGCCCCGCCGGGAAGGGAAGGGCCAGAATGGAAGGAGGGGCCTTCCCCCGGCGGGGAAGACCCCTCCTCGGCATTCCGCCGGGAGAAGGACCTAGAAGGTCACTTTGAATCCCTTGGTGAATTCCAGGCAGAACTGGGGCCTGAGGGTGGAGGAGTGGACCGTCCCGAGGATCCACTGGCCCGAGATCTTCAGCCCGCAGAAGGAGGGGGTGCAGGGCGTGGGGAAGGGCACTTCCACCTTGCCCTGGCACTGGAGGCTCCCCGTGGGAGTGAAGGCACCTGTCGCCACGAAGGCCGAGTCGATCTTGGGATAGACCACCACGGTGTTGCACCCCAGGCCCAGGGCGGTGGGATTCCAGTGGCCCTGGAGGTTCAGGAGGAGGATGGCGAAGGCCGTGTAGGCCGGGGGAGAAGGATGGTTCACCGGGGTCCCGACGACGGCCAGCTTGAAGTTGGTGTTCCCCGCGGCGGGAGGGCCGTTGACGTAGCCCGGCGTGGCGCCGGAGCAGAAGGGACACTTGTAGTGGCAGTTGGGGGCCGTCGTGAAGGTGGCCTTGCCCTCAAGGGTGAATCTGCCGCCGCCGCAGAAGGGGCTGGCGATACCGTGATATCTCACGGGCGATGCCTTGCAGCAGCCGCCGTTCTTGAAGGCGCAGTTCCCGGGCATGCCGTTCCAGAAGTAGTTCTGGGAGACATTCCCGTCGGTCAGGGTCAGGACCTTCCTGCAGGAAGCATATGCGGCACCAAGGATCGGGCCGCCGAAGCAGGTCTTGGGGACTTCCCACTTGCAGGTGGGTCTGCAGGGTTTGTCCCAGGGGGCCATGTAGAGCATGTTGCCCCCGAAGTTCTGGAAGTTGGTAAGGGTGTAGAAGAGGGTCTTGGAGACGGGATCGATGGTGAGGCCTCCGTGGGCGTAGGCCGTGTTGCTGGTCAGCTTGCAGGTCATGTCGACCTTGATCTTGCAGAGGCTGTAGATCCTGGCCCGGACCAGGTAGGGACCGGCCGAGGGGTGCCATGTGGCCAAGTAGAGGAAGGTCTCCCTTCCCCCGTTGTCCAGGTAGGTCAACCCGGTGATGTAGCCCAGTTTCTCCCCGTAGGTTTTGAACCAGGGGAACTTGCAGATGATGCGGCAGGGGCAGTCGCAGTTGGCGGTGCAATTGGGCCTGGGTTTCCCCACGTAGAGGTCCAGGCCTTCGCTGTACCAGGCCACCTCGTTCCGGCTGTCCCAGGCAGTGGCACCCGCCGAGGGGATGCTCGTCCACTTGGGATCGATTCCCTTGGTGTAGCACCAATGCGGCCTCTGGCAGATGACCTGGGTGATGACCCCTGTCTTGTTCGTCGGGCAGGGGATGTCTCCGAAGCCCACCAGGGTCGTCTGGGCGAAGGCGGCCGGAGCGAGAAAGAGTCCTAGGGCAAGGGTGGAAAGTGATCGCATGACGATTCCTTTCTTGTGTGGTAGATGGGAAACAAGGTGTGACCTTTCCAGACTAGATGTTCGGTTTCTGTTTGGAAAGGGGGAAGTGCTGTTTGGACGGGCCAGGTTGAGGCAAGGTTCCGGAGAAAAGGGAATTTCAGGGCTGTTCCCCCTCTCCCAGGGCCCGTTCCACTTCCAGGAGGCGGCCCAGGATCTCCGGATCTCCGGGAGCGGCAGCCCTGGCACGGCGGAGCATGGCCAGGGCCTCCCGCAGGTCTCCCCGTCTCTCCCAGACCCGGGCTAGTCCCAGGTAGGCCGCCCTCTTCTCCTTCCCCCGGGTGAGAAGGAGGCGGAAGGCCCGCTCCGCACCCTCCAGGTCCCCCCGGGCCAGGGCGGTCCGGCCGAGCCAGAGTCTGGCCTCCAGGGATTCGGGATCACCCTCCAAGGCCTTCCGGAACGCTCCGGCGGCCCCCTCGAGGTCGTTTTCAGCCAACCGTAAACGACCGATCTCGACCCACCAGGATGGAGGGGTGCGGGGTCCCAGGGAGAGGAAGAGGGCCCGGGCCTTCCCGAGCTCCCCGGCGGCCCAGAGGGCCAGGGCCTCCCTGTGGATCTGCTCCTTTCCCTCGAGTCCTCCCGCCCGGGCGGCCCGGTAGAAGACCAGGGCCCTCCGGGGCAGGCCCAGGCGCAACTCCAGGTCACCCAGGGCGGCCAGGTCCCTGGGTGAGGCCTTTCCCGTCCGGGCCAGGAATTCCAGGTCGTCCGCCGCCTCCTCCTCCCCGCCGGTCTCCAGGAGGGCCGCCGCCAGGGTGCGGATCAGGGCCGGCGCAGGTCCGAGGGCGGCGATCCCTTCCCGGGCCGTGTTCGCCGCCTCGCCGGGCCGCCCGGCTTCGAGGAGGGCCCTGGCCAGGAAGGCCCTGGCCTCCACGCCTGCAGGGCGGACCATCAGGGCTCTTCGAAACCAGGGGATGCTCTCCCCGGGCCTTCCGAGCTCCAGGGCGGCCCTTCCGCCTGCCAGGAGGAGGGAGTACCCCCTCCTTCCGCCTTCCAGGGCGGAAGCGGCCCCTTCCAGGGCCTCGGCGGGTCTCCCCGCCTCCAGGGCCGCCAGGGCGAGACCTTCCCGTGCGGCGGGACCGGCCCCGGCGGATGCCGCCGCACGGAAGGCGGCTGCACTCTCTTCGTATCTCTTCAACCGGAAGAGAAGGCTTCCGCGGAGAAGGAGGAGCTTCCCGGCCTTGGGGTGTTGGGCCAGTCCCCTGTCCACCATCTCGAGGGCCCGGCCGATCTTCCCTTCCTTCCGGAGCTCCAGGGCCCGGGCCAGGAAACCCGTCCCTTCCTGGGCCGCCGGACGGCCCTGGAGGGAGAGGAGAAGGAGCGGCAGGAGGGAGGCGGTCCTCACCACGAGGTCGTCTCCGGGGGAACGAAACGGATGGGCTGGAGGAAGACTCCCGGCCTGGAGCCCCTCCACCGGCGAACCATGCGGATGGCCGCATTCTCGAAGACCCCGGCCGGGGCGGCCGAGACGACCCGGGCGGAGTGGACCCTGAGATCCCCGCCCACCGTCACCTCCAGGACCACCTTTCCCCCCAGGCCTCTCAGGAGGGCGCGCTTGGGCCAGGCCCTCTGCATGGCTTCCCGGTCCTCCAGTTCGGGAGCGTAGATCCAGTGGAAGGGTTCCTCCTTTCGGAAGGAGGCTTCCTGGACCTCGCCCTTTCCTCCTCCTCCGCCGCCAGCAGGCGGGCCTGCCTCGCAGGCCCGGAACTCGGGGAGGGGGAGAGCCGGTGCGCCCGGCGAGGGAGGAGCCCATTCCAGGCGCGGGAGGGAGGGCAGGGGTGGCGAGGGGGTCTTCGCCGGCGGGGAGGTGGGAGCTCTCTCCGGGGCCTTCCGGGCGGGAAGGGTCCGCCGCCTGGGTCGGATCTTTCTCTCGGGTGGCGGCTCTTCCTCCCGGGGCGCCTGGGCCAGGGTGAGAGGGATGGGTGCGGAGGGGCTTGGAGCCTGGGTGGGGGGAGAGGGGAGGAGGAGGAGGACGGCCTTGGCGAAGACCCAGGCCGTGGCCAGGCCGGCCGCCCCCGAGGCCGGCCAGAGGAGCCACTTTCCCGTTCCTGCCATCTTCCGAACCACCTACCTTTCCTGTCCGGGCCGCCGGGCGGCCAGGAGGACTTCACCTCCCGCCTTCCGGCAGGTGTCCATCACCCGGACCACCAGTCCCGCCCGGGCAGCTTCGTCGGTCACCACCAGGATCCTACGATCCCGGGCGGAGGCCAAGGCCTCACGCAAGTTCTGTTCCAGCTCGGCCAGCCCCACCCGTCGGCCTTCCATATGCACCGTGCCTGCCGCTGTTACCGTCACCGCCAGGGGGGGGCGGGCCAGGGCGGCGGCGGTGGAGGCCTGGGGCCTCTTCACAGGGAGGGCCCTCTCTTTCTCCAAGGTGGAGGAGAGGAGAAAGAAGATGAGCAACAAAAAGACCAGGTCCACCAGGGGGGCGATCCCGATCTCGGGCCCCTTCCTCTTGCCCCGGCGTCTTTCCAGGATGGTGCTCACCGGTTTCCCTCCCGGGCCGCCCGGCCCTGGAAGTCTTGGGCCATCTCCTTCCCCAAAAGGGCCAGGAGTTTCTCCTGGGCCTGGGCCAGGGACTCCAGGCCCGAATGGACCAGGAGGCCCGGAACGGCCACGACCAGGCCGGCCAGGGTGGTGACCAGGGCCCGGGAGATCCCTTCCCCCAGGAGGGCCGGGTCGGCTCCTCCCCCGGAGAGGGCCAGGGCCAGGAAGGCCCGGGTCATGCCGTCCACTGTGCCGAGGAGGCCCAGCAAGGGGGCCGCCGAGACCAGGGCGCCCAGGAAGGAGAGACCCGACCGGAGCCGGCGGCCTTCGGCCTGGAGGGTCCGGTCCAAGGCACCTGGGCCGCCCCTCTCCAGGGCTTCCCGGAGGCGCCGGGCCGGCTCCCAAGATGTGTGGCCCTCGAGGGCCCCGCCCTTTCCCGCCGCCCTCAGGACCCGCCAGGAGGAAAGGATCCTGTAGAAGGCGAAGGCCCCGAAAAGCCCCGCCAGGACCAGCAAGGCCCCCAGGACGGGCCCTCCCACTTCGAGAATCTCCAGGACCGAATCCATCTACCCTTCTCCCCTCTCTCTCCCCGAAGGGACGGCCTTCTTGGTGGAAAGGGCCACCCTGGCGCCGGCTTCCTCCAGGTCGGCCTGGACCCGCTCTGCCCGCCCGGAAAGGACGCTGTGGAACAAGACCAGGGGAATGGCCACGACCAGGCCGAACTCGGTGGTGATCAGGGCCTCGGCGATCCCCCCGGCCAGGAGGGTGGAACCCCCTCCCCCCGCGGCGGCCGTGAGGGCCGAGAAGGTCCGGATCATGCCCGTCACCGTTCCCAGGAGGCCGAGGAAGGGGGCCAGGGTCCCGAGAACGGCAAGGGTTCCGAGAAAACGCTCCAGCGAAAGAGCTCCCTGGAGGAGGGCCTGGTCCAGGACCCTGCCGGCTTCGTTTTCTTCCAGGCCCGCCGCCTGCAGGCAGGCTTCCAGGGCCTTGCCGGCCGCTCCCCCCTCCTTGCGGCAGAGCCGGGCCGCCTCTTCCAGGTCCCCCGCCTCGAGAAGGGGGGGCAAGGCGAGGGAGAGCCGGTCCAGGCGGCGTCTCTCCCGGTGGATTCCTATGCCCCGCAAGAAGGTGATGAGCAGGCCCATGATTCCGGCCAGGAGGATGAAATACATCACCGGGCCGCCCTCCCGGAAGAGGGTGGAGAGGCTCTTCTCCGCCTCCAGGCCGGCAAGGGCGAGGCCTCCCGTCACGTCCAGGGGGAAGGCGAGGGGAGGGAAGGCCCGCCGGGGCTCCAGGCGGTCCAGGGCCTTCTGGATCCTGTTTCCCGGAAACCACCCTCCCGGCCGGACGAGACGGAAGGTCTCGTCTTTGGGGACGAGGATGCCTGCGGGACCGGCGGCCCCGAGGAGGCCCGCCCTGAGGAGGGGCGTTTCGACGGCCGGGCCCCGGGGTCCCGGGAAGACGCCCCTGGTCCAACACAGGCGGGCCCCTTCCCGCACCTCCGAAAGGGCCAGTTCCAGGGCGGGTTCCAGGAGAGAGAGGGCCCCACCCTCCTCCCCCCTGTTGGAGGAACGGACCTTCCATGCCTCTTCCAGGGTCTTCCTGGCCCGGAGGAAGGAAGGGGAACCCAGGGCGGCGAGGCTGTTTCGGGTTCTGGAGAGGATGGCCGGCGCGGCCTGGTCCAGGAGGGACTCCAGGGAGGCCCGGGCCGAAGCGAGGGCCGAGGCCCGGGCCGATGCCTCCTCCCCGGCCCGACGGGCCGCCCGGGCCTCCAGGCGGGCCTTCTCCACCTCCTTGGCCAGGAGGCGCTCCTCTTTCTCCAAACCAAGGAGGGTTTCCAGGAGCCTCTCCCGCAATTCCTCCCTGGCCTGGGCCTCCTTCTTCTCCCGGGCCTCCAGGCCGGCCAGCTCCCGGCGGGCCTCTTCCAGGAGGCGGTCCAGGTCCTTCCCTTCCTTTTGTGCTTCCAACCGGGAGGGCACAAGGAAGGAGAAAAGAAGAAGGAATAGGAGGACTGGGGGCCTCACCGTTTCTTCTCCTTCACCTCGGGGGGAACCTGGGGAAACGGAAGGAGGCAGAGTTCGGGAGGGGCCTTCCTGTCCAGGATCTCCAGGGCCTTCCCGATCTCCCTGGAGAAGAAGGGGGCCTGGGCCGGGGGGAAGGGCCGGCGCTCTCCCGTGGTCCGGTCCACCCAGCCGGCCTTCCGGCCGTCCAAGGTCCGCCAGAGGAGGGCCACCCGGCCCAGGCGGAGCAGGTCCAGGTAGAAGACCCGGCCCCCTTCCTCGAGGCGGATCCGCCGGGCCTCCACAGACCGGGCCTTACCGGCCTCCACCTCGAGGCGGAGGAAGAATTTGCGGAACCAGGGGGCCAGGTCCTCCGGCCGGGCAGGGGGCGGGGAGAGGGGAGTCCCCTTCCCGTCCCGCCCGGAGAGGAGGGTCTCCAGGGCGTCCCGGGCCTTCTTCCCCGCCAGGGAGGCCTTCCGGAGCTCGATTTCCCGGGCCTTGGCCCGCTCCTCGGCCTCTTGGGCCCTCTGCCGGGCCTGGAGCCTTTCCTTCTCCAGGCGGGCCTTCTCGGCCCGCTCCTTCCGGATCCTGGAACGGAGGGCCTGGATCTCCTCTTCCAGGGCCTTTTTCTCCTCCCGGAAGGCCCCGGCCTTCTTCCGGATTCTCTGGCGGGCCTCCCGGATCTTTCCCAGGAGGACCAGGAGCTCCCGGGCTTTCGAGCGGGCCTTCCGGGAGGGAAGGGGGGAACGGGCCTTGGGCGGGGCGGGCAGGGGTACCTCTTCCTGGGCCTTTCCCCCGGGGAGTGCCCCGAAGAGGACCAGGGCGGCCAGGATCGTCCCGGAGAGGGCCGAGCCCCCCCGGGGACGGGCCGGGCGTCCTGGACAGGAGATCGTGTTGGGTCCCATGGGTCTCGTTTTCTCGTCCTTCGCCCGGTTCCGCCTCTGCCGGGGCCGGATTCCAAGCAAGAAGGGGGCCGAAGGATCCTAAACAACGGGCCTTCCCCCCTCCAGGTTCCAAGTGTCCCGGGAAGAAGGGTTGTTTCCCCGGGGCCGGGAGGCGAATCTTCTTCCTCCCGGGACGAAGAAAGGGGGTCGTCTCCGAAAGCCTCCGGAAAGGAAGGACCATGCCCAGGAAGATCATCACCTTGGAAGACGGAAGGAAGGTGACCCTCAGCGTCTCCTGGACGGTGATCTTCACCGTCCTCGGCGTGATCGCCCTCCTCCTCGTGGTCGACTCCTGTTATTATACGGTTGAAGCGAATGAGGAGGGGGTGGTTCTGAGGTTCGGGAAGTACGTGGAGCGGGTCCCTCCGGGGCTCCACTTCAAGCTTCCCCTGGGCATCGACAGGGTGAGAAAGGTCAAGACGGCCTTCACCTTCAAGGAAGAGTTCGGTTTCCGCACGCGCAAGGCGGGACGCCGGACCGAGTACGAGCCCATCGGGGAGGAGATGCTGAAGGAGGCCCTCATGGTGACGGGGGATCTCAACATGGCCCAGGTGGAGTGGATCGTCCAGTACCGCATCGAGGACCCCTTCAAGTATCTCTTCCGGATGCGCGGCCCGGAAGGGACCCTCCGGGACGTCTCCGAGTCCATAATGCGTGAGGTCGTGGGGGACATGACGGTGACCGAGGTCCTCACGGAGAAGAGGGCCGAGATCAACGCCCTGGTCAAGAAAGGGCTCCAGGAGGCCCTGAATACCTACGACGCCGGGATCCGCATCACCCAGGTCATCCTCCAGGACGTGAATCCCCCGGGACCGGTGAAACCCGCCTTCGACGACGTGAACAAGGCCCAGCAGGAACGGGAGAAGACCATCAACGAGGCCAGGCAGGCCTACAATCGGGCCGTTCCCCTCGCAAAGGGGGACGCCCTCAAGATGATCCAGGAGGCCCAGGGATATGCGATAGACAGGGTCAATCGGGCATTGGGGGACGTGGCCAGGTTCAATTCCCTCCTTGCGGAGTACAAGAAGGCCCCGGACGTGACGGCCTACAGGATCTACATGGAGGCCATGGAGAAGGTCCTGGCCGGCCTGGAGAAACGGGTGATCCTCGACGAGGACGCCGGGAACGTTCTTCCCCTCCTCAACCTGGGGGGGAAAGGAGGGCGGAAATGAGGCGTGCCGGCAAGGTCAAGCTGATCCTTCTCTCCGTCGGGGCCCTGGCGGCCCTCGTGGTCCTGAAGGAGAGCCTCTACACGGTCCAGGAGGGGGAACAGGTGGTGCTCACACAGTTCGGCGAGCCCGTTGGGGAGCCCGTCACCGATGCGGGTCTCCATTTCAAGGCCCCCTTCGTCCAGGAAGTGAACCGGATGGAGAAGCGCATCCTGGAGTGGGACGGGGACCCCAACCTGATCCCCACCAGGGACAAGACCTACATCTACGTGGACGTCACGGCCAGGTGGAGGATTACGGATCCCCTGAAGTTCTTCAAGTCCGTCGTCACCGAGACGGCCGCCCAGGGGCGGCTGGACGACATCCTGGACGGCGCCACGAGGGACGCCATCTCCGGCCACGACCTGATCGAAGCCATCCGCCTCAGCAACCGTCCCCTCCCCAAGGAGAAGGACGTGGAGGCCCGGGGGGACATCGCCGAGCAGCCCAAGATCACCATGGGCCGCAGGAAGATCCAGGAGTGGATCTTGAAGGAGGCATCCTCCAAGGTGAAGGACTTCGGCATCACCCTGGTGGACGTGCGGATCAAGAGGATCAATTACAGTCCCGACGTCCAGAGGAAGGTCTACGACCGGATGATCTCCGAGAGGAGGCGGATCGCCGAGAAGTTCCGCTCCGAGGGCCAGGGCAAGAAGGCCGAGATCGACGGGCAGAGGGAGAAGGAGCTCAAGAGAATCCAGTCCGAAGCATACAAGCAGGCCCAGGAGATCCAGGGGAAGGCCGACGCCCGGGCGGCGGCCATCTACGCCGAGGCCTACGGGAAGGATCCGGAGTTCTACAAGTTCCTCCGTTCCCTCGAGGCCCTCCAGAGTTCCCTGGCCCGGGGCACGGAGTTCATCGGCACGACGAAGAGCGAGATCTTCAAGCTCTTCAAGGTGGTGGGGGCGGGCACCAAGGGCTCGGGGAAGCCGAAGTGAGGGCCTTTGCCCGGCCCGGACCGCCGGGTCAGTCGCGGAAGTGGTCGTAGCCCCGGCGGGACCATTCCTCCCAGCGATCTCCTTCCCCGACGAGGACCTTCCTCCCTCCGGTGAGGTAACCCACAGGATGGAGTTCGATCCCAAGCTCCCGGCGGGCCGCTTTCCGGGCCCTTGCCTGGTCCTTGGGGTCCAGAGTGAAGAGGAGGCAGTAGTCCTCGCCTCCCGTCAGGGCCGGCTCCAGGGGGTCTTTTCCGGAGGCGGCGGCGAAGCGGAGGAGGCTGGGGGTGATGGGGATCTTTCGAGCCTCCACCCTGGCTCCCAGGCCGGATTCTTCGCAGATGTGGCCCAGATCCTGGAGAAGGCCGTCGCTCACGTCGATCATCGCCGTGGCCAGGCCCTCCCGGGAGAGAAGGAGACCCAGCTCCACCTGGGGCTCGGGCCGGTTGTGGGCCGCCAGGAGGACCTGCCGGTCTTCCCGGGAGAGGGGCGGGCCGGGGGGATGGAGGAGGAGGGTCAGGCCGGCGGCGCTCTCCCCCGTGGGCCTTCCCAGGAAGACCAGGTCCCCTTCCTTTGCGCCGGACCGGTAGATCTCCCTGCCTTCCGGGACTCTCCCCAGGACGGTCAGGCAGAGGACCACGCCCTTTTCGGAGGAAGTGGTGTCCCCTCCCAGGAGAGGGCATTCATACCTGGAGGAGCATTCGAGTAGACCCTCGCGGAACTCCTCCAGCCAGGAGAGGGGGAGGTCCCCGGGAAGTCCCACGGCGAGGAAGGCCCCCCAGGGGAGCCCGCCCATGGCGGCGATGTCCGAGAGGTTGGAGGCCAGGGCCTTCCAGCCCAGGTCCCGGGGACCCGTTCCCTCCCGGAGGAAGTGGACTCCTTCCAGGAGCATGTCCGTCGTGACCAGGAGCCTGGAGCCGGGAGGGCCTTCCAGGACGGCGCAGTCGTCGCCGATTCCTTTCAGGATTCCTTCCCCGGGGGCGGCGGCCTCCCGGAAGAGGCGGATCACCCCGAATTCGCCCAGTTCCTCCAGGCCGTCAGCCACGGCGCCCCTCCTTGGCTTCCAGGACGGCCCGGAGGATCCTCCGGGCCGCCTCCCGGGGGTCGGGGGCGGAGAAGACCGCCGAGACGACGGCCACTCCGTCCGCGCCGGCCCGGATCACTTCGGGTGCGTTCCTTTCGTCGATTCCGCCGATGGCCACCAGGGGAAGGTCCACGGCCTTCCTCAGAGCCCGGACCCCTTCCAGGCCCAGGGGGCCCTCCAGGTCGGTCTTGGTGGAGGTGGGAAAGACCAGGTTGGCGGCGATGTAGTCCGCCCCTTCCTCCCGGGCCCGGCGGGCCTCGGCGGGGGTACGGACGGAGGCGCCGACGATCTTTTCCGGGCCCAGAATCCGCCGGGCCTGGGAGACGGGCAGGTCCTCCCGGCCCAGGTGGACGCCGTGGGCCCCGGAGGCCAAGGCCACGTCCACCCTGTCGTTCACCAGGAAGAGGGCTCCTCGCCTGCGGCAGAGATCCAGGAGGAGCCGGGCCTGGTCCAGGAGGGTGCGTGTCGAGGCCTTCTTGTCCCGGAGCTGGAGGATCCCTGCCCCTCCCTCCAGAGCGGCGTCGCAGACCTCCTCCAAGGGCCGGTCTCCTTTGAGGACCGGGTCGGTCACCACGTAGAGGGAGAGGTCCAATTCCATCTTCACCGGGAGACTTCGATCCGGGCTTCTCTTTTCAGGGTCATTCCATCCAGGGAGGCCAGGGCGTCCAGGAGGGCCGGGACGAAGGTGCCCGGCCCCCGGCTCGAGGCGGCGGCCTTCTCTCCGGCCAGGCCGAAGGCGGCCAGGGCCGAAGCGGCCCCTTCCAGGGGCATATCCGGGGAAGCGGCAAGGAAGCAGGCCACGGCCGTGGTGGAGGCGCAACCCGTTCCGGTGACCCGGGCCATCACGGGGTGGCCGTTGCGGACACGGATGTCCACCGTGCCGTCTGTGAGGAAGTCCACCTTTCCCGTGACGGCCAGGACAGTGTGGCTCTTTTCGGCGAAGGCCCTGAGGGCCTCCTCCCTTTCGCCGAGTTCCTCCATGGAGTCCACTCCCCGGACGAGGCCCCCTTCCCCGGCCAGGGTGAGGATCTCCCCGGCGTTTCCCCGGATCACCGCCGGCCGGACCTCTTCGAGAATGGTGAGGGCCGCCTCGGTCCTGAGCTTGGTGGCGCCGGCTCCGACTGGGTCCAGCACCACGGGGATCCCGAGACGTTTCGCTTCCTTCCCGGCCTCCACCATGGCTTCCACCAGGGGGGGGTCGAGGGTACCGATGTTGAGAAGGAGGGCTCCGGCCATGGCCACCATCTCCTTCACTTCGTCGATGCAGGGAGCCATCACCGGCTGGGCTCCCAGGGCGAGGGTGACGTTGGCGGTGAAGTTCATCACCACCATGTTGGTGAGGTGGTGGACCATGGGCCCCCTGTCTCTGAGGGTGTCCAGGAGGGAGCCCGCATAGCCCTGCAGATTTTCGGTCATCTCCGGTTTCTCCTGGGGTTATCCTGGAATCCCATGCGTTTTGCTCCATCCTGGCCCGGAAAGGAAGGGATCGAAAGGATGAAAAAAAAGTCCCGCCGGGAATTCCTGAAAGCCCTGGGTGCGGGGGCGGCCGGCCTGGCCGTGGGGTCCTGCGCCGCCCCCCGCGGGAGGAGCGGCCGGGGAGCCGGGAGAGAAACCTCCGGAAAGGTCCCGCCCCACTTGGAGGACTACGCCGCTCTCTACAGGAAGGATCCCCGGGCGGCCGCCCGGGCCTGGTTCCGGGAGGCCCGTTTCGGGCTCTTCATGCACTACGGCCTCTACGCCCTCCTCGGCCGGGGAGAGTGGGTCATGCTCCAGGAACGGATCCCCGTGGCGGAATACGAAAAGTTGAAAGGCCGCTTTCGGGCGGAGCGATTCGACGCCGATTTCATCACCGACCTGGCCCTCCAGGCTGGCATGAAATACGTGAACCTGACATCCAAGCACCACGACGGGTTCTGCCTCTTCGAGACGGCTTGCCACGACTACCACGTCGTGGCCTCCCCGGCGAAGCGGGATCTCGTGGGGGAACTCGCCGAGGCGTGCAGGAAGAAGGGTTTGGGGCTCTTCCTCTACTACTCCTACGCCGCGGACTGGCACCATCCCTGGTTCTATTCCCGGAAGGCCGGCTGGCGGAACGCCAGGCCGGCCTATCCGTTCGAAGAGCCCAGGTACAAGTGGAGGAAGGATTCGGATTTCCGGAAGTACGTCGACTACGTCCACATCCAGCTCAGGGAACTCCTGACCCGCTACGGCCCATTGGCGGGGATATGGTTCGATCCGATCATGGGATATTACGCAAGGCCGGATCTATTTCCCGTCGAGGAGACATACGACCTGGTCCGGTCCCTCCAGCCTCACGCCTTGATTTCCTTCAAGCAGGGGGCCACGGGAACCGAGGATTTCGCCGCGCCGGAACGTTCCGGTCATTCCATGGCGGACAGGGTCAGGAGAAGTTTCCCCGGTCGGCCCGAGAGCGCCGAGATCGCCCGGAAGGCCTGGGAGGCCAACAGGAAGAAGAAGATGGAGATCTGCGACACCTTCCAGAGGGGAGGGTGGGGTTACGTCGAGAAGGCCGAGGGAAAGCACAAGAGGCTCCCCCAGGTGGAAAAGATGCTTCAGCGGGCCTGGGGGATGGGAGCCAACCTCCTTCTCAACACCGGGCCCAGGCCGGACGGCTCCATCCCTCCCGAGGACGCTGCCGTCCTGAAGGCCCTGGGAAAACGGATCCGGCGGAGCTGAGGTCTTTTTGGAGCGGCGCTTTCGAAGGTGTCGCCACTTCCTGGACGTCTCGGGTTTCTATTTCATCGTTAGCCCCTGCCGGCGGGGATGTGCGGCCCGAAGGGCCGCAACATTCCCGACGTCAGGGGAAGCAGGAGTCGTCGCTTTTCTGGGCCATTGGGACCATAGCCCTTTTCAAGGTTTTCTTCGTGGGATAGGCACTTGTTCGTGTGGGAGGGAAGGAAGTTGGAGTGGCGCTTTCGAAGGTGTGGCCACTCCCCGGACGTCCTCGTCACGGCCCTTCGGGCCGTGCCTCGGCCGGCCGGGGCTAACGAAGGGAAAATATGGCCTTCGGGCCGAGACGAGGACAGCCGGGGCTGACGATGGGGAAAATGGGGGGAGTCTTGGTGTTCGTATGTTTGTTGGGGTTTTTGGGGGCGCTTTCGAAGGTGTGGCCACTTCCTGGACGTCTCGGGTTTCTATTTCATCGTTAGCCCCTGCCGGCGGGGATGTGCGGCCCGAAGGGCCGCAACATTCCCGACGTCAGGGGGGTGGGTGAAAGAGGGTGGGGGTGCGGGTTTTCGGCCTTTCCTTCTTTTCTTCAGGGCTTCTCCCGGTAGATCCCTA
>CAZLQD010000029.1:0-323086 GCA_964561605.1 uncultured Planctomycetia bacterium
GGCCTCCACCATCGCCAACCTGGGGAGCGCCAGGGAGAACCTGAGCGCCGCCGAGAGCCGGATCCGCGACGTGGACGTGGCCTACGAGACGGCCCAGCTCACGAGGAACTCCATCCTCCAGCAGGCGGCCATCTCCATCCTGGCCCAGGCCAACGCGGGTCCCCAGGCGGCTCTCAACCTCCTGGGCAGGTAAGGAACGGGGGAACCAAGGAAGGCGATCGCCCGCGGGAGCGCCCTTGGGCGCAGGGGGGAGCGGGAGACCATAGGGGCCGGCCGAGCCGGCCCCGCTCTTTTCGAAGGGCCTCTCTGAAGTCGGGTTTTCTTCCCTCCTGAAGGCCCCGCCGGCGTGGGAAGAGGGAGGGCCTTCTTCACCACACCCTGAGCCGGAGGTTTCCGGCTTCGGGGATTTCGAAGGGCCCCGGCGTGGGATGGGGGCCCTTCCTTGGTCTTCCCAGGTAATCGGTGTCGATGGAGAGGGGCCTGCCCGAGGGATCTTCGAAGGGAAGGCCCGTGATCCTGGTCCTGCCCAGGAGAGCGGGGGTAACGGGCCTCGTGGTGAAGGACTCGGGAAGGGAGGGGAACACCAGGGAGAGGTAAACCGCCTCTCCCTCCTCCCGTATCCCGATCTTCGGGTCGAATCCTTCCAGGACCAGGCAGTTCGGCTCCATCTTCCAGGGCCGGGCGGCGCCGAGGTAGACGTTCCCTTCGAGACGTAACGAGAAGTCCCGGCGGTCGTAAACCTCCAATCCGTACACCGGCCCCCGGTTCTTCTTTCCCCCCCGGGACCCGGCGGCCCCCGCGAAGAGGTTGTTGAAGAAGCGGACCTCGCCTCCATGGACGTTTCTCAATCCCGCCACGGCCGTGGAGTGGGGGAAGAGGTAGGGGGTGTACCTGGAGAGCACCTCCGAGACCGTTATCGCCCCTGCGAAGAGGTTGTGGACGAAGGCGCCCCCTTCGGACCAGTTTCTCAGGGAATGCCCGGAGAGGAAGAGGTTGTCGTCCACCATGTAGGGGCCGTGGGAGACCTCGGTGAAGAGGTCCTCCAGGGAGTTCTCGTAGAGGAGGTTTCGGGTCACCCGGGTTCCCTGGGCCATCCAGTCCAGCCAGATTCCCCGGCCTGCATGGTGGATCCTGTTCCGGCGAAGGACCACGTCCACGGCGGCGTGGATCTTGATTCCCGCGATCTCCGCCCCCGAGAAGAGGCGCTTGGTCCAGATGTGGTGGATGTGGTTTCCCTCGATGAGGCTGAAGACGGCCCCCAGGCTCCCGACGATCCCCGCCTGGCCGCACCGGAGGATGGTGTTGTTCCTTACGATGTGGGAGCCGATCTTCTCCTTGGACCACCCGGCCCTGAGGGCGCGGAAGATCACCTCGTTGTAATGGGTGGCTCCGCTCTTGCAGGGATTGCGTGACCAGACGTTCTGTCCCGTCCGGCGATCCTTGCCCAGGGCGATTCCCACGCACTTGGAGTCGCTCACCACGTTGTCCTCGATGATCCACCCTTTCGACCAGCGCGTCCCGATGAGGCCGATCTGTTCCGCCGTGGGAGGTGCCCACTGGGTGGCGGCCTGGGACATGTGGAATCCCCTCACGGTGATGTAGTTCACGCCGGGACGGGCCGGGTAGAAGCAGGAGTCCCGCAGGGTGATCTCCACCGTTTCCCTCTCCGGATCCAGGCCGTGGAAATTGGCGTAGACGATGGTCTCCTTCCCCCGGGTTTCACAAAACCAGGTCCAGGTGGAGGCCTCCTTGTCCAGGGAGTGGGGATTGGGCCGCGGGTCGAGGACCCCTTCCAAGGTGGGAGACTCGTAGAGGGACCGGCCGTTCAGGAAGACCTCCCCCCTGTGGTGGGTCCATCCCCGGTCGTTGAACCAGTCCCCGTGGAGGATGTCCTTGAAGGGGTTGCCTTCCTTGAAGAAAGAGCCGGGAAGGACGATCCTCCATGTGTTGCCGTGGAACCGTTTCCAGCCCTTGACCACTTCGGACCCCTTGATCACGACCTTCTCTCCCGGGGCGGCGGTGTAGACGATCCTCTTCTCGTTCGATGTTCCTCCCCTGGAGGGAACCACCTTCTCCCGGTAGACCCCCTGGTGGACGATGACCACGTCTCCAGGGCGGGCGAGGAACGCCGCCCGGGAGATGGTCTTCAGGGGGCGTTCCGCCGTTCCCGGAGCGTTGTCGTCGCCCCGGGGTGAGACGTGGTATTCCCTCGCAAGCAAAGGGCCGGCGAGGAGGAGAAGGATCGAGGCGGAAAGAAAGGCCTTTTTCATCGACGAACCTCCGGATGGGGGAGGCGGAGATTATCGACTCCGGGCCGAAGAGGGTCCAGGGCGATGGAGAGGGACCCTCCCGCCGGGGTGAGGCCTGGGATCCTTGCGGGAGGAATGGCTGTGGCGGTTCGGTCCGGGAGGGTGGTAGAAAGGGTTTCCTGGGTCGGGCGGGGCGGAAGGTCGGAGGGAGTGGGCTTTCGGTGTTCCCCTGGAAGTCGGTCAATCGGATCCTCTACCGGGCCTGGTACCGGGCGCGGAACGGTCCCGTCCTCGCCCTGTCCCGGCGGTGGACCGGGGATTTCCTGGAATGGAAAGGGCCTCCCCGGGAAGAGGGGCGGATCCTGGTCCTTGCCTGGGGCCGGATCGGGGACGTGGTCCTCTCCCACCCCTTCCTGGCCGGGCTGAGGAGGACCTACCCGGGCGAGAGGATCACCTGGGTCGGGCGCCCCGAGACCCGGTTCCTCCTGGAGGGCAAGGTGGACCGCTTCCTTCCCTTCTCTCCCCAACGGTGGCGTTCGGACCGGTCCTACCGGGAGGACTTCCTCTCTTCAGTATGGAAAAAGTGGAAGGTCGTCGCCGGGGACGTCCACTTCTTCTTCGGAGGGCTCTTCTTCCTGGGGCCCCTGGCCCGGTGCCTCCCGGCGGAAGAGAAGTTCTTCTACGAGGGCTACGCCCCTCCCCCGGATCTGGCGCCCTGGAGGCCCTTTCCCGGGGACGCCGTCCTGGTCGCGTCCCTTCCCAAGGAGGCGGACAGGAAGGGGGATCCCCGTGCCCTGCACGTCTACCGGGATACGATCCATTTCGTCTCCAGGATCTACGGCCCGGCGGCCGAGAGGGAGGGCCCTCCGGCCTCCATGGAGGAGGCCGTCTTTCCCCTGGAAGGGGAAGAGGGGGGCCCGGGGAGGTTCGGGGCGGAAGGGGGGCCCTACATAGTGGTTCAACCGGGAAGCAACAGCCCCAGGAGGAGTTATCCCGCCGGGAGCTGGAGGAAGGTCCTGGGATCATTTCCGGGAGAACGATTTTTCGTCCTGGGGACGGAGCGGGAGAGGGGGGCGGCCGGCGCCCTGGGGCTCCCCAACGTGGTCGATCTCTCCGGCAAGACCTCTCTCCGGGAATGCGTTTCCCTGATTCGGGGCGCCCGGGCCTTTCTCGGGCTCGATTCGGGCCTGGCCCACATCGCCGCCCACCTGGGAAAGCCCGCATTGTGCCTGGTCCAATCCAGCAACCTGGGCTATTTCGTGCCCTACCCCCCGGATTTCCCGGGAAGGGGCCCTGTGGCGGTCTCCGATCCGGATTTCCTGGAGTGCTCTGGCTGCTTCATGGTCTGCTCCCGGGAGTCCCTGGCGGCCAATGCCGGAAAGGGGCTCCCCTGCCTCCGGTCCATTCCTCCCGGGCGGGCCGTGGAGGCCCTTGGAGATCTCCTGGAGGGGAGGGATTAATCGAGGAGTTCTTCGAACTCCGGGTCCCCTCTCAGGGGGTCGAAGTCCGACTCCTCCTTGGCCAAGTCCTTGAAGCCCGGTTCCAATTCGAAGGCCATGCGCAACTCCCCCAGGGCCCGCTCCTTCTCCCCTGCCAGGGAGAGGTAGCAAGCCAGGTTGTAATGGCCGATGGGGCTCTCGGGCTGGCGGGCCAGGAGGTCCTCCATGGCCTGGATGGCCAGGTCCAACCTGCCCGTGCGCTTCCTGCACCAGCCCATGTTGACCCAGAGCCCTTCGTCGTCGGGCCACTCCCGGAGGGCCTCCTCCAGGACGGGGATGGCCTCCTCGAAACGATCGGCCCGGCGGAAGCACTCGGCCTTGAGGGAGAGCCCGGCCTGGCGGCCCGCCCTGGACCGGAGGAGCCGTTCCGCCCTCTCCAGGGCCCGGTGGTGGATCCCAAGCTCCAGGAAGCCCTCGGCCTCCTGGGCGATTCTCAGGACCTGCACCATGGAGAGCTCTTCCGGCTCCCCGCCGGTCCCGTCCCGGGGTTCCTTGGAAGGTACCGCCATGTCCGCACCTGCCCCTTCCTTCCCTTTCCTCCCTTTTGACTTGGACGTCTGCCTCATTGAAGATACCTGGAAACACTCGGTTTGTGAGGGAATCCCATGAAATCCATGCGTGCCTTGTCTCTTTCGATCCTTGCGGCGGCGGCCCTCCTCTTCTCGTGCTCCCAGGAACCTTCTCCCGCCGGGGGGGGGCAGGGGGCGGAGAAGAAAGCTCCCACCGGGGGAGGGGAAGGGAAGAAACCCGCCGAAAAGCCCGCCAAGCCTCTGCCCAAGCCGGAGGAGTTCGGGAAGCATCCCGTCGTGGTCTTCGAGACCAGCCTGGGAACCTTCGAGATCACCCTGGACGCCGAGAAGGCCCCCAAGACGGTGAAGAACTTCCTGACCTATTGCCTGGAGGGGTTCTACGAAGGGACGGTCTTCCACAGGATCGTCCCCGGGTTCGTCGTCCAGGGAGGAGGAAAGGTCCTGGAGCCCGACGGCACGCTCCGCTCCAAGTGGCCCACCCACAATCCCGTGCCCAACGAGGCGGGCAACGGTCTCACCCACGTGCGGGGCGCCGTGGCAATGGCCCGCTACTCCGACCCGGACTCGGCGACTTGCCAGTTCTACGTGGTCCTCAAGGAGGCGTCCTACCTGGACAAGAAGCGCTATACCGTTTTCGGGAAGGTCACCAAGGGGATGGATGTGATCGACAAGATGGCCGGGCTCGAGCTGACGGGCCCGAGACATCAGACTCCCAAGAATCCACCGGTCATCGAAAAAGTGGTTGTAAAGAAGGGGAGTTGATCCCAGGTATTCCCTAACCTGGTTCCTCCCCGCCGGCCGGGGAGGAACGGATCCATCCCCGGCCCAAGGGAGGTTCACGTGACGGACAGCGCCTATCTCCGCCGGTACCCCTTCCCCGCCCTCTTGGGGATCGCCCTCTTGCTTCTCTTCCTTCCTTCCGGTTGCAAGCGGGCTCCCAGGACCTGGACCCTGGAAAAGGACGGACTGAAGGTCCTCCACGTTCAGCCCAAGGTGAAGCCCGGCCAGGGGGAGATCCCCCTGGAGATCCGGGTTGAAGGCCCCCTTCCCGTTCCCCCCAAGGTGGCCTGGATCCCCAAGGGTGGGAGGGCGGTCTCCTCGACGGCCATGGAACCCCTGGGGACACCGGGGAAGGCCCAGGCCCGTTACGGGGCGAAACTGCCCTACCTGGGGCCGGGGAAGACCATCCGTTACCACTTCCTCCTGGAAGGACCCAAGGGAGGGGTCCTCAGGCTTCCCCGGGAAGGTGAGTTCGAGGTCACCTGCAAGGGAGGGGTGAGCCTGCCATTGCTCCTGGCCCACATCGGGGCCATGTTCCTGGGCCTGCTCCTGCTCATCCTGGTGGCGTGGAAGTGCCTGGCCTTCCTGTTCAGGGGAAAGCCCCTTCTTTCGGCCTCGCGGATGGTGAAGCTCGCCACCTTCTTCATCTTCCTCGGGGGGCTCCCCCTGGGGATGATCGTGGAGAAGAAGGTCTTCGGAACCTGGTGGGAAGGGTGGCCCTTCGGCAGGGACGTGACGGACACCAAGACGGGGGTCATCCTGGTGCTCTGGCTGGTCCTGTCCTTCCTGGCCCCCAAGGAGGAGAAGAGCCGGGCCAGGACCTGGGCGTGGGTCGTCCTGGCTTCCCTGGTCTTCACCATCGCGCTCTACGCCATCCCCCACGAGAACCTCAAGTTCTGAGGTCCCCCAGGGGTGGGGCCCCCGGCGGGGGGCTACTCAGAAGAAGATCCTCGCCCCCTCCGCCCAGGGCAGGGCCCTGATCTTCTCCTCCAGGGCCCGGCCTTCGCGCCGGGCCTCCTCCAAGGTCCACGAGGGGGGGAGTTCCACCAGGAGATCCAGGGTGACCTTTCCTTCCCTGTAGTGGATGCTGAGAATTTCCCAGGATCGGATTCGAGCGGGATCCTCCTTTCCCAGGAGTTCCTCCAGGGCCCGCCGGATCTCCTCCCGGGAAGGGCCGAGTTCGAAGTGCGTCCCGTGTTCCTCGGGCTCCACGTGAACGATGGCCTCGGCCAGGTGGGGGACCGAGGAGGCCAGGGCCGCCCGGAGGGCCTCTCCCACCCGGTGGCCCTCGCTCACCGTGAGGTCCGGGTCCACCAGGACGTGCAGGTCCACCAGGAGGAGCCCGCCCATCCAGCGGGCCCTGAGGTCGTGGACTTCCCGCACCCCCTCCACCCGGCGGGCCGTCTCCAGGAGCCCCTGGAGTTCCTCCTTGGGAAGGGCCTCGTCGGTGAGTTTCCCCAGGGCGGGCCGGACCACTTTCCATGCCGCATGGGCCACCATGAAGGCCACCAGGGCGGCGGCCACCGGGTCCAGGATGGGAGCGCCCAGGGAGGCTCCGGCCAGGCCGAAGAGAACGGCCAGGGAGGAGAGGGCGTCGGAACGGTGGTGCCAGGCGTTGGCCAGGAGGAGGTCGCTTTGGATGCGGCGGGCCGCATGAGCCGTCCACTGGTAGAGGGCCTCCTTGGAGAGAAGGCCCGCCGCGGCGGCCAGGATGGCCCCGGCTCCCGGCGGGGCGGGCTTTCCGGAGAAGGCCGCCTCCAGTGCGTCCAGCAGGATTCCTCCCGCCACGACGGCCAGGACCGCTCCCACTGCCAGGGCGCCCAGGCTCTCGAAACGGCCGTGGCCGTAGGGATGGGAGGAATCGGAGGGGGCCCGGCCCACCTCGAGGCCCAAAAGGACCAGCAGGTCCGTCAGGAGGTCCGAGAAGGAGTGCACTCCGTCGGCCACGAGGGCCCGGCTTCCCGCGGCCAGGCCAACACCCACTTTCAGCCCTCCCAGGAGGAGGTTCACCCAGAAGCCCACCAGGGTGACCCGCTTGCCCAGGGTCAGGGCCTGTGCCTCCTGCTCCCTCGTCAAAGGCCTGCCTTTCTTCCTGCGGACCGGGCTTCTTCTTGGGAAAAAAGGATTCTCCCAGGAGGAAGGGGAAAGGGGGGAAAAAAGGGCAAAAAAAAATGGAGCGGGCGAAGGGATTCGAACCCTCGACAATCGGCTTGGGAAGCCGACACTCTACCCCTGAGTTACGCCCGCTCGAAGGGGAGGAAGAGGGTAGCCTCCACGGCGGAGGGAGTCAAGTGTGGAACGGCGGGCGGGAAGGGCCCCCGGGCGAACTAGAAGAGGAGGAAGAGGCCCAGGACGTAACCCGTGAGGGTGGCGTCCATCTCGTACTTGTTTCCTCCCGTGTGCCCTTCCGAGGAGACCTGGAAGTGGCGGAATCCGGCCAGGAGGTCCACCGAGGGAGCCGCCTCCCAGCGGAGGGTGAAGAGGGTGTCCCAGTAGGGGCCCGTGACGTCGCCCCAGTCCCCGGCGGAGAAGGACTGGTCCAGCCGGAGTTTCAGGGTGTCCAGGTCCATCTGGGCCCGGAGGGTAAGGAATGGGACCATGCCTTCGGACTTGAAGTCCTCGCCGATCCCCCGGTCCAGGTCGAAGACGGAGAGGTCCCACCGGACTTTGTGGAGGCCCAGGCCGGCTCCGAGGCGGACCTTGGGGTGGAGGTTCAGGTTGTAGTCGGAGCCCAGGGGGATCTGGGTGGGGAAGTCGTAGCCGTAGATCTGGCCCACGTAGGCCAGGCGGTATCCGTAGTATTCCAGGTCCGAATCGGTGGCCTCACCCCTGCGGAGGCGGCCGTAATCGTTTTCCAGGAAACCCTTGGAGTTCTGGCGCTTGAACTGCTCGTAGCCCAGGTCGAAACCGGAGAAGCCGTCGCCGAAGAAGAGGGTCACCGCCGGGTCGGTCTCCCGGTCCGCCAGTTTGAGGGCCGAGGAGAAACTGTTGGCCCCGTTGTGCTGGGGCCCCGTGGCGAGGCGGGCCTTGCCGCCGGGTTTGAGCAGGTTGCCCAGGGGCGCGAGGGTGACCTGGGCGTCTTCCAGGCCTGGAAGGCCGCAGGAGCCCAGGATCCCTAGGATGAAGGGGAAGGCCCAAGAGAGGGCCCTGGAGAAACCTGTCCGGGAAGGACGGGACTTTCTGGTCTGCCGGGCCTGGCCCATTCTGGATCCTCCTTCTCCCCGGGGTTGCCGGAGGACCCGGGGAGAGAAGAGGATGCTACCCTCTTCTTCCAGAAAGCCCAAGGATGGAGGCAGGCATGGCCCTTTCCCCTTTCACCAGGAACGACTTCGACCTCTTCTCCCGGGAGAAGACCAAGGATCCCCAGTGGGACGGCCCCAGGCTGGTTTTGAAGCGGAAGCTCCAGGCCTGGGGGGAGGCGGCCCGGGAGAGGATCCGCCAGGAGGCGGGGTTGTCCTTCAAGGTGCAGACCAGCCTGCACAGGCCCTACAAGCACAACGGGTACCGGGTCTCCTCCCAGCGGGTGATCCTCACCCCTCCGGCGGAGCGGAAGAAGGATGTGGCCCGTCTCCTGGGAGAGGCCTTCCGGAAGGAGACCTCCTCCGGGGTGCTCCAGATGCACCTGGCCCTGACGGTCTCCTTCGAGGGGGTGGAGACGGCCCTGCGGGTTCCTCCCCAGGCCTGGTGGCACGGCCTGGCCTGGCAGGAGGCGGCGGGGAAGGCCCCCGGCCGGCTGGTCTCCCTCCTGCGGGAGTTGCCCGAGGAGTTCTACCTGGAGACCCGGGGTGGGAAGAGGCCCAGGGATTGCCGGGACCTGGAGGAGAGGGACCTGGCGGGTCTCATGAAGGGCTACAAGCCGGGGGAGAATTGGATCTCCCTCAGGAGGGCCCATCCCAGGGAGGGGCTCCTGGAAGGGATGGAGGACCAGGAGTGGCTCCTCCTGGACGACCTGGCGGCCCTGGCCCCGATCCAGGCCTTCCTGGAGGAGTTCACCTGGAAGGGATGACCTTTCCCGGGGCCTGCCGGCGGGCTCTCCACCACGGCCGGGCCCGGTCCGGGTCCCTCCTTCCCGGGCCGCCGGGGGAAGTGGGCCCCTGGCGGGCCTCCGCTCCCGGAAGGCTCTCTACTTGGGCGGCTCTTTCGGTGGAGCGGAAGGGTTGATCCGCCAGACCTGGATTCTTCCGCCTGCGACGCCCCAGAGGGGCCTGGCCCTTCCCTCCAGGGCCAGGCGCCGGAGGAGGCGGGCCAGGAGGACCTCGTAGAGGGGTTGTCCGTCCTCCAGGAGGAGGACCACGTGGGTGACCCCCACCTGGGCCATCTGGCGGATCACGTCGTCCTGGTCCTTCTCCAGTTCCGCCAGGAGGGGAGGCCTCTCCTTCCCTTCGAGGGGGCGTGCCGCCGGCCCGAGGAAGGCCTTTTCCCGGGCGAGCCGGGCCGGGTCGGCCCCAGGGAATCTCTCGAGGAAGAAGATCCGGGCCGCCTGAATCTCCCTTCCCACCCAGGGCCGGTCCAGGTCCATGAGGAAGTGGAGGAGTGTGGGCCGGCCGCCGTAGAGGACCTGGGGGGCCGTCCGGATCGTCCAGGCCCAGACGCCCATCTTACCCGCGTGGACGCCGAACACCGGGTCCAGGGTCGAGGCCAGGACCGCCTTGGGAGGTAGTTCCTCCCGGGCGTATCGGATGGCCCGGAAGAGCCCCTCCAGGTTCCAGGTCTTCCCCTCCAGGGTGAAGTGGTCCCGCCTCTGGACCGCCCTTTCGGGGAGGGCTCCCGCCGCGGCCGACAGGAGGAAGATCCATCCAGCGGCGACGGCGGCGCCCCGCCCTGCGAGGAGCTGGGCGCCCCGGGAGGCTTCCAGGAGGAGGAAGGGGATGAGGGGGACGAGGAAGCGGGCGATCTGGAAGGGCCAGACCAGGATCACCGCCAGGGTGAAGGCCAGGTAGATGTGCCAGGGCCGGCAGGCCGGGCGTTCCGGGGAGGGGGGGCGGGTGAGTTCCCTCCTTGTGCCGGCCGCCAGCAGGAGGAGGACGAGGAGGGATCCGGCCCAGAGGAGGATCCAGCCCAGGGAGGACCGGAGAGGTGCGAGGATCACCGCCGGCGGAACCAGGTCGTTGAGGGAGTAGAGAAGCCCTTGGACCGCATTCGCCGGGACGATTCGTGGGAGGAGGGAGAGGCCGTCGGCGAAGATCTCGGAATAGGGAAGGCCGTAGATGGAGACGTTCTCGTACCCCTGTTCCGGGGTTGCGTGGGCGTAGAGGAAGATCTGGAGCAGGATGAAGAGAGGGAAGGAGACCGAGAGGAACCGGAGGGCCGTGGCCTTCCTCTTCGCCAGGAGTAGATGGAGGAAGATGGCCGGAAGGAGGGCCGCCCCCAGGGAGCGGAAGATCACGGCCGAGAAGAAGGCCAGGGTGAGGAGGGCGGCATGGGGCCAGGGCCTTTCGGGCCTCTCCTCCACGAGGAGGAGGAGATGGATGGACAGGAGGGAAACCCCCAGGAAGGGGATTTCGCTCATGGGGATACGTACGTAGTCCAGCAGGGGAGGGGAGAAGGCCAGGGCCGCTGGGAGGAGGAAGAGCAGGGGCCGGGGAAGATCCCCCTCCCGCTTCAGGATCGCCCAGAAGGAGAAGATGCCCAGGGCCAGGAAGAGGGCGTTGAAGATCCTCAGGAAGGTGAGTGCCCCCTCGGGGTCCCCGCCGGAGAGCTCCAGGCCCAGGGCGGCCAGGAAGGGGACGCCGGGAGGATACTTGGCGATCCGTATGGGTGGAGGGCTGTGGAGGTCCCGGTAGGCGCCGTTCTCCAGGAGATTCTCCCCCAGGCAGAAGTAGACTCCGTCGTCGTGGAAGAGACCGGCGATCCTGGGGTGGTCGGGATCCAGGCTCCAGGCCAGGAGGAGGGCCAGGTAGAGCACCAGCCAGGGGAGGGGGGAACGGAGGATGCCGCCGGTCTCCTTCTTCATGCCGGAAGCTCCGCCCTCTCGAGGAGTTTCTCCAGTTCCTCCCGGGCCCGGGCGGCGGCCTCGGCCGGGTCCCACAGCAGGAACTCCCCTTCCCGGACCAGGATCTTCCCTCCCGCCACGACGTGCCTGACGTCCCTGGGGCCTGCGGAGTAGACCAGCCTGGTCTCCGGCTCTCCGCCGGGTCCGAGCCAGGGAGCCTCCAGGTCCACCACCACCAGGTCGGCCCGCTTCCCTTCCTCCAGGGTGCCGATCTCGGCCTCCTTCCCCAGCGCCCTGGCTCCCCCCAGGGTGGCCGCCTGGAGGGCCTTCCGGGCGGGCAGGGCCTTTGGTCCCGCCAGGACCTTCTGGAGGAGGGAGAGGAGCCTGGTCTCCCTCCAGGGATCCAGGGAGTTGTTGCAAGGCGCCCCGTCGGCACCCAGGGCCACTTGGATGCCCTGGTCCAGGTATTCCGCGATGGGGGCGATTCCGCTGGCCAGCTTGAGGTTGGCCGAGGGGCAGTGGACCACATGCACTCCCCGCTCCAGGAGGCGCCGCCTGTCCGGCGCCTCCACGTGGACGCAGTGGGCCAGGCTCGTGGCGGGGCCCAGGATTCCCCTATCCTCCAGGTAGGCGATGTCCGTCAGCCCCGTGATCTCCCGCACCCTGCGGATCTCCCCCTTGTTTTCGGAGGAGTGTGTATGGAGGCGAAGCCCGCGCCGGGCCGCCTCGGCTCCGCAGGCCTCCAGGAGCTCCCGGGAGCAGGAAAGGGAGAATCGCGGGCAGAGGGCCCCTTCCACCGGGGAGGGCCGGTCCTTCCACTCCTCCGCCAGGGCGAGCTGTTCCTCCAGGGCCTCCCGGGCCGGGAGGACCATGCCCGGTGGGGTGCCCTCTCCCCGGTCGATGAGGCATCCTCCCGTGACGGCCGTGATCCCCGCCTCCTCCAGGACCTCCAGGACGGCCCGGGTATGGTGGACCGTCTCCATGGTCTGGACGGCCGTCACCCCGGCCCGGATCAATTCCGTCAGGGCCAGGCGGGCCGAGGCGGCGATGCTCTCCTCGTCGTGGGCCGCCTCCAGGGGGAGGATCCGCTCGGTGAGCCAGGGGAGGAGCTCCCTCTCTTCGGCCAGGCCCCGGAAGAGGGTCTGGCAGAGGTGGAGGTGGGCCTGGACCAGGCCGGGGAGGACGGCCCCGCCCGAAGCGTCCAGCCTGGGGATTCCTCCGGGAGGCTCCAGGCCGGGTCCCAGGGCCCGGATCCTTCCATCCAGGACCAGGAGATCTCCCTTCCCTTCGAAACCGCCTGGGGCCATGGAGAGGATCCATCCTCCTTCCACGAAGAGGGAGGGGCCGCCGTCCTTGGATGGGGAGGGGGTTCCTGGTGCCATGGCGCTCCTCTCTGGAGGGGTTCCAGGGCCCCTTGGGCCCGGATAAAAGAAGAAAGATCCCGGTTGCCCCCTTTTCAGGCAAGGAAGGAGTGGGGAAACTTCCCGCCCCGCCCCGGGAAGGGGCGGCCCTCGAAAGGAGCGGAGGGAACGATGTTCGGCGGCCTGGCCGTGAGGAACCAGCTGGTGTGCCACGGGTATTCCGATACCCGGGGCAGGGTCCGCCTGCTGTCGGCCGCCACGGGGGCCATCCAGGGGGAGTGGGGCTTCGACGGGGAGGAGAAGGGCTTCGCCGACGTGGGCGGGTTGTGCCTGGACCGGGACTCGAACGTCTACGTGGCCGACCCGGAGGGAGGGGTGATCCGCCGCTTCTCCCTCTTCGGGACGCCCCTGGGGAAGCTGGGGACCCCACGGGCCGGGCGGTCGAGCCGGACCTTCCGGGACGCCCGGGGGGTGATCCACCACCCCAACGACGTGGTACTGGACGAGGAGGGGAATCTCTACGTCTGTTGCGGCGACAGGCCCATGCGCCACGCCGTCCAGTCCTATACGCCCGACGGAAAGTATCGGTTTTCCTTCCGGGCCTTCGGTGAGCCCCTGGAGGAGTGGGGCCTTCCCATGGGATTGGCCGTCTGGGAGGACAAACTCTTCGTGGCGGATACGTTCAACCAGTGCGTCCAGGTCTTCGCCCTGGACGGAACCTTCCAGATGATGTTCTCCACCTCCCCCGCCCCGGGGGAGCGGTCCCTCCCCGTGGCCGTGGGAGTGCGGCCCGACGGGAACATTCTCGTCGCCCAGTGGAAGGAGAACCCGGCCCTCCTCCTCTTCAATCCTTCCGGTTGGTTCCTCGGGGAGGTCCTGCACCCGGGGAAAGAGGATGGGAAGATCTTCGCCCCGGCCGCCCTGGACCTGGACGGCGAGGGGGGACTCTTCGTCCTGGACCGGGCGGGTGAGCGGATCCAGAGGTTCGACGGGAACGGGTCCCTTCGCTGGTCCGTCATGGCCGGGGAGGAGTAGGACCCGGGCGGCGCGGCGGACCCCCTTGCAGGGTCCTTCTTCCCGTATTCCCGGAGCTTCCTTCGGATCGCACGGATGCGGGCCGACAGGGCGCGCTCCTCCTCCTCCCATGCGCGGATCCGCTTCTCCTCCTTCTCCACGGCCTTTCGGTGCATGAGGATGTGGTCGGTGATCCAGTCGCCGTTCCAGCCTTGGATCCTGCCGTGCCTGGGTTTCCAGTCCTCCCGGAGCTTCTCTTCCCAGGCCTTGGCCCTCCTCTTGTGGAAGGCGATCTTCTTTTCGGCCTGGGCCTTGCGCTTCTCCAGATCCCTCGTCCGCCGGTCCAGGAGGACCAGGTCCTTCTTCAGGGTCTTCCTGTCGGCGGCCCACAGGAGGGGCGGCCCGGACCGGAGGTCTTCCATCCACTCCCTGGCCAGGTTCCTGGCGAAGGAGGGGGTGAGGGGCAGGTGCCTCGCCATGGGCCGGGGGAGGCGGTTCAAGAACCTCCTCCACTCCCTGTCCTCTTCCGGGGGGAACCAGGAGAGGAAGCGCCGGCACGAATCGAGTGCCCTGTTCCTGTGGAAGAGGGGACCCCGGGATCCTTCGATTCCGGCGGAGAGGAAGAGGAAAGGGCCCTTCCCCTTGTCCCTTCCGGCCAGTTCCCGGATTTTCTTCCAGAGCCGGGCCTGGTCGCCCCGGGCCCAGGCCCAGGCGATCTCCTCCCGGAGTTTCCGGAGGGCCGGACCCTCCTTCGCCTGTGTGGGCCTCCTGCGGGGGGGAAGGGCGGGCCTTCCCGGGACCCAGGCGAAGGGGATCGCCAGTAGGAGGATTCCTGGAAGGACGGAAATGGGCCGGGCGGGGGGGCGCTCTCCCCGGCCCGGGAAGGGGGCGTGGGGGGGGCTTCCCTTGCGGAAGGGGGGCAGGGGAAGGAGTTTCTTTTCCGGAACGGAGTTCATCTGGGCCTCCTTTGTTCTTCTTCTCCTCCCCTTTCGTGTCCCTTCCTTCCGGGGAGGTCACGGAAACTCGGGGAGGGGGAGACCCGTTGGGTCTTAGGAGGGAGCGCCCCCATGCCCGACGCAGTCCTTTGCATCTACACCTTGCCTTCCAGGGAGGAAGCCCGCCGCCGGGGGTTCGTCCGGGCCTGGGGGGAGGAGAGGGCCTTCTCTTTCTGGGAATCCCTCCACAGGGACATCTTCCGGGAAAATCGGTCCAATCCTGCGTGGGACCTGGTGGTGATGACCTCACGGGAGGGAATGGGCTCGGCCTTCCGGAGGCTCCTGCCGGAGGGGACACGCCTGGAGCGGGCACCGGGGGGGGGAAAGTGGGGCCTGGGGGAGGCCTTCCGGAAACTCTCCCGCCGTTACCGCCACGTCCTCATCGCCGCCGGCGATCTCCCGGGATTGACCCGGGACCGGGTGGAGCGTGTCTTCCTTGCCCTGCGCCAGGGGGCCGGGGCGGCCTTCCTCAGGGAACGGCACAACCGGTTCTCGGCCATCGGGTTCTCCCCCTGGGACCCGGCTCTCCTGGCCCTCGACCCGGAAGGAGAGGGCCGGTTCTGGGAGTTCCTGGGAATCCTGGAGGCCCGGGGGGTGCAGGTCTACTGGGAAGAGGAGCGACTGGACGACCTTCCCGGCCCGGAGTGGGTGGTTCCCGTCCTGGGATATGCCTCCAGGCCTCTCCTTCCTTCCATGGAGGCCTGGCCCGTGGAGGCCCCCCCCGGGCCGGAGCTGGTCTTGATCGGGAGGCTTCCCTCGGCGGGCAGGGTCAAGACGGGCCTGGCGGAGGAGCTGGCGGCCCTTCCGGGAGGACCGGACCGGGAAAGGGCCGAAGCCCTGGCGGCGGCGATCTACAGGGCGATTCTCTTCGACCGGATGGATGTCCACAGGGGACGGCCCGGGTACCGTTGTGTCGGGGCCTTTCCCTTCCAGGATTGCGCCCGCCCCGAGCTGGTGGGTTTCCCCGAACTCTTCCATCCCCTCCCCGAGGTGGGGACCATGGAGACCTGGATCCGGGACGCCCTTTGCGATCTGGACGAAGGTGTGCCCAGAGTGGCCTGCGCCTCCGACGTGCCCTGCCTTCCCGAGGAGGTGCTGGAGCGGGCCTTTTCGGCCTTGGAGGAGGCCCAGGTCGTCCTGGGCCCTTCCCACGACGGGGACTACAACCTGGTGGGCATGTCGGTCTTCCACGACCTTTTCCGGCCGGGACTCTTCGAAACGGGGCGGGCCCTGGAGCAGGCCCGCCGGTTCCTGGCCTCCCGGGGGATCCCCTACTACGTCCTGGCCCATCCCTTGCGGGACCTTTCTACTCTGGAAGACCTGGCCTGGTTCCGGGAGCACACGACCCTTGACCAGGCGCCCCGGTTGAGACGCCTCCTGGACAGGATCTCCCGGGAACTTCCCTTGCTCCAGGGCGGCGGCAAGGGGAAGAGGGCCGGCCGGGAAGTGGGCCCCAGGGGGATCTAGGGCCAGAGGCCGGAGGGTACAAAAAAAGGGGCAAAAAGGCCCCCCCGCGCGGAGTTCCGGGCCCCAGGAGGAGGAGGAGGGCCCGTCCAGAAACCCCTCCGCGCGGGGACGACCTCATTGCCGGTTCTTTACTAGCCCTTCCCAACGCCTTGGTTACATGCCGGGAGGGAAGTGGTTCGGGAACTTCTTTCCCGGCCTCCGGGAGAGGGGCCGGAAGCTCCCCCGGTCTTCTTCCCGGGGTGATGGCCGGAAGGGGAAAAAGGGGCTTTCCAGGGGCTTGCCCTCCTCCCACCGCCTTGGCTAAGATCCCCGGCCCGTGAAGGTGGCGGAGTAGCTCAGCTGGTTAGAGCAGCGGAATCATAATCCGCGTGTCGGGGGTTCGAATCCCTCCTCCGCTACCATGTTTTTTCCCCTTCCCCCTCCCTCTTCCCTCCTTCTTCTCCCTTTCTTTCTTTCCCTTTCGGGGCGAGACTTTGGGGGGCTTCCTCCGCCCGGTTTCCGGCGGGACGGCCATATCCGGGAAGGGGCGTATCCCCGGCCCCGGAGGCGGAAGTCGAGACCTCGCCGCGGCGGAGGGACGGGGGAAGAGAGCCGTGTGAGCCGACCCGGAGAAGACCAGGGAGAAGGCCCGTCTTTTTCTTCTTCGGGCCTTCTCCCGCGGGGAGGGATCTCCTGTGGGGGCTCTCCCTCTTCCGCCCGCCCCTCCAGGGCGGTTTGGGCCCAAGTAGGGGAGGCGGCTGGTCCCCCGCCTCCAGCCCTTCCCCCTCCAGTCCTCCTGGTGGAGGGAAGAAGGCTTGAGCCCCGGGCCCGGGCAGGAGAACCTAGGGGACCGGAGAAAAAGGGGACTTCCCCTTCCCCAGGGGAGAAAGGGCGGTTGAGCCGGTGAGACCGACCAAGTGGATCGAATCCGTCGTGGCCGGGGCTACGGTCTTCTTCTCCCATCTCGGCGCTGAGATGGGCTTCCTCGGTCCCAGGCAGAAGACCTTGCCCTTCCGCATTCCCAAGGATCCCTCCTTCCTCCTCCTGGTCCTGGACAACCTGGGGGACGCCGTCCTGACCATGCCTTTCCTTGACCTTCTCAAGGAGCGCCTTCCCAAGGCGAGAGTGACCGTCCTGGCCAGGCCCCTGGTGGCGCCTCTCTTCGAAGGTCATCCCGCCGTGGATCGGGTCTGGACCGAGGAGGCCCCCTGGTGGTCCCCCCATCCCCTCTTGAAGAGTCTCCGGCCCAGTTACCTTCGCTCCCTGATCCGGAACATCCGGAAGATCCGCCGGGAGAAGTTCGACGTGATCATGGACCTGCGGGGGGATTTCCGGCATCTCCTCTTCTTCGGGGGATTCACCAGGCCGGGGATCCTCCTGGGTGCTTCCACCACGGGGGGGAGGGCTCTTCTCAGCGCCTGGGTGAAGGGTGCCGAGGAGGGCCACGAAGTGGCACGGAAGCTGGCTCTTCTGAGCACCATCGGCATCGGAACGACCCAGAAGAGGCCCGAGGTGAAGGTGCCCTTGACGGAGGAGGAACGGAAGAGGGGCAAGGAAGAGGTGGCCCGGGCCCTGGGACGGGAAGAGGGTCCTTTCGTCCTTCTCGACCCCGGGGGCTCTCCCCTCCAGCGCTGGCCGGCCGAGCGGTTCGGCGAACTCGCCAAGGCCGTGGCTCCCTTTGCAGGGGGAAGCGTCCTCATCTCCTCGGGTCCGGACATGGAGAAACTGGTCCAGATGGCCGTGAAGGTGGCAGGCGGAAAGGCCTGCCGCATCCTGGAGCCCGCCGAGGACACCCGCAAGCTGGCCTGGCGCCTGGCGGGGACGGATCTGGTGGTCTCGGCCGACACGGGGGCGGCCATGCTGGCCGCCGCCGTGGATACGGCCACGGTGACCCTCTTCGGCCCCACCGATCCGGACCGGTTCTTCGTGGGGAAGGGGCCCTCCAAGGCGGTCCTCTCCAGGGAGTCCTGCCGCCTGGAGGAACCCCACCAGGAGTGTCGTAAGCGGCCAGGCGTAACTCCCGGCCTTTGCATGGAGGCTCTGACCGTGGAGGAGGCGGCCGAGGCGGTGAAGGAAGTCCTCCAGGCGGTCGATCGAAAGTCCGGGTGAAGAGGGTGCCGGAGCGTTTCGGGAACCTTTGAGGGGAGTCGGCGGGCCGTTCCGGCCGGTGGAAATCGGGAGGTCTCAGGCATTGGATGGATTTCATGATGGAGGCGGGAAGGGCAGAGGGGGCGGGAGGGGAGGACCCCTCAGGCCGGCTTTCGCCGAGATCCGGGCCCGAATGGAGGCGGCGGGTTTCAGGCCCAGCAAGAGGCTCGGCCAGAACTTCCTCCTCGATCCTTCTCTCCACGAGGCCATCGTGGAGGCCGCCGGCGTGGGCCCGGAAGACCGGGTCCTGGAGATCGGGAGCGGGGCAGGGTTCCTGACGGCCCACCTCCTCCAGGCGGGGGCATCGGTCCTGGCCGTGGAGGTGGATCCCCGGCTGGCCGAGATCTCCCGGGATGTCCTGGCAGGCAGGGGGGACCTGACCCTCCTGGTGGAAGACGTCCTGGAGGGAAAGAACCGCCTCAATCCCCGGGTGGTGGAAAGGGCTCTGGAACACGCCCGAGGGAAGAACCTCAAGATCGTGGCCAACCTGCCCTACTCCGTCTCGGGCCCGGTCCTGGCTCTCCTGGCCCTGTCCCCCCTGCCCCTGGGGACCCTGGTCTTCCTGGTCCAGAAGGAATTGGCCGAGAAGGTCCTGGCCCGGCCCGGGGGGACCCATTGGGGGCACCTGGGTTTCGTCGTGGGCCTTCGCTTCCGGGGGAAACGGTTGCGGACCGTGCCGCCCCAGGTCTTCCGGCCCAGGCCGAAGGTGCTCTCTGCCCTGGTGCGCCTCATTCCCAGGAAAGCCCCTCTCCTCCCGCCGGGTCCCCGGATGGAGGCCCTGGCCAGGCTGGCCCGGGAGCTCTTCTCCTGCAGGAGGAAGACCCTCAGGGGCGCCTTGAAGCACCTGGGTCTCTCCGACCCGGACCGGGTCCTTGCGGAGGCTGGGGTGCCCGGGGAGGTCCGGGTGGGGGAGGTGGATCCCGAGACCGTGGAAAGGCTCCTTTCGGCCTGGCCCGGCGGGGAAAAGGCCTTCCGGAAGGGGTGAAAACGCAATTTTTGGGTAAGTAGGACTTGACCCGGCCCATTTGGGTCTTATACTTTTGAGGTTTCGGGCTGGATCCGCGGACAGGGCGACCCAGGGGCGGTATGCCTCAGCCTAGAACGGCGAGACTCACAAGCGCCTCCTGCACGGACGGGCCCGGGACTCTGGAAGTCCCGCGGGGAGGAAGGACCATGCGGCCCTTCCGGATCTTGCGGGGGATTTCAGTCGTTCCGAAGTGACTCGTGTGACCAGAAGAACTTTCCAGGGAGGGGTTGCCATTGTCCGTGGAAGACTGGACGGGGGCGAAAGTACGGATCAAGGAGGCCTTGAGTATCGTTTCCGTCGTGGAGGCCTACTTTCCGTTGCGCCGCTCGGGAAAGAATTTCACGGCTCTGTGCCCCTTCCATAAGGAAAAGACTCCGTCCTTCACCGTCTTTCCCGAGTCCGACACCTTCCGGTGCTTCGGGTGCGGGAAGGGAGGCGACATCTTTACCTTCGTGCAGGAGATGGAACGGGTGAGTTTTCCCGAGGCCATGGAGATCCTGGCCCGCCGTGCCGGCATCTCCCTGGAGAAGAAGGGCTCCGCCCCGGGCCGGGGGCTCAAGTCCAGGCTTCTCTCCATCCTGGAGGCGGCCCAGGACTTCTACGCCCGGAGCCTGAAGGGGCCCCAGGGAAGACCCGCCCGGGAATACCTGGAGCGGCGGGGCCTGAGCCGGGCCGTGGAGGCCTTCGGGCTGGGTTTCGCTCCTCCCTCCTGGACGGCCCTGGTGGAGAAGTTGGGGGCCATGGGGGTGGAACCGGACCTCCTGGTGAAGGCGGGTCTGGCCAAGAAGGGCGATCTAGGGGTCCACGACTACTTCAGGAACCGCCTGATGATCCCCATCAGGGACGCCCTTGGCCGGATCGTCGGCTTCGGGGGACGGGTCCTGGACGACTCTGAGCCCAAATACCTCAAT
This sequence comes from uncultured Planctomycetia bacterium, assembly GCA_964561605.1. Taxonomy (GTDB): domain Bacteria; phylum Planctomycetota; class UBA1135; order UBA1135; family JALUZX01; genus JALUZX01. Next base: position 19,893 of record CAZLQD010000029.1, read on the forward strand.
TCCCCGGAGAACACCCTCTTTTCCAAGGGAAAGCTCCTCTTCGGGCTCCACCAGGCCCGGAAGTCCGGGGCGGACCGCTTCCTCGTGGTGGAGGGCTACACCGACGTCATGGCCGCCGTCCTGGCCGGGGTGAAAGGGGTGGTCGCCGGCCTGGGCACTTCTTTCACGGCCGACCAGGCCCGGCTGCTCCAGAGATACGGCCGGGGGAAAGTGGTGCTCCTCTTCGACGGGGACCAGGCCGGGTGGAAGGCCGCCGAAAGGGCCTTGGACCTCTTCGTCACCACCCAGATGGACGTCCGGGTGGCCCTCCTCCGGGACGGGACCGATCCGGCCGACCTGGTCCGGGACCGAGGGGGGCGGGCCCTGGAGGAGATCGCCGACAGCGCCCGCCCGGCCTTGAAGGTCAAGCTGGACCTGGTCTTCTCCCGGAACGACCCGGGCGATCCCGCCGGGGCGGCCCAGGCGGCCCGGGAGATCACCGACTACCTGGCCAAGGTGCCCGACCCGGTGCGCCTGGAGAAGATGCTCCAGGAGGCGGCCTCCAGGCTGGGGGTCTCCCAGGAGGCCCTGGCCGGTGCCCTCCGGGCGGCCACGAGGAGGGACCGGCGCCGCCGGAAGGGGCCCGCCCATCCTGCTCCCCAGGGGGAACTCCTCCACAAAGTCCGGTCCCTCTCGGCCGTGGAGGTCCAGGCCCAGGAGGAGATCCTCTGGGCCGTGCTCCACGATCTCTCCCTCCTCGGAGAGGTCTCTCCCGAGGTCTTCAGGGATCCCGGGTGCAGGCGGATCCTGGAGGGAATCTACAAGGCCGTGGAAACCATGGGGGAGGAAGGCTCGTTCCCCTGGGAAACTTTGCTGGACGCTGTCCGGGACGACCAGTCGCTCGTAGACAAGATTGCTTATTGGCGGAACGTGGTCCCTCCGGCGAAGGACTTCTCCCAGTGGGTGAAGCAGAACGACAAGACCCTCAGGGGATGTTCCCTGAAACGGGAGATCCAGGCTCTGGAAGAGGAGCTGCGGAGGGCGAAGGAAGCCGGGGACCGGGCGCGGGTCCTTCGGTTCCGCCGTGGCAGGTACGACTTGATCCGCAGGCTCAAGTTGGAATTCGGCATGGGGATGGAGGAGTAGAAGAGAGCCGTGACTGTACAAGGAAACAACACCAACGTGGACCTGGAGACCATCGTCCGGAACCTTCTCCACGAAGGGAAGACCCGGGGGTTCCTCACCTACAAGGAGGTCAGCGAAAGCCTCCCCGAGGACCTCTCCCCCGAGCAGATCGAGCCCATCATGGAGAAGTTCACCCAGGAAGGGGTGAGACTCCTGGACGAGACGGAGCTGGAGAGGCTCGACGAGGTGGCCGCCGAGCCCCCCAAGACGGCGGAGGCCCCTCCCCAGGCGGGGAGCCGGCCCATCTTCGTCGAGGACGAGGTGGAGCGGATCGACGATCCCATCCGGATGTATCTCACCCAAATGGGGGAGATCCCTCTCCTCACCCGCCAGCAGGAGATTTCCCTGGCCCGCAAGATCGAGCTGGCCCGCAAGCAGTTCCGGAAGAAGGTGGTGGCCTCGGGTTTCGGCCTGGAGGGGGTCATCCAGATCCTTGAGGACGTGGTCGCCGGGGAACTTCCCTTCGACAGGACCCTGAAGGTGAGCCAGCAGGATCCGGAAGTGGGGAAGATGGACCTCTCCAAGAGGCTTCCCGGCACCATCGTGACCCTCAGGTCCCTCCACCACGCCAACATGAAGGATTTCGAGCGCCTGGCCACGGACCCGGACCTCTCCCGGGAGGAGGCCCGCCGGCTCCGGGCCAGGATCGCCTCCAGGCGCAGGAAGGCGGTGTTCCTCGTGGAGGAGGCCAATCTCCAGGTCAAGAAGGTGAGGCCCCTGCTGGACCTGCTGGAGCGGAAGGTGGCCGAGCTGGAGCGCCTGGAGAACAAGATCGCCGGATACAGGGGGGCCAACAGGAAGACCCGGGCCTTCTTCGAGCTGAAGCGGCGCATCCTCCAGCTCCAGATGACGGCCGGGGAGACGACGGCCGAGCTGAAGCGGCGCCTCGCCGCCGCCCGGAGGGCCCACGAGGCCTACGAACAGGCCAAGCGGGACCTCTCCAGCGGGAACCTGCGGCTCGTGGTCTCCATCGCGAAGAAGTACCGCAACCGGGGTCTCTCCTTCCTGGACCTGATCCAGGAGGGGAATACGGGCCTCATGAAGGCCGTGGAGAAGTACGAATACCGGCGGGGCTACAAGTTCTCCACCTACGCCACCTGGTGGATCCGCCAGGCGATCACCCGCTCCATCGCCGACCAGGCCCGGACCATCCGGATCCCGGTGCACATGATCGAGACCATGAGCAAGCTCCGGAACGTCCAGAAGAAACTCGTCCAGGCCAAGGGCCGGGAGCCCACCATCGAGGAGGTGGCCGAGGCGGCGGGGATCTCCGTGGAGGAGGCCAAGCGGGTCACCAAGATCAGCAAGCACCCCATCAGCCTGGACCGGCCCATCGGCGACTCGGACGATTCCTATTTCGGGGACTTCATCGAGGACGACACCGCCGTGGCTCCCGCCCAGGCGGCCAGCGGAGAGATGCTCAAGGAGCGCATCCGGGAGGTGTTGAACACCCTGACCTTCCGGGAGCGGGAGATCATCAAGCTGCGCTACGGCCTAGGGGACGGTTACACCTACACCCTGGAGGAGGTGGGCCGGATCTTCCGCGTCACCCGGGAGCGGGTACGCCAGATCGAGGCAAAGGCCCTCCGCAAGCTCCAGCACCCCGTGCGGGCAAGGCAACTTTCCAACTTCCTGGAACTGCCCGAGGAGAGCGCCTCCGGGACGGCCGATTCCGTGCCGGCCCATCCCCACTGAGATTCCCCCTTCTCCCTCCCCGGATCCCCGGCCGCCCCGGGGCGGACCGGGGATCCGCTCTCGGAGGGGGGCGGGATCGCCCTTCTCTTTCCCAGCCGCCCTGGCTAGAATCCCCGGTTCCACCCAGGCCGGGGGAGGCTCCTCCGTGGGAGCCGGGCCTGGGAGGGGCCCCGAACGGGACCTTTGGATTCACCCGGTCCCCTGGGAACCGGGGCGGTGGCATCGAGGAGGCGGCGTGCACGCCCAGTTGGAACACCTTCTGGCCCTTCAAGAGACGGAGCAGGAGATTCTCAGGCTCCGGAAGCTCCTGGCGAGCCTTCCCCGGGAAAAGGCCGAGAGGGAGGCCAGGTTCGAGGAGAGCCGGAAACTCTGGGAGGAGAAGGTCCAGGCCGTGAAGGACGCCAGCGTGGAGGTGAACCGCCTGGAGCTGGAACTCAAGGCCAAGGAGGGAGAGATCGAGAAACTGGAGGTCCGGCTCAACACGGCCAAGTCCAACGCCGAGTACACGGCCATCCAAAACCAGATCAAGGCCTACAAGGAGCAGAACGCCAGGATCGAGGACCGGGTCCTGGAGCTCTACGACCAGGTGGAGGAGATCAAGAAGGAGGCCGCCCGCGGGGAAGATGCCTTCAAGGCCGAAGAGGCCACCTTCCGGGAGTTCCTGAAGAGCCTCTCCGAGGAGGAAGCCCGGATCAAAAAGGAGATGGAGGCCCTTCGGGTCAAGGCCGAGGAGATCAAGAGGGAGACCGACCCGGATGCGCTCCAGGAATACGAGGCCCTGATGCGGTACTTCGCAAATCACGGCGGAGTGGTCGTGAGCCCCGTAGTGGGCGGGGTATGCAAGGCCTGCGGAAGCAGGATCCTTCCCAACGACGAGGTGAAGCTGCTTCGGGCGGAGGAACTGGTCCACTGCAAGGCCTGCTCCCGGATCCTCTATCTTCCCGAGAGGAGCAGGGCCCAGGGTTGAAGGGGGGCCCGAAGGGGCCGGGAGGACGAAGGAGATGAGCGTCCAGCGGGTGATGATCGGCACGGCTGGGCACATCGACCACGGGAAGTCCTCCCTGGTGAAGGCCCTGACCGGAGTGGACCCGGACCAGCTCAAGGAGGAGAAGGAGCGGGGTCTCACCATCGACATGGGCCGGGCCGTCCTCGAGCTTCCCGGGGGCCGGAAGGCGGGGATCATCGACGTCCCGGGCCACGAGAAGTTCATCAAGAACATGGTGGCCGGCGCCACGAGCGTGGCCGTGGCCCTTCTGGTGATCGCCGCCGACGACGGGGTGATGCCCCAGACCAGGGAGCACCTGGAGATCCTTTCCCTGCTGGGTGTGAAGCGCTGCCTCGTGGCCCTCACCAAGGTCGACCTGGTGGACCCGGAATTGAGGGACCTGGCCCGGGAGGAGGTGGCCTCCTTCCTGGAGGGGACACCCTACGAGGGCTCCCCCGTCCTGCCCGTCTCATCGGTTACGGGAGAGGGTGTCGAAGATCTCAGGCGGGAGTTGGCCCGGCTCGTACTGGAGACCGAGCCTCCTCCCCCGGAAGGGCTCTTCAGGCTTCCGGTTCAGCGTGTGTTCCGGAAGGAGGGGTTCGGGTCGGTCCTGGGGGGGGTCCCCGTGGCGGGCCGGGCCCGAAAGGGAGACCTCCTGGAGGTCCTCCCGGGGGGATACCGGGGAAGACTCCGGGGGATCCAGGTTTACGGCGGGCCGGCCGAGGAGGCTCTTCCCGGGCAGTCCTGCGCCCTGAACGTTCCCGACGTTCCCGCCGACGGGGTGAAACGGGGGGCCTGGGTGGTGCCTCCCGGGGTCTTCCAGGTGCACCAGCGCCTCCTGGCCCGGGTGGACCTCCTTCCATCGGCCCGTCCCCTCAAGTCGGGCACGGAGATCCGCTTCCATACGGGGACGGCCGAGATCCAGGGGAGGGTTCTCTTCCCGGGAGGAGGCGCCCTCCTTCCCGGGGAGACCGGCCTGGCCAGGATCCGCCTCGTCCAGCCCACCCTCCTCGTTCCGGGGGATTCCTTCATCCTCCGCCTCCAGGCCCCGCCCCGCACTGTGGGAGGCGGAAGGGTGGTCCTCCCTGGTTGGGGAGGCCGGAGATTGAAGGGGGAGTGGGCCCGGCGGGTGGAGTCCATGGATCGGGCCCTGGAGGGGAAGGACCTGGAGGGCTTCGTGGAGGCCTACCTCCAGGGAGCGGGAACCAGGCCCGTCGAGGCGGGGGACCTGGTGCCCTTGCTGGGACGGCCCAAGGAGGAGGTGGGGAAGATCCTGGAGGGCCTGGTCCGGGCGGGCAAGGCTGTCTCCCTGGGGAGGGGCTTCCTTCCCGGGCAGGCCCTGGAACAGGTGAGAGAGAAGATCCTGGCTCTCCTGGAGGAACGGGCCCGGAAGGATCCCTTGGCCCCCGAGGTGGGAAAGGCCGAGCTCTTCTCTTCCCTGGCTGTGGCCCAGGCCGTGGCGGAGTTCGTCCTGGAGGGAATGGCCGGGAAGGGAGAGGTCCGCATCCTTCCCGGAGGCCTGGTGGCCCTTCCCGGCTCGGAGGCGGATCTTTCGGGGGAAGCGGCGGAGGGAGAGAAAGCCCTTCTGGCCCTCCTGGAGAAGGCGGGCCATCAGCCCCTCACCGAGGAGGAGGCCAAGGCCGCTTCGGGCCTGGATCCGGGCCTCTTCCAGTCTCTCCTCAAGCGCCTCCAGGCCAGGGGGAGGATCGTCCGGGTGGGGGGGAAGTTCCTCTACCACCAAAAGCCCTACCAGCAGGCCCGGCAGGCCCTGATCGAGAACTGCCGGGCCAGGGGCTCCCTGGACATCCCCTCCTTCCGGGACACCCTGGGGACGACCCGGAAATACTTGATTCCCTTGCTGGAGCACTTCGATGGAATCGGCCTCACCGCCCGGCGTGGGAGCAACCGGGTGCTCCGGGACGAGACAGCCGGAGCCTCCTGAAAGGCCCGCCGGGACCATCTCTCTCTCCGCCTCCCACCTCCTTCTCATGCCTCCTTCCGGGAAAAGCCGATAGGTCGAGGAGAAAACCGCCCGGTCCATGGGAAGGGGAGGCCTGTCCTCCCCGAGGAGAGAACGAACATGGCGTCGGAAGACCGTCACGACGAGGACCTGTTTCCCCCTGAGCCTTCCAGGGAAGAGGTTCCTCCCAGCGGGGAGGAGGAAGAGGAGTTCTTCGTCCTGGAGGAAGAGGAAGAAGAACCTGGAGGGGAAGAGGGGATTCCCCAGGCGGAAGGGGCCGTTGACGGCGGTCCTTCCCCAGGTTCCGGCCCGGGAGAGGAGGTGCCCGAAGGGGGGGATGTCTCCCCGGTGGACGATCCTTTCTCCCAGGGGGATATAGACGAATCCCTCTTCGCGGATTCAGATGACCTGCAGGGGGAGACGCCCGAAACCGTCGATGGGGGGACCTTCACCCCTCCGGAAGCTGCCGAACCGGTGGACCGGGAGGATGGGGATCCGGAGATCTACGTGGAGGAGCCCCTTCCGGGAGAGGACCGGGCCGTTTCCGCCGGGGGGGATGAGGAGCAGTCTTCCGGCGGGGAACCGGAGGAGGCCCCCGAGGACATCCTCTTCGACGATCTGGACGAGGCCGGAGGAACGGGAGAAGATTTCGGAGTGGATCTTCCTTCCTTCCAGGAAGAGGGGGGAGGAGAGGAAGGGCTCCTGGAGGCCCTGGAGGAATTCGATCCCGAAGCGGTCCACGACGCGCCCAGGGGCGGGGGCGACCCCTCCCTGGAGGAGATGGACGACCTGGACCTGGATCTGGACGCCGAGCTGGAACTGGTGGACGAGGTGGAGGACCTGGTCCAACCCGGCTCGGGGAAAGAGGAGTCTCCCGAAGAGTCCGGGGAGGAGGCTCTTGAACTGGTCCTGGAGGACGAGGAGGGCCCCAGGGCCGAGGCGCGTGAAATGCCGGCCCGTGCCGGAGAGGAGGAACTCGTCCTCGAGGGGATGGCCGGGGATGAAGAGAGCGGGATTCCCGAGTTGGAACTGGACGGGGAAGGAGACATAGACGAGAGCCTCTTCGAAGGGGAGGAATCTCCCGCCGAGCCCATGGCTGCGGCGCAGGATGAGCCTTCCCGGGAGGAAATCCCCGTGGAGGAGTCTCCCTCCGATTCCGTAGGGGAGGAAATCCAGGAAGGAGAGGAATCGCCGGGAACCATCTTCCAGGGAGAAGAGGAGGTCGGGGAGGAGGCTCCCATGAGCCCCCTGCTGACCGATCCCGGAGAGGGTGCTCCTCCCGAGGCCGCCGGAGAGAGTCAGGGCGCGCCTTCCGGGGTGGCTCCCTGGATGGTGCCGGAAGAGGTCCTGGAAGAGACATCGGAAGGCCTGGCCGCCGTTCCCCCCGAGGAATCCCTCATGGGTGGGGAGGAAGGGGGAGGGGAGCTTCCCGAGATCGGTTTGCGGCCCCTCGAAGAAGAAGAGCCCTACGCGGAAGGGGAAGAGGAAGACTCCTGGGAGGAGGCCGCGGCGGATGGAGGCGAGTCCCCCACCTTCGAGGAACTCTACGGCCTGCCTCCCGCCTCGGGGGAGAGCGGGGGAGAGGTGGAGACCTCCGACTCCATCATGGTGGAGGCCCCCAAGGTGGTCGGCTCCATCTACCAGGAAGAGGAGCACGGCTGGGGGGTGAAACTCATCCTGTGGGGTTCCCTCGCGGCGAGTTTCCTGGTGGCCGCTTTCGTGGGCTGGGTCTACATGAAGCAGAAAGCCCGCCTGGAGCGGACCGCCCCCATCCTCTCGGCGAGGGTGGAGATGCCCAGGCCGGTCCTTCCCGACAATGTCCCTCCGCCGGATCTGCGGCCCCGGGAGCAGACGGCCTGGAAGGCCTACCAGGGGCCCCAGGAACCGCCCCCTCCGCCGGCCTCCCAGGTGGCCCGAGGCGAAGGGACCGGAGATGGGTCGGGCGGAAAGAAGAAACCTGTCTCGACCCGCCCAGTCGTTCCCCTGGCAGGGGAGAATCCCTTCCTGCCTCCCCTTCTCGCTGGAGGAAGTAAGCCGGGTGAGGGTGAGGCGGGACACCGGAAACCCGCCGGGGAGGAAGTGAAACCTACCAAGGTGGAGGGCCCCGGAACGCCTTCCGGCGGTGCCGCTCCGACGGCCCAGGCCGGTTCCGAAGCGGGACCGGGAAAGGGCCGGGAGACCAAGCAGGCCCCGCCGGCCCAGACCGGCCCGGAGGAACCGGGGAAACTGGCCAAGGCCTCTCCCGGAGGGGAAGTCCCCGTGCCCGCCGTACCCGCTGTTCCGAATCCGCAGGCCAAGCCGACGCGCCCTGCCGGGCCCGCCCAGCCTTCCCGGGGAGAGGAGACCCATGCGGCGCCGCCTCCTTCCTCGGGGCCTTCCCCCAGGGAGAAGGGTTGGAAGGACGCCATGGGGCTGGTCCGAGGCACCCAGGTCTTGGCGGAATTGAAGAACGGGAACTATTTCATCGGCAGGATCTACAAGATCGGCGGCAGGAAGGTGATCCTGGACGTCAAGAAGGGGCAACTCACCTTCTACTACGATGAAGTGGCCCACTTGATGCCCATCGGGCCGGCTTTGGCCAGGAAGCTCAAAGAGCATCCCCACGGCTTCGTGATCCTGAAGAACACGAACCGCCTCAAGGGCGAGATCGTCGTGGAGGCCAAGGACTTCGTCACCATCCAGGTTCGGGAGGCCCGGATCACCATACCCAGGGAGAGCATCGAAAGGGTGGAGAAGGGCGAGGAGACGAGCCTCAAGCTCACCGAGGACCCCGTCCTGGCACGGGAGCTGGGAATGGAGGACATCCCCGTCGAGGACGAAGGGGCCCAGGCCAAGGCCGAGCCCGCTCCGGCGTCACGGGAAGAGCCTTCCATCCCATCGGGAGCAGTGGAGGAACTGGACCGCCTCCTGGGTGCGACCCGGAACAGGAAGGAGGAAGAAAAAGGCCGGAACCAGGTTTTGACTCTTCCTTCCCCCAAAGAAGGGGCCGTCAAAGTCAAGGCGGGAGACTAGGGGCCGGGGGAAAACCGGGGCTGACGTTTTCTTTTTTCTCGTTGGCCCCTGCCGGCGGGGATGTGCGGCCCGAAGGGCCGCAACATGCCCGACGTCAGGGGGGTGGGAGGGAGTTCGGAGAGTTTTTTGTGGCGCTTTCGTTGTTGCTGCCACTCCCCCGGACGTCTCGGGCATGTCACTACGTTCCATGCCCGAGCCGGCCGGGGCTGACGGGAAAAATAGGATGGTCTTGCGGGCCGTGACTCGGCCGGCCGGGGCTAACGAAAAATATTTGTACTTCGCTCATGCCCGAGCCGGCCGGGGCTGACGTTTTCTTTTTTCTCGTTAGCCCCTGCCGGCGGGGATGTGCAGCTCGAAGAGCTGCAACATGCCCGACGTCAGGGGGGTGGGAGTTCGGGGACGTTCCTGGAACGGGAAAATGGGGACCGCCCCCTTCCGGGAGGCTCCTTTTGGCTTACCCTAGGGTTTCCCCGTAGAAATCTTGGACGTTGCAAGATCCCTGACCTGGAGGCCTCAGGATTCTATGAGAAAGACAGGTTCGCCCTTTGTTGGGTTCTTCTTCGTCGCCCTGGCCTTGGCCCTGGCGACTCTTCCCGCCCGTTCCCAGGGCGGGGACGAGCAGGACATGCTGGACCAGGTCAAGGAGTTCCAGCGCTATTACAAGACCTACAAGGACAAAGACAGCAAGATCGAAGCCATCCGGGTCCTGAAGGGGGTGGATTGCCCCCAGGCGGCCAAGGCTCTCTTCCCTCTCCTTTCCGACAGGGATCCCGAGATCGTCCAGGCCGCCGTGGACGTCCTCTCTTCCTTCCAGAAGGAGGAGACCCTGGGGCCCTTCCTGGAGGTCCTCCCCAAGCTCAAGGACCCGGCGGCCCGCTCCAGGCTGGTCCAGATCCTGGGCAACGCCCACTTCGACAAGGCGGCCCCCGTCCTCATGGCCATGCTCAAGAAGGAGCGGGACGTCCCCACTAAGGCCCAGATCGCCCGGGCCCTGGGGATCTTCAAGGACAAGAAGGCCGTCCCCTACCTGGCCAAGCTTCTCAAGGATCGGGCCCCCCAGGTGAGGATGGCCGCTCTCGACGCCCTGGCCTCCATCCGGGACAAGGAACAGGGGGACCTGGTTGTGCCCCTCCTCAAGGACCCGGACTGGCGGGTCCGTTCGGCGGCGATCCGGGCCGCAAGGACCATACGGGTCCAGGCCGCCGTGGAGCCCTTGATCGATCTCCTCGGGGAGAAGGAAGGGCGCCTCAGGATGGAGGCCGCCGACGCCCTCGTGGAGATCACCGACTGCGACTACGGCGACGACCAGGCCATGTGGAAGAAGCAGTGGGCCCGCCTGAAGAGCCTGAACTTCAAGATCCCCTCCGACGAGGAAATGGCCCGCCGCAAGCGCAAGCGCTGGGAGAACGAGCGGCGCTACAAGAAGTTCAAGAAGGTCATCACCTACAACGGGATTCCCACCACTTCCAAGCGCATGCTCTTCGTCATCGACGTCTCGGGATCCATGCGGGACCTGGTGGTGGACCGGGAGAAGTTCCAGGAAGGGGGATACAAGTCCTTCCAGAAACTCGAGATCGTCAAGACCGAGTTGATCCGGACCATCGAAAACCTCCGGCGGGACACCTGGTTCAACATCCTGGCCTTCGCCACGAAGATCAAGAAGTGGAAGCGGAAACTGGTCCAGGCCAACATCCTCAACCGCACGAGCGCCATCAATTGGGTCAAGTCCTTGAGGCCCATGGGGGCGGCGGGACCCCAGGACATTCCCATGGGCGGCATGGGAGGAGGTCCCGCCCTGGGCAAGACCAACACCATGGGCGCCCTGTTGGCCGCCTTCGGCCTTCCTCCGGACAAGATCCCCGACGAGAGGGCCGTGGAGAAGATGGGCCGGCCCAGGAACGACCTGGACACGATCTTCTTCCTCTCCGACGGGCGGCCCTCCACGGGAATCTACGTGGACCGGGACGACATCCTCAGGACGGTTCGGATGCTCAACCGCTACAGGCGGATCGTCATCCACACCATCGCCATCGGTGAGTTCCAGAAGGACTTCCTGGCCATGCTGGCCCAGCAGAACGGCGGCCAGTTCGTGGACCTGGGAAGGTAGGAGGAAGGCCCCGCCCGGGGAGAATCGCTCCCCGGGCGCAGGGCCGGGAGGATCAGTTCTCTTCCTGGTGCTTCACCGCCGCGGCCATGGCGAAGACCAAGGCCGCCAGGGCCAGGATCGCCAGGGCCCCGACGAGCATCCCCCTGTCCTCGAACCACGGGGCGGGGCGGTTTTTCAGGACTTCCCTCCCCTTTTCCGTGGCGTAGTAGAAGTCCTGGCCCACGCTGAGGCGGGTGATGGGTGTCCCGAGGAACCACAAGGGCATGCGCATTACGGCTGAGAGGATCCCTCCCAGGGCGGCGCCGGCCACGAGCCCCGATGCGATGAGGATGCCCTTGTCCTTGCGGGCCTTGGCCACGGCCTCTTTCCTGGAGGAGTGGGCCACGACCCAGCTCACGATACCGCCGAAGAGGATTCCCAGGTTGATGCCCAGGGGCAGGTAGAGCCCGAGCGCGAAGGCCAGGGCCGGGACGCCCACGATCTCGAGGATCAAGGTCAGGAGGCCCCCCGTTGCGTAGAGCATCCAGGGCTGGGGCTCGTTGGACATGAGGCTCTTCACGATGGCCCCGATCAGGTTGGCCTGGGGCGCGGGGAGGGCCGGGTTGGAATCGAGCTTGCCCGTCTCGGGATTCAGGATGGTGAACCCGTAGCTCTTCTGGAGAAGGTAGATCACCCCGATGATGGCAGCCGAGGCGATGAGGATGGCCAGGAACTTGAGGCGTTCCTGGTTGCGGGGCGTGGCGCCGAGCCAGTATCCGATCTTCAGGTCCGTCACGAAGGCTCCCGACATGGACAAGGCCGTGCACACCGCCGCGCCGATGGAGATGGCGATGATCTGGCCCGAAGGTCCCGCCAGGCCGCCCACCTTCACCAGGAGGAGGCAGGCCAGGATCACGGTGATCAAGGTCATGCCCGAGACGGGATTGACCCCGACGATGGCGATGGCCCGGGCCGCCACGGGAGTGAAGAGGAAGGCCAAGAAGAGCACGATGGCCGCCCCGAGGAAGGAGACCCACAAGGTGGCCCCGAAGGCGAACTTGAAGACCAGGAAGAGCAGGACGGCCATGACCAGTTCCAGGAGGAGCACGTAGGAGGGCTTGATGTCCAGGTCGGTCCTCTCCATGGAGGCGGGGGAGTGCTCGGAGAAGAGGCCTTTGAAGCCGAGCGAGATGCTTCCCAGGATGATCTTGGACATCTTCAGGATCCCCACCAGGCCCGCCACGGCGATGGCGCCGATGCCGATGGGCCGGACGAAGGTCTTCCAGATGTCCCCGGGGGGAGCCATGAAGATGGAGTCTTTCAGGTAGGTCACCTGGTTGAGAGGGTTGTCCAGGGCCCCGGAGCCGAAGTAGATCGCCAGGGGAACGAAGACCAGGTTCGCCAGGAGGGAGCCGGCGGCGATGATGGCGGCGTACTTGATCCCGATGATATACCCCAGGCCGAAGTTCGTGGCCGTCCCCTCCATGCGGAGTTCCAGGCCCTTTTCGTAGAGCCCCGGGAAGAGGTGGTGGGTGGAGAGCTTGGCGTTCCAGAGGTGAATCACTTCCACCAGGAACTCGAAGAGAGCGCCGATCCCCAGGGCGGTGAGGAGGGTCCCCCCCGAGGAGCTTCCGCTCTGCTCCCCCGTGACGAGGATCTCCGTCGTGGCCGTGGCCTCGGGGAAGGGAAGGAGGCCGTGCTGGTCCTTGACGAAATAGCGCCTCAACGGAATCAGAAGGAGGATCCCGAGGAAACCGCCAGACACGACGGCCAGGAAGGCGTGGAACATGTTGGGATGGAGCTGGTTGATATAGAGGGCCGGGATGGTGAAGCCCGCCCCGGCCACGACCACCCCTGCGGCCTGGCCCATGGACTGGATGATCACGTTCTCCAGCAGGGTGTTCCGCCTGGCGTGGCGCCTGCCGAAGAAGACCGCCAGGATGGCGATGGGAATGGCCGTCTCGATGGCGTTGGCCGTCTTGAAACCGATGTAGGCCGCCGCCGCGGCGAAGACCAAGGTCAGGATGGCCCCGTAGAGGAGGGACCTGAGGGTGACCTCGGGGATCCGGGAGTCGGCGGGCACCACGGGCTGGTAGACCTCGCCCGGTTTCAAGGGCCTGTAGGCGTTGTCCGGAAGGATCTTTACGGCGGCTCCATCGGCTTCCACGGGCATCTCCTTGTTTCGAAGGTCCCAGGGGGACGGAAGAGGGCGATTCTAACCCTCCGCCGGGGCCGGTTCGATGCTCCAGTCGGAGCCCTGCCGGCGCCGATCCTTGGGGAAGGGGAAAGGGAAAGCGATGGGGAAGAGGGACCGAACCCTGCGGTTCTGGGTGGAGAGCGCCGCCTTCCTGGCGGTCATGCTGGTCTCCAGCAGGGCCTTCCTCCAGGTCTCGGTCGTAAAGGGAAGCTCCATGCAACCCACGATCCACGACGGGGACAGGCTCGTCGTGGACCGGGTCACCCCCAGGCTCGGGGGGATCGGCCGGTTCGACGTGGTCATCCTGGGGAACCCCAGGAACCCCTCGGAGGACTTCGTGAAGCGCGTCGTGGCCCTCCCCGGGGAGAAGGTGGCCATCCGGAAGGGTCGGCTCGTGGTGAACGGCAGGGTCCTGCCCGAGTTCTTCGACAAGGTGGGCGAGATCGACGACACCCCCACCTGGACGGTCCCTGATGACTGCTACTTCGTCCTCGGGGACAACCGTCCCGTCTCCCTGGACAGCCGGGAGTTCGGCTTCGTGCCGAAGAGGCTCATCCGGGGAAAGGTCCTCCTCTGCCTCTGGCCCCTTTCCCACCTGGGAGGGATGAGGGACTAGAATCTCCTCTTCCGCCGGCCGGGGGGGATCGGCCGGCCCGAAAGGAGATTCCATGCAACCCAGGAAGAAGGCCCTTTTTCCCCTTTTCTCTCCCTCTTGGGCACGGCCCGGACCGGGGGGCCATCCTCCGGACCGGGCCGTTTCCGTTGCTTTTCGGCCTTCGAGAGAGAGGCTCTACTTGGGAAGGGGAAGGTTGGGAACCTTCAGGCAGTTGGCCGCCGTCAGGACGGCGAAGGCCGTGGCCAGGTCGGGGTTGCCCTCCATCCAGCGGGAGGCCCTTTCGTTCACCCAGGAGCCGTCGGGCTTCTGGAGGGACTTCAGCTTGGCCAGCATCTCCGTGCGCCAGTCGTGCTCCACCAGGAGGGTCTTCCCCGAGGTCTTGTCCTTGACGGGCACTTTCACCTTGTCCACGCCCATGATGGCCAGGGTCCTGGCCATGGTGAAGTAGTAGTAGAAGAGGCCCTGGTAGCGCTTGTTGGGGGAGTCCTTGGGGAAACCGGGATTGAAGTCCAGGGTGTAATGGGCCTGGAGCCAGTTCCAGGCGGCCTTCACCCGCTCGTCGTCCTTGTCGAGACCGCAGAGGATGTAGCTCTTGAGGAGGGCCCAGGTCATGGAGCCGTAGCTCCTGGGGACCAGGGTTCCGTCGGCGAGGCGGATGAAGCCCGCGTTGGAGAAGCCAGGGTAGTAGGCGGCTCCGCCGTCGTTTCCGGGCTGGACGGGGGCCTTCTTTCCGTTCACCACGGCGGTGCCCCTGTAGTCGTTGCGGGCCGCCAGGTTCTGGGTGCGCTGGAGGAAGGTGAGGGCCTTGGCCAGGGCTTCGTTCCCCTTGGGCAGGCCGGCGGACCTCAGGGCGTCCAGGGCCATCTGGAGGTTGGAGAGATCCCCCCGGTTGTCGTCGCCGTACCCGATGGAGCCGTAGTCCCTGTCACCGGGCGTGTATCCCCGCCTCTCGATGTTCTGCATGAAGAGGAGATAGTTCATGCCTTTGCGGATGGCCGGTTTCAGGTCGGGCCTTCCCGAGGCGAGGAAGGCCTGGATCACCGCCGAGGTCACGTAGACCGGCGTTCCCCCCGAGGAGAAGGAACCGTCGGGCTGCTGGGTGGAGAGAAGGTAGCGTATGGACTTCTCGATGAGGGCCTTGTCCTTTTCGCTCCTCTTGGCGGGGGGACGCATGAGGACCGCCGAGAGGCAAAGGGCGGTGATCCCCGGGTGGGGCGCCCCGGCAAGGCCCCAGGTGCCGTCCTTGCACCTTGAGAGGAGGAAATCGATCCCCTTCTCGACGAAGGGAGGAAGGGCCGTCGTGGCGGGAAGGGCCTTCTTGCCGAAGAGGAACTGTTCCAGGGCCACCAGGTGGACCACCTTGTCCAGGCTGGTCTCGAGTTTCCCCTTCTCCCCCTTCCAGAAACCCAGCCGGTCCTGGTCCTTCACCAGCCCCAGGACCCACTGGAAGAGAAGGCCCTGCCTCTCCTTCTCCGAGCGGGGGGCCAGCTTCCGGGCATAGGCCTCCACCAGGCTCTCGAAGGGAGGGCTCTTGGTAACGGCCTTCCCGGCCTTCTCCCGGAGGAACCGCCGGGCCATCTGGATCTCGGGGGCGAACTTCTCCGCGTCCAGGTACTGGAAGGCCTCGATGGCCCACCGGGTGGAAAGGACCGGGTCGGGGGCGTCCTCGCCATAGAAGCCTCCTCCCTGCTTGCGGTTCTTGAAGATCAACTCCAGGAAGGGGCGGATCACCGGCCCGTCCTCCAGGGTGTAGCCCCTGTGGCACTTGGCCGAGGCAACCAGGTAGCGGGCTGCGTCCAGGACGGGCGTCGGGCTCTTTTCCATGGGACCCACCCCCTGGAGGAAGAGCCAGTGCAGCCCCTGGTCCACGGCGTGCTTGGCCAGGGGCTTGGGAGGGGGGGCCTGGGCGTCGAGGAGGAGGGGGGAGCAAAGGAGGAAGACGAGACCGGCAAGACCGTGTTTCATGGTTTCACCTCGGGTCGGTGGAAGTTCTGGATTGGGTCCGAACTGGAACCCAACGTTGTTCTACGCCGGTGGTTCAAAGGGAGGGAAGAAGAATCTGGAGCCCGCCCCTCCCGGGGGAGGACCGCCGGGCTGCCTGGCGTCCCGGCGGGGGCCTCCCCGGCGGGGGGAGGAGGGCCTTCGGGCCGGGGTCACTTCTCCAGGATGATCCGGGCCTGCCACCGGATCCAGGGGTCGTCGGGGGCCAGGTCCATGGCCAGGTTGCAGAGGCGCTCGGCCTTCTGCTTGCTCCCCGTCTCCACCTCCACCCTGGCCAGGATGAGATAGAAGTTGGGGTTGATCGGGTCCTTCTCCAGGCCCTTTTTGCAGATCTCCCGGGCTTCCTTGTACTTGTCCTGATCGTAGAGGAGGTCGGCGTAGCCTTCGTAGGCCCGGATGTAGTCGGGATCCAGCTCGAGGGCCTTCTTGAAGTAGAGGCCCGCCCGGATGGGTCTCTTCCACTTCCGGCACTCCAGGGCCGCTTCGTAGTATCCCCTGGCGGAGTGGACCTTCATTCCCTTGATGTATTCGTACCACTCCTTCTCCAGGGCCGACAGGTCCTTGACCTTGAGGCACTTCTTCAGGAGGGCGATCTGCACGTCCGGTTTCACCCAGCGGAAGTTCGGGGCCCCCGGCCAGGGCTCCTTCTTGAGGGTCTTGTCCTTGGCCATCTTCACGATGAAGGTGTTGAAGCCCCGGGCGTATTTCTTCTTCGAGAAGAGCATGTGGCAGAAGGACCAGTACCAGGCGTATTCCAGGCCCGATTGGGGGTGGGGGATCTTCAACATCTTCTCGAGTTTCATGTACTCCTCCCCGTCCATGGCGTCCTGGAGGTTCACCAGGCGGCCTTCCTGTATGAGGCCGGGGACCATCTTCTTGGTCTTGGGATCCCAGGAACTCCCCCCGAAGTACTCCGCCAGGCCTTCCTCCAGCCATGCCGGGTTTTGGACCCCCTTCTGGACGAAGAGGTGCATGAAGTAGTGGTTGCACTCGTGCCAGAGGACGGAGAGGGTCAACTGGGGATCCCTCCTGTCGTGGAAGAAGTTCAGCTCGATGGGGGCGACGAAGCGGAAGAAGCCCAGGATCCCCCGAGGTCGCCCGGTGATCCTGAGAAAGTCCTTCTCGTTGTTGTAGATGCAGACCTTGAGCTTCCCCTCCCTGGGCGGCTGGCGGATCTTCCAGCGCTTGTTGAAGACCTTCCAGTAGACCTCGAAGAAGTTCATGTAGTTGCGGGCCACCTCGGGAGGGATGGTATACTCGAAAGCGAAATGCCTGGTGGTCTCCTTGTAGCGGTTCCGCCACTGGCTGTGCTTCTTGATCTCCTCCAGGCGGGCCAGCATCTTCTTGCGTTCCCTGGCCAGGATGGACTTGAGGCGGGACCGGGGGATCCACCTGCCCTCGAAGGGGACGAGGCCCTTGGCCACCTTGGCCTCGTCCTTCTTGGAGAGCCCTTTCGTCTTCGCCGCCGGATCGAGGAGGACGGCCTTGAGAAGAAGCTTGGACGGCACGGTGACCAGGCCGTGGGGAAAGAGGAGTTTGTAGGTCTTCCCCTCGACGACGATCTCCGGCGCCTGGATCCAGCGCCCGTCCTTGAAGACCAGGATTCCCCCCTTGTCCTGGGCGGGAAGGGAGAGGGCGAGACCGGCCGCGAAGGCTGCGAGGGCCGGAAGGATGGGCGTCTTCATATTCGGGCTCCCTAATTTCATTTCCCGGCGAACTTTTCCCACTTCTTCTGGATGGAGGCCCAGTCCTTGTCGGTGAGCCGGCCGAAGGTCATCCGGAAGACCTTTTCGAGCATTTCCTTCTGGACTGCGTCCACGGCCGTCTTCCGCCTCTTGCGGTAGTCCTCGTCCTCGGCCTTGAGGCGCTCCTCCTCGGACATGCCGGCCATCCGGGCCTCCCTCTTGCGGCGGGCCTCCTGCTCGGCCTTCACCTTCTTCTCCACCTCGACGATCTCCTGGAGGAGGGCCTTGACGTAGCGCTTCAGGATCCCCTTGGTCTTCTTCATCCGCTTGCCCGGTCCGTCCAGGAGGAACCGGACGAAGCTTCCCGATTGGATGAAGAAGAAATGCCGCGCCATGTAGGTCCCTCCCTGGGAGGCCTGGCGTTCGGTCATCCTGACGAGCACCTGGAGGGGCTTGATGCTGTCGGCAGGCTCACCCTTCCTCCGGGCGGCCTTGTCCCGGTTGAAGGCCTCCCTGAGAGTGGTGGTCTCGTCCGGATCGGGCTTGAAGAGCAGGCGCCTGCCTTTGAGTTGGGCGCTGGCGAGGTATTGGACGATCCCGTCGGTCATCCAGGCGGGCATGCGTTTCCAGAGGTCCTCGTTCTTGTAGGTGAACCACTTGTCGATGATCTCGCCCGTCACGTCCCACTGGGCCTGCTTGGGGTCCCCGAACTCGGATTGCTTGAGGATGACGATCTCCAGGATCGCCCCGGGGCGGTAGACGACAAAACCTTCCCCCTTGTCTCCCAGGTCCTTGGTGTCCTTGTAGATCCGGATCACCCCGGGGGGCACGACGTTGCCGCTGATGTCGCCGAACTCCTTGTCCAGCCAGGCGTGGATGGCTTCGGCCAGGTTGGCGATCTTCTTCGTCGTTCTCCGGTCCACGTGGCTCAGGATCAGGTAGTGGGGGGTCCTGAGATGGGTCCATCCCTTGGGAAGCTCGGCGATCTTCTTGGCCAGGACCTTCTCGGCCTTGGCCAGGATGACCTTGTTCCTCTTGGCCAGGGGAAGTCGGCGCTCGTCCTCGGTGAGGGCGCCCTCTGTGACGGTCTCCACGGGGGGCTTCACGTCCTTCAGGACCAGGCCCTTCTTCTTGTCCAGGACCTTGAAGGAGCGGAAGGTCCGGAGCATGAGGGGTTTCAGTTTCTTGTATTTCCTTTCCGGCCCCGTCATGAGGACGGCGAATTGCCCGCCCGGCACGTCGTAGAGGGCGGCGAGCCAGAGGCCCTTGATGTTGGCGCTCTTCTCGAAGCGCATCTCCTTGATAGTGACCTTCCAGCCGTTGATCTTCTTCACTTCCTCCTTGTCGAAGTAGAACCCCGAGATCTGGTCCTTGGCCAATTCGTCGAAGTTCCTGTAGGGGACGTAGAAGAAACGGCGGATGAGCTCCTTCAGGTCCTCGAGGCCGTCGGTTTTCCCCTGGGGCCGGTCGTCCTTGCGGGTGGAGGCCGTGACGGTCCTCTCCTGGTTTGCCGGAAAGAAGTAGCAGAACATGTAGAGGGGGTAGTTGAAACCTTCCCCTGTGGGGATTCCTTTCTTGTGTTTGAAGGCGGCGACGCAGAAGCGTGTGATGAGGTAGCGTGTCGCCGGGGTATTCTTGTAGTCCTTGGGGATGGAGATCTTGAAGCCCACCTTTTCGTCCACGTAGACCCGGGCAGATGCGGGAGGGGAGGAGAAGAAGGCCGCGAGGGAGGAGAGGAAGAGAAAGAGGATTTCCTTCTTCGTCCGCATGGGGAAACCTCCTGGAAAAGAGAAGGGGCAGAGAAAGACGAGATGTCGTTTCAACGCCACTTTCGACTTCCCGGTTCCCCGATTCTTTCAAAAAACGGCCGGAAAGGGGAGTCCCCCCGGGGGGAATCGGCAGAATCCCGGAGAAGTCCTTCAGGTTTGGAAGGAGGCCAGGAGCAGGAGGATCCCCAGGCCGGTGATGAAGAGGGCCGAAAGGAGGGGAAGGATCCGGAAGGCCTTCTCCGCCCGCTTTCCCCCGTAGGTGAGGACCAGGTTCACTCCTTTCACGGCTCCCACCCCGATGCCCACCAGGACGGCGGCCATCCCCAGGGAGAAGAAGACCACCAGGAGGAGGCCCAGGCCGGGCTGGTGGAAGCGGAAGGCCAGGCTCACGATCACCAGGCCCGTGGGGCAGGGCACGATCCCTCCTGAAATTCCCATCCAGAGCACCTCCCAGAGCTTGGGGCGGCCCGTCTTGGGATCGAGGGGCACTTCGTGGCTGTGGCCGTGGTGGTGGTGATCGTGGTCGTGGTGGTGGTGGTCGTGGCTGTGGTGGTCGTGGTCGTGAGGATGGTCGTGGTGATGGACGAGGGACGCCTTCTTCCCGGAGAGGAGGGCCCTGGTGAAGCGCCAAACCAGGAGGAGGCCGATCCCCAGGATCAGCAGGCTGGAGACCACCTCCAGGGTCCTCGTGGCGGCCCCCCGGAGTTCGGGGGTGTCCTCGATGCTCTCCGAGTAGAGGTCTGCGGCGATGCCCAGGGCGAAGACGACGAAGGTGTGGGTGAAGGTCACGGTGAGGCCCAGGAGCACGGCATCCCGGATCTTTCCCTTGTGGCCCACCAGGAAGGCCCCGGTGATGGCCTTCCCGTGGCCCGGCATGAGGGCGTGGCCCGCTCCGTAGAGAACGGCCAGCAGGAAGAAGAGGAAGGAGAATCGCCCGTTGGCGGCCTCCTCGAAGAACTTCCGGATCTTTTCGTTGAAAGGATTGCTGGACCTGGGGGGGGCCTTGGCGGCGGGCCGGGAGGCAGGAGGGAGGGGGGAGGCGATCCCGCCCTTTTCCGGTCCCCCCTTCACGATCCGCCAGGTCACCTTCCGGATCTGTGGGGGCCACTGGTTCCGGGGAAGGGCATAGGCGCTGCCCGTCTTCTTGTTGATCCTCTTGTTGAGAGCCTCGTACTTCTCCAGGTCCGCCGTGGGGGGTATGTCGTCCAGGACCCGGTATCCTTCGGGGGGGGTGAGGTAGGCCCGGATGAACCCGGGATTGCTGGGGAAGGTGTGGTTCTCGAAGGTGATTTCCCGGGGCGGAAAGGGCCCTTTCGGCAAGGGGGCCAGGAAGCGGACGGTGTAGCGCAGGGGATAGGGGCCTGTCTCGCGCCGGCCCAGGATCAGCCGGGTCCCTTCCCGGAGAACCCGGAGTCGCAAGGTCTTTCCTCCGGCGGTGAGCTTCAGCCTGGCCAGGAGGCGCCTGACGGACTTTCCCAGCCAGGAGCGTTCCTCCCTGGGGGTGATCCGGCCGTCTCGGTTGCGGTCCATGGCCTTGCGCAGGGCTTCGGCGGGGAATTCGGCCAGGTCGAACTCCAGGTCCACCAGGATCCCCCGGGGGGTCAACTTCAGGAGGGCCAGGTGGTCGGCGGCGTTCTCCCCCGCCAGGTGGGGTTCGGCCCTGAGGGTAAGGGCCGGAAGAAGGAAGGCCCCAAGGAGGAAGGAGGTCAGCCTTTTCACGCCCGCTCGTCTGGTCATGGGATCATCCCTCGCCTCAACGGCCTGCCGACTCCAGGTACATCCGGAGGAGTTCCTCGTCCTTCTTCCCCTCCTTGCCCCGGCCCAGGGCCTTCAGGGCACGAAGCCTCAAGGCGGCCACCCAGGCTTCGTTGGCCCTCACCCGGGCGGGAAGAACCTGGAGGGCCTCCAGGGCTCGGGCGGGCTCTCCCCTTTCCAGGAGCCAGGTCGCCTTGGGGCGGGCGGCAAGGTACTTCCCGGCCCGGCCAAGGGCTTCCAGGTCGGCCAGGGCCTGATCCACTTTCTTCTTCTCCCGGAGGGCCCTCCAGGCCGCCAGGAGTTTGCGGGCCCGGAGGATCTGGAGCCTGGCCTTTCGAAGGCGCCGGTCCCGGTCCAGGGCGTCTTCTTCCAGGGCCTCCCGCTCCTTCTCCTTCTCCGCGGCCAGGGCCTTCCGGGCCTTCTCCAGGTCGGCCCTGGAGCCCGAGGCCCGGAAGACCCGGAGGGCCAGCTCCAGGTAGGGCGGCTCGCCGGGGAGGATCTCCAGGGCCTTCTTCAAGGCCTGGGCCGCCTTGGCCGGCTCACCCAGGCCGAACCAGGCCCGGGCCTGGTGGAAGTAGTAGTCCTCGGCGAAGGCCTGGTCCTCCTCCAGGGCCTTGGAAATCTCCTTCAAGGCGGCCCGGAAGGCCCGGGCGGCCCGGCCTGCCTTGCCCGCCTTCTTCCAGGCTTCTCCTTCTTCCACGAGCCAGGCGTAGATCTCCCCTTCCTCTCCGCCGGCGGCCTTCACGGCCCTCTCCAGGTCGGCCGCAGCCGCGGCGGGCCTTCCCGTCCGGAGAAAGAAGAGGGCCCGCTCGTGGTACCAGAGGGGCTCTTTCTTCGTGGCCGCCACGGCCTGGCCCAGGAGCTTCTCCGCCTCTTCGATCTTCCCGGCCTTTTCCAGGCACCTGGCGGCGGCGCCGAGCTTCTCCGCCTTCAGGGAAGGGTCCTTCTCCGAGCGGGCCGCCGAGAGCCAGGTCCGGCCCGCCTCCTCCCAGAGCTCGGCCCTCTCCAGGGCCTGGGCCAGGAGGGCCTTGTAGCGCACCTCCTTGGGGGGAGCCAGGGCCGCGGCCTTGCGCAGGTAGGGCAAGGCTTCCTGGACCAGGTCCTTCGTGAGGAGGAGAGAGGCGAAATTGTAATAGAGGGTCGGGTCCCGGGGGGTGAGGCCGATGGCCTTCTCCATGGCCAGGAAACCCTCCTCCAGCCTTCCCAGGGGGAAGAGCATCTGGGCCTGTTCCTCCAGGAGGAGGGCCCGCTTCTTGGGATCCCTTGGGGGGTCAAGGGCCAGGATGGTGTCGATCTCCCGGACCCGCTTGAGCATCTGGGCCGGCGAGAAGTGAGGGTGGGCCGGGAGAGGGCCTTCCGCCAGGAGGAGCCCCGCCAGGACCAGGAGAGCCTTGAGTCCGGGAAGACGCATGCCCTGAAGTCTGCCCGGTCCTCTTCTTTCCGGCAAACCCTCCTTGCAGAGGGCCCTCGGCCGGGGCAGGCTCGGAAGCATGAGCGGAAAGGACCACATCCAGGTACCCAGGGTCCGCCTGGCCCGGGTGCCCACGCCGGTGGAGCCCCTGGAGCGGTTCTTCCGGGAAGGGGACCTTCCCAAGGTCTTCGTGAAGCGGGAGGACGCCACGGGGACGGAGTTCTCGGGGAACAAGATCCGGAAACTGGAATTCCTCCTGGGAGGGGCTCTCCGGGCCGGGGCCGACACGGTGATCACCTGCGGGGGAATCCAGTCCAACCACGCCCGGACCACCGCCGCGGCGGCGGCCCGCCTGGGGCTCGGGGCGCACCTGGTCCTCCGGGGCGATCCGCCGGGGAAACCGGCCGACCTCGAGGGGAACCTCCTCCTGGACGTTCTCTTCGGGGCCACCTTCCGCTGGATCTCCTGGGAGGATTGGCCCCGGGTGAACGAGATCCTCCAGGAGGAGGGTGAGAAGCTCCGGAAGGAGGGGAAGAAGCCCTGGATCGTCCCGGAGGGGGCGTCGAACGCCACGGGAGCCTTGGGCTACAGGGAGGCGGCACGGGAGATCGCCGCCTTCCAGGAGGAGGCGGGTCTCCGGGTCGACTGGGTGGTCCACGCCATGGGTTCGGGCGGGACGGCGGCGGGTCTCCTGCTCGGGCGGGAGGCATGGGGGCTCTCCTTCCGCTTGATGTCGGTCCCGGTATGCGACGACGCCGAGTATTTTCGTAGGCGCGTATCCGGGATCCTGGAGGAGGCCTCGGAACTCTACGGCTTCTCCCTCCCTTCCACGGAGGGATGGGAGATTCCCGAGGGTTTCCAGGGAGAGGGTTACGCCCTTTCCACCCCCGAAGAGATGGCCTTCTACTCCCGCGTCGCCCGGGCGGAAGGGATGGTCCTGGATCCGGTCTACACGGGCAAGGCCTTCCGGGCCCTGGACCGCCGTCTCCGGGAGGGGAGGCTGGGAGGTCCGGAGAAGACCGTCTTGTTCCTCCATACCGGCGGATTGTTCGGCCTTTTTTCGGGGGGGCACGCTCCCAAAGTCCCCCTGCCTCGGCCGGGACCGACCTGCTAGAATAGAGACCCTGGATTCCCTCTTTCTCCGAAGAACCCCTCCCTCGCCGGGGTGTCATGAGACTCGCCGCCGGAAACCTGAGGGAGAGGGCCTGCTGGCTCGTCTCCCTGCGCTGGCCAGCCTGCGCGAGCGTCTTCCTCACGGTATGGCTGGCGGCCCGGGTCTTCCACGTCCTCCCCGAGCCCTTCCCTCTCTACCTGGTGGGGGCCTGGCTCCTGGTCTACAATTTCTTCTTCTTTTTCGCCTGCCGGAGGGGCTGGTTCGCCGGAACGGGCCGGGCCGGGAGAATCCTCGTCCTCACCCAAGTCCTCCTGGACCTGCTCTCCCTCACGCTCCTCCTCTACTTCTCCGACCTGGCCCACAATCCCTTCCTCCTGTTCTACGTCTTCCACGTGGTGATCACGGCGATCCTCCTGCCGGGCTGGGCTCCTTTCTTCGTGGCCGGCCTGGCCTCCCTCCTGGCCGGAGGGGTCCTCCTCCTTCAATACCTGGGATGGATACCCGTCCATCCCCTTCGCTTCTCCTGGATGGCGAGCCTGGACCCGGGCGCTCTCTACAGGCGGGACGCCCCTTACCTCCTCGGCCTCTTTCTGGCCCTGGCCGCCACCCTCCTGTTCACGGCCTATTTCACCAGTTCCCTCTCGAGATACGCCGAGAGGGTATGTGCCCGCCTGAGGATGAACGAGAGGATCCTGGGGATCGGCCAGCTCGTGGCGGGGTTCACCCACCAGGTGAGCAATCCCTTGGACGGCCTTCAGAACTGCCTGCGCAGGCTCGGGAAGGAGATCGGCGGCGAGCCGGGGAGGAGGGAGACCATCCGGCTCATGGAGAATGCCTTGGGGCGGATCGAGAAGGTCGCCAGGAGACTCCAGGAATTCGCCAGGCCCAAGGGCCCGGAGATGGGCGTCGTGGACGTGAACCGTGCCCTGGAAGGGGCCCTCTCCCTCCTGGGAGGCGAGGCGGAGAGGCGGGGGGTGGAAGTCCGCTGGGACAAGAGATCCGCTCCCCCGGCCTGGGGGGACCTCTACTCCCTCCAGGAGGTCTTCTTCAACCTCTTCAACAACGCCCTCGAGGCCATGCCCGGCGGTGGGAGGCTGGGGATCCGGGTCTATTTCACCCGCCCGCCCGAGGAGGGGGGCGAGGGCGTGGTGGCCGTGGAGGTCTCGGATACGGGAGAGGGGATCCCTCCCACGGTGAAGGACAGGATCTTCGAGCCTTTCTTCACGACCAAGAGGGAGAGCGGCGGGACGGGGCTGGGCCTCGCCCTTTGCAGGATGCTTCTTTCGGAGATGGGGGGGAGGATCGAGGCGGAGAGCAGGCCCGGGAAGGGCTCGGTCTTCCGGGTCTTCCTCCTGGAGGCGGGGGACCGGGGGAAAGGAGGTCGGACTTGAAGATTCTCGTAGTGGACGACGAGGAGATGAAGAGGATCTCCCTGGAGGCGGACCTGGAGGGGAAGGGCCACCGGGTGGTCTCGCGCCCCGACGGGGAGTCGGCCCTCCGGGCCCTGGAACGGGAGAATTTCGACGTCGTCGTGGCGGACCTGAAGATGCCCGGTCTGAGCGGCCTGGACCTCCTCCGGCACCTGAAGAAGGTCCCGGGAAGGGGACCGGAGGTCATCCTGATCACCGCTTACGGGAGCATCCCCCTGGCCGTGGAGGCCATGAAGCTCGGGGCCTACGACTTCCTCACGAAACCCTTCAACAACGAGCGTCTCTTCCCGATCCTGGAGAGGATCGAGCGGGATCTCCGCCGGGAAGGGCGGCCGGGGGGAGGTGAGGCCGGGGAGGGCCCAGGGGGGATCGAGGATCTTCTCGTGGGGAGTTCCCTGGCCATCCAGAGGGTCCGCGAGCTTGCGGAGGTCTGCGCCTCCTCCGAGGCCAACGTCCTCCTTTGCGGAGAGACGGGCGTGGGAAAGGACCTGGTGGCTTCGGTGATCCACAAGCTTGGGAAGAGGAGCGCCAATCCCTTCGTGAAGGTGAGTTGCGCCGTGTTTCCCCGGGACCTGGTCTCCAGCGAGCTCTACGGCCACGAGCGGGGGGCCTTCACCGGCGCCGAAGGTCCGAAGAAGGGCCGGGTGGAACTCGCCCGTGGAGGGACGCTCTACCTGGACGACGTGGACGACATCCCCGTCCAGGAGCAGGTGAAGCTTCTTCGGGTCATCGAGGAGGGCGTCTTCGAGAGGGTCGGGGGGACCACGCCCATCCGGGCCGACGTGAGATTCATCGCCTCCACCAAGAAGGACCTGAGGGCGATGATCGCCCGGGGGACCTTCCGGGAGGACCTCTACTACAGGCTGAACGTGATGCGGATCGACATTCCGCCCCTGAGGGAGAGGAAGGAGGACCTGGCCCTTCTCACCAGGCATTTCCTCGTGGAGATCGCCGGTACCTGGAAGGTGGAGATGGACCCCGAGGTCCCGGGGATCCTCCAGGCCCACGACTGGCCCGGGAACGTGCGGGAACTGAGGAACACTCTTCGGCGGGCCTACCTCCTGGGAAAGGGGGCCATCCGGGCGGAGCATCTCTTCCAGGAAGGCCCGGGCGGCCCGGGAAGGGGGAGGGCGGGGGAGGGGGGATTGCGGGAGACCCTGGGCAGGGTGGAGCGGGAGTTCCTGGAGGAGGCCCTGGCCCGGGCGGGGGGAAACAAGACCCGGGCGGCCCGGCTCCTGGGGATGAAGCCTTCCACCTTCCGGGACAAGCTCAAGCGCCACGGCCTGGCCTGAAAGGGCCCGCGGATTTCCGCGGGCCGGCGGCGGAAAACCGCGGGTTCCCGGGCCCTCCGGCAATGCCGGGGAAAAGGGGAGATCAATTTCTTGATTCGCAACCCCTTGTCCTTCCGGGGGAGAGGCCCGTTCCGGCGCTTCCCTTCCGGAGGGGGCACGCCCTTTGCATAGGGGAGGCGTCCCTATCGTTGCCGGCCCTCCCCCAGGGGGATCCCTTCGGGCCGGTCCTGGAAAAACGAGGCTCGTAAAAGCCGGGGGTGGAGTATGCCCATGAACGCCACGGAAGTCAGGGACTTGAGCAGGGAGTTCCTGGAGCATGTCTACGCTCTTCCCGACGGGAGGAAGATCAACCGTTGCCTGCAGTGCGGGACCTGCTCCGCCTCCTGCCCCTCGGCGGAGGCCATGGACTACGGGCCCAGGGAGATCATCGCGGCCCTGCGGGCGGGGATGCTGGACCGGATGTTCGAATCGAATACGGTTTGGCTTTGCGCCTCGTGCTACTTGTGCACGGTTCGTTGCCCGGCGGGGATACCCTTTACGGACGTCATGTACGAACTCAAGCGCCTGGGCGTGAAGAAGGGGCTCTACTCGAAGGGCGCCCCCAACGCCGTGATGGCCCGTATCTTCGTGGACTCGGTTCTCCGTTACGGAAGGAACGCGGAGATGCGCCTCATCAGGCTCTTCTTCCTCAAGACCAACCCCTTCAAGGGCGTGGGCCTCCTCCCCGTGGGGCTCAAGCTCCTCAGGAAGAAGAGGCTCAAGTTCGGCGTGAAGAGGATCCGGGGGATCGAGGGACTCAGGAAGATGCTGGCCGCCGTTTCGGAAGTGGAGGCGGAGAGATGGGCGAAGTGACGGCGAAGAAGAGACATGTCTATTCCTACTTTCCGGGCTGTTCCCTGGAGGGAACCAACGAGGCCTACGACGTCTCCACCAAGAACACGGCCAGGGTCCTGGGGATCGAGCTCGAGGAGCTGGAGGACTGGAACTGTTGCGGGGCCACGGCCTACGTGGCGGTGAACGAGAAGAAGGCCTTCGTCCTTTCCGCCAGGAACCTGGCCCTGGCGGAGAAACGGGGCCTGGACCTGGTCACGGTCTGCAGCGGTTGCTACCTGGCCCTCTACAAGGCGAACAAGTACATCGCCAGGAATCCCGAGTTGCGGGCGGAGGTCCGGAACGCCCTCCGGGCGGGAGGGATGGATTTCGCTGGGAACGTGAAGGTGAGGCACTTCCTGGAGGTCGTCGTGAACGACCTGGGGGAGGACGCCGTCAAGCGCCACGTGGTGAAACCCCTGAAAGGGATGAGGGTGGCCTGCTACCACGGGTGCCAGATCAGCCGGCCCTTCGGTGAGATCGACGATCCCGAGAGGCCCACCATGATGGACCGCCTCCTCTCCTGGCTCGGGGCGGAGCCCCTGGAGTTCCCCATGACCGCCAAGTGCTGCGGCGGGCTCATGATGACCACCCACCCGGATGTGGGGATGAAGCTCACCGGGGCGGTCCTGAAGTGCGCCTGCAAGAGGAAGGCCGACGCGATCATCACGGCGTGCCCGCTCTGCCAGATCAACCTGGAATCCAGGCAGGAGGAAATCTGCCGGCTGGTCGGATGCGACTGCAGGATTCCGGTCATGTATTTCACCCAGGCCATGGGAACGGCTTTCGGCCTGGAGTCCAAGGACCTCGCCCTGGGGGATTCGCTCACCCCGGTCGAGGAAGTCCTTGCCGCCAAGGGGGTGCTCTCATGAACGAGGCGGGAAAGAACGGGGAGATCAGGATCGGTGTCTACGTCTGCCACTGCGGCACCAACATCTCCCAGACTGTGGACGTTGCGGCCGTGGCGGAATACGCCCGGACCCTCCCCGGCGTGGTCGTGGCCCGGGAATACAAGTACATGTGCTCCGACCCCGGCCAGGAACTCATCAAGAAGGACATCCGGGAGTTCGAGCTCACCAACGTGGTGGTCTCCTCCTGCTCCCCCCTCATGCACGAGGAGACCTTCCGGGGCGCCGTCGAGGACGCCGGGCTGAACAGGTACCTCTTCCAGATGTCCAACATCCGGGAGCAGTGCTCCTGGGTACACAAGGACAGGGAGAAGGCTACGGCCAAGGCCAAGAGGCTCATCGCGGCGGCCGTGAAGAGGGTGAGGATGCAACGCCCCCTCCACCGGGAGGAGGTTCCCGTCCGCAAGGAGACCCTCGTCGTGGGAGGAGGGATCGCCGGGATCGAGGCGGCCCTCAGGATTGCGGAGTCGGGAAAGAAGGTCTACCTGGTGGAGAAGAAACCCTCCATCGGCGGCCACATGGCCAAGTTCGACAAGACCTTTCCCACCCTGGACTGCGCCGCCTGCATCCTCACCCCCAAGATGGTCCAGGCGGGCAAGCATCCGAACATCCGGCTCCTGACCTGGTCCGAGGTGGAGGAGGTGAAGGGCTATGTGGGCAACTTCACCGTCAAGGTCCGGCGGAAGGCCCGCTACGTGGACGAGGACAAGTGCACGGGCTGCGGCCAGTGCCTGGAACGCTGTCCCGTGACCTACGACCCCCTGAAGACGAACGGGAAGGTCCCCGTTCGGATCCCGGCGGGGATGAAGGAGACCGCCGACCGGATCCTGGAGGCCCACGAGGGGGAGAGAGGGCCCGTCGTGGCGATCCTCCAGGACCTGAACATCGAATTCGGTTACCTGCCCGAGGAAGCCCTGAAGTACGTGGCCGAGAGGTTGGACATTCCCGTCTCCCGGGTCTACCACGTGGCCACCTTCTACAAGGCCTTCAGCCTCACCCCCAGGGGGGAGCACGTCATCAAGGTCTGCATGGGGACGGCCTGCCACGTCAGGGGGGCCCCCAGGGTCCTGGAGGCCCTGGAGAACAGGCTCGAAATCCGGAACGGGCAGACTACGCCGGACCGCAAGTTCACCCTGGAGACGGTCAACTGCCTCGGTGCCTGCGCCATGGGGCCGGTGGTGGTGATCGACGACAGGTACATGACCTTGAGGCCCGGCGACGTGGACAAGGTGATTTCCGAGGTTTCCGGCGGGACCGTTCGGGTCTAGAGGAAGGGTGGCCATGGTTCGCTTCGCAAAGCTCGAGGACGTCGAAGTTTTCCGGAAGAAGCTCGAGAAGGAGAAGCCCGAGAAGGTCCTGGTCGTTTCGCGGGGGACCTGCGGCCGCTCCAAGGGGGCGGACAAGCTCGTGGAGGCCCTGCGGGAGGAACTCGGGAAGGCGGGGACCAACGGGAAGGTCCGGCTCAGGGTGACGGGATGCCTGGGATACTGCGACAAGGAACCCATCGTCATCGTGAGGCCCCAGGGCTACTTCTACCCGGAACCCCGGCCCGAGGACGCAGGAGAGATCGTCCGGCGGAGCCTCCTGGGGGGGGAGCCCGTGGAGAGGCTGTTCATGAAGGATCCATCCACGGGGAAACCCATCGTCCGGGAGAAGGACGTTCCCTTCTACAAGCACCAGACTCCCCGGGTCTTCGGGGCCAACTTCGAGGTGGATCCCACGAGCATCGAGGACTACATCCGTAACGGCGGATACAGGGCCCTCGTCCGGGTGTTGAGGGAGATGAAGCCCGAGGAGGTGATCGACATGGTGATCCGTTCCGGGCTGAGGGGCCGGGGCGGCGCCGGATTCCCCTGCGGGATCAAGTGGGCTTCCTGCCGGAAGGCGGAGGGAGACAAGAAGTACGTGATCTGCAACGCCGATGAAGGGGACCCGGGCGCCTACGCCAACAGGGGTCTGCTCGAGGGGGACCCCCACCTCGTCCTGGAGGGGATGATCATCGGGGCCTACGCAATCGGGGCGACCGAGGGATACGTCTACGTCAGAACCGAATATCCCCTCGCGGTGGAGCTCATGACGAAGGCGGTCCGCGACGCCCGGGCCGTGGGACTTCTCGGGGAGAACATACTGGGAACGGGGCTGAACTTCGACGTTAAGATCGACCGGGGCGGCGGGGCCTTCGTCTGCGGGGAGTCCACGGCCCTCATGGCCTCCATCGAGGGAAGACCCGGCGAGCCCCGGGCCAAGCACATCCATACCGTGGAGAAGGGGCTTTGGCAGCGGCCGACGACGCTGAACAACGTGGAGACCTGGGCCAACATCCCCCTGATCGTGAACAACGGCGTGGACTGGTTCACGAGTCTCGGGACGGGGGACGTTTCCAAGGATCCCTGGGGAGGATCCAAGGGCACCAAGATCTTCTCCCTCGTGGGGAAGGTGAACAACACGGGCCTCGTGGAGGTCCCCATGGGGATCACCCTGAGGGAGGTGATCTTCAGGATCGGAGGGGGGATCAAGGGAGGAAAGAAGTTCAAGGCCGTCCAGACCGGCGGGCCCTCGGGGGGCGTTCTCGCGGAACGGCACCTGGACGAGCCCATCGACTACGACAGGCTCGTGGAGGTGGGTTCCATGATGGGGTCGGGGGGGATGATCGTGATGGACGAGGACACCTGCATGGTGGACTTCGCCAGGTTCTTCCTCTCCTTCCTGGAGGACGAATCCTGCGGGAAGTGCATCCCCTGCCGTGAGGGTGTCCACCAGATGCGCCTCATCCTCCAGGACATCTGCGAGGGGAAAGCGAAGGAAGAGGACCTGGACCTTCTGAAGGACCTCGCCTGGGTGGTGAAGGAGGCATCCCTCTGCCAGCTCGGGGCCACGGCCCCCAACCCGGTCCTGACGACCCTGGAGTATTTCCACGATGAATACCTGGAACACGTCCGGGACGGGAAGTGCAGGGCCGGGGTGTGCAAGGCCCTCACCCGTTACAGGATCCTGGAGGAACGCTGCACGGGATGCGGGGTCTGCGCAAGGCACTGTCCCGCCCGGGCCATCGCGGGGGAGGCCAAGAAACCCCACGAGATCCTGCAGGAGAGGTGCACCAAGTGCGGAATATGTTACGACGTCTGCAAGTTCGAGGCGGTGACCCGGAATTGAGGCTGGAGTGAAGCCATGGTAACGATCACGATCGACGGCAGGAAGGTCGAGGCTGAGAAGGGATGGACCGTCCTCCGGGCGGCGAAGGAGGCGGGGATCTCCATCCCCACCCTCTGCCACCACGAGTCCCTCGATCCCTACGGGGCCTGCCGCTTCTGCACCGTGGAGGTGAAGCACCGGGGCCGGACGAAGCTCGTCACCTCCTGCACCCTGCCCGTGGCGGAGGGACAGGAGATCCTGACCCGGTCGGAACCGGTCCGGCGGATCCGAAGGATCCTGGCGGAGCTCATGCTGGCCAGGTGCCCGAACTCCACGGTGATCCGGGAACTGGCCTCCCGGGTCGGAGTGGAGAAGAGCCGCTTCCGGAGACCCGAAGAGGACCTGGCGACCATCACGGACCGGGAGGGATGCATCCTCTGCGGGATGTGCGTGCGCCTCTGCGACGACGTGCTCCAGGTCGGGGCCATCGGCTTCGAGGGCCGGGGCGTCAGGCGGAAGGTCACCTCCCCCTTCCGGGAGCCTTCCGACACCTGCCTGGTCTGCGGGGCCTGCAGTTCCATCTGTCCGACCCACGCCGTCGAACACTCACGGATACGGCCCCAGGAACCTTCCATCATTCCCTTCGAGTTCGAAGAGGGGATGACGGGGAGGAAGCCCATCTACATGGAGTTCCCCCAGGCCGTTCCCAAGGTTCCCGTCATCGACGAGAGCACCTGCATGCATTTCCGGACGGGGGGATGCAAGGTGTGCGAGGACAACTGCTCGGCCGGGGCCATCGACCACGACATGGAGGAGAAGACCGAGGAGATCCAGGTGGGGACCATCGTGGTGGCAACGGGCTTCGAGCTCTACGAGGCGGAGAAGCTCTCCCGGTACGGCTACAAGGTCTTCCCCGACGTCTACACCTCCCTCGAGTTCGAACGGATCTGCCACGCCTCGGGGCCCACCATGGGGAAGATCCGGACCCGCTCGGGGAAGACGCCCGGGGCCGTGGCCATCCTCCACTGCATCGGGAGCCGGGACGAGAACCACCTGGAATACTGTTCCCGGGTCTGCTGCATGTACTCCCTGAAGTTCGCCCACCTGGTGCGTGAGAAGACCGGGGCGGAGGTCTACAACTTCTATATCGACATCCGTTCACCCGGAAAGGGATACGAGGAATTCTACAAGCGTCTCCTCGAGGAAGGAGTGCACTTCATCCGGGGAAAGGGAACGGAGGTGACGGACGTCTGGGAGAGCCCCGAGGAGGAGGGGAAACTGGTCGTGGTGAGCGAGGACACCCTCCTTGGGATCAGGAGGAGGGTCCCCGTGGACATGGTGATCCTCTCCCTCGGCCTGAAACCACGGGAGGACTCCGACAAGGTCTCCCACATCTTCTCCATCGGGTGCGCCCAGGGGGGGTTCTTCCTGGAGAGGCATCCAAAGCTGGCCCCCGTGGACACGGCGACGGACGGCGTCTACATCGCCGGGGCCTGCCAGGGTCCCAAGGACATCCCGGACACCGTGGCCCAGGGAGCGGCCGCGGCGGCGGCCGCCCTGTCCCTAATGGACAAGGGGAAGGTGGTCCTGGAGCCCGTCCGGGCGAAGATCGACCCGGACAAGTGCTGCGGATGTAAACTTTGTATCGCAAACTGTCCCTACCAGGCCATAGATTTCGACGAGGAGAAGAAGGTCTCGGTGGTGCACCCCGAACTCTGCAAGGGATGCGGCACCTGCGTGGCCGGCTGTCCCTCCGGGGCGGCGGTCCAGGAGAACTTCGAGGACGTCCAGATCTTCGCCGAGATCGAGGGGGCCCTGGCTGATTGAGCGCGCCGCGCTCGGGAGGTCTTGGAATGGCGGACGCGGATTTCGAACCCAGGCTCGTCGGTTTCTTGTGCCGGTGGTGTTCCTACACGGGGGCGGACCTGGCCGGCATGAGCAGAATGGAGTACCCGCCCAACCTGGCGCCCATCAAGGTGATGTGCTCGGGGAGGGTGGACCCTACGTTCGTGGTCAAGGCCTTCCGGGACGGGGCGGACGGCGTGCTGATCGCCGGCTGCCACCCGGGGGACTGCCACTACTCCACGGGGAACTACAAGGCCATGAGGAGGTATCCCCTTCTCTTGAAACTCCTGGAGCAGTTCGGGATCGAGAAGGAAAGGGTCCGCCTGGAGTGGATCTCCGCATCGGAGGGAGAGAAGTTCGCACAGGTCGTGGCCGAGTTCACCGAGACGGTCCGGGCCCTCGGTCCCCTGCGCTGGGGCGAGAGGGTGGGGACGACTTCGAAGGCGGGAGGTTGAGAAATGGCCAAGCCGAAGGTTGCCTTCTACTGGTGCGCTTCCTGCGGGGGGTGCGAGGAAGCGGTGGTGGACCTGGCCGAGAACGTCCTGAAGGTCGTGGAAGCCGTGGACATCGTGCTGTGGCCCGTGGCCCTGGACTTCAAGCTCTCCGACGTGAAGGCCTGGAAGCCCGGGGAGGTGGCCGTGGCCTTCATCAACGGGTCGGTCCGGACGTCCGAGCACGAGATGTGGGTGAAACTCCTCAGGGAGAAATGCGGCCTGGTGGTGGCTTTCGGTTCCTGCGCCCACCTGGGAGGGATCCCGGGACTGGCCAACTGCACGACCAGGGAGGATGTCTTCCGGAACAAGTACCTCGAGAGCGTGACCTCGGACAACCCGGGGAAGGTGCTCCCCAAGGTGAAGGATGTGGTGGAGGGCTTCGAACTGGAGCTTCCCGAGGTGTGGAACACCGTGAAGGCCCTCGACCAGGTGATCGACGTGGACTACTACCTCCCCGGGTGTGCGCCTCCCCCCGATCTCATCCTGAAGGCGATCCAGGCCATCCTCTCCGGTGACCTTCCACCCAGGGGCTCGGTCCTGGCCCCTGAGAAGGCCCTCTGCGAGACCTGCCCCCGCAACGACTCCAAGCCCGAGGAGTTCAC
Source organism: uncultured Planctomycetia bacterium (assembly GCA_964561605.1). Taxonomy (GTDB): domain Bacteria; phylum Planctomycetota; class UBA1135; order UBA1135; family JALUZX01; genus JALUZX01. Next base: position 53,916 of record CAZLQD010000029.1, read on the forward strand.
CATCACCGGGTTCAAGAGGCTGGCCGACCACGCCCCGGACCCGGAGAAGTGCTTTCTGGCCGAGGGGTTCGTGTGCCTGGGTCCCGTCACCCGCGGCGGGTGCGGCGAAAGGTGTATCCGGGGGAACATGCCCTGCCGGGGCTGCTTCGGGCCCACTCCCGAGGCCTTGGACCAGGGGACCAAGTTCCTCGCTTCCCTGGGGGGATGCACCGCCGCCGAGACCCCGGAGGAGGCCCGGGCCCTGGCGGAGACCCTGACCGATCCCCTCGGCACCCTCTACCGTTTCAGCCTGCCCAAGTCCCTGCTGCACCGGTGCGCCCCGCCGGGAAAGGAGGTGTCCCCGTGACCAGGAGAATCACCATCGACCCCATCACCCGCCTGGAAGGCCACGGGAAGATCGAGATCTTCCTGGACGAGAAGGGGAACGTGGAGCGGGCATTCTTCCAGGTTCCGGAGTTGCGGGGATTCGAAACCTTCTGCCTGGGGCGGCCCGCAGAGGAAATGGCCAGGATCACACCAAGGATCTGCGGTGTGTGTCCCACGGCCCACCACATGGCCTCGACCAAGTGCCTGGACGACCTCTACGGGGTGGAGCCGCCCAGGACGGCGAAACTCCTCCGGGAATTGGCGTACAACGCCTTCATGTTCGAGGACCACCTCCTCCACTTCTACTACCTCGGAGGGCCCGACTTCGTCGTGGGTCCCAGGGCCCCCAAGGGGGAACGGAACATCCTGGGGGTCATCGCCAAGGTGGGGCTGGAGATCGCCGGCAAGGTGATTTCGGCCCGCAAGAAGGTCCGCCTCATGATGGAGGGCATGATGGGCAAGGTGATCCATCCCGTCTTCGGCCTTCCGGGGGGCGTCTCCAAGGGGATGACCGAGGAGGAACGGAAGGACTATCTCACAGTGGCCGACGAGGCCCTCGACCTGGCCAGGTTCTCCCTGGGGCTCTTCGACCAGGTGGTTCTCCAGGACAAGGAGAACGTGGGGCTGGTCCTCAGCGAAGGGTATTCCCACAAGACCTACTACATGGGCCAGGTGAACGAGAAGAACCAACCCGACTTCTACGACGGCTGGATCCGGGTGGTCGATCCCGAGGGGAAGGAGTTCGCCCGTTTCTCCCCGGGGGACTACACCGAGCATATCGCCGAACACGTGGAGCCCTGGAGCTACATCACATTCCCCTACTTGAAGAAGGTGGGCTGGAAGGGATTCGTCGACGGCAAGGACAGCGGTGTCTTCCGGGTCGCCCCCCTGGCCAGGCTCAACGCTTCCGAGGGTATGGCCACCCCGGAGGCCCAGGCCGCCTGCGACAAGATGTACAATACTCTCGGAGGAAAACCGGCCCACGCCACCCTTGCCTTCCACTGGGCCAGGCTCGTGGAGGCTCTACAGGCGGCGGAGCGCATGAAGGAGATCCTCCGGGACGAAGAGATCACGAGCCCGAAGATCCGGAACCTCCCCCAGGCGACCCCGAAGGAGGGGGTGGGGATCGTGGAGGCTCCCAGGGGGACCCTGATTCACCACTATTTCACCGACGAGAAGGGACTCCTGACCAAGGTCAACCTCATCGTAGCCACCAACCACAACGCGGCGCCCATAGCCATGTCGGTGGAGAAGGCCGCCAAGAGCGCCATCCGGGACGGAAAGGTGGACGACGGCTTGCTCAACATGGTGGAGATGGCCTTCCGGGCCTACGACCCCTGCCACGCCTGCGCCACCCACACCCTGCCCGGAAGGATGCCCCTGGTGGCCAGGATCCGGGACCACCGGGGGGAAGTGATTCGTGTGTTGCGCCGGTAGGGATTCGTCTCCCCCGGCCTCCGCCCCCCCCTTGCTCGTGGTGGGCCTTGGAAATCCCTTCCTCCGGGACGACGCGGCGGGAATCCTCCTGGCCCGGGAGGTCCGCCGCCTCCTGGGCGGGGTGGGGGTCGAATTCCGGGAGGCCGCCACGGGCGGACTGGAGCTCCTGGAACTTCTCGAGGGCCGGGCCGGGGCCGTTGTGATCGACGCGGTGCTCCTGGAGGGGGAGGAGCCTGGAAGGCTCTTCCTCCTGGACCTGGAAGGACCCCTGGCGGACCATTTCGACGGGGGAACGCACCACCTGGGACTCCTGGAAGGCCTGGAGCTGGCCCGGCGCCTCGGGATCCCCATGCCCTCCTTCCTCAGGGTCTACGCCCTCCAGGTGGAGGACCCTTTCACTTTCGGGGAGGACTTGACGCCCAGGGTCCGGGAGGCCCTTCCCCGGGCCGCCCGGAGGATCGCCCGGGAGATTCGGGCCTCTTGTCCTTTCCGGATCTCCGGGCCTTCGCCTTCCGGGCCGCTTCCTCCAGGATCGCGGCGGTCTTCTTCATCCCCTTGAGGCGGGCCCAGTAGGAAGGGGGGTTCCCGTTCCGGTCCCTGGCGAGGGGATCGGCTCCCCGGGAGAGGAGGAGGCGGACCATTTCGGTGTGGCCCTTGCAGGCCGCGAGATGGAGGGGGGTGACTCCGTCCTTGTTGGGGGCGTTCACGGGGGCGCCCTTTTCCAGGAGAGCCCGGGCCAAGGCCGTGGAGCCGTCGAATGCGGCCAAGTGGATGGGCGTCGCCCCCGTCCGCGTGGCCGCGGCCGGATCGGCCCCCCTGGAGAGGAGGAGCTTCACGATGGGAAGACTCCGTGCCGTGACCGCCCCATGGAGGGGGGTGGCGCCGAAGTGGTCCCGCCCGTTGGGATCGGCCCCGGCCTCCAGGAAGGAGCGGACGGCCTCCAGGTCGCCCGCCTTGGCGGCGTGGAACAGGTCCGCCGGCCCGCCCTTTCCCTCTCCGCAACCCCAGAGGGCCAGGGCGGCCAGAAGGGCCGCGGCGGCCGCGGGGCCTTTCTTCGAGACTCTCCTCCTCGTCGTCCTCATCCCACCTCCGCCTTGGCGTCCTTGGTCTGGGAAAGCCGTTTCTCCAATTCCTCCTCCGTCTGGATGGGAATCCGGACGTAGAAAGTGGCCCCCTTCCCGGGCCGGCTCTCCACCCTGATGGAGCCGCCGTGCTTCTCCACGATGTCCTTGGAGATGGTCAGTCCCAGGCCCGTGCCTTTCGGCTTCTCCTTGATGATGTCAGATACGACCTGCCGGAAACGCTGGAAGATGATCTCCTGCTGGTCCTCCGGGATTCCCGGCCCCTGGTCCCTCACGCTCACCTCGATGAAGGGCCCGGCCCGCCTCCCTCGGATCTCCACCTTTCCCCCCTCGGGGCTGAACTTCACGGCGTTGGAGATGAGGTTGGTCCAGACCTGCTTGAGCCGGTCCCTGTCCCCGGCGGTCTCCAGCTCTTCCTCGCAAAGGAGGAGCTCCAGGGTGACGTCCTTCTCCAGGGCCAGGGCCCGGGAGGCCTGGAACACGTCCCACAGGGTGGCCTTCACGTCCACCGTCTTCACGTGGAAACGCTGGGTTCCCGACTGGAGCTTGCTCAGGTCCAGCACGTCCTCCACGAGCCTGGTGAGCCTCTGGGCCTCGGAGATGATGATGTCCAGGAATTCCTCCCTCTCCTCGGGATCCTGGTCCCCGTAATCCTTGAGGATCTCGGCGAAGGAGAGGATGGAGGTCATGGGGGTCCTGAGCTCGTGGGAGACGTTGATCAGGAACTGGCTCTCCGTCCTGGCTGCGGCCAGGGCCCTGTCCCTGGCCCGGATCAGCTCCTCCTGGGCCTTGTCCCGCTCCTCCATGGCGGCCACGATCCGGTCCATCATGGCGTTGAAGGAGGCGGCGAGCTCGGCGAATTCGTCGTCTCCCTCCACCTCCACCCTGGAGGAGAAGTCGTTTTCCCGCACCTTCCTCGTGGCCTGGGTCAGGAGTTCGATGGGCCGAAGGTGGCGGCGGATCTGGTGGAGACTCAAGAGGGCCACGACGAGGAAGGAGAGGAGGGTCACGAGGAGGAAGGAGGACCGGAAGCTCTGGAGGGGCCGGAAGAAGCGGTTCTTCTGGCTGGAGCTCAGGATGGTCCAGTCCGCTCCGAACCGGGGTTGCATGAAGAGGGTCCAGTAGGAGGTGAGAAAGGTGGTTCCCTCCATCTCCCACTGGAAGTGCCCCGACGAAGGGTTGCCCTCCATGCTCCCTGCCAGGCCGGGGACGAATTCTTTCCCGGGGTGGTTGGAGAAGAGGATCCCCCCGGATTCGTCCAGGACGGCCAGGTAGCGTTCCGGGGAGAGGAGTGTGTCGCCGCTCCATAGGTAGGCCGGTGCAACCTCTCCAACCAGGTAGGAGGGCTCCTTCCCGGGGCGTTCCAGGATCATGGCCAGGAAGACCCGGGCGAAACCCTCCCTGTCGGGAATGGCCCTCAGAAGGGTGCGCCGCGAGGCCAGGAAGGCCAGTTCCCTCTCGTCGAAGGGAGAGAAGGGCGGCGCCGGGGGATGGCCTTCCAGGGTCTTTCCGAGACGGTCCAGGACGAAGAGGTTCCGGAAACGGCTTCCCAGGTTCTCTTCGAGGGAGGCCTTGCCTGCGGCCAGGTCCTTCCCCTTGGAACCGGCGAGTTCCGCCCCGAGGAGTTTGAGGTTGGTTTCCAGGAAGAGGAGGCGCTGGTGCAGGAAGAGTCCGGCCCCCTTGGTCTCTTCGTGGAGCCTGTGCAGGGCCTGCTCCCTGAGCTGGCGGGTGACGCCGTCGTAGGCCAGGAAGGCCAGGGCGCCCAGGGGTATCAGGGCGCAGAGGACGAAGAGGGAGAAGATCCTCCTTCCGAACCGGGTGGCGAGAAATTGCCGCCCAAGGGATTTCCAGAAGGACTCCACCCCACCGACCTCCTCAGTTCCACCGTGCTTCCCCCGGGGTACCGGAGGGGATGAATCCCGTCCCTTCCTTACCCGGAAACACCATGGCCTTTCACACCTTCTCCCGGAACCACTCCAGTTCCTCTGCGAGCTTCTTTCGTGTCTCCGTGATGGACTGGACCAGGTCCAGGAGGGAGGGGGAGTCCGAGAGGAGAGCCTCCTCCTGGAGGAGTCCGGCCTGTTTCTCCAGCCTCTGCACCTGCCGCTTCGCCTTCTCGATCCGATCCTTCCAGGCCGCCACCATGGCGTTGAATTCTTCGAACTCGGGGTGGAGGAAGTCCCTCTTTCGGATGACCTGGCGGGTCGGGATCTCTCCCTCCTTCATGGAGCGGAAGAGGGCCGAGAGCCGAAAGAGGGGTCCGGCCATGCGGTGGGACGAGAAGATGGAATGGATGGCGATGAGAAGGAGTCCGCCTATGGCCAGGGGCCAGAAATGGGTGTGGAGGTAGAGGAGGGAGTAGGCCGGGCTCCAGAAAGGATTCGGTTGGTTTACGGGCGTGCCGTCCAGTTGGCTCACCAGGGGCGAGAAGATCCCGAAGGCCATGAGGACCATGAAGAAGAAGGAATAGCCCAGGGCGTGGAGGAGAAGGGGCCCCTGGATCCTGGGGTTTACGAAGTACCTCCTCCTGCGGAACCGGGGCGGCCGGGGAGGGAGGGAGGAAACCTTTTCCCGGGGTTCGGAGGTGCCCGTCGCCTCACCGCGGGACGGAAGGGTCTCGGCCGGCTTCTTTCCTGCCGGGACTGAAGGTTCGTTCTTCAGGGGAGGCTCTTCCAGGCCTAGACCTCCCCTCTGGTCTTCTCTCATTCCTCTTTCTCCCTGGTCGGAGACCCGGGCATGACCCGGGCGCGGTTCTTCTGGGCTTTCACGGAACCTGGAATCCTTCCCGCCGGGAAGGATGTCTTCGCTCTTTTCGACACCCCTTCTCCCGTTCTTGAGATGAAGGCTTTCTTCCCACGACACCGGGCCTTTCGATCCCTGGATTCCTGCTTCCTCCCTTTCTTCTCTTCAATATTTGTTCGCCAGGCCGAAGAAGCGGCCGTTGTTCGCCCGGATCACGTCGTCCAAGCTGGGAGGGGCCGTGATCTTCGGGCTGGTCAGGCCGTCCAGGCCCAGGCTGTAGAGGTCGAAGTCGGAGTTCAAAGGGAACAGGGCGCCGTTCTTCCGAATGGGTTTCTCCGAGACGGCCTCCAGGGCGACCTCGGTCAGGACCGCCTCGTCGGGAGGAATCCCGGGGAGGCTCGGCCCTCCGCCCGACCCTTTCCATTTTCCGTCGGGGCCCCAGCGGGGGTCGCCGGAACGGATCTTGGAGTCGATGTTCACGTATTGATACTTGTGCCCCCAGGGGTCCGTCCTCTCGCCGTAACCCACGTCGGCCAGGGAATCGGGGTACTTGCCGTTGGTGAGCATGTACATCTCGATGGCCTGGGAGATGGTCTTCAGGTCGCAGACGGCCCGGATCACCTTGGCGTTGTTCACGGCCGCCTCGTAGCGGGGCACGGCGATGGAGGCCAGGACGGCGATGATGGCCACAACGATGAGGAGTTCCACCAGGGTGAATCCCCGGGGTGCATAGCCCATCCTCCGGAAGAGGGCGGTCCCTTCGGCGGGGAACCTTGGGGGGGTGGGTTTCCTCATTCCCGGGGCCTTTCCTAGGTTTTCCGCAAAGGAGGACGGAGGAGGCCGGTCTGGGACCGGGGCTCCATGCTCTTCAGGAAAAATGGTCGGGACCGGGAAGGGGTCACCTTGAAGGGGGGGCGGAACCCCCCTTGTCAGCGGAGCTTCCGGCCCGGGAGGAAGAGGGGCGCCAGGGAGAGTCCCGAGATGAAACCTCCGATGTGTGCCCACCAGGCCACTCCGCCGCCCATCTTGGGGGAGAGGAGGGAGAAGGTCCCGCTGAAGAACTGGATCACGAACCAGATCCCCAGGAAGAGGGATGCGGGAAGGACGAAGAAGAGGGGCCAGATGAAGATGGGGAAGAGGACCAGCACCCTGGCCCTGGGAAAGAAGAGGAGGTAGGCCCCCAGGACTCCCGAGATGGCCCCCGAGGCTCCGAAGGCCGGGATGGTGGAGGAGGGATTGGTGAGCATGTGGGCCATGCCGGCCAGGACTCCGCAGAGAAGGTAGAAGACCAGGAACCGGCCGTGGCCCATCCGGTCCTCCACGTTGTCCCCGAAGATCCAGAGGAACCACATGTTCCCCAGGATGTGGAACCACCCTCCGTGAATGAAGAGGCTGGTGAGGAAGGGCCACCAGTTGTCCGCCGGGAAGCCCAGGGCCTGGGCCCATTCGGGGTGGGTGAATCGGGCCGGGACGATGCCGAAGAGGTGGAAGAAGACCTGGAGGGAGTCGGGGGGGAGACTCAATTCCAGGAGGAAGACCAGGGCGTTGGCCACGATCAGGCCCCACACGACGTAGGGGGGACGGCGGCTGGGATTCTCGTCGCGAAGAGGGATCAAGGGACCTCCTTTTCCCAAAGGATTACCGGATCGGGGCTCCCGATGCATGGAGAATCCGGGCCGGAAGGGGGTCGGAAACGTAGGTTTCGCCCGGCCTTGCACTTACACTCTCACCGCCGGAGACGTATCTCCATGGAAGAAGGGGCGCGGGAGGTCTGGAGGAAAGCATGGCGGACGTGACGGATCTTTCGGATCGGATCCAGGAGGAACGGGCCTCCCTGGAGGAACTCTTCCTCGAGATCGGGCGGGTCATCGTTGGGCAGAAGAAGCTCGTCGAGGGGCTGGTCACGGGGCTCCTGGCCGACGGCCACGTCCTCCTGGAAGGTGTCCCGGGGTTGGCCAAGACCCTGGCGGTGAGCACCCTGGCCGAAGCGGTGGGTGGGACCTTCAAGCGGATCCAGTTCACCCCCGATCTCCTCCCTGCGGACCTGACGGGAACCCACGTCTACAACCCTGCCACGGGGGAATGGAGCCTCAAGACGGGCCCTCTCTTCGCCAACCTGGTCCTGGCCGACGAGGTGAACCGGTCCCCCGCCAAGGTCCAGTCGGCCCTCCTGGAGGCCATGCAGGAGAGGCAGGTCACCCTGGGTGGAGAGACCCGGGCCCTCCCCTCGCCCTACCTGGTCCAGGCCACCCAGAACCCGATCGAGCAGGAAGGGACCTATCCCCTTCCCGAGGCCCAGCTCGACCGTTTCATGCTGAAGATCGTCGTGGACTATCCGGCCAAGGAGGAGGAGACGGAGATCGTGGAGCGTATGGCCTCCACCCAGGGGCCGCCCAAGGTGAGGCAGGTCACCACCCTGGAGAAGATCCTGGAACTCCGGAAACTCCTGGACCGGATCTACCTGGACGACAAGATCAAGGCCTACGTGGTGGAGCTGGTCCACACGACCAGGCGTCCCGGAGAGAAGGGCCTGGACCACCTGGCTCCCCTCATCCGGTACGGCGCCTCCCCGAGGGCTTCCATCTACCTCTGTCGTGCCGCCAGGGCCCGGGCCTTCCTCAAGGGCCGCGGCTGGGTCACTCCCCAGGACGTCAAGGACGTGGCCCTGGACGTTCTGCGCCACAGGGTGCTGGTCTCCTGGGAGGCCGAGGCGGAGGAGAAGACTTCCGAGGACGTGATCGAGGCCGTCCTGGACACGGTGGAGGTCCCGTGATCGATCCGGAGATCCTCAAACAAGTCAGGCGCATCCAGGTCCGCACCCGCCGCCTGGTCACGGACCTCCTGGCCGGGGGCTACACCTCGGTCTTCAAGGGTTCGGGCATCGAGTTCGACGAGGTCCGGGAGTTCACCGAGGGGGATGATATACGATCTGTTGATTGGAATGTCACCGCCAGGACGGGGAGGCCCTACGTGAAGAAGTTCGTGGAGGAGAGGGAACTCACCCTCCTCTTCCTCGTGGATACGGGGCCTTCCCTCCTCTACGGCTCCCAGGCCCGTTCCCCCAGGCGGGGGGCGGCCGAGCTTTGCGCCCTCCTGGCCTTCGCCGCCCTGCGTTCCAACGACAAGGTGGGCCTCCTCTTCTGCGGGGAGGGGCCGGGAACCTACATCCCCCCCGGAAAGGGCCCGACCCACGTGATGCGCATCGTCCGTGAGGTCCTGGCCGAGCCTGCAGGAAGGCGGGGAGGAGGGATGGCGGCGGGAGTGGACTTTCTCGGAAGGGTTCTCCGGCGACGTTCCATCCTCTTCCTGGTCTCCGACTTCCACTTCCCCCTGGAATCCCTCGAGGGTCCCCTGGTGCGGATCGCCAGGAGGCACGACGTGATCGGGGCCCACCTGCTGGATCCCAGGAACCTGGATCTCCCCCGGGTGGGCCTTCTGGAGATGGCCGACCCGGAAACGGGAAGACGTATCCTGGTGGACACGGGAAGCGAAGCCGTGCGGGCCAGGTGGAAGCGGGACGGGGAAAGGCACCTGGAGCGGGTGGGGGACCTCTTCCGGCGCTCCGGCGCCGACAGGATGGTGGTCCGCCTGGACGAGTCTCCGGCCGTTCCCCTGCTCAGGCTCTTCCGGGAGAGGGAGAGGAGGAGGGCGGGGTGAGGAGGAGATCCCTGTTTCCTCTCCTGGTCCTCCTCCTTCCCCTTTCCTGCGGGAAGGGGGGAAAACCCCCTTCCGCCCCGAAAGGACCTCTCGGGGTGGAACTGAGAGTGGAGAGCCGGAAGGTGAAGCTCGGGGAACCCCTGGAGGTGACCCTTCTCTTCAGGAAGGATCCGGGAGTGGAGGCCGAACCGCCCTCCCTGGAGGCGATCCAGGCCAAGGCGGGGGAGTTCCGCCTCCTCCCGGGGAAGAGCCGGACCTGCCGGCTTCCCGGGGGGGGGACCCTCCTGGAAAGGAGATATACCCTTTTCCCATTCAAGACCGGGCGGGTCGCCCTTCCCGCCCTGGTCGTGAAAGGCCGCTTTCGTGGAAAGGACCTCTCCGCCAGGACCTCACCGGTGGTCCTCCGGGTCGAGTCGGTCCTGAAGGAGAAGACCTCCCCCGTGGAGGAGCCCCGGAAGCCCCTCGACGTGCCGGCCGGAGGCCCGTGGGGTCTCCTGGCCGGCGCGGCGGGAGGGGCGCTCCTCCTGGCCCTCCTCCTCTATCTCTTCCTCCGGGGGAAGGGACGGGACGGGAGGCCCGCAGCCCCGCCCCCCCTTCCTCCCCATGTGGAGGCCCTCCGGGCCCTGGCCCGGATCCGGAAGCGTCCCAGGACCACCCCGGAAGAGGTGGAGGCCATGGTGGTGGACGCCTCGGGGGTGGTGCGCCGGTACATCGAGAAGCGTTTCGGCCTCAGGGCACCCGAGCGGACCACCGAGGAGTTCCTTGCCGAAGCCGGTTCTTCCGGGCTTTTCGGTGAGGAGGAACGAAGGCTCCTGGAGTCCTTCCTCTTCGAGTGCGACCGGGCCAAGTTCGCCGGCTGGACTCCTCCCCCCGAGAAACAGTCGGCCCTCCTGGACGCGGCCACGGCCTTCGTGGAGAGGACCGCCCCCGGGGCCGGGGAGGGAGCGGGATGATCGCCTTCCTCCGGCTCTGGGGGGACCTGGCCCTGGCCGACCCGGTCTTCCTCCTCCTCTTGCTCCTCCTCCCCTTGCTCTGGGCCTGGCGGCGGAGCGGCCGGGCCCGCCCCGCCCTCCTTTGGGGGGGGATCCGGGGAAGGAGCGGGGTTCCGAAGACCTTCCGGTCGCGCCTCGCCGGCCTGCCCCTCCTGCTGGAGATCGCCGGGGTGGGCCTGCTGATCCTGGCCCTGGCCAGGCCCCAGAGGATCCGGGAGCGGGTGGACGTGGAGTCCCGGGGGGTGGACATCGTCCTTTGCCTGGACGTCTCCTCCTCCATGGGCCTTCCCCTGGACGACCCGGGGGCGAAGAAGAAGACCTCCCGCCTGGATGCCATCAAGGCCGTGGCGACGAGGTTTACGAAGGGTCGCAAGGGAGACCGGCTGGGCGTAGTGACATTCGCCCGCTTTCCCCGGGTGCTCTGTCCGCCTACCCTGGACCTGGACGCCGTGGTGGGCTTCTTGAAGAGCATCCGGACGGTCCATGTGAAGGAAGAGGACGGCACCGCCATAGGGGCCGGCCTCGCCCGGGCCGTGGCTCTCCTGGCCCGGTCCAAGGCCAAGTCCAAGGTGGTGATCCTCCTCACCGACGGGCAGGAGAACGTCCACGAGATCGAGCCCAAGGAGGCGGCCCTTGCGGCGAAGCGTTTCCACGTCCGGGTCCACACCGTGGCGGCCGGACGCTACCAGTATTTCCAGGGCCCCTTCGGCGGGGTCTTCAAGCAGGAGGTGGAACTGGACACGACGGACTTGAGGGAGATCGCGAGGATTACGGGAGGACGGTTCTTCAGGGCCCGTGACAGGAAGGCCCTCGAGAAGGTCTGGTCCGACATCGACAAGATGGAGAAGAGCGTCCTCAAGGGAAGGCGCTGGGTGGACGCGCGGGACGCCGGGCTGCCCCTTCTCCTGGGGGGGATCCTCCTGGTCTTCCTGGCGATCCTCACCTCTCTCTTCTACCCGGGAGGTCTGCCGTGAAGTTCCTCTGGCCCGGTTCCTGGTGGATCCTGACCGTTCCCTTCCTGGCCCTCCCGGCCATGGCGGCCGGCCGGAGGCGGAGGAAGGCCGCCATGGAGGCCTTCGCCCACCCCAGGCGGCATCCCATGCTCCTCGGCAGGCTCCACCTTCGTTTCCGCAAGACCAGGTCAGCCCTTGCTGCGGGCGCCCTCTTCCTCTGCGCCTTCGCGGCCCTGGGACCTTCGGTGGGTTTCACCCTGCGTCCCGTCCGGCGCCGGGGGGTGGATCTGCTCTTCCTCCTGGACGTCTCCCGCTCCATGCTGGCGGCCGACGTGAAACCCTCCCGCCTGGAAAGGGCCAAGAGGGACATCCGGGGCCTCCTCTCCAAGCTCACGGGGGAACGGGTCGGGCTGGTGGTCTTCTCCGGGTCTCCCCTCCTGGTCTGTCCCCTGACCCACGACTACGACGCCTTCGCCGAGCTCCTGGACCGGGTGGAGGCGAACCTCCCCGCCGTGGGAGGCACCGACCTGGGACGGGGGCTGAGAGAGGCCCTGCGGGCCCTGGGCGGAGGAGAGGAGGCCAGCAAGGCGATCCTCCTGCTCTCCGACGGCGAGGACCAGGTGGGGGATTGGAAGGCCGCCCTGGCCGAGGCGGCTTCCCGGAAGATCCGGGTCTTCGCAGTAGGTTACGGAACTCCGGGTGGGGCCAAGATCACCGTGAGGAAGGACGGCAAGGAGGTCTTCCTCACGGGCCCTGACGGGAAGGAGGTCGTGACCCGGCTGGACGAGAGGATTCTCAAGGAGACGGCCCGCCGGACGGGGGGAGACTACCTCCGGGCTTCCTCCCTGCCTCTTCCCCTGGAGGAGATCCTGGAGAAGCGGATCAAGGTGCTGAGGAAGAGGACCTACGAGGAGGAGAAACGCCGGGTGCCCTGGAACCGCTTCCAGTGGCCCCTGAGCCTGGGCGTCCTCCTCCTCCTGGCCAGGCTCGCCCTTCCCGAGGCGCGGAAGGAGGATGGATCATGAAGAGGACCGCCTTCTTCCTTCTCTGGATCCTCGGCTTCGCCTGTGCCTCCTCCCGGGCGGCGGAGGATCCTTTCGGTGAAGGGGTGCGCCTCCTGGAGAGGGGGCGGGCGGAAAAGGCCCTATCCCTCCTGGAGAAGGCCGTTGCCGCCTGCAGGAAGGAGGGAAAGGAAGTGCCTCCCCAGGTGCTCTACGACCTGGGCCTTGCCGCCCTTCGTTGCGGGAAGGCGGAAAAGGCCAGGACTTCCTTCCTGGAGGCCCTCGCCGCGGCGGGCCGGGGGAAGGGGCGCCTCAGGGCCCTTTCCGGGTGGGGCCTTGGGTCGGCCCTGTGGAGGCTGGGAGAGGCGGCGGAGAAGGCCGGTCCGGCGGGCCTGGACAAGGCCCTGGAGGCTGTGAAGGCCGCCAGGGATGCCTGGATCCGGGCCCTTCTCGAGGATCCCTCCCTGGATCCCCTGAGGCGGAACATCGAGAGGGCCGAGAGGAAGATCCGGGAGCTGGAGAAACGCCGGAAGGAACGGGAGAAGCGGAAGAAGGAACAGAAGAAGGAACAGCGGAAGAAGGAGGGGCGGCGCAAGAAGGAGCAAGAGGACCGGCCCAGGAAGGAGGAGCAGAAGAAGGACAGGCGGGAGGGGAAGAAGAAACAGGAGAATCGGAAGAATCCGAAGAAGAAGAAGGAGCCCGAGGCCGGGCGGAAGAAGAAGCAGCAGCAGAAGAAGAATTCCTCCGGGAAGCAGGGGGAGCGGAAGCCCAAGGAGCGGCAAGGGGCCCGGAAGAAGAAGCCCGGCGGCGGGAAGGAGCGGAGGAGGCTCGCCATGAGCCCGGAACAGTGGAAGAAACTCCTGGACAAGCTCAAGGAGATGGAGGCGAGGAAACTCGAGATCGAGAAGGCCCTGAGGGCGGCTCCCGCCGAAGGAGGAAAGGGATGGTGAGGCGGTTCCCGGCGGTCCTCTTGCTGGGTTTCCTCCTGGGCTTTCCTCCCGCTCCTGCGGCGGGCCAGGGGAAGGTCCGGGTGGTGAGTTCCGGGATCCAGCCCTCCACGGTCAAGCTCGGGAATTCGGCCCGGATCGTGATCACCGTCAAGGGGGTCCAGAAGGCCCGGTTGCTCCCTCTCCCCAAGGTGGAGGGCCTGGAGATCCGTTCCGGGCCCCCCTCGGAGAGGACCTTCATCTCCTTCGACGGCTTCCGCCAGGTGCGGGAGGTGAGCCTCTCCTTCGTGATCTCCATCACTCCCACCAGGAAGGGGACCTTCAAGATCCCCCCCATCAAGGTGAAGGCCGGCGGGGCCGTGTGGGCCACGGAAGAGGAGACCCTCGAGGTGGTGGAGGACTTCCTGGGCCGGCAGTACGGATACCTGGAAGTGAAGGCCTCCCTCCGCAGGGTCTACGTGCACCAGCCCTTCCGGGTGGAGGCCCTGTTCGGTGTGGAGGAGGGGATCGTGGAGAACGTCCAGGGGGGCCTCAGCCTCCGCCTCCCCTGGTGGGAGAACCTTCCGGGGACGGTCACCCTGGAGGGGAAGGACGAGGGTGGAGGGGCGAGGAAGCAGCGGGTCCTGGTGAACGGGAAGATCGAGGAAGCGGCGCCCCTGGGTGTCCGCACGATCCGGGGAAGGCGGTTCCTCCTCTTCCGCCTGGCCAGACGTTTCCTTCCTACCGAATCGGGAGACCTGGTCCTGGGGGCGGGTTTCCTGCATTTCAAGATGGCCGTCAGCTTCACTACGGACTTCTTCGGCCAGCGGGTTCCCCGGGAGGTGGAGACCTGCACCGTCCCCGGGAAGGCCATGACCGTGAAAGTCCTTCCCCTTCCGTCCGAGGGCCAGCCGGCTGGATTCTCCGGGGCCGTGGGGGTCTTCCGGGTCCAGGCCGAGGCTTTCCCCCGGAAGGTCCGGGTGGGGGACTCGGTGAAGGTCACCCTGACGATCCAGGGCGAGGGGAACCTGGGGTTCTTCCGGGTTCCGGGGCTCGAGGACCTGAAGGGATTCCGGTGTTACGGGAAGACGGAAGAGAAGGAGCCGGGGGCGATCCGGGTGGTGTACGACCTGGTCCCGGTGAAGCCCGACGTGAAGGCCGTCCCATCCATTCCTTTCGATTATTTCGACACGACGCCGGGGAAGGAGGGTTACAAGAGGGTCGAGACCAGGCCCATCCCCCTGGAGGTCCTCCCCCTTCCCCCGGGGAGGCACCTGGCGCCCCTCCCCGGGACGAAACCGGCTCTTCGGCCGGGAGTGGACGACATCGTGGACATCAAGGTCTTCGATCCTTCCCGGCCGATGGCGAGACCCGACGAGGCCGGGGGGGCGGGGGTGCTTGCCTGGATCTTCGGTCCACCCCTGGCGTGGCTCCTCTTTCTCCTGGCCTGGCGGGCCCGGGCCAGGGCCCTGGCCGACCCGGCCGCCCTCAGGAGGAAGAGGGCCTACGCCTCTTTGCGGAAGGCCTTCCGGGATCCCTTGGAGCCGGAAGAGGCGGGAAGGGTCTTCGAGCGTTTCCTCGGGGACCTCTGGGGGGTGGAGCCGGCGGCCGTCCAGGGTGGGGGATGGCGGGAATTCGTGGCGGACCGGAACCTCCCTGGGCCTGTGAGGGAGGGGCTGGAGAGGGTGGAGGAGGAACTGGACAGGGTACGTTTCGCTCCCCGGGGAGAGGCGGATCCCCAGGCTCTCAGGGAGGAGATCCTCTCCCTGGCCCGGGAGCTGGCGGACCTGGAGCAAAGGAGGGTGGAGCCGTGAGGGGGATCCTGGTCTTCCTTCTGTTCTTTCTCCTCCCTTCCACTCCGCCGGTTTCGGCGGCTCCCCCGGGCGCGCGGAAGGTGAAGGAGGGCTTCCGCCTCTACAGGGAGGGGAAGTACCGGGACGCCCTCCGCTCCTTCCAGTCCGCCTTCGATGCGGGGTTCCGGGACGGCCGCCTGGAATACGACATGGGGAACTGCTGGTGGAGGCTCGGCGACAAGGCCAGGGCCCTGGTCCACTACGAGCGGGCACGGGCCTGGATGCCCAGGGACCCTGACGTCCTGGCCAACATCAGGCTTTGCAGGAAGGCCCTGGGAGTGGACTCCTCGCCGACGGTGCCCTTCCTCACCTCCCTGGCGCAGGCCCTTTCGGCTTTCACCCTGGGGGAACTCCTCGCTCTGGCGGCGGCCTTTTCGGTCCTTTGTTCCGCCTTGCTGGCACTCCATACGGTCTTTGGGAAGCCGATCCTGGCGTGGTCCGCCGCTGCGGCGGCCCTGGCCCTCCTTCTCTTCGGCGGGCAGGCCCTGGGCAGGGTCCTGGACGGAAGGCGTTACGCCCTGGTCACGGTGGACGAGGCGGGCCTGCTCTCCGAGCCGAGAGAGGGCTTGTCCCCCCTGGCGACCCTCAAGGCGGGCCTGGAAGTCCGGGTCCTGGGAGGAGAGGGTTCCTGGACCAAGGTGGAGGTGGAGGGAAGAAAGGGCTGGCTTCCCGTGAAGGACCTGGGATTCCTGGATTGGCGGGAGGAGGCTTTCCGGGAAGGAGGATGAGGAGGAGCGGCTCCAGAGGGCCGCAACCTTTCGGGAGCCGGTGGAAACGTTTTCCGCCGGGTCCCGTACCCGGGCCGAAACCGGGGACTCGGCCGGGAATCCGCTTGCACGATCTCTCCGTCTCCCTGCAGATGTCTTCTTTCGAGACGGGCGTTTCTTCCTGCGGGGATTCGGGGGGGGGATTTCGACGGCCAGTGGGAGCCCGTTGTCCCGCCACGGAGGGCCCGGTCCGCCCCGACGGCCGGTAAGCGGACGGTTTTCGGGTTTGTGCGGGTCGCCGGCCTTGTGTTCCGGTTTCCGACACTTTCCGGGTTTTCGTCCGGGATGCCCGGGAGGGGCCTTTCCAGTGCCTCTCCGGCGGATACAATCCATGGATCCCCCCGGGAGGGGCGCGATGATTTACCGGTGGTCTTTTTCCACCCGACTGCTTGGAGCGATATCCATGAAAGGAAAGCCTTTCCGTCCGCTCGCCCTGGCCTGGCTCCTCTTCGCCGGCGTCTCTTCAGCGGGTGCGCAGTTTCCCGCCCTAATCAAGGACGTGAACCGGAATCCCGTTGCGGCGAAGCCGTCCAACCCCGATCACCTGGTGGACCTCTTCGGCGTCACTTTGTT
The DNA here is from genome assembly GCA_964561605.1 of uncultured Planctomycetia bacterium. Lineage (GTDB taxonomy): Bacteria > Planctomycetota > UBA1135 > UBA1135 > JALUZX01 > JALUZX01. The sequence goes on from CAZLQD010000029.1 coordinate 70,265, forward strand.
CACCGCCGACGACGGGATCCACGGGAAGGAATTGTGGAAGACCGACGGCCTGCCCTCCCATACCTGCATGGTGAAGGATATCCAGCCCGGGCGGGCCTCCTCCAGGATCTCGGGGGGCGCCTTGTCCGGAGGGGTCCTCCTGTTCACCGCCGACGACGGGGTCCACGGCGCCGAGCTCTGGCGGACCGACGGAACCGCCCAGGGAACGGCGATGGTCCTGGACATCGTCAAGGGGAAGGGGTCTTCCTCTCCTGCGGATTTCTTGTCTCTGGGGCGGACGGTCTTCTTCACGGCCGACGACGGGATCCACGGAAGGGAACTCTGGAAGACCGACGGCACGGCGGCGGGGACCCGGATGGTGAAGGACATCTGGTCCGGAAGCGGGAGTTCCACCGTAACGGGCATGGTCCGTCTGGGCGGGCTTGTCTATTTCGACGCCTACGACGGGATCCACGGGTTCGAGCTCTGGAGGTCCGACGGCACGGCGGCGGGAACCCGGATGGTGAAGGACATCTACCCGGGCATCTTCAGTTCCAATCCGGGGCAACTGACCGCTCTCGGGGAGACCCTCTTCTTCTCCGCCTCCGACGGAGTCCACGGGTGGGAGCTCTGGAAGACCGACGGCACGGCGGCGGGGACCCGGATGGTGAAGGACCTCTGGCCCGGAGTCCACGGGGCCGCACCCTCGGACATGACGGCCTTCGATGGGCGGGTCTTCTTCAGCGCCTATGAGCCCCTCCACGGGAGGGAACTCTGGATGTCCGACGGCACGGCCGGCGGAACGGTCCTTGTGAAAGACATCCTTCCCGGCACGGGGTCTTCCCTCCCCTCGGAACTTACGCCCCAGTGGGACACTCTCTATTTCACCGCCGACGACGGGGTTCACGGGAGGGAACTCTGGAAGTCCGGTGGAAGGGGGGGAAACACCCTCCTCGTGCGGGACCTGCGACCCGGTCCCGGAGGGTCGGCGCCTTGGGACCTGACTCCCGTGGGGACGAGGTTCCTCTACTTCTCCGCCGACGACGGGAGCCACGGAGTCGAGCCCTGGAAGACCGACGGGACCTCCAAGGGGACGGCCCAACTGGGAGACATCAACCCCTCAGGGTCTTCCCATCCGGGCGGATTCACCCCCTCCTTCGGAAGGGTGATCTTCCGGGCCGACGACGGCCGGCACGGCATGGAGATCTGGGGGATCTACACGGGAGCCCAGGCCAGGATCTTCGGACCGGGGTGGGCCGGAGGGGCCGTTCCCCCCCTCTTGTCCGCTTCGGACCCCGTCCTGGGGGGATCCATGGAGGTCAGGCTCGCGGGCCTGGACCCGAACCGGGCCGGGATCCTTCTTTTCGGATTTCCTTCCAGCCCGGCATCCTTCGGGGGGGAAGCCCTCTTCTTCCTGGACAGGGGAAAGTTCTTTCTTCCCGTGGTATACGTCAAGGGAATGAAGATCCCGATCCCCAACGGACCGGGGCTCAACTGGGTCTCCCTGGCTGTCCAGGGCTTCGCCGCCCCTTCCAAGACCTCGCCCCTGGGCGTCGATTTCGCCGGCCCGGTCTACCTGTTCCTCTCCCATTGAGGCGGGAAGGGGCGGCCCCCTCCGCCGGGGGGGGCGCCCCGAAACCGCGGGGAGCGCGGCGGTTCAGCGTTTTCCGCCCAGGGAGACCAGGAACTCCGCGTTGTTTTCGGTTTTACGCATTTTTTCCACGAGGAGCTCCATGGCCTCGGCGGGGTTCATCTCGGAGAGAACCTTGCGCAGAACGTAGACGCGCCTGAGTTCCTCGGGGGAGAGGAGCAGGTCCTCTTTGCGGGTTCCCGAGCGGCTGATGTCGATGGCGGGCCAGATCCGGCGGTCCGCCAGGGCCCGGTCCAAGTGCAGCTCCATGTTCCCCGTGCCCTTGAACTCCTCGAAGATCACCTCGTCCATCCGGGAGCCCGTCTCGATCAGGGCCGTGGCGATGATCGTGAGGGAGCCTCCCTGCTCCACCTTCCTGGCCGCCCCGAAGAAACGCTTGGGCTTCTGGAGGGCCGAGGCGTCCACGCCGCCCGAGAGGATCCTGCCCGAGTGGGGGGCCTCGGTGTTGTAGGCCCGGGAGAGCCGGGTGATGGAATCGAGGAGGATCACGACGTCCTTGCCGTATTCCACCATCCGCTTGGCCTTCTCCAGGACCATCTCCGCCACCTGGATGTGCCGGGATGCCGGCTCGTCGAAGGTGGAGGAAACCACCTCCCTGCGCTCGGAGAGGATGGACCGCTTGAAGTCGGTGACCTCCTCGGGCCGCTCGTCGATGAGAAGGACGATCACGTATGCGTCGGGCTGGTTGGTCAGGATGGAGTTGGCCATCTTCTGGAGGATGATGGTCTTCCCCGTCCGGGGAGGCGCCACGATGAGCCCCCTCTGCCCCTTCCCCACGGGAGTGATCAGGTCCAGGATGCGCATCTCGATGTTGTCCCTGGTGGTCTCCATGAGGATGCGCTCGTTGGGGAAGATGGGGGTGAGCTCGTCGAAGGGAACCTTGTCGTAGATGGCCTCGGGAGCCTCGTAGTTGATGGCCTCCACCTTGAGGATGGCGAAGTACTTCTCCCCTTCCTTGGGCGGCCGGACCTGGCCCTGCACCACGTGGCCCGTTCTGAGGCCGAAGCGGCGGATCTGGGAGGGGGAGACGTAGATGTCGTCCGGGCCGGGAAGATAGTTGGCCTCGGGGGAGCGGAGGAAGCCGAATCCGTCGGGCAGGATCTCCAGGACTCCTTCGCCCCATGCCATGCCGGTCCGCTTCACCCGCTCCTTCATGATCCGGAAGATCAGGTCCTGCTTCTTCAGGCCGGAGACTTCGTGGATCTTCTCTTCCCGGGCCAGTTCCAGGAGCTCCTGGACGGTCATCTTCTGGAGGGCGCTGATCTGCTGCTCGCCCTTCTTGATCTCTTCGTACTTGGCGTTCAGGGCCTCCTCCTGGGGTGAGGGGCGGGATTCTTCCTCTTCCCTCCCTTCTTCCTCGAGGTCCTCCTCTTCCCCGTGGTCCTCCTCCCCTTCTTCCAGGTCCTCCTCCTCCAGGTCTTCCTCCCTGGGTTCTTCCTCCTCTTCAGGGTCCAGCCGGAACCCTTCGGGGACTTGTTCTTCCCGCTCTTCCTGGGACTTCTTCTTCCTGGGCATGGCTCAGCTCCGGTGCGATCTGTGGTCAGAATGGGTGAAACCGCAGGGAAGACTCCCTCCTCCCGTGGAAAGAGGGCCACGGTCCCCCCGGAAGGGGCGGGTTCGTGGCGTCTGGGGAGATGGGCAGGCGGAAGGCCCGGTCCTTTTCGGCGTAGGATTCAGGCCCGCCAGCACCCGAGGAGGTCGAGAATCTGCCTGCGAGTCTCTTCGAGGGTACCGCTATTCAAGAGGATATAGTCCGCCCTCCCCCTCTTTGTTTCCAGGGGCAACTGGGTTTTTTCCCTTCTCTTCCTCTCGCCGGGCTCCCAGCCCCTCTGAAGTGTCCGCCGCTCCCGTTCTTCCTCGGGGACCTCCAGGAAGACCAGGTGGTCGCATTCCCGGTCCAGCCCCGTCTCCAGGAGGAGGGGGACGTCCAGGATCACGATTCCTGGCTCCCGCCGGAGCTCCGCCAGGCGGCCCTCGAGCCAGGCCAGGACCTGGGGATGGACGAGGGACTCCAGGGTCCTCCTGGCCTCCTCGGACCGGAACACCTTGTCCGCCAGGACCTTGCGGTCGATCTTTCCCTCCGGGTCCAGAAGGCCCGGCCCCAGGAGTTCCTCCACCTTCCGGGCCACTTCGGGACGTTCCAGGACCTCCCGGGCCGCCTGGTCGGCGTCCAGGACCCGGGCGCCCTCTTCCTGGAAGAGGCGGGCCACGGTGCTCTTCCCCGAGCCCACTCCTCCCAAAAGCCCGATCACGAGGGCTCGGGAGGGGGCTTTCCGGGGCGGACGGCCGGTTCCTGGGTTCACTGGGCCTCCCTGGGGCGAAACTTCCGGGAACGGGCCCACTTTAGCTGAAAGACCGGCTTCTTTCCCGGGGGGACGGGCCAGATGTTCCTTGACCCCTCTCCCGGGAGGCGGCTAGACTCATCGTTCCGTGTCTTCCGTTTGCCCTTGGACCGGGGGGGTGCCAGGAGTGTGGCTCCGCCGGGGGCAGGTAACCAGATTGGGTCCCATGGGGCGGCGCTCCAGGGCCGTGAGATCAGGAGTTGCAGCATGATCAGGCGCTCGCGCGGGATTGCGCACATCAACATCATGTGGTTCATCGTGATGGTGATCCTTTTCCTGGGGGGTGTGGGCTTCGCCTATATCCAGATGCAGGAAGTGGCCCGCCTGACCGAGGAAAATATCCAGCTCCAGGGGAAGGCCCAGAAGGCGGAGCAGAAGCTCCAGGCGGCCTACGACCAGACCGTGAAGATCAGCGAACCCGTCGGGTTCAGGGCCAGCGGCCCCGGCGCCTTCACCCAGCCCGACCTGGTCCGCCAGAAGGTGAAGGAACTCCGGGACCTGGTGGGGGCCGGCCCCTCGGTGAAGACCCTCCAGGAGATCCTCCCCAAGATGGTCAACCTGATTGCGGCCCAGAAGAACCGGATCAAAGAGCTCGAGACGGCCGTGGCCGCCGCCGAGGCCGCCCGGGACAAGGCCCGCCAGGCCCGCCAGGCCGTGGAGCAGAAGTTGAACCAGGAGATCGCCCGGCTCCGGGCCGAGAAGACCGACATCGAGAGCAACCTGCGCAACCAGATCAAGACCAAGGACGACTCCGTGGCCTCCCTCCGGGCCGACGTCCGCAAGAAGAGCGCCGAATATGCCAAGGCCAAGGAAGCCTGGGCACAGGAACGGGCCAAGCTCAAGCAGGAGGCCGAGCAACTCCGGATCCGCAACGAGAGGGCCCGGGACAAGCTGGCCCTCATCGGGAACCCCGACAAGATCGACGGCAAGATCATCTCCACCTCCGTCGAGCTGAACCGGGCCTTCATCAACCTGGGCCGCAAGCAGATGGTCCGGCCGGGCATGACCTTCGAGGTCCTGGAGCCCCGGGGCAACACCTACGTCCACAAGGCCTGGGCCAAGGTCCTGACCGTGGACAACGAGACCTCCGAGGTGGCCATCCACGACCTGGTGGATCCCTACGATCCCGTGGCCAAGGGCGACGTGATCCGCAACCAGCTCTACGATCCGGACGTCCGGTTCAACTTCGTCCTTCTGGGCCGCTTCGTCGATCCCCTCACCAAGGGGACCATCAAGCGTATCCTCGAGGAGATGGGGAACACCGTGTCCGATCACGTGACAGCCGAGACGGACTACGTCATCCTGGGCAGGCAGCCCATCGGCGAGAACGCCACTCCTCTGGAACAGACCCCGGATTATGCCAAGGCGATGCAACTGAGCATCAACGTGGTGCCCCTCAAGAAGATCCGGCCCTACCTCCAGCTTTGACCGGCTCTTCTCTTTGAAGGACCGATCCCGGCCGTCCAAGCCGCCCCTGAGACCGGGGGATCGAGGCTGGACGGCCGGGCGCGTATGGGCCCTTGGTTTCCGCCCCGGAAGGGCGGGGAGCGGGAAGGACCATGGGGGACGAGGAGATCGAAGAGGAACGAAAACACATGAAGAAGATGACCCTGGCGCAGCACCTGGAGGAGCTGCGTTACAGGATCATCGTATCTCTCGTCGCCACGGTGCTGGGATCCACGGCCTTCCTGGTGAGCGGGTCCCTTCCCCTCAAGATCGCCATGAATCCCTATCTCCGTACCTGGTCCTGGCTGGCCGGGGACTGGATGGAGAAGCTGGAAGAGGGGCACAGGAAGGGCACCCTCCCGCCTTCCCAGGAGGAGGTCTACCAGTGGGTCTTCGGGAAGGAGGATCCCGGCACCAGGACCCGCAAGGGGGGGCACAGGGAGGAGATCCTGGCCGGCAAGGTGAGCGACGGGATCATGAAGGCCAAGGGCTTCCTCTACCCCCGCAGGCTCGCCCAGTTGGGGCCCATCGAGTACATCGTGGCCTGGATGAAGGTGGCCCTCATCTTCGGGTTGATCCTTGCCTCGCCCGTGGTCTTCCACCAGATGTGGAAGTTCGTCGGGGCGGGGCTCTACAAGAAGGAGAAACGGGTGGTGATGAGCTACCTCCCCTTCACGGTGGGGCTCTTCCTCGCCGGGGCGTCTTTCGCCTTCTTCTTCATGATCCCCTACGCCCTCTACTTCCTGGCCCGTTTCTCCGACCCCGAACTCGTGAACCAGACCTACACGATAAAAGCGTATTTCAGCTTCTTCTTCACCGTCACCCTGGCCATGTCCCTGGTCTTCCAGCTTCCCATCCTCATGCTGGGCGTGGCCAAGGTCGGGATCATGAGCGCCTCTTCCATGGCGAAGAAGCGCAAGGCCTTCATCCTGGGGGCCTTCATCTTCGGGGCCGTCATGACCCCGCCCGATCCCTTCACCCAGATCTTCATGGCCGTCCCCATCGTCCTGTTGTTCGAAATCGGCCTGTTCCTGGCAAGGCGCGTGGAGAAGAAGAGGAAAGAAGAACCGCAAGGAGCACCGGCATGAGAATCGGACTGGTCGGCTGGCCCGGTTCGGGGATGACCACCCTGTTCCGGGCCCTGGGGGGAAAGGCCCAGCCCGGTCACAAGGGAGGAACACGGGCGGAGTCCTGGCCCCTGGTGAGCGTGGATGTTCCCGATCCCCGCCTGGAGTGGCTCCGGGACCTCTGGAAACCCAAGAAGTTCACCCCCGCCAGGCTGGAGTTCGTCGACTTTCCCGGGATTCCCCCGGCCAGGGAGAAGGGCCGGGGAGAGTTGATGCACGCCCTCAGGGACACGGACGGACTGGTCCTCGTGGCCCGCGCCTTCCGCGATCCTTCCTATCCCTACGAGCGGCCCGAGCCGGACCCGGCGGGGGACCTGGCCTCCCTCAAGTCGGAGTTGCTCTTCGGAGACTATGCCGCCGTGGAGGCCCGGATCGAGAAACTCCGGGAGAGGCTCAAGAAGCCTTCCAAGACCAGGGAGGCCGAGGAGAAGGAACTCCGCCTCCTGGAGCGTTGCCTTCCCGTCCTCGAGGAGGGAAGGCCCCTGAGGGAAGTGGAGATGTCCGCCTCGGAGCGGGCCCTCCTCTCGGGATTCCGCTTCGCTTCGGAGAAACCCATGATCGAGATCGTCAACGTCTCCGAGGAGAGCCTGGGGGAGGACCTTCCGGCCAACGCCTGCTGCGCCCTCCTGGAGGCGGAGATCGCCGAGCTCTCACAGGAGGAGCGCCGGGCCTTCCTGAAGGACTACGGGATCGGCGAGCCCTTCCGGGACAGGCTCGTCCGGATGTGCTACGAGGCCCTGGGCCTCCGTTCCTTTTTCACCATGGGCGAGGACGAAGTCCGGGCCTGGACCATCCGGGCCGGCGACGATGCGGTCACGGCGGCGGGGAAGATCCACTCCGACCTGGCCAGGGGGTTCATCCGGGCAGAGGTGGCGGCCTGGGAGGACCTCCACGGGGCGGGCGGCGTCCGGGAAGCCAAGGCCCGGGGTGTCTTCCGGGTCGAGGGACGCGATTACGAGGTGAAGGACGGGGACATCTTGAACATCCGGTTCAGCGTCTGAGGAGGACCGCCTTGAGGGCCGAGATCCTGGCAGTGGGGGACGAACTTCTGTCGGGCGCCGTGACGGACACGAACTCCTCCTGGCTGGCGGCGGCCCTCCTGGAGGAGCGGGGGATTCCGGTCGAGAGGATCCAGGTGTGCGGCGACGGGGCGGAGGAGACCCGCCGGGCCCTGGAGGACTGCCTGGGCCGGAGCGACCTCCTCCTGGTCACGGGAGGTCTTGGCCCCACGGAGGACGACAGGGTGAGGAATGTCCTGGCCGCCCTGGCGGGGACGGAGCTGGAGACCGATCCTTCCGCCCTGGAACGCCTCCGGGAGGCCGTCCTGGCCAGGGGCGTGTCCTGGACGGAGTCCATGGCCCGCCAGGTCCGCGTCCCCCGGGGATTCCTTCCCCTGGAGAATCCCCTGGGCCAGGCTCTCGGGATCGAGGGAGAGGTCCTGGGTTGCAGGATCTTCGCCCTCCCCGGGGTCCCGGCGGAGATGAAGGCCATGTTCCGCCGGTCCGTCCTGCCCAGGATCCCTCCGGGAGGCGAGAGGGCCCTCCTGGTCCTCACCGCGGCGGGGGAGCCCGAGGCGGCCCTGGGGGAGCGGTTGAAGGAGCTGATGGCGCGGGAAGAGCCCCGCCTGGGGATCACCGCCGCCGAGGGGGTGGTCCGGATCCGGGTCCTGGCCCTGGGGCCCGGAGCCCGGGAGCGGGCCGAGGAGGCGGCCCGCCTGGCCAGGATCGCCCTGGGAGAGGCCTATGCCGGTGAGGGGGCTCTCACTCTGGGGGAGGTCGTGGTCCGGCGCCTCCAGGAGAGGGGCCTCACCCTGGCGGCGGCCGAATCCTGCACGGGTGGGCTCCTGGCCTCGACCCTGGTGGACGTGGCCGGTGCCTCCCGGGTCTTCCTCGGGGGCTTCGTGGCCTATGCCAACCAGGCCAAGGTGGACTGGGTCGGCGTTCCCCGGGAGGTCCTGGAGGCCGAAGGGGCCGTCTCGAAGGGGACGGCCCTGGCCCTGGCGGAAGGAGCGGCCCGGCGGGCCGGCGCGGACCTGGGAGTGGGGATCACGGGGATCGCCGGACCCGGGGGCTCCGTGCCCGGCAAGCCCGTCGGGACGGTACACCTGGCCTGGTCCTTCCGGGGGAGGGCCTTCCACCAGGTCTTTCGATTTCCCGGAGGGAGGCGGCCGGTCCGGGAGGGGGCTGTCCGGGCCGCCCTGTGGGGGATCCTGGACTTGCTCAAGGGAAGATCTCCGGGGAAGATCTGAAAACCATCTCTCCCGAGGGACGTTCCCGGGAGAACCTTTCTTACCCCGTGGTGTAACAGGGAGCACAGTGGGCGTTCCGCCCGGAGGTCCAGGTTCGAATCCTGGCGGGGTAACCAGTTTTTCCCGGACCGCCCCCCCATGCAGAAACTCCGAACCCTCTTTCAGCTGGCCTTCCTCCTTCTCCTGGCCCGCCTGGTCTTCGGCCTGGGCGGGAGCGACTTCGAGAAGTGGTGTCCTTTCGGCGGGGTGGAGAGCCTCTACCTCTTCTTCTTCGAAGGCACCTTCACCTGCTCTCTGGGCTCTTCCAACCTCTACTTCCTCCTGGCGATCCTGGTCCTGACCCTCCTCTCGAAGCGGGCTTTCTGCGGGTGGGTCTGCCCTCTCGGCGCTCTCGGGGAGTGGGCCGGCAAGGCGGGGGACAAGGTCCTTCCCGGGAAGCGCTGGTCCCCGCCGGAAGGGGCGGACCGGGTGCTCCGGGCCCTGAAGTATCCCATCCTCGCGGCGATCCTGTATTTCACCTGGACCGAAAAGGAACTCGTCTTCCGGGCCTTCGATCCCTATTACGCCCTTGCCAGCAAGGGCGGGGAGGACATCACCTTCTGGGCCTACGTGGTGCTGGGAGGACTCCTGGCGGGGGCCTTCTTCATGAAGCAGCCCTTCTGCCGTTACCTTTGTCCCCTGGCGGCCGTGCTGAATCCCTTCAGCAGGGCGGGCCTTTTCAGGATCGCCAGGTCCGATTCTCTCTGCATCCACTGCGGGCGGTGCGACCGGGCCTGCGACCAGGGGATTCCCGTCTCCGGCCTGGAGGAGGTGAAGGCCGCCCGTTGCAACCTGTGCCTGGAATGCGTCTCTTCCTGCCCCGTGGAGGGAACCCTCTTCCTCTCCACGCCCGGCGGGGGGAAGGAAGAGGCCCTCCGGGGGGAGGTCACGTCGTGAAGCGGCACGTTCCCTGGACCCTCGTACCCCTGCTCGTGGCCCTGGCCTTCGCCGGGGCCCTCCTGGCGGACCGGGCCTTCCGGATCCCCACCTTCGAGTGGGAGACCCGCGGAATCCCCCGGCCCGCCGAGGTGAAGACCGTGACCTTGAAGGTGGCGGGGCTCAAGTGCCGTCACTCCTCTCTCGGCATGAGGGACCTCCTCTTCGGCCGGAAGGATCCGGCCGCCGTGAAGGGATATCTCAAGGTCCGGATCTTTCCCGCCCCGGGGGCGGGGGAGATGGAGGTGACCTTCGACCCGTCAAAGACGAGTGTGAAGGAGATCGCCCGGGCGGTGAAGATGGACGAGAGGGGCCAGTATTCGAATTTCCGGGTTTTGCTGGAGGAGAAGCCCGACCTCTCCTCTCCCGAGGGGCTCCTCCACTCCCTGGCCAGGGCCCTGGATGGGAGGAACCAGGACCTCTTCCGGGCCTGCCACCTTGGGGGGAACACGGGGGGCGCCGATTTCCCGGCCCTCTGCCGGACTTGGCAGGAGCTCTTCCTGGAGGACCTGAAACCTCGAGGAAAGCCCGATCCCCAGGGGTGGGTGAAGATCCTGGGGGTGATCGGCGGTGAGGGGACGCCCCTGGACGACCTGGGGTGCACCATGACGAAGCTCCGGCTGGTTCGAACCTCCAAGGGATGGCTCGTGGCCCAAGCCGACTGGAAGGGCTTCGTCCTGTAGGAGGAGAGGGGCGGGAGGAATCCTCCCGCCTGGTCCGCCCCTGGGAGCCCTCTCTTCCCGTCCGCCCTCTACTTCACTGGGGGAAAGGCGAAGGCGGGATTGGACGACCTGGGATCCTCCCGGAAGGGCCCCTGGGGGGATTCCTCGCGGCCTGCGACGGCGACTCGGCCCGCCGGGGCCGGCGACTCTTTCCGCCGTCGGCCCCGGCCGGCGAGGGCCTCCCTACTTGTGGTCCTTTTCGCAGGAGCCCTCTTCCTTGTCGCAGCCTCCTTCTTTGCAGGAGCCGCCGGAACAGCCCGAGCAGCCGGCGCACTTGGAAGGCCTTCCTTCGACGGTGCTCTTGGCTTCGAGGGCCTTGGCAAGTTCGGGAGTTCCCTTCAGGGGAGCCAGGTCCGGATCCGCCAGGGCGTCCTTCTTGGCCCGGGCCAGGAGGGGCTTGGGGGTGAGCTGGAAGGAACGCTCCAGGTAACGGGCCGCCTTGGCCTTTTCTCCCAGGAGGGCCAGGGCGCAGGCCAGGTTGTAGCAGAGCCCCTGGGATTCGGCGTCTTCGGGGATCCCCGCCAGGAGTTCCTTGGCCTGGTCCTTCTTGCCGAGCCTGGCCGAGAGGACGGCCGCCAGGGCCCGGACTTCGGGATGGTTCCTCTTCTTGAGGAGAGTCATGTAGATGGAGAGGGCCTCCTTGTCCTTGCCCAGGTTGGAGAGGGTCTCACCCAGCTTGAGACCCCAGGCGAAGTCGCCGAACTTCTTCCAGGCCTTCTGATCCAGGGGAAGGGCGAACTGGGGAAGCTTGTTCAGGTTGTAGACCTTGTGGAGCCAGGCGACGGCGGCGGCCCACCTGGGGTGCTTCTCGTTCTTGGCGATCCTCTGGGTGGCGATGAGGCGGGCCGTCAGGGTCTTGAGCCTCAGGGCCAGCTTGTCCGAGGGATTCTTCTCGGCGGCCTGGCGGAAGCATTCGAGGGCGCCTTTGAAGTCGCCTTCGAGGAAGAGTTTCCTCCCCTGGGTCACCTGGGGGGATGCCTTGGGGCGGACGGCCTTCGCCTGGGCCCCCAAGGGGAGGGTCGAGGCCAGGAAGGCGAGGAAGATCGTTGCTGGGAGTCGCATGGGGCATTCTCCGTGAAAAAAAGGAGCAATAAGTCTACGAAAACGGCGCCTCCCTCCGGGGAAGGAGGAGGACACCAACCTACCTGAAGGGGTGGGGAAGGGCCATCCCCGGAGGCCGGGTTTCCGGGAGCCTTCGGGGCCGGGGAGGGTGAGCCGGGAAGGGCCGCCCTGCCCCTGGGGCCTCCCGCCTCACCGGGATTCCCCCTTCCGGAGCTCTTCCAGGGCCTTGCGCTGGAGGACTTCCATGGAGGGAGGTTCTTTCACGGCCCGGAGCGATTCGGCCCAGAGTTCTTCCAGGTCTCCCGGGGAGAAAGGGCTTCCCTTGCGAAGAAAGAGGGGAACCCGGGGATCGGGGCAGGGGACTTCCACCGAGAGGGGTCCCCGGAACTCCCTCCCCCTCCAGGCGTCCCTCCAGGTTCCAGGGGGAATCCAGACCTGCATGGACCTGGTCCCCTTTCTCCAGGGAATCGCCACGAGCAGGTCCGGGCCGAACAGGTATTCCTCGAAGCGTTGAAGGGCTTCCTTCCTTCGAGGCCAGAGCATGGCCAGGGGCCGGACCGGGGGAAGACCGGTGACCAGGGCCTCCAGGAATGTCGTCCGGAGATAGCCGATCATCCGCATTCTGAGGACGGCGTAGAACCTCCAGGCGGCGAGGGTCTTCACGTCGTAGGAGGGTTCTTTCGGCCAGTCCCAGGGGGCCCGGTCCCAGGTGGGACCGACTTCCATGACGGGGCAGAAGCAGGAGAAGGCGAGCCACCTCCGGACGGTCTCCCTGTCGAAGGGACCCCAGTATCCACCCGTGTCGGATCCCCAGAAGGGAAATCCCATGAAGGCCGCCCTCTGGACCGCCACCAGGGCGGCCCTGAGCCCCCAGGGTCCCCCCCGGATGTCACCCCCCCAGAAGATCCCATATTTCTGGCTCCCCGTGTATCCGGCCCTGGGCATGGCGAGGCCCCGGCCGGGAATCACCCGCTCCAGGAGGTCGTGGACGGCCTTCAGGTAGAGCCGGGGATAGTCGTTCCTGAGCTCCGTCAAAGGGCGTCCGTCGGCGGAGCGGAGCTTCATGGAATCCCGGAAGATCTCCTCCGAGCGGTCGAGCTTGAATCCAGTGACCCCGGCCTCCAGGAGGGGGCGCAGGCGATCGTGCCACCAGCCGACGGCGGCGGGATTCGTGAAGTCCAGGAGGGCGATCTTCCCCTTCTTCGCGGAGCACCCCGGAAGGAGGTAGTTCCTTTCCCGGGCGCTCCTCAGGGGATCCCCCGCCACCCAGGGGGCCAGCCAGAGCAGGAAGGCCATGCCCTTGCGCCTGAGCCAGGCGATCATCCTCTCCGGCTGGGGGAGCCTCTTCCTGTCGAACTGGAGGGAACCGTATCCCGCGAATCCCCGGGCCCAAGGCCGGTCCACCCAGTAGGCGGTGCAGGGAATTCCCAGGGCCTCCATCATGAGGACGTCCTCTACGACCCAGGTGTTGAAGGGAAGCTCGTTGGGAGTGCCGTCGAAGAACTTCTCCGGGTTCCTGTGCTCGTCCCTCCAGCGCCAGGGGCCCAGGGCCCAGTCGGGGGGAAGGAAGGGGGGGCCTTCCCTCAGGGTGAGGGCCTTCACGCACTCCCGGACCGAACCGGGGAGATGGAAGAGGACCTCCAGGTCCGGGCCGCCGAAGGAGAGGGTGAGCCTTTCTTTCCTGGAGGCTCCCAGGTCGAACCGGCCGGGCCAGGTCCCGGACACCAGGAGGGACCAGCCCCTGCTGGAGACCAGGAAGGGTTCGTAGATCCCGAGGGTGGGCCTGACCACCATGGGGACTTCCAGGCCCCTCAGGTCCAGGCCGCGGGAAACACCGGGCTTCCAGGAAAGGGCCTGGTTTCCCGGGATGGTGCGCTCCAGGAGACCGAAGAGGGCTTCGCCGGGTTTGAGGGCGAGGGCGATTCCCGCCTTCCGGGAAGGGGCCTTCCCGGGGATTTCCAGCCTGAGTCTCACAAGCTCCCGGCCTGTCCGGCACAGGGTGAGGCGGAACTCCTTCCCTCCTTCCAGGCGTCCCGCCAGGAGGAAGGTCTCCCCCCTCTTCTCCCAGGAGAGGCCTTCCTGGAGGATTCCTTGGGAAACGCCCTCCTTCCCCCGGGAATCGAGGAAGACCAGGGGGCCCGCCTCTCCCCCCAGGAGGAGGACCGAGTCCCTCCCACGGATCTCGATAGAGGGCCCCCCGGAGGTGCGGGGGTGGAAGGAGATCTCCTGTCCGGGAAGGGAAACCTGGGAAAAGAGAGAGAGCAGGAAAAGAAGGGTGCTCCGGAAATGTTCCATGGTGAGGACTCCTTTTTCGTCCCAGGATAGGATTTTCCCGGCGGGAATCCACGCTCCCCGGAGGAAGGGGGGCTTCCGCCGGGCCGAGGCCTCGTTTGCGGTTTACGGTTTTCGTTCGGGCCCCCCGGGAAAGGGGGGCCGGGGAGGCGGGATGGCGCTCCTGGAGATGAGACCCTTGGACCTCCCTCCCGGGAAAGGCCGGGTGGGTGGAGGTGGACCTTCCCCGCCGGGAGAGTTCCTCCCAAGCCCGGAAGGCATCCTCCTGTCGGCGGAGGACCTCCGGGGCCGCTCCTTTCCCCGTTCCAGGGCGGCCCGTCTCCTGGAGGAATACCAGGAGGAGCTGGGGGCCCCGGCGCCGGCCGTGGAGGCGGCCCGCCGCCTGGCCCGGGAAGATTCCCTGGTGGTCGTGGCGGGCCAGCAACCCCTTCCCGCCGGAGGGCCCCTCTACGTCCTCTACAAGGCCTGGACCGCCTTGGCCCTTGCCCGCAGGGCGGAGGCCCTCCTGGGCCGGCCTGTGATCCCCCTCTTCTGGAACGCCTCGGAGGACCACGACCTGGAGGAGATCGGCAGAGTCGGGGTCCCGGCTCCCCGGGGGGAGCGGGTTCTCTTCCGGGCGCCCCTGGAGAGATGGGCCGGCAGGCCCGCCTCGGGGATTCCGGGGGACCGGGAATGGCGGGAGGCGATCCTGGCCCTCCTGGAGGAGCTTCCTCCTTCCTTCCACCCCGGGGAGTTTCTCCCTGTCCTGGTTCCCCGGGAGGGTGAGGGCTGGTCCAGATGGGTTTCCAGGATTCTTTCGTCGATCCTGGGAAACCAGGGGCTGGTCCTCCTGGAGCCCCGCCTTTTGAGGCCCTTGGCCGTTCCCCTCTTCGCCCGGGTCCTGGAGGGATGGGAGGAGGTGCGGGACCTTCTCGACGCATCCCGCCTGGAGAAGGCCGCCGGGGGGGCAAAGGCCTCTTTCCCGCCCCTCGAGGGACCGCCCCTCTTCCTGGAGGAAGAGGGGATCCGGAGGAGGATCCTCTTCAAGGACGGAGGATTCCGGCTCAAGGGAAAGGAGGGGCGCTGGAGCCTGGACGAACTCCTGGCGAGACTTCGCGGGCGGCCCGGGGACTTCTCCTCCCACGCCGTCCTTCGCCCGGTGGTCCAGAACTCCCTCTTTCCCGTCCTGGCCCAGGTGGTGGGACCGGGCGAGATGTCCTACCTGGAGGAGATCCTCCGGTTCCACGCCTCACCCCTGGGTGCGGGCCGCCCCATGCCGCTCCTCTGGCCCAGGCTCTCGGCCGTCCTCCTGGATCCGGATCACAAGAAGACCATGGAGCGTTTCGGCCTGGAGGGGGAGGATCTCTTCCTCTCCCGTGAGGACCTGGCCCGAAAGGCTCTTCACGGGGGGGAGCGGGCCGCAGAGATCGCCTCGGCGAAGAGGACCCTCCTGGAGACCCTGGGGGGAACGGCCGGGAGGATCCTCCCCCTGGCACCCACGCTGGAGGCGCCTTTCCGGAAGGCCGCCGATCAGCTCACCCGGATCCTGGAGCGGCTCGAGAGGAAGGTGGCCGCCGCCGAGGAAGAGGCCCGGGGGTTCGGACCGGGGAAGATCGAAAGGCTCGCCCGCTGGGTCCGGCCCGGCGGAACGCCCCAGGAGCGGGCCTTCGCCTTCTTTCCTTTCCTTCCCCTCCTGGGGGAGGAGGGCCTGGCCGAGGTCCCTCGGAGACTGGATGTATTCGATTTCCGGCCGAGACTCCTCATGGTCGGAGCAGCGGCGGGGAGAGGTTGAAAGCAAGAGGGATGGAAACGATGGAGAAGAAACTGGACGTCCTCGCCTTGGGGGCCCACCCGGACGACGTCGAGATGACCTGCGGCGGGCTCCTCCTCAAGATGAAGGAAAAGGGATACCGCACCGGGGCCCTTCACCTCACGGCCGGCGAGATGGGCTCACGGGGGACCAGGGAGGACCGGGTCCGGGAGGCCCGTGAGGCAGCCCGGATCCTGGGGCTGGACCGCATGGAGATCCTGGGGCTCCCCGACGGAGGGCTCCGTCCGGGAGAGGCCGAGGTGGAAAAGGTGGCCCGGTTCCTCCTGGAGACCCGGCCCAGACTGGTGGTGGCGCCCTTCCCCAGGGATCCCCACCCGGACCACGGGGCGGCGGGAAGGATCGCCGCCGCCGCCGTCCACAAGGCCACCCTGGCGAGGTTCGCCTCCCCGGGGGAGCCCCACTTCACAGGTCAGCTCCTCTACGCCATGTGCCGGTGGATCTTCCGTCCCAACGTGATCGTGGACGTGACGGACCAGTTCGAGCGGAAGATGAAGGCCGTCCTGGCCTACCGCTCCCAGGTGGGTCCTCCCGCTCCGGGGGAGAGGGAGTCCCGCCTCTCCAGCCCCCTCTTCCTGCGTGCCTGGGAGGCGAGGCACCTGCATTACGGGGCGTGCATCGGCGTGCCCTACGGAGAACCGTATTATACGGAATACGCCGTTCCACTGGAGGATCCCGTGGCGGCCTTTCCCGTCCCCCAGCAGAGAAGGATCGCCGTGGAGTCCCTCACCTAGGAGGCCGAATGAAGATCGGCGTGGTCTGTTACCCCACCTACGGCGGAAGCGGGGTCCTGGCGACGGAACTCGGCGCCTCCCTGGCCTCCAGGGGACACGAGGTCCACTTCGTGAGCTACGAGCCGCCCTGCCGGCTCCAGGGCTTCGGCACGGGGGTCCGGCACCACGAGGTGCAGGTCAGCACCTATCCTCTTTTCAAGTATCCTCCCTATCTCCTCTCCCTGGCGGGGAAGATGGCCCAAGTGGCCGAGGTGGAGGGGCTGGACCTCTTCCACGTCCACTACGCACTGCCCCACACGATCTCCGCCTGCATCGCCCGTTCCGTGATGGAACGCCGGGAGATGCCCATCCTCACCACCCTGCACGGAACGGACATAACCCTCGTGGGCGCCCAGCCCGTCTTCCTCCCCATGGTGCGTTTCGCCCTGAAGGATTCCGACGGGGTCACAGCCGTGAGCAGGAGCCTGGCCGAGGAGACCAGGAAGACCTTCCGCTACGAGGGGGAGATCCGGGTGATTCCCAACTTCGTCGATCCCGCCAGGTTCCGTCCCGGGGCGGGGGAAGGGCTGGAAGAAGATCTGGCCGGGCCGGGCGAGGGCGTCCTTGTCCACGTCTCGAATTTCCGCCCCGTGAAAAACACCGTCGAGGTGATCCGGATCTTCGCCGGGGTCAACCGGGAGGTCCCCTCACGGTTGCTCATGGTGGGGGACGGCCCCGACCTTCCCTTCTGCCGGGACGAGGCGGAAAGGCTCGGCGTGGCCCGCAGGGTCCGCTTCCTGGCGGAGACTCCCCAGGTGGAGCGCTACCTGGCAAGGGGGGATCTCTTCCTCCTACCCTCCTGGAAGGAGTCCTTCGGCCTCACGGCCCTGGAGGCCCTCGCTTCGGGGGTCCCCGTCGTGGCGAGCCGTGTGGGGGGGCTTCCCGAAGTGGTCCGTCATGGAGAGACGGGTTTCCTCCTGGAGCCCGGCGACAGGGAGGGGATGGTGGGGGCCTGCCTGGAACTCCTCCGGGACGGGGAGAAGCGCCGGGACTTCGGGGAGAGGGCCCGCCGGGACGTCCTGGAACGGTTCCACCCGGACCGGATCGTTCCCATGTACGAGGAGGTCTACCTGGAGTTGCTCCAGGGGCGCAGGCCCTAGGTCAGGGAATGCCGTGTTTTTTCTTGTATTCCCCCCAGTGTTTCTTGAGGTGGAGGAAGGACTCGAAGTCGGGCTGCAGGTAGAAGGGGTTGGTCTCCCGTTCACGGGCCAGGGTCGAGGAAGGGGAGAGTCCCACGTCGTGGCCGGGCCAGACCCGGGTCTCGCCGGGAAGGCGCCCCAGGACCCGGTGGAGACTCTCGTATTCCCTTCGGGCTCCCTCGCCGAAGTCCGTTCCTCCCACTTTGCCGACGAAGAGGGTGTCTCCCGTGAAGAGGTCGCCTTCCCAGAGGAAACACAGGCTGTCCTCGGTGTGCCCCGGCGTATGGAGGACCAGGATCTCCGAGGAGCCCAGGGGAATCTTGTCCCCATGTTCCAGGGGACGGTCCTTGCGGACGGGGCAAGAGGAGTGGGCCGCGACCAGGGCGCCCGTGCGGCGGCGGAGTTCCTCGTTTCCGCCGGTATGGTCGTGGTGGCCGTGGGTGTTGAGGATCCAGAGGATCTCCACGCCCTCCTCCTCTGCGGCGGCGAGGACGGCCTCGGGGTCCAGGGGGTCCACGACGGCGGCTTCCCCGCCGTCGGCGAGGAGGTAGGAGAAGTTCCTGTCCCCTCCAGCGGGGACCTGGCGGAGGAGATGCTTCACGGTCATTCCTTTCGCTGGTTTCCTGCCCGGCGGGCCAGGAGGATCATTCGCGGCGAGTCTTCCCCGAAGGAGGCCCCCCGGAAATCGCCGTAGACGGCCTCCACGGGGAGCCCCCGTGAGGCCATGAGGTCCATCATCTCGTCGAGCGGATACAGGCGGACCGACTCGGTGTAGGTGATCGATCCCTTCCCGCCGGGGGAGATGATTTCCACCCTCTTCCTCACCCTGGGCGGATTCTCTTCGATCCACCGGGTCTCCACGATCACCGTCTCCCCCGAAGTCCTCCTGGAGCGGGGAACCAGGTCCGCCCTGACCCGGGAGGGGTTCAGGTAGTCCAGGAAGAAACCTCCCCCCGGGGGAAGGAGACGGGCCACTTCCTCCAGGACCCGGGCGTTCTCCCTGTCCTCCCGGAAATACCCGAAGGTGGTGAAGAAGGAAAGGACGCCCCGGAAGGGGCCCCGGAAAGGGAGGTGCCGCATATCGCCCCTTGCCACGGGACCCCTCTTCCGGGCCTGGGCCAGGAGCTCCGGGGAGAGGTCCACTCCCAGGGCGGCGGCTCCGAGGTTCCTCAAGGCTTCCAGGTGGAAACCCGGACCGCAACAGAGGTCCAGGACTCTCGCCCCGGGCCCCAAGTCCAGGACCTCCAGGGCGAAGCGGGCCTCCGAGGCGGCGGCCTCGGGTGTCCGGCGGGGGTAGACCGAGAGGTAGGCCGAACCGAAGGCCCGGGCGTACCATGGCGCGGCGGGGGGAGTTTCCTTCATGGGTCCGATCTTACCAGGCCTGTTGCGATTTCCCTGGGGGCCGGGCAAGATGGTCCGCCTGGGAGAGAGCTACCCGGTGGTGTAATCGGCAGCACAGGAGGTTTTGGTCCTCCTTGTCCAGGTTCGAGTCCTGGCCGGGTAGCCACCTCTTCTTCGGGGATTCCGGGCCTTCTCCTCAGCCGAGCTTCGCCTTCAGGAGGGCCAGGAACGACGGGGGATCGATGGGCTTCTGCAGCACCCCCGAGAGGCCCAACTCCTGGTAGTCCACGCTCTGGCTGAGTGTGTTTCCCACGGAGCTGAGCATGATGACCGGCACGTCCCTGTTCAGGAGTTTGATCTCCTTCACCAGGTTCTTTCCGGCATCCACCTCTTCCATCATGAGGTCCACAAGGACCAGGTCGGGGTTGGTGCTCTTGAAGACTTCCAGCCCCTCCTCGGCGCTCCGGGCCTCCTCCATGACGTAGCCGTTGGCCTCGAGGACGGTCCGGGTCGTGAGCAGGATGTCCGGGTCGTCGTCGACGCATAGAATCACGTATTTGCCGTCTTTCATCGTTTCTCTCCCGTGAAGGTCTGGAAGGCTCCCCCCTTCCCCGGGCCGCGCCCGCCCTCCAGGAAGGGGAGGAGGAAGCTGAGAGCCTCCTCCAGGTTCCGCTCCGCCTTTGGTGACAACTCTTCCTTGAACATCTCGAAATCATATCCCCGGATTCCCAGGACCCACGTCCTGGGCCGGACGTCGAAGAGCTCTACCGCAAGGGCCACCAGGCTCCCCGGGCGGAAGTGGTGGGTCGTGAAGGTCTCCTCGCCGGGCTCCGCCTCCTGGGGGCGGAAGAAGAAGGGTTCCGGCCCGTCGACCGAGGCGTCGGCGAAGATCACCTCGTCCCGCCCGGCCATCTCCAGGACGTCCTCCACGGCGAGCTGGAAGCCCGTCTCCACCTGGACGCCGGGAAGATTCCTGGCGGCGACGGCCCGGGCGAGGGCCGGGCCCAGGCCGTCGTCGCCCCTTGCGGGGTTTCCGTAACCGATGAGGAGGATCTTTTTCTCTTCCTGGGTCACCCCCGGATTCTCCTGTCCAGGACCTCTCCCGAGCCGTTCCGGACCTCCACGACCAGGGGCATGCGTCCCAGGGCGTGGGTGGCGCAGGAGAGGCAGGGATCGTAGGCCCGTATAGCCACCTCCACCCGGTTCAGGAGTCCTTCGGAGATCTCGTCCCTTCCCTCGATGAAATCCTTGGCGACCTTGGTGATGGCCCTGTTCATGGGCTCGTTGTTCTGGGTCGTGGAGACGATCAGGTTGGCCATGGTCACCAGGCCTTCGTCGTTCACCTTGTAGTGGTGGAAGAGGGTACCCCTGGGGGCCTCGATCACGGCCATGGCCTCCTTGCGGGGCTCTCCCTTCACGACGAGATCCGTTCCCTGGAGGTCCGGGTCGTGGAGGAGTTCCTTGATCTTCTCGGCGGAGTGAAGGGTCTCGATCATCCGGGCCCAGTGGTAGGCCATGGTGATGTTGTTGGGTTTTCCGCCCGTGAGGGCCATGAATTCCTGGCGTTCCTTCTCGGCCAGGGGGGTGTCGATGAAGTCGCAGGTGTTGATCCTGGCGAGGGGGCCCACCCTGTACCAGCCCTTCTCCGGTCCCAGGCTCTTGATGAAGGGAAACTTCATGTAGGACCAGTCCCGGACCTCTTCGGCGATGAACTCGAGGTAACGTTGGACCGGAATATGGTCGAAGATCTTGTTTCCCTCGGCGTCCACGGCCCTGAGGCCTCCGTCGTAGAGGTCGAGGGCGCCGTCCTCCCTGACGATGGCCAGGTGGTTCGATGGGAAGGAACCGAATTCCTTCAGCTCCTCCAGGTGGTCCTCGGTGTATTTCCTGGCCAGGTCCACGGCGGCCTTGGCCCACCGGATCATCTGGTCGATGTCCCCGAGGAGGTGGTCCCTCTCTTCGATGGAGAGGTTCTTGTTGATCCCGCCGGGAATGGCGCCCGTGCCGTGGATCTTCTTGCCCGCCGTGGCCTTGATCACTTCCTGGCCGTACTTGCGCATCATCACGCCCTGGACGGCCAGGTCCTTGTGCCTGCGGGCCACGCCGATGATGTTCCGGACGGCCGGATCCGCGTCGAAGCCGAAGAGCAGGTCCGGCGAGGCCAGGTGGAAGAAGTGGAGGGAGTGGGACTGGAACATCTGCCCGTAGTGCATGAGGCGCCGCATCTTCTCACCCGTTGGGGTGAGCTTCTCGCCGCCCACGATCCAGTCCGTCGCCTTGGCGGCGCAGAGGTGGTGGCTCACGGGGCAGATCCCGCAGAGGCGCTGGACCATGACGGGGACCTCCCAGTAGGGGCGTCCCTGGACGAACCTCTCGAAGCCGCGGAACTCCACGATGTGCATCCTGGCCTGGGTCACCTTCTTCTTCTCGTCCATGAGGATGGTGACCTTGCCGTGTCCCTCGATCCTGGTGACCGGGTGGATGGCGATACGCTTGATGGATTTTTCCTGGGCCATATTTCTCGATACTCCCTCGCCCTGGGGGCGGTTCTCAGTCGTACTTGATGAGCTCGTAGGGGAGCTCCAGGGGCTTGTTCTGGAGGAGGGCCGTCACGGCCTGCCAGATGGCGTCCGCCGGCGGCGGGCAACCGGGAAGGTGGTAGTCGATCTTGACCACCTCGTGGCAGGGGTAGACCCTGTCCAGGAGAAGGGGGATCTCCGGGTCCGAGGGGATTCGCTTGGAGGGATTGTAGACCGTGGGGCCCTCGAGGAAGGCCTCCTCGAGGCACTCCTCGAGGGGGATTCCGTTCCTCATGGCCGGGACGCCCCCCATGATGGCGCAGTCCCCGAGCGAAATCAGGATGTCGCAGTGCTTCCGGAAGTCCAGGAGGACCCTGACGTTGTCCTCGTTGGCGCATCCCCCCTCAACGAGGCCGATGGCGCACCGCGAGGTGAATTCCTTGAAGTCGTCGATGGGGGACTTGTCGAACTCGACCAACTCGATCAGATCGAGGATCCGCTCGTCGATGTCCAGGATGGACATGTGGCAACCGAAGCAACCAGCAAGCGAAGTCGTTGCGACCCTGGGCTTTTTCATCCTTGCCGTTCTCCTTTTCTCATCCCCGCGGGGCTCCGCCCTTTTCTTCGATCTCCGAACCGATGGGTTTCTTGTCGAAGGCCCTCTTGCCCACGGGGACCATGTAGGCCTCCCCCTTCCTCAGGATGGCGCCCACGGGGCAGATGTCCACGGCCTTGTCGGCCGAGGAGAGGTTGGTCTCGGCCAGCCGGCCCGAGGAGTTCACGGCGACCTTCCTCTCTGGGCCCCGGCCGGTGAAATCGAAGACGTGTTTTCCGTCCACGTCCCGGGAGGCCCGGACGCACCGCCCGCAGAGGATGCAGCGGTTGCGGTCGATGAAGACCTCGGGGTGCGAGGCGTCCACCTCCCTCTTGGGGAAGATGTAGGGGAAGCGGGGAGCCGTAATCCCAAGCCTGTAGGCCATGGCCTGGAGTTCGCAGTTTCCGCTCTTTTCGCAGACCATGCAGAAGTGGTTCCCCTCCACGAAGAGCATCTCCACCAGGGCCTTGCGGTATTCCCTGATCCTCTCGGTCCCGCTCTCCACGATCATGCCCTCGGCGATGGGCGTGGTGCAGGAGGCCACGGTCCTTCCGTTGGCCATGACCGTGCAGACGCGACAGCTTCCGAAGGGCTTCAGCTCAGGGTGGTAACAGAGGTGGGGGATGTAGACCCCGGCTTCCAGGGCGGCTTCCAGGATGGTCTGTCCCTCCCTGCCCAGGATTTCCTTTCCGTCGATGATGAAGGTGATGGACTTGGTCATGCTTCGTCCTCCAGGTGGACCGCTTTCCTGCCGGTGATCCTTTCCGCTTGGGCCAAGGCGCCCGAGAGGTCGAAGGTGGGCCTCTCCGGGGTTTCTCCGGCCTTTTCGCGGCTCCGGTAGAGCTCGGGGAACCCCTCCAGGGTGGAGAGGACCGGGTTGGGGGAGGTCTGGCCCAGGCCGCACCTGGCCGTGGCCTTGATGGTCTCCCCAAGGTTCTTCAAATAATCCGCGTCACCGGGTTCGGCGCGGCCGGCCCGGATCTCGGAGATCTTCTTCTTGAGAAGGACGTTTCCCACCCTGCAGGGCGTGCAGAATCCGCAGCTCTCCTCGATGAAGAAGTCCAGGAAGTTCTCCACGATCTCCAGGAGGTCCCGCGAGGGGCCGAAGACCATGATGGATCCGCCCGTGGCCAGGTCGTCGTAGCAGATCTTCCTGTCGAACTCGGCGGGGGGCACCATCCTCCCCGAGGCCCCTCCGACCTGGACGGCCGAAGCGTCCTCGCCTCCCGCTTCCTTGAGGAGCTCCTTCAGGGTGATCCCGAAGGGGACCTCGTAGACGCCGGGAGCCTTGATGTCCCCCGAGATGCTCAGGACTTTCGTTCCCGTGCTCTGGGGTGTTCCCATCTCGGCGAACCAGCCGGGACCCTTCTCCAGGATCCGGGCCACCTTGCAGAAGGTCTCCACGTTGTTCACCGTCGTGGGGGCTCCGAGGTAGCCCTCCTGGGCCGGGAAGGGGGGGCGGTTCCGGGGATCGCCCCTTCGGCCTTCCAGGGAGTTGATCAGGGCCGTCTCCTCGCCGCAGATGTAGGCCCCGGCCCCCACGTAGACCCGGATATCGAAGTGGAAGTCCTCCTTGCCGAGGATGTTCCTGCCGAGAAGGCCGGCCTTCCGCCTTTCTTCCAGCACCTGGTTCAGGAAGGGAACCAGGTAGGAGTATTCGCCACGCAGGTAGAGGATCCCCTGGTCGGCCCCGATCGCCCAGCCCCCGATGGTCATCCCCTCGAAGACCATGTGGGCCTGCTCGGTGAGGATCACCCTGTCCTTGAAGGTGCCGGGCTCCCCTTCGTCGGCGTTGCAGACGACGAACTTCCTGTATCCCTTGGCGGACCGGGTGAACTCCCACTTGAGGCCCGTGGGGAAGCCCGCCCCCCCCCTTCCCCTGAGACGGGAGGTCTTGATGTCCCGGATGACTTCCGCCGGATGCATGGAAAGGGCCGCCCTGAGGGCCTTTCCGGGCTCGAAGGGGGAGAAGACCACGGGGCCGGCCTTGCGGATGTTGTTCACCACCATGGCCCGCACCAGGGGGTGGGCGTTGTTTCCGTCACCCAGCTTGGTGACCAGTTTCCTCGGGTCCGGATCCTGCTTGAGGGCCTGGACGATCTCCTTGACCTTGTCCGTGGAGAGCCAGGGGACCAGGGTGCCGTTGACCAGGGCCGCCGGGGCCTGGTCGCACATCCCCATGCAGTTGGTCCTTTCCAGGGTGATCTTGCCGTCGGGAGTCGTCCCGCCCACGGGGATGCCCAATTCCTCGGAAAAGGCCTTGGCGATCCGGTCCATTCCGTGCATCTCGTCGATGCAGCCCTTGCAAAGGCGGATCACCGCTTTCCCCTGGGGCTTCTCCGAGAGGAAGGCGTAGAAGGAGACCAGGGACGCCACTTCCACCCGCTGGACGTGGAACTCCCGGGCCAGGATCTCCTGGGCCTCGGGGCTCACGCAGCCGAATTCGTCCTGGACCATGCGGAGCACTTCCAGGAGGCGGGTCCGGTCGTGGGCGACCTGGCTGGAAAATTTCTTGATCGCCAGTTCTAGATTTTTGCTCATGGATCGTTCCGCCCTCGTTCCTGGGCCGCTCCAAGGGGGCGCGGCCTCATATTCCGCCCGTGTATTGAGTCTGCCGGGTTTCGTTCCTCAACAACCTTCCGGGAAGGGGAATTTCTCTTTTCACGCCCCTCTTTCCATGGATCTTGCGGGATTCGGCCGGAGAATCCAAGGGTAAGGCGCTTGTTCGGCCTGCGGCAGGGTGCGCTCTTTCGGGTCCTCGAAGAATCCCGGGTTCTATCCGGGACGGTTCGGGAAATGGTCAGGACTGCCGGGTTTGAAAAATCGGGGGAAAAGTTCTAGGAAAGGGGCCTGGTCGGCGGAGGCGCAGGGGCGGGGTGCGGGAGGGACCGAGGATCGGATGTCCAGACGTTCCAGTTCGGCGGGCCCGGCGGGGGGCCTGTTTTCCATGCCGGGAGGACCGGGCCTTCTCCTCCTCCTTTCGTCGGTTCTCTTTTGCGGGCCCCTCCGGTCCGGAACGGGTCCTTCCGGGGATCGGGGCTACTTCACCCCTCTTCTCGTGGGGGGCCCGGCCGGGGTGGAGGTCGTGTGGGTCAGGAAGGCCCTCAAGGAGGTTCCAGCCTTCCTCCAGGTGCGGTGGGCCGGGGGCGTGCTCCCTCCGAAGCCCGCCGGGAAGGGAGCCGTCCTCAGGGTTCCCCTGCCGGCCCTGGAGGGAAAGGGGCCTTTCGCCTACCGTTTCACCTGGAAAGGAGGGGCGACCCCCTGGTACTCCTTCCGGCCCCTTCCCGGGAAGGGCGCCGCCGGGGTCCGCCTGGCGGCCTACGGGGATTCCCGGAGCAACCCCAAGGTGCACCGGGCCCTGGCGGAACTCATGAAGGCCCGGAAACCCGACCTGGTCCTGAACACAGGGGACCTGGTGGGCTCGGGGCCCCTCTGGTCCCAATGGGAGCGCTCCTACTTGAAGCCCCTGGCCGTCCTGGGATCCCACGTTCCGATATTTACGGTCATCGGAAACCATGAGCGGGAGGCCCGGGCCTACTACGAGCTCTGCTCCAGGAGCGGCCCCGAGAAGGCCTGGTGGTCGGCCGACGTGGGGCCCCTCCACCTGGTGGGGCTCGACTCCAACGTTCCCTTGGAGCCGGGGAGTCCCCAGCGGAAGTGGCTCGAGGACGACCTCCGCCGGGCCGCCGGGACGGCATCCTGGAAGATCCTCCTCCTTCACCATCCCTTCTTCACCTCGGCGCCGGGGCGGAGGCCCTCGGCCCGGGTTCGGTCCCTCCTGCCCCTGCTCCTGGAGAGAGGGGTCTCCCTGGTCTTCGAAGGGCACGACCACCACTACATGCGTACCTTTCCCGTGGTCATGGCTCTGGAGGAGAGGACCGCTCCGGGCCTGGTCTGCGTCACCACCGGAGGCGGAGGGGCCCACTTGTATCCTCAGAAACGGATGCCCTTCGCGGCCAAGGAGGTCATGGCCTGGCACTACGTCCTCCTGGACGCCGACCCGGAGAGCTTGTCCGGGAAGGTCTACGACTGGGAGGGGAAGCTCCTCGACCGCTGGAAGATCACCAGGAAGTCCGGAATGGAAGGCCCCCGCTACTGGGTGGGGGGCGAGGCCCTGGCAGAGGCCGTGCGGGCCGGGCTGGACCGCCTGGGCCCCCTCCTCCTGTCGTCCCCCTTTCCTGGGAAGATCCTCCTCCCGGTGGTCCTTCCCGGGAGTCCCCCGCCTCCCGCGGGGATGACCCTCTTCCTGGAGGGCAGGCCCACCCAGTGGCGGTTCTCCACGGCCGCCTCCCCCCGGGCCGGAAAGGCCTGGAACTGGACCTTGGCCTTCCTGGGCGGGGGTCTCCCCAGGGCCTTTCCCTGGCCCAGGGTGGTCCTGGACCTGGGGGTTCCGGGGCTGGCCGGGAGGATCCAGCCCATGGGGTGGATCCCCCTGTGGAAACCCCGGGGGCCCTGGGGCGTGGCCCAGGGAAGGACGGGGAAGGCCCTTCCCGTCTCCCTGCTGGACCAGGCCGGCCGGCCGGCGGCCCGGGGGTTCCTGTCCGTCGCCCTGAAAGGCTCCCACCTGGATGTGCGTTTCTTCTCTCCCCTGGGAAAGACCAAGACCTCCAAGGCCCGGCCGGCCTCCCTGGCCCAGTGGGCCTCCGGAACCAGGGCGGAGTGCCTGGCCCTCCACCTTTGCGGTCCCGGGGGAAAGGCCCTCCAGTCCTTCCAGGTGACCAGGAGTTACCGTTCCTTCCTCCTGGGCGGGCCTTCGGGGATTGCACCGGGAAAGGCCTGGAGTGTGAAGGTCCTTCCAGGGAGGGATGGGAAGGGCTGGGGCGCCTCCTGGGAGATCGATCTCCCCGGCCGGGGGCTACCCCTGCCGGCCGGGGGGCTCCGGTTCCAGGTCTCCCACTTTCTTACGGTCTTCGGCATTCGGGTTTCTTCGGGGCCCCTGAAGTCGGACAGGGAGCCTTGGCCGGCGGCCATGCGCCCCCTCTCCTCGGCGGGAGCCCGGTAGAGCAGAGGGAGGCCCAGCCTTCCGGAAAGGAGGGCCCATGGCCCGGTTGAGGGATGTCCTTTCCAGGACCAGGGTGGTGGCTCTTCCGGCGGATTCCCCCCCCGTGGGCAGGACCGCCGCCGGGGAGCTCCTGGAGGAACTCTGCCCGGGAGCGGTGATCCGGGAAGGGCCCGTCCGGCCCGGCCCCGGGGTCCTGCTCCTCCTCCCGGAGGATCCCTCCGCCGCCGGGGTGAGGGGAGCTTCCTTCCGTCCCGGCCGTGAGGGGGGCTGGGTCCTGGCGGCCTCCCGCCCCTCCTTCTTCTATGCGGCCTCTCGTGTCCTCGCGGAAGAATGGGCCGAGAAGGATGAGGGGGTGGCCGGGGAAGGGTTCCGGCTGGAGCGGCCCTTCCGGGCGGCCAGGCCCGTCTTCGATCTCTTCCTGGCCCAATACTACCGGGACGCCCGGGGGTGGGACCGGGAAGAGCTCGTTCGGGCGGCGGCCCGGGCGGGTTTCACCCACCTGGAGGTGAACGGCCTGGCGGGGGAGCCCGCCGAGAAGGGAGAGCCCGGCGAGGTCCTCCACCGCTTCTACACCTATTGCCCGGCCCTGGACCAGTTCGCCGAGAGCCCTTTGAACCGGGGAACCTACCCCCGGGCCTACCTGGAGGCGAACATGGGCCGCCTCCTGGAGAACGCGGCCCTCGCGGAGAAATACGGTCTCACGCCCGCCCTGCTCTGCTTCGAGCCCAGGTCGGTCCCGGAATCCCTTCTTGCGAAATATCCGACCCTGCGGGGGTGCCGGGTGGATCATCCTTTCCGGAGTTTCCGGCCCAGGTTCAACCTCACCACGGCCCATCCGGCGGTCCTGGAGCACTACGCCGCCCTCCTCGAGGCGGTCATGGAGAGGGTGCCCGGCCTGGGCCTCCTCGAGATCTGGTCCAACGATTCGGGGGCGGCCTTCGAACACACGGCCTCCCTCTACGCCGGCAGGAACGGCGGGGCCTACCTGATCCGGGAGTGGAGGACCCACGAAGAGATCGCCCGTGCCGCGGCGGGAAACATCCTCCGTTTCATGAAGACCCTGCGGGATGCGGGGAGGAGGGTGAACCCGGATTTCCGGGTGGTGTTGAGGGTGGAGCCCTTCGAAGTCGAGCGTCCCTTCCTGGAGGAGGGCCTGGAGGAGGGCTTGGAACTGAGCGCCCCTTCCGCCCTCGGCCGGGGATGGGAGATCCCATATGCCCATCCGGAATACGAGGACGTCCGCTCCGTGGGATGCACCCTGTGGCACACCGGCTTCGATCCGGCCGAGGCCCGGGCGGTCCGGGCCCTCGAGGAAAGGGGCTCGGGTTTCCACTTCCTCCAGGCCGCCGGACTCTTCGGGAACCTGGAACCCCTCGTGGGAATCCCCTTTCCCCGCCTTCTCTGGGAGAAGCTGGAGAGGATGGCCCGGGCGGAAGCGGGGAAGGCCGCTTTCCTGGGAGGGCTCACTCCTCCCTCCCTGGCTCCCTTCGACGTGAACCGGGAGGTCTTGCGGGCCTTCCTGGCGGGAGGGTCCCCCCGCCTGGAAGAGACCCTCGGGAGGGCTTCCAGGAAGTGGGCCGGCCGGGATGGTGCCTCCCTCCTTGTGGATGCCTGGCTCGGGACGGACCGGGTCCTGCGGGCCTTTCCCGTTCCCGTCCAGCTCTACGCCATGTACGGGTTCGTCTGGTACCGCCTGTGGACCAGGCCCCTCGTCCCGGACATCGAGGCCCTCCCCGAGGAGGAGAGGGCCTACTACGAAAAGGAGATGCTCACTACGCCGCACAACCCCAACCGGGTGGACCTGGCCAGGGACGTGCTCTTCGTCCTGGCCGGGAAGGAAGGGGCGAGAAAGGCGGTGGAGCGGATGGACAGGGGGGTCTTCCCCGCCCTGGAGGAGGTCCGGCGGCTCCTGGGGGGGGCGCCGGGAGAGGAGGTTTTCCGGGACCTGGGGGAGCGGCTCGAGGCCTTGGAGTGCTGGCTGGAGACCCAGAGGAACGTGGCGGCCTGGATCGCCGGGGTGAAGGGGTACTTGGAGGAGAAGGACAGGGTGGCGAGGGAGGAGGCCCGGGCCCTCTTGCGGGATGCTGTGGTCCGGGAGAGGGAGAACGCCCGCCGCCTCCTGGATCTCTGGGAGGGTAGGAGCGTGGAGTTCATGGTGGTCTCCCAAGGAAGGGGAAACACCTTTCTCCACGGGGAGGATTTCGGGGAGCACCTGAAGAGGAAGATCGCCCTCATGGAGGGGCGGGAGGAGGACGAACCCCGGATCGATCCGGAGTTCCTCTGGCGCCTCCCGGACCTGGAGAGCTGGTGAGGCCCGGCCGGTGCGCCGCGGGGGCCCGCCTCCCCGAGGGGTGAAACGAGGTTTGTAGGGGCCCCTCCTCCCTGGGTGGGAGGGGGCGGACCTTCCGAAAGAAAGAAAGCGGGCCCGCGCCTTCCGGCGCGGGCCCGCGTGATCGCCCTGGGAAGGGGGGACCCGGCGTGGGTCCGGCCCCTTCGTGGTGCTCTCAGGCGTTCTCGGCGATCCACTTCATGCTCACCGACTTGGGCCGGGTGATGGGGGAGCCCACGGCCCGGTTCCAGATCAGCTGGGCCAGCATGCCCATGGCCCTGGATACGCTGAAGAGGACGGTGTAGTAGGGGAACTCGGTGAGGCCGTAGTGGTAGAGGAGGGCCCCCGAGCCGGCGTCCACGTTGGGCCAGGGGTTGGCGATGGGGGCCTTTCCGGCCTTGACCCTCTCCTCGGAGAAGGCCTTGAGGACGTTGGGAACCACGTCGTAGACGCGGGCAACCGTCTGGAAGACCGGGTCCTCGGTGAGGTGCTTCTTGCCGAACTTGAGGAAGCCGGCGAACCGGGGATCGGTTACGCGCAGAACCGCGTGGCCGTAACCGGGGATGACCTTTCCGGAGCGCAGGGTCTCGAAGGCGTACTCCTCGATCTGCTTCTCCGAAGGGGTGCCGCCGAACTTCTCCATGGTCTCCAGGATCCACTTGAGGCATTCCTGGTTGGCCAGGCCGTGGAGCGGGCCGGCAAGGCCGTTGAGGCCCGCCGAGACGGCGTAGTAGGGGTCGGAGAGGGCGGAGCCCACGGTGTGGCACGTGTTGGCCGAGACGTTGCCGCCTTCGTGGTCGGAGTGGAAGTGGAGGTAGAGCCTCATGAGCTCGGCGAAGGTCCCCGTGGGATCGGGCAGGCCCAGCATGTTGGCGTAGTTGGCGCCCCAGTCCAGGCCGGGGGTCCAGTCGATGTAGTCGCCCTTGTCGTAGCGGAGCCGGTAGACGGCGGCGGCCAGGACGGGAAGGCGGGCCAGGAGGGTGAGGGCGTCGTCAAGGGTGGGGACCCAGTAGTCCTCCTTCTTCATCCCCTTGTCGTATTCCCTGCGGAAGGTGCTCTCCTTTTCCTGGACGAGGATGCCCGTGTTCAGCATGCACATGGGATGGCTGTCATGGGGCATGGATTCCAGGACGTCGTAAACGTACTGGGGGAGCTTGGCCCGGCGGTCCATCTCCTTCTGGTAGTTCTTCACGATGTCCGAGTCGAGGTCGTAGATCTCGCCCGTGAGAAGGAGGAGGAAGGTCTGCTCGGGCCAGAGGTTCTCGATCTCGCTGAGGTGGTGGCCCCTGATGAACAGGCCCTTGTCGGGTTCCACCACGGAAGTGTCGCAGATCATGCACTTCAGGCCCCGCATACCGCCGAATGCGGTCTTTACGGTGGCCTCGCTGATGACCTTGTCGCCCTTCTCCTTGAGGAGGCGGGCCCTCTCGGCGCGCCACTGGGGGATGATCTCCTGGAGTTTCTCGAAAATGTTCGTCATCGTTTCCTCCTGTCCTGTGAGCCAGGTGAACCTATGTAGGTGGGAAATGGGGCCTTCCGGGTCTTGGCCCCAGGCGGCCCGAACCATATCTATAAGGGCCGGGGCGGAAGCTTATTTCAGAATGGGCCTCCAAAGGTATGGAAAATTTTAGGAAAAAGTCCATGATTCTCTTCCGTTCCTCCTTGGGGGCCCGGGGGGCTTTCCCGGTGTGTCCCCGGGGGAGCGGGAGGGGTAAACTTCCCCTCCTCCCCGCCCTTTCCCGCCCGTAGCTGGAAAGGTTGGGTTCCACCGCCCCGTGCCCGGGGCGGGCATCCAGGTCTCATGCATCCGCCGGCGGCGGAAAAAGGAGGAAACGCCATGGCACGGAAGAAGATCGCCTTGATCGGGGCAGGAAACATCGGCGGCCAGCTCGCCTACCTGATCGCCTCCAGGGAGCTCGGGGACGTGGTCCTTCTGGACATCCCCGCCAAGGAAGGAGTGGCCAAGGGCAAGGCCCTGGACATCATGCAGAACGGTGGGGTGGACGATTTCGACTGCAAGATCACCGGGACGGCCGACTGGAAGGAGTGCGAGGGAGCGGACCTCCTCATCATCACCGCCGGCATTCCCAGGAAACCCGGCCAGGACAGGGAGGACCTGATCGGGGTCAACCTGCCCATCATCCGGAACGTGGCGGAGAACGCCAAGAAGTACACCCCCAACGCCATGGCCATCGTCGTGGCCAACCCCCTGGACGCCATGGTCTACGAGTTCAAGAAGGTCACGGGCTGGCCCAGGAACCGGGTCATGGGTATGGCCGGGATCCTGGACACCTCCCGCTTCTCCTTCTTCCTGGCCGAGGCGGCGGGAGTCTCCGTGAAGGACGTGAGGACCACCGTCCTGGGCGGCCATGGAGACCAGATGGTGCCCCTCATCAGCTACTCCACGATCAACGGCATTCCCATCACGGAATTCCTTCCCAAGGAGACGATCGATTCCATCGTGGCCCGGACCAGGAAGGGCGGCGGCGAGATCGTGAAGCTCATGGGCACGAGCGCCTGGTTCGCCCCGGCGGCGGCGGCCATCCAGATGGCCACGGCCATCTTCAACGACTCCAAGCGGGTCCTCCCCTGTGCCGCCTTCCTGGAGGGAGAATACGGCTACGAGGGGATCTTCATGGGCGTTCCCGTGGTGCTTGGCAAGGACGGCGTGGAGAAGGTCGTGGAGATCCCTCTTTCCGCCGAGGAGAAGGAGGCCCTGGCCAAGAGCGCCGCGGCCGTGAAAAGCGTCGTGGAGATCTGCGACCGCAGTTGATTGGGAGCTTCCCGGCGGGCCGGACAGGGATCCCTTCCCGACCGGCCCGCCCGCGGAGGCTTCACCCGGCCCGGAGTTCCTTCAGAGCCTGGAGGACCTCCTCCACGTGGCCCTGGACCTTCACCTTGTGCCAGGTGCGGGCCACCTTGCCTTCAGGATCGATCAGGACGGTGCTCCGGATCACTCCCTCGTATTCCCTTCCGGCCATCTTTTTCTTCCCCCAGGCGCCGTAGTCCCGGACGACCTTTTTCTCCGGGTCGCTCAGGAGGAGGACCTTCAGGCCGTGTTTCTCCTGGAACCTGCCGTGGCTGGCCTCGGAATCGGGGCTCACTCCGGCGACGGCCGCCCCGAGACGCTTGAACTTCGGGAGGGCCTGGGTGAATTCCTTGGCTTCTTTGGTGCAACCGCTGGTGTTGTCCCTGGGGTAGAAGTAGAGGACCAGCCACTTCCCCCGGAAGTCCTCGAGCTTCCAGGTCCTGCCCGTGCTGTCGGAGAGGGCGAACTTGGGGGCCTTCGTTCCGGGCTTTCGTTCCGTCATGAGTCACCTCCCGGGATGGGATCTTCCCCCTTCCTCCCCCTCTTCCGGCGGCGGGATTCTGGGACAGGCCCGGCGGAGCTTCCAGGGCGGTAGGGGTTTTTCCAGGGTCCCAGGCCAGGGAGGGAGGGGATTTTCCTGGGGCGGGACCGGTGAAAGAGTCGAAGAAAAGGGGAAGTTAGGGGTAGGAAAGGGTGGCCAAGGGTCCTATGAAGGGCTAAGTTCCTCCTCTTGGCTCCGGCCGGTTCGGGGCCTCTCCCACCCCGGGGGATGCCCGCTCCGGCCGGTTTTGGAACTGGTGCGTGAACCCTATGGCCGAACCAAGCAGTTATCCGAGTCCCGGCTGGAGACAACGGCTGATGAACTTTTCCGACATCCTGGTCCCCCTGGGAGTGGTGGTCCTCTGGTTTCTCCTGCAGGCCGTGATCCTTCCCAAGGCGGGAGTGCCCACCTGAGCTTCCGGCTACGGTTCCGCGTGCGGAACCCAGAACAGGTTTCTCGATCCCGACGCTCTCGAGGAGAATGGGTGCGGCGAGGAAGCCCTCCCCGCCTCGGGCGAGGAGATGGAGGAAACCCACCTGAAGGACCAGGAGGACTCCAAGGCCCTCCAGGAGAAGAAGACCAAGTAGCCGGGAGGCCCTCCTCCGAGCCGGGAGGTCCCTCCCGGCACGTCCCGAGAGGAGGCGGCCATGAACCAGGAAGAGAGGCGGTTCCACCTGCTCTTCGCCGGGTTGCTTGTGGGTTCCTTCCTGGTGGATCCTTTCTTCCAGTCTTTCCTGGGGCCGGCCTGGCACTCCCCGAGGCTCACGGTCTACCCGGCGGCGGCGGCCCTGATCTGGATGGCCAACTGGGTCCGCCGGAGGCTGGACTTGGAGGAGAAAAAGAGGAAGGCCCTGGAGATCCGCCTGGGGCGCCTGGAGGAGAGGGAGAAGGAGAGGTCCAGGAGGGAGGCTCTCCAGGAGCCGGGCCGGGAGGGGCGTCCCATCTGATCCGCCTCTTTTCCGGGAAAAGGCCCTCCTCGCCACCTTTCCTCGGGGGATTTGCCGAAAAGAGGGGAGAGACCTCGGCCCTGGGGGAAGGCCTATGTTCCGAGAGAAGAAAGCCTGGATCCTTCTGCCACTTCTTGCCTTGATCCTCCTGGCCGGATCCGGTCCGGCCCAGGAGGAGGGCCAGGTCCAGAGGCTCCTGAAGCGGGGCCTCTCCAGTTGGAAGGAGGGAAAGCCTCTCCAGGCCATGGACTGGTTCGGCCTGGCCCTGGAGAAGGCTCCCGGCGTGGAAGGGATCCGCCGGGCCTTCGAGAAGGCCGCCTCCCTCGCCCTGGAGCGGGCCTTGCAGGACAAGGAGAAGGACCAGGCCCTCCGGATCTGCCGGAAGGCCCTTGCCCGCCTGGGGGACCATCCCAGGTTCGGAACCTGGATGGGCCGGCTCCTGGTGGAGGAAGGGCGGTTCGCCCGGGCCCGGGAGATCCTGGAGAGGACGGCCCGGCTGGAAGGGGGGCAATACGCTCTCCTGGTTCTTGCCAGGCTCCGGCGGAGGGAGGGGGACCTGGAGGGAGGGGCCCGGACCCTGGAGAAGGCCCTTCCCGGTCTCCCTCCTTCCCTTCGAAAGGGGGTGAGCTCCTGGATCCGCCTGTGGCGCCTCGATGCCGGGATCCGCAGGTCCAAGATCCGGGGGCGTTACACCGGCGGGGAGATCTTCTTGCCCAGGGGGCTTTCCCACGGGACGAGGCGGTTTCTCGCCAGGCTTGCGGGAAGGTGCCTCTCCGAAGCGGCCCGGGTCACGGGCCTTCCCGACAGGGAGGCCGTGGAGGTGGTCTTCTCCACGCCTGCCGAAATGACCCAGTTGGGCGGCCCTGCCTGGGCGGGCGGTCTCTACAAGGACGGCGTCGTCCGGGTGGTCTTCCAGGAGGGAAAGAGGAGCGAATTGGCCGCCTCCCTCCGCCACGAGTTCGGCCACGCTCTGCTCACGAGCCTGGCCCCGGGCCTTCCGGGTTGGCTCCAGGAAGGGGTGGCCCAGGTGGCGGAGAAGAAGGATCCGCGCCGGGCCCTCACTTACCTCAAGAGCCTTCCCGGGACGATCCTGCCGGGATCGGCCCTGGAGTCGGGCTTCACCTGGATGAGGGATCCCCGCCTGGCCCGGGCGGCCTACGCAGAGAGTTACCTCCTGGTGCTCTACCTCTTCGAGACCCGGCCCGGGGGAAGGTTCGCCCTCTACAACGCCCTCTCCCTGGGACGGGAGTCCTCCCAGAGGATCTTGCGGGACTGGATGGGGACAAGCCTGGACGGGGCCCTCCTATCCATGGCCAGGCGTTTCCACTTGCGCAGCCCTTCCCCTTCGGCGGCCCCTCCGAAGTAGAAAGGCGCCCCCCCTTCGGGGTGACCGGACCCGCCCTTCTCCCGACGAGAGAAGGGAGGGGGAAAAGGTCCCGAGGAGGCGCCATGAGAGACGAGAGCAGGAATTTCTCCAGGGAGCGGTCCGGGAAACCCTCGTTGCGGGAGAAGCTCCTTCTCTGGGGAGAGGAGACCCTTTCCGACACGGAACTGCTCGCCCTGGTCCTGGGCGTGGGGAGCAGGAAGGAGGGGGTGGAGGCCCTGGCCTGGAGGCTTCTCAAGGAGGGTGGGGGCCTTTCTGGGCTTTCCCGGGCGGACGTGCACCACCTGACGGGGATCCGGGGCGTGGGAAAGGCCCAGGCCGCCCGGATCGCCGGAATCTTCGCCCTGGCCAGGAGACTCCAGCGCCAGCGGGGCCGGAACCTGCCCCGCCTCTCCTCGGCGAAGGACGTCTACCGCCTGGTGGCGGGGGACCTGGCCGGTTTTCCCCAGGAGAGGTTTTGCCTCCTTTGCCTGGACGGGAAGAACCGGGTGTTGCGGATCCACCAGGTGAGCCAGGGCACGGCACAGAGTGCAGTGGTTCATCCCAGGGACGTCTTCCACCCGGCCGTCGCCGCCAGGGCCCTGTCGGTGGTCCTGGTCCACAACCACCCCAGCGGCGATCCCACTCCCAGCCGGGAGGACCTGGAACTCACCGAGAGGCTCCGTCGGTGCGGAGAGCTCCTGGGGATCCAGGTGCTGGACCACGTCATCGTGGGGGACGGCTCCTTCGTGAGCCTGGCGGAAGGGCCGGAAAAGGTTCACAGGACGCAAGGTTGATCCGGCCCGGGAAAAGGGTGACCTTGGTCGGCCTGAGATTCGTTCATCCCAGGCTTGGAGGCATACATGGCCAAGGAAGTCCACTTCGTCGTCCAGGCTCGGCTCCCCAAGGAGCTCGAGGTGCTGGAGAGTCTGGCGAGGAACCTTTTCTGGAGCTGGAACCACGAGGCCATCGACCTCTTCCGGAGGATCGACGCCGACCTCTGGGAGAAGGTGGGGCACAACCCGGTGCGCCTCCTGGGGGAGGTGGACCAGGAGCGGCTCCGGGACCTGGCCCGGGACGAGGCCTTCCTGGCCAACATGCGGAGGATCCTGGAGGAGCAGGCCCGGTACCTGGAAGGGCTCTACTGCTGGTACCAGCAGTCCGGAAAGGACGCCGGAGCGGACCCGGCGGGGAAGGGCCGTCCCTGGGTGGCCTACTTCTCCATGGAGTTCGGGATCACCGAGTGCCTTCCCATCTATTCCGGGGGGCTGGGGATGCTGGCCGGGGACTGCTTGAAATCGGCCAGCGACTTGGGCATCCCCGTCGTCGGCGTGGGGATTCTCTACCAGCAGGGTTACTTTCAGCAGTATTTGAACAGCGACGGGTGGCAGCAGGAGGAATACCCCGATCTGGATTTCCACAGGATCCCCGTCTCCCCGGCGGTCTCTCCGAGGAACAAGGGCCCCGTCGTGATCACCGTCCCAATGGAGAAGAGGGAGGTCCACGCAAGGGTGTGGGAGGCGGCCCTCGGCAGGAACAGGCTCATCCTCCTGGACACCAACATCGAGCAGAACGATCCCGCCGACAGGCGGATCAGTTTCCAGCTCTACGGTGGCGACGTGGAGAACCGGATCCGCCAGGAGATCCTCCTGGGGATCGGTGGGTGCCGGGCCCTTGAGGCCCTGGGGCTGGAGCCCAAGGTCTTCCACATGAACGAAGGGCACTCGGCCTTCCTTGCCCTGGAGCGGGTCCGCTGCCTGGTCCGGAAGGTCGGGCTCGAGCCCGAGGACGCCCTGGAGGCGGTGCGGGCCACGAGCGTCTTCACGACCCACACCCCCGTTCCCGCGGGAAACGACTATTTCGCCCCCGACCTGGTCCTCCGCTACCTGGGCGACTACGTGAATTCCCTTGGGTTTCCGCCGGACAGGTTTCTTGGGATGGGACGGATCCGGCCGGGGGATCCATCCGAGGCCTTCTGCATGACCGTCCTCGCACTGAGGACTTCGGCCCACCGCAACGGTGTGAGCCGCCTCCACGGCCACGTCTCCCGGGAGATGTGGAAGGACATCTGGCCGGGCCTGGACACGGACGACGTTCCCATCGGCCACGTCACCAACGGCGTCCACCTTCCCACCTGGATCAGCAAGGACATGGCCGCCCTCTTCGACTCCTACCTGAACCCCGCCTGGAAGGAGGATCTTCCCGATCCGGCCCTCTTCGAGAGGATTCGTTCCATTCCGGCCCCGGAGATCTGGCGGAGCCACGAGAGGCGGAGGGAGAGGCTCGTCGGGTTCGCCCGCCAGCGCCTCCAGCAGTTCTACGCCCTGAGGGGAGCCTCCCGGAGCACCGTGGCGGGCCTGGCGGAGGTCCTGGACCCTTCGGCTCTTACCATCGGCTTCGCCCGCCGGTTCGCCGCCTACAAGAGGGCGGACCTTCTCTTCAAGGATCCGGACAGGCTTGCCAGGATCCTGGGGGATCCCAAGCGGCCCGTTCAGATCATCTTCGCCGGAAAGGCCCATCCCAGGGACGACGTGGGGAAATCGATCATCCAGAAGATTCTCCACTACGCGAGGGAGCGGCGTTTCTGGTCAAAGGTGGTCTTCCTGGAGAACTACGACCAGGACACGGCCCGGCGGCTTGTCCAGGGCGTGGATGTCTGGCTCAACCTCCCGCGCAGGCCCATGGAGGCCTCGGGCACGTCGGGCATGAAGGCGGCATTCAACGGAGCCCTGCACGTGTCGGTGATGGACGGCTGGTGGGACGAGGCCTGGAACCCCGAGATCGGCTGGGCCGTTGGGCGCGGGGAGGTATACGATACGCCGGAGATGCAGGACCAGGTGGAGGCCAGCGCCCTCTACGACCTCCTGGAGGGAGAGGTGATCCCCCTCTTCTACGAGCGGGGGAGGGACGGCCTGCCCAGGCGTTGGGTGGAGATGATGAAGGAGTCCATGGCCACCTTGATTCCCAGGTTCAACGCCTCCCGGATGGTGAGGGACTACCTGGTCCGTTTCTACAAGCCCGCCGCGGCGGTCCTGGAGAAGCTCGAGAAGGACCGTTTCCAGGGGGCCCGGGTCCTTGGGGCCTTCCGCCGGAAGATCCAGGCGGCCTGGGACCAGCTCGAAGTGGTGGACATGGTCTGCGGCACGGGCCACGAACCGAGGGTGGGAGACAAGGTCCAGGTGGACGTGACCCTGCGCCTTGGGGAGATCTCCCCCTCGGAGGTGGCCGTCACCGTCGTATACGGACCCCTGGCACCGGACGGTTCCTTCAAGAGGAAGAGCATGGGCCCCCTGGAGCCGGCCGGGTATTCCGGGCCGGGGCTCTTCACCTTCTCGGGGGACTTCGTCGTGGAATCCACGGGCTCCTTCGGGGTGAAGGCCTACGTCACCCCCGACCATCCCCTTCTCTACGACAGGCTGGGCTGGGGGTTCGTGAAATGAGAGGGAGGGCGGGAGAATCGGGGATTCCTTCCGGCCGGTTTCTTCCGGTCCTGCCGGTCCTCCTCCTCGTCCTGGCCCTTCCCCTTCTCCCGGGATGCGGAGGTGGAGGGAAGGGGAGGAGGAAATCGACCTACAAGGGGTGGGAGGTCCTCTTGGGCCCCCGTGTCTGGGGGGCCTTGAAGGGAATGGCTCGGCCCAGGCTCCGGGCCTGGGGCCCTTGGTGGGTTCCCCTGTGGGAGCGGACCCTCCGTCCTGGAAAGAGCCCGGCCGCTCCTTGCCGCCTCAAGGCCCCGGCCCCCTCGGACAGCCTCCACTGGCTCACCCTGGAGGCGGGAGGGAAGATCCTTTGCGGGGTCCAGGTCCTGGGTGGGGAGGGGAGCTTCCCCATCCGGGTGGAGGTGCGGGAGGTGCGGGTTCCCTACGAGTCGGTGGCCCTGGCGGGGCGGGGAGAAAGGCCCTCCTTGGAGCCTCTCTCCCGCCCTCGGGCGGGCCGGACTCCCTTGGGCTTTCCCGGGGGGGGACTTGGGATGGATCTCTCCGCCCATACGGCCTTTTGGGTCTTCTTCTCCCCCGACCTGGACCTCCGGTCCTTCTGGCTGGTTCCCCGGCTGGGTCCGGGAGGCAAGTACGCCTTTCTCCAGGTCGAATGCAGGACGGACCCCTCCGACTGGGGAAGGCCGGGCCAGGAGTGGGGCCTGGACGGCGAGAAGGTCCGGCGGATTCGGGGGCCCTTCCCGCCGGGGATTCGGATCTTCTCCGCCGGATTCCGCTTCCTCCCGTGGAAGGGGCCTTTCCGGGTCCCTACGGTCCTGGAAAGGGAGGCCTATGCCGGGGGACTCTCCTTCTGGTCTCCTGGTTGGGACAGTCGTCCCGGGAGGAAGGACGTCCTCCTGGTGGGGCACTCCGACTGGCGGCGGTTCCTCCTTCTCCTTCCCCGCAGGGAGGGTTGGGGGCTCCTCCCCCTTTGGCCCGCCGAACCCTACAAGGGCGTGAGCGAGGACCGACCGGAGGCGATCTGGCGTATCTCCTGGGAGAGGAAGGGCGCCCGGAGGGCCTCCTTCCGGGCCTTGGGGATCCCGCCGGGAGAGCCTTTCGCTGGTGGGGGAAAGGGCTGGAACTGGGCGGTCCTGGTGATCCACGAGGAAGGGGGGATCGGGCGGGGGTTCACCTCGGGAGGAATCCCGCTTCGGGCCGGGGGAGGAAAGGGCCCGTCCAGACCCTTCGTCCTCCTGGAGACCCCCATGTTCAGCGGAGGAAAGTCCAAGGGTCTCATCTTCTGGGATCCCGCCGTGGAGTGCCGCCTGGAATGGGGGAAAGGGCTCTTCAAGACCCTCCACCACAGAGCCACCCTGGAGATCCGGCCCGGCCCCACCGGCCTCACCGTGGAAGAAACCCTGAAATAACCCCCCCCCACCCTGCCGGGAGTAGTTTTATAACGAAACCTTGGACGTTTCGTTATAAAACTACTCCCGGCAGGATTATTCAGCTTCCAGGTTGAATTCGGGGCAGTCGAACCACATGCCCATTCCTTGGAGGGCGTCGATCTCGGCTTGGACGAGGTTGAGATGGCCTTCTTCGATCTCCAGGAAGCGGGCGAAGAGTTTCCTGGCATCCCCCTCCACCTGGTCCACAAGTTTCCTGTAGAAGTCGCTCGTCTCCTTCTCCACTTCGAGGGCCCTTTGGAGCATCTGCAACTCTTCGCCCGGGACATCCTTCTTCATGTGCCCTTCCAGCTTGGAGACTTCCTTCCGGATGGTTTCGGTGGAGGGGGCGGTGCTCTTCAGTCCACGGTGGTCCAGGATTCCTTCCTCGGCCCACTTCTTTCTCTGGGCTTCCAGGTATTCCTTGTGGTAGCCCTCTTCGCGGGCCATGAATTCCATTGCTCTTTTCGCCGCCGTGGAGGTGACCCGGGCGGCGGCCCGGGCGTACACGTCCCGGACCCTGGTTTCGTACCGGATCGCCGTCTCGATGGCTTCGAGGATGTCCATGGGACTCACCTTTCCTCCTTCTTCGTACCTCCTTCTGGGACGGAGGCACCCACCATTTCAAGGAACTGCACGGCGTTTTCCCTGGTGATGCGCATGGATTTCAGGTCGATCCTCTTGGGTACTTTTTCGCCGTGGAGGATCTTGAGGGCCGTTTGAACGGCTTCCTTACCGCAGGTGGGATACCAGAAGGTCGCATCCAACT
This sequence comes from uncultured Planctomycetia bacterium, assembly GCA_964561605.1. Lineage (GTDB taxonomy): Bacteria > Planctomycetota > UBA1135 > UBA1135 > JALUZX01 > JALUZX01. Next base: position 110,904 of record CAZLQD010000029.1, read on the forward strand.
TGCCTTCCAGGACGGCCTTGACTCCCTCGTCGGGGAGCCCGTCGATGCCGATGAACTTCATCTCCGCCGCCCTGCCGGCGGCCTCGGCCGCTCTTCTCGCCCCCAGGGCCATGGGGTCGTTGTGGGCGTAGACCAGGTCGATCTTGGGGAAGGCCTGCAGAGCGTTCTCCATGACCTTCATCCCTTCCTCCCTCAGCCAGGCCGCATCCTGGCTGTAGATGATCTTCAACCGGGAACCGGCGATGCCCTTCAGGAAACCCTCGTGACGCTCCCGGCCCGGAGGGGTGGATTGGAGGCCCATGATCTCCACGACGTTCCCCTTCCCACCCAGGAGCTCGACGGCGTATTTGCCGGCCATCTCGCCGATGGGCTCGTTCGGCGCCCCGATGAAGCAGGTGTAGGCCGGCTCGTCGATGTCCCGGTCCAGGACGATCACGGGCGTTCCGCTCTCGAAGACCTTCTTGACGGGCCTGGTGAGAGGGGTGGCCTCCTTGGGGGAGATGATCAGGAGGTCGATTCCCCTGGTCACCAGGTTCTCCACGTCGCTTCTCTGCTTGGCCGAATCGTTCTGGGCGTCCACCAGGATGACTTCGATCTCGTCGGCGTGCCTGGCCGCTTCGGCCAGGAGAGCCTTGTTCATGGCGGCCCGCCAGGGCTCGGCGTTGTTGCACTGGGAGAAACCTATGATCCACTTGCGCTTTCCCTTCCCGCCGCCGGCCTTTCCGCCTCCGCAGGCGACCGGGAGGAGAAGGAGAAGGAGCGAGAGAAAGGCCGGAAATATTCTCATGGAGTATTCTCCCTTTTCTCGAGGCGGACCACGAACCAGTGGATCAGGTCTGGAAGCTTCACGGCGGCCACGATGATGATGCCGAGGAGGATGAGTTGCATCTCCTTGGAGACGCCCCTCAGCCCCATGATGTTGTTCAGGATGCCGATGATCAAGGTTCCCACTACGGTCCCCAGGATGCCGCCCTTTCCCCCGAAGAGACTCGTTCCCCCGATGACCACGGCGGCGATGGCGATGAGTTCGTAGGTCTCCCCGTCGGTGGGGGCTCCTTGGCCGTTCTGGGCGGCGTGGGCCAGGCCGGCCAGGCCGGCGAAGAAGCCCATCAGGGTGTAGACCAGCACCAGGATCCGCCGGGTCGGGAGGCCGGCGTACCTGGCCCCTTCCTCGTTTCCCCCCACGGCGTAGATGTGCCTGCCCGTTCGGGTCCACCCCAGGAGGAATCCCATGGAGAGGGCCGAGAGCAGAAAGAGGACGACGACGACCTTGACGCCCGTGCCCGGGATCGTCCCCTCGCCGAGGAAGTCCGTAAGGGGGGAAAGGCCTTCGATGGAGATGGACTGGTTGGAGGCCAGGTATCTCGGAAGCCCCCTGGCGATGGACATCATGGCAAGGGTCATGATGAAGGCGGGAATCCGCCAGAACGCGATTACGAGCCCGTTGGCGAGACCCGCCAGGGTCCCGGCGAGGAGGGCCAGGAGGGCGGCTGCCGCTCCGGGCCAGTGGCCTCCGAACCAGGCCGGGTGAAGGGCCATGGCGGCCGTCATGGAGGAGAGACAGAGGACGGAGCCAACGCTGAGATCGATTCCGGCCGTGAGAATGACCCCGGTCATCCCGACGGCCAGGATCCCCATCTCAGAGACCTGGCGGGCCAGGTTGGCCAGGTTTTCGGCCCGGAGGAAAGTAAGGGTTCCCGTCACGGGATGGGGCTTGCTCGCCAGGATGGCCCCCAGGAAGACCGCCAGGAGGACCGTGAGGCTCACGTGCCTTTCCAGGAAACGGAGGACGGCGAGAAGGGGGGAGGTCTTCTTCATGGGCGTCTACGTCTCCATGCCGCCGGGGGCGGCGGCGGCCATGACCTTTTCGGGAGTGGCTTCTTCCCTGTCGAAACGGGCGGTGAGCCTGCCCTCGCAGAGGACCAGGATCCTGTCGGCCAGGGCGAGGAGCTCGGGAAGTTCGGAACTGACCACGACGATCCCCAGGCCGCTCCCGGCCAGCTCGTCGATCCTCCTGTAGATCTCCGCCTTGGCCCCAACGTCGATCCCCCGCGTGGGCTCGTCCAGGAAGAGGACCTTCGGCGAGGTGAGCATCCAGCGTGCCAGGATGACCTTTTGCTGGTTTCCCCCGGAGAGGGTCGTGATGGGAGCTTCCGGTGCGGCGGCCCTGATGTTCCAGCCGTCCATGGCTTCCAGGGCGGCCTTCCGTTCCATGTGGGAGCGGAGGATTCCGGCCCGGACGAAACGGGCCAGGCTGGATACGGTCAGGTTCCGGGTCAGATCGAACTCGGGGAAGATCCCGAGCCTCGCCCGGTCTTCCGTAACCAATGCCAATCCGGCCCGCAAGGCGTCCCGGGGGGAGGCGATCCTCAGGGGCCTGCCCTCCAGGAAGATCTTCCCCCGGAAGTTCTTCCCCCTGGCGCCGAAGATCCCTTCCAGGAGTTCCGTCCTGCCCGCCCCCAGGAGGCCCGCCAGTCCTACGACCTCGCCGGCCCGCACGGAGAAGGAGACACCTTCCACGAGTCGCCCCCTTCCCCTGCCCTCTCCTTCGACGGAAGCCCCCTCCACCCGCAGCAGCTCCCTCCCCGGCCTGTGGGGGGCGGGGCGGTAGTAGTCCCCCTCCTCCCTGCCCACCATCATCCTGATGATCCCACGGCGGTCGAGCTCTCCGATGGGGGAGGTTCCCACGAACTTCCCGTCCCGGAGCACCGTCACCCGCCGGCAGAGCCGGAAGATCTCGTCCAGCCTGTGGGAGATGTAGACGATTCCCGCACCCTGGGAGGCCAGGCGGCGGACCACCTGGAAGAGCCGGTCCACTTCGGAATCGGAGAGGGCGCTCGTAGGCTCGTCCATCACGAGAATCCGGGCTTCCAGGTTCAGGGCCTTCAGGATCTCGATCTCCTGGCGGCGACCCAGGCTCAGGTCTCCCAGGCGGGTGTCGGGGGAGATCTCTTGCTCCAGGTTCAACCGGGAGAGGAGGGCCCTGGCCTTCTCCCGGGCGGCGCCTTTGTCCAGGATCCCCAGGGGGCCCGTGATCTCCCGGCCCAGGAAGAGGTTGTCCGCCACGGAGAGCTCGGGAAAGAGGGAGAGTTCCTGGTGGATGAGGGCCACACCGGCGGCCTCGGCCTCCCTGGGACCGTGGAAGGAACAGGGCTTTCCCTCGATGCGGATCGTCCCCGCGTCGGGACGGTGGATGCCCCCCAGGATCTTCATCAAGGTGGATTTCCCGGCGCCGTTCTCTCCCACCAAGGCGTGGATCTCCCCGGCCTCGAGGCGGAAGGAGACTCCGTCCAGGGCCTGGACCCCGGGAAAGGCCTTGGAGATCCCCTCCATGGAAAGGAGGGGGGGACCGGGTGCCTCCCTGGTAGGGATCGCGGGCTCCATGGAATCGCCTCCGGGTCGGGCAGGGGGAAGTCCCATTCTAGGGAGGGGCCTCCCCGGTTCCATGGAACTTGGGGAAAACGGCCCGGGAAAGGCGGCGGACCTCTCCCGGGCCATCTCTCCGGAGGAGCCCTTCACCGCAAGTGAATGACTACGTGGGTCGTCTCCCCCGGATTGGTGAGAACCTCCAGGGCCCCCTTGAGCTTGCCCGCCAGGGCGGTGATCCTGGCCTTTCCCGGCGGGACGCCGGGGATCCTGAAAAGGCCGTCAGGACCGACCTTACCCTTGAAGGGAATGGGCCACCCTTCGACCTGGGCCGTCACCCGGACCTCCTTTCCGGGAAAGGGTTCCAGGGATCCCCGGATCTCGCCGGCGGGAAAAACGGGAATCTGGATCTTGACGGGCCGGTCGCCGACATCCCGGACCTGGAAGGCTTCGCTCTTGCCGCAGGGCTCTCCCTTGGCGGGCTTGATCAGGGGGGTGAGGAAGGCCCGGTAGGTCCCGGGGGAGAGGTTCTGGAAACGGAACCTTCCTTTCTCGTCGGTCAGGGTCGTTCCCGCCGTGTCCTCCTTTCCTTCCTTCCGGAGGATCACCAGGCGTCCAGCCGGAAGAGGACCCTTCCCCTGGGGCAGGAGGATCCCTTCCACACTCGAACCGCCGAAGTCCACGTGGATCGTGACGCTACCGCCTGCCTGGATCCGGAAGGACTTCTTCTTCTGGGTCCCTCTCCCGGGGCCGGGCGTGACCACGGCGACGTAGGTACCGTCGGGAAGGTGCTCCAGGCGGAACCCCCCGTTCTTTCCGGCCACGGTGAACCGGGGGGAGAGTTTCTTCCCTTCCCCGGTCGGGATCACCGTGACCAAGGCTCCGCCCAGGGGCTTTCCCCCGGCGGTGACCTTTCCTTCCAGGACACCTTCGGCCAGGGCCGGGGAGCCCAGGGTGACCTGGGCCTTCTTTCCAGGTTCCAACTGGACTCTCTCCATGCGGGTGTTGCTCATGAGGTCCTTCAGGTCGATCGTTCCTTTCTTCCGGACCTGGTCCTGGATTCCGAAGGCCGCCTTGGCGAGTTTCCTCCCCATGGTCATGACCTGCCAGGTTCCCGGCCTGAGGCCGGTGGCGATGAACCGGCCGTCGGCTCCCGTGCGGGACCACTTCTGCAGAAAGGCCCCGTTCTCGATCCGCTGGAGGAGTATGGGGACCCCGGCGTCGGGAAGGCCCTTGCCGTCGTAGACCCGCCCTTCCAGAGAGGCCGGAGGCTGAAGAACCAGAAGGACGTCCTCGACGGGGATCCCCTCCTTGGTCGTGATGGGTTGTTCCCCTTCGGCGAAACCCCGACCCCTGGCCTCGGCCTCGATCCTCCACGTGCCGGGAGGCGTCCTTTCGATCCGGAAGAAACCGCCGGGACCGGTCCAGGCCGAAGGAGCGGGCGGGGCGAATCCGGGAATGCGGATGGAAACCTTTCCCGCAGGGATCAGCCGGACCAGGGCGGCGGGAACGGGAAGCCCCTGCCGGTCCACGACCTTGCCCTCCACCCTGGAGGGGAGGGGAAGGCGGATGGGTTCCCGGAGTTTCAGCTCGGAGCCGCTCTCGACGGTCAGGTCGGGGACCTCCTTGGGGGCCAGCTCGGGGGAGCGGACGATCAGGGAGATCGGTCCGGGGGGGATTCCGGCCAGGTGGAATCTCCCCTCCTTCGACCGGAACCTGCGGGAGGTGACCATGCGACGCATGCCCATCATGCCCTCCTTCCAGGCTTCCACGGTGAAGGAAGGAACGGGCTTGCCCGTAGGATCCTGGACCAGGCCCGAGACGGAGCCGTCCCTGGTGAGGACCAGGGTGACCTTCTTCCGGGGGCCGGGACGGATTCCTTTCTTCGTGACCGGAGCGTAACCCGGGGCCCAGGCGGTCAGGGTGAGAAGGCGCCCGGGAAGCCCCGACAGGGTGAACTCCCCTGTCGGGCCGGTGCGGGCGGCGCTCCTGGGGTCGATCAGGACCAGAGGATCGACCAGGGTCTCCAGGTTCATGCCCTGGAGTGCGATGGAGAACCCGACCAGGGCTCCCTGGATGGGGATGCCGGCCTCGTTCTTCACGACACCTTTCAAGGAGGATCCTGCAGGAAGGACCAGGACGGGCCGGGCCGTCCCGCCCGGGCGGACGCTGAAGGTCTCGGCGGCGGGCTGGCGGTCCGGGGTGAAGGCCTGGACGCCCCACTCTCCCGGCAGGAGCCCATGGAAGGTCACCTTGCCGTCCGATCCCGTGGTTCCCGGGGCCGGTGCCAGGGCCTTGGCCAGGGCCAGGGGGACCGAAAGGGGAAAGAGCCGGACGAAGGCCCCCGCCAGAGGGGTCTCGGGGTCCCCTTCCACCCGGACCTGGGCCGTGCCTCCCCGGCCGGCTTGGAGGACCACCTTCCGGATTGGGCCGGGGGAGAGGAGAAGGGGCTTGGAGAGGGCCGGGGCCCATCCTTCCGGAAGGGCCAGGGCGGAATAGGGCCCTCCAGGCGGAAGATGAAGGAAGGTGAAGGTCCCGTTGGCACCGGTCCGGCCCTCCAGGTAGGTCTGGACGGACGCCCCCATCCCCCCCTGGTTGAACTGGTGGAACCGGCCCTGATCGACCAGCCGGACCGGGCAGTGGGGGATGGGCTTTCCTCCAGGCCCCAGGACGGTCACCTGGAGAGAGGCCGAAGGAAGGAGAACGAGGAGAACGGGCCTGCCCTGGCGGGCCCGGACGGGAGTGATCGTGGCCATCGGGCCTTTGGCCGCCCGGAGCCAGCATGAGGGCCGGTGCAAGGGGCCCAGCCGGAAGCGGCCGTCCTTCCCCGTGATGGCGTGAGGCTCCAGGGGGGCCGCAGGAAGGGCGGCCGAGAAGACCCGGCGGGAGGCCTTCTCCGCGAAGGCCAGGGGATCCAGTTTTTCGATTCCTCCATACTGTTTCATGGTCTCGACCATGCTCTTCTGGAGGAGGGTGAGGGGCGGGGATCCGACGGCGTCGGCGGGACGTTTCTCCAGGGCCTCCACCCGGGCCCCCTCCACGGGGCGGCCCGCCGGATCCACCACCAGGCCTTGGACGAAGACCTCCTCCGCCCCGGAAAGGGGGTTTCGCGCGGCGGAGGGAAGAGTCGCCCCCTGGTCCCGGCGGGAAATCCCCTCGCCCGTCCCGGACTTTCTTTCCTCCCCGGGGAGGGAAGGGGCGGGACGGGAGGCCGGCCCGGCGGCGACAGGGCCCGAGGCGAGGTCCTCCTTGGGCAGGGGGTTCTGGACGCAACGGCTCAGGAGGATCAAGGTGATCCCCGTGCCGAGAAGAACCAGAAGGAGACCGGAACGAACGAAGTTCATGGCACCTGCCTTTCGAAACCGTCTTTCGAAAGGATCATACGCTTCCGGCGCCGATGTATTCGATCTTCTCCGCTCCCCCAGGGCGGAGCGGTCCGCCGGGGGAGGGCTGCGGGGCGAGGGGCGGGAAGTCCGGGATCAGCCTTTTTTCCGCTCCTCCTGCTTGCGGCGGTAGTCCTCCACGGCGGCTCTCAGGCCTTCCTCGGCCAGGACGGAGCAGTGGACCTTCACCGCCGGGAGTTCCAGCTCCTCCACCAGCTCCTTGTTGGTGAGCTTGAGGGCGTCCTCCAGGGTCCGGCCGAGGATCTTCTCGATGGCCAGGGCGCTGGAGGCGATGGCCGAGCCGCAACCGAAGGTCTTGAACTTGGCGTCCACGATCTTCCCCGTTTCCGGATCCACCTTGATCTGGAAACGCATCACGTCGCCGCAGGCCGGGGAGCCCACTTCGCCCGTCCCGACGTCGGGGTCGTTCTCGTCCAGGGAACCCACGTTCTTGGGGTTGGTGAAAAGTTCGATGACTCTTTTGTTGTATTGCATTCTTTTTCTTCCTCCCCGGGGAAGACGTCTTTCCGGAAACTTAGACTTTCTTCTTGGCCTTCTCGTAGAGGGGGGAGAGCTTCCGCAGGAAATCCACGGCCTCGATGATCCTGGGGATCAGGAACTCCACCTCCTCCATGGTGTTGAACCTCCCGAAGGAGAACCTCAGGGAACAGTGTGCCAGCTCGTCGGGCCTTCCCATGGCCCGGAGCACGTAGCTCGGTTCCAGGCTGGCGGAGGTGCAGGCCGAACCGGAGCTCACGGCCATCTCCGGGACCCGCATCATCAGGGATTCCCCTTCCACGAAGGAGAAGGAAATGTTGCTCGTATTCGGGAGCCTCTCCTCGGGGTGGCCGTTCAGGAGGCTGTCCTCGATCCCTTCCAGGAGGGCCCGCTCCAGGCGGTCCCTCAAGGCCCGGCAGTGACGGGCCTCCTTTTCGATCTCCTTGCCGGCGATCTCCGCGGCGGCGCCCATGCCCACGATGCCGGGCACGTTCAGCGTTCCCGAGCGCATCCCCCGCTCGTGGCCCCCGCCGTGGATGACCGCCTCGGGCCTGGGCCTCTTCCCCCCGTGGCGGACGTAGAGCACTCCCACTCCCTTGGGGCCGTACATCTTGTGGCCCGAGAGGGAGAGGAGGTCCACTCCGAGTTCGTTTACGTCGATGGGGATCTTTCCGGCCGCCTGGGTGGCGTCGCAGTGGAAGAAGGGCTTCTCCTGGGCCAGGGCCTTTCCGATCCCGGCGATGGGGTGGAGGGTGCCCACTTCGTTGTTGGCCAGCATGAGGGTCACCAGGATGGTCCTGGGCGTGAGGGCCGAAAGGACCTGTTCCACCGAGACCCGGCCGAACCGGTCCACCGGCAGGACCGTAACCTGGAAGCCCTCCTTCTCGAGGACCTTGCAGGTGTCCAGGACGGCCTTGTGTTCCGTGGCGGCCGTAATGATGTGGTTGCCCTTTTCCTTGTATTTCCTGGCGATCCCCTTTATGGCCAGGTTGTCCGATTCTGTGGCCCCGCTGGTCCAGACGATCTCCTTTGGGTCGGCCCCCAGGAAGGCCGCCACCTGGTCCCTGGCCTTGGCCACGGCGTCGGCCGCCTCCCAGCCGTAAGGGTGGGTCCGGCTGGCGGCGTTGCCGAACCGGTCCTTGAGAAAGGGAAGCATGGCCTCCAGGACCCGGGGGTCCAGGGGGGTCGTGGCGTTGTTGTCCAGGTAGACGGGCCGGTCTTTCTGCATCGATCCTGGCGCTCCTTGGGGCCTGGCCCTTCCCCTTCCGGGAAAGGCATCACGGGGCCATTAGGAAGAAAATTTCCTTCTTTCAAGGGGCAAGGAGCCCGGTTTCCTTCCTTGCCCGAAACTTCTCATTCTAATCCTCCCGGGGCTTCTCCTCCAGAAGGGCTCCTCCGGGGGGATGGTTTCCCCCAGGGGTCAGAGATACCGGATCTTGGCCTCCTGGAGGATCCTCTTGAGAAAGAGGGTCCGGAGGTCGGCCCTCACGTGCTTGAGGAGCTCCTCCTGGGGGGGCACGGGCCGGACGTCGCTCACCATGAGGATGTGGAGCATCCCCAGGGCCCGGACCGGGCCTCCCACCTCCAGGGGCCTGAGCTCGAAGGCCAGGTCCAGGAGGGGCTGGGGGATTCCCGGCTGGACCTTGTGGACCCACCCGAGGTCCCCGCCCCTGGGACCGCTCACCCGATCTTCCGAATACATTCTCGCCATGAGCCGGAAGGTGGCCAGGCCCCGGACCTTCTTCTTCAGGTCCAGGATGCGGCGGCGGGTTTCATCCGCCTTGCCGGGAAGGATCTTCAAGGCGATGTGGTAGAGGTGCCGGCTCTCCCCGAACCGGGCCAGGTATTCCTCGAGGTGTTCCTGGAGATAGGCCACTTGGGCCTTCCGGGGGTACTTCTTGTCGACGAGCTTCTCCAGGAGGATGAAGTCCTGGAAACTCCTGGATTTCCGGAGGACCGCCTCGGAGGAGCCCTTGGCCTGGAGGAGCTGGTCCAGGGTCGCTCCGTGCCAGCGGGGGTCCTTCTTCACGTTCGCCCTGCGCCGTGCCAGCTCGGCCTGCTCGTCCTCCGGGGTGACCCGGATCCCCTCCCGGGCGGCCAGTTCCCGGACTCTCCGGCCGGAGACGATGATCCGCACCATCTCCCGGATCAGGTCCTTCCTCTCCTTGCGCAGGGCCGCCGTGAGGGCCCAGCCGAAGACCTCCGTGGGAATGGCCTTGTCTCCCACCCTGGCGGCGATGCCGCTTTCCAGGGAGTCCAGGCAGAGCTTCCACTTGTAGCGGCCCATGGCCTCCTTCACCCAGAGCATGACCTGGCTCGGAGTAACCTGTGAGAGGGGAAGGCCCAGTGCCTTGGCGGCGAGCTTCTCCCTCAGGAGGGAGACCTTGGTGTAGTAGCGCATGGTGGACTGGGTGAGTCCCAGCTCCCTGAGCTGTTCGTCCAGGGTCTTCCCCGCTTTGCGGGCCAGGTCCTTCAGGCGGGCCATCCTCCGTTCCAGGAGGGCCTGGTCCACCTGGATGCCCGCCTTCCTCGCCTCCTGGAGGACCACCTCCACCTGGACCAGGTTCTCCAGGAGGGAACGCCATCTCTTCTCCCTCCCGAAGCGGCAGGCCACCTCCCTGTAGATCTCCCCGGCCCGGACGGGACCGAAGGCGGAATCGGCCACGACCCGGCCCGGGTCGGGCCCCTGGAAGTCCTGGGCCGCCGGAAGCGCGCCCTGGACCAGGACCAGGACGACGAGGCTACGCAAGTGTAGGGACACGGGCTTCTCCTTGGAACCAGCCGGATACAGGGGGAGAATCCCTTCCCGGCCGGGGAAAGGCAAGGGGGAAGCCCGGGGTTTGGGGCCGGCCGGTCGGGCCTCTTCAGGCCAGGGCCTCTTCCAGGACGGGCTGTTCCTGGAGGTGGATCAGGAACCTCCCCTCCCGTGTGCGCACCTCCACCGAGGCGCCCCGGGCCACCTTGCCCTCCTTGAGGAGGAGCACCGCCAGGGGATCTTCGATCTCCTTCTTGATGATCCGCCGGATCTCCCTGGCTCCGTACTCTTCCGAGTAGGCCTTCTTGGCCACGAGCTTCTTCACCCCCGGAGAGAAACGGACCTTGATCCCGTTGCGGGCCAGCAACTGGGCGATGTCCTTGAGCATGATTCCGGCGATGTCCTGGCAGATCTTCATGTTCAGGGGGTTGAAGACCACCACTTCATCGATCCTGTTGATGAATTCGGGCCGGAAGTTCTCCTTCAAGGCCTCCAGGGTGATGGTCTTGATGTCCATGTCGAAGAGGCTCTGCCGCTTGGCCAGGTCGAAGCCCATCCGGCTCCGGATCTGGTCGATCTGCTCAACCCCCAGGTTGCTCGTGAGGATGATCAGGGCCCGGTTGAAGGGGACCCGCACGCCCTTGCTGTCCGTCAGGATCCCCTCGTCCAGGATCTGGAGGAGCAGGTTGTGGACCTTGTAGTGGGCCTTTTCGATCTCGTCGAAGAGGACCACGCAGCTCTTCTTCTTCCGCACCGCCTCGGTCAGGTATCCCCCTTCCCCGTGGCCGATGTAGCCCGGGGGGGAACCGATGAGCTTGGCGTATTCGTGGGGGAGGGCGTATTCCGAGCAGTCCACCCGGACCAGCTTGCCCGGATCGCCGTAGAGGGCCTGGGCCAGGACCTTGGCGATCTCGGTCTTTCCCGTCCCGGTCCTTCCGATGAGGAAGAAGGTCCCGACGGGCTTGTGAGGCTCCTTGAGCCCCACGGCGGCCTTCTTCACGGCCATCACCAGGGTCTCGACGGCTTCGTCCTGGCCGAGGATCCGCTTCTTGACGGCCTCTTCCAGGTTGGCCACCCGCATCAGGGCCTTCTTCTTCTCTTCCTGGGTCCGGACCAGCTCACCCGACAGGTCGTCCAGGACTCCGCCCTCCATGCCGGGGAGGGAGACCTGGTGGATCTCCAGGTTGGGGTTCACGTCCACGCAGATCTGGTAGAGAAGGTCCTCGGCCGTGGAGAGGTCGCAGTCCTCTTCGCACCTTCCCAGCATGGGCAGGACCGTTTCGTGGTAGTCCACCACGCAGGCTTCGATCACGGCCCTGCGGTAATTTGCCCGGTTCAGGACTTTCAAGCCCCGGAAGACCTCGGCCGTGGCGTCTTCGGGAACGACCCGGACCCGGAGGAACTCGTCCACCAGGTCGAAATATTTCAGAACCACGCTCCAGTCGGACTTCAAGGCGATTCCTCCGGGATGGTTGGGCTAGATCGTCGTTGCCACCTGTTTTTTCGGCCCCTGGGCTTCCCGGCTTGAGCCCGGTGGTCCCGCCCGGTTAGCCTTCCTCCATGACTCCTCCCCTGCCCAAGAAGGACATCGAGACCCTGGCCCTCCTGGTCCACAAAGGAAGGCTCCACCGCGGGCAGGCCGAGGAGGTGCTCAGGGAGGCCCCCCGTTCGGGAAGGGACCTGGAGTCCCTCCTCGTGGAACGGGGCTGGCTGGCGCCCGGCGAGTGGGAGGCCTGGAGGAAGGCCGGCGGCAGACCGATACGCTTGAAGGGATACGAGGTCCTCGGGAGGGCGGGGGAGGGGGGGAGCGCCGTGGTCTACAAGGCGAGGGAGGAGGCCACGGGAAGGATCGTGGCCCTCAAGGCGGCCAGGGAAGAGGTGGTCCGCCGGGAGGAGTCCAGGGAGCGGTTCGTCCGGGAGGGGAAGCTCCTCTGCAGGCTCCGGCACCCCGGGATCGTGAAGGCCTGGAAGCTGGCCCGCCAGGGGGAGATCCTCTATTTGGTCATGGAGTATATCGAGGGAGAGACGGCCCAGGAGAGGATCCGCTCCGGCGGGCGCTTCGGCGAGGAGGAGGCCCTCCGGGTGGTGCTGGCCGCGGCGAGGGCACTCGACTACCTGGCCTCCCGGGGGATCGTCCACAGGGACGTGAAACCGGGGAACCTCATGCTGGGGAGGGCGGGGGAGGTGAAACTCCTCGACCTGGGGCTGGCCGCCTCCACTTCCGAGGGGGCCGGGGAAGGGGATGCCACCTCGGGGACGGCCTACTACATGGCCCCGGAGCAGGCCCGGGGGGAGGCGGTGGACCAGAGGGCGGACATCTATTCCCTGGGGGTCACCCTCTTCCACATGGTCACGGGGGAACTCCCTTTCGACGGGGCTGACCAGCGGGACGTGATGCGGGCCCACATCGAGAAGCGCCTCTCCTCGGCCGCCCTCAAGGACCGATCCTTCTCCCCCCTCCTGGCCTACTTCATCCAGAAGATGACCGCCAAGGAGGTGGAGATCCGCTACCAGGATCCTTCCGAGCTGATCGCCGACCTGGAGGAGAAGCTCAAAGGGTTCAAGGAGATCCGCGACCAGGGCCGGGTGGAACGTCCTTCCGGGCCGGCGCGGGGCCGGAGGCCCTTCCGGCGCCGCCGCCGGTGAGGTCCGGCCGGGTCACTTCAGGATCCCGGGATGGCCCTCGGAAAAGCGTGCCGCCAGGCGGACCACCCGGGCGTAGTCGGATGCGCCGGCTCGAATTCCCCTGCTCTTGAGAAAGCGATCGTAGACGGTCCAGCAGAAACGAGAGATCCACTCCACCCGGCCCCGGTTCCGGCGGGCCCGGATCTCCCGGACGTCGCCGGCGGCGTCCCGCGGGATCCTCGCCTCCCAGGTCGAGGGGGGCATCCGGAGGAGGAGGCCGAGCCACCCGCAATAACGGTAGAGAGGATGTTTGGACGTGACCAGCGAATACCAGGCGCAGAAATCGGCCTCTCCCTCGCCGGTGATCCCCCCCAGGTGGGACAGTTCGTGGGCCTTCACGTAGATCAGGTCCGCCCAGTGGAGTCCGGGCTCGGCGTGGGCTTCCAGGGTGAAGGGGGAGGTGATCCCGAGGGTCCCCGCAAGGAGGAGCATGCCCGGCAGGGGAGGTGCCTTGACCCTCCGGGGAAGGGAGAGGCGACCCATGCCCAGCTCCTCCAGGCCCCGCTCCACCTCGCCCGCCAGGGGGGGTAGGGGGCCGCTCCTCTCGTCCAGGCCTTTCGCCCTGAGGGAGGCCGTACCCGCCAGGGCGGCGGCGGCCAACCTCTCCAGGCTCCTTCCCGCCGGCCTTCCCCCCAGATGGAGGCGCCTTTCCAAGGGGGTGCCTCTGTAGTGGTAACCCCAGAAGAGGAAAAAGGGATGGACCAGGAGGGAAAGGACCAGGAGGAGCCGGAAGAGGGCCGTCGCGGCGCGAAGGAGGAAGCCCGGCCGGAAGGCCGAGAAGACCAGGCCCAGGAAGCGGAAGAGGAAGAAGAGGATCCCCGCCAGGAGGAGGAAGCCCGAGAGGGACCACTCCAACCCGTCGCAGGTTCCCCCCAGGAGAGAGAGGATTCGGGGATAGAGGACCCGGTGGTAGGGGCCGTCCACGAAGGAGGAGGGCAGGTGGGAAGCGGCCCAGAGGTGGGCGGGGCCGAGGATCAGGAGGACCCAGGCCAAGGGATGGAGGAGGGGATGCCTCCGGCGGCGCCCGGTCCTTCCCATGGGGAGTTTCCGGGCCGGTCGGGTTGGGGTTGGACCGTTCATGGGAAGGAAGATCCTAGCGTCCCGGTCTTCTTTCTTCCTCCCCCTCAAGGCCCGGGCGGGGAGGGGCCGATCCATCAGGTTGGAAACGGCCTGCCCCGGCGTGGTGGGGCGGTTGCAGCGATTCGATCCGCATGAACGACGAGGAAAACATCCAGCAGGGGGGGGCGCCCACCCTGGCCGAGGACCTGACCCACCTGATCCTGGAGACGGTGGAGAAGATCCTGGACGGCAGGGAAAGGGAGGCCGACGAGGACTACGCGGCCCTCATGGACCGGGTCCAGGACCTCTTTCTGCGCAAGTCCGACTTGAAGGCCCTGAAGTCCGAGACCCTGAGCCTGCTGGAGGAGCTCTTCCGCTCCCGTTTCCGGAGGGGCTTCAAGGCCGTGGTGCGCCGGGACGGAGCCGACCCCTCCAACCTGGTGAGCTACCTGATGGGCACGGTCTTCACGGCCAGCGCCCTGGGGGAGCTTGCCCTGAGCCTGGACCGGATCCTGCTGGAACAGAGCGCCCCCCAGGAGTTCAACTTCGCCGGGAAGGGCGACTTCATCGCCGTGGAGGAGGTGATGCAGTTGCTCACGGCGGGCCACCACACGGGCGTCTTCGTCGTGGAGAAGCCCGACAACTGCGTGGAGATGTACTTCAAGGAGGGCCACGTGGCCTTCGTCTCCCCCCACAAGCTCACCCGGAGGGTGATCCGGGGGGAGGGGCTCAAGGAATACCGGGAGATTCCGGTGGAGATGGCCAGGGAGGCGGAGGAGCGCTTCGTCGAGGAAGGCCTCCCCATCTTCCTCCACTTCCTCGAGAAGGGCTTCTTCGAAGAGGACGAATTCCTGAGCTTCCTCCGGGACCAGGGAGGGGAGCTGATCTACGAGTTCATCCGGGAGTCCTCGGAGTGCAGCTACCGCTGGATCTCCATGCAGGACCTCCCCGAGTTCGCGGAGAGGTTCGATATCCGCCTGGACGTCATGCCCATTCTGCTGGAGGCCCACAAGCAGATGGACGATTGGCGGCTCATCAAGCGGATCATCCCCGACATGGATACGCCCATCGAGCCCGCGCCGGACCGGTTCTCCGTCCTGGCCGAGATGGCCCTGGACGCCAGCCAGATCAAGCTCCTGGCCATGATCAACGGGGAGAACACCGTGAGGACCATGGCCGAGGACGGGGGGATCCCTCCCTTCGAGGTGGCCTCCATGCTGGCGGAGTTCGCCAAGCTGGGGATCATCGTGCCCCCAGGAGGCCCCGAGTCCCTCCTGGACCAGCCCCAGTCCGTCCAGGAATCGGTGGAGTGGGCCCTGGCAGCCCTGGACGCCAACGAGGACCTGGACGCCCTCTCCAATTCGCTGGACCAGGTCTTCGACAAGATCTCTCCGGGAGAGGGCGGGGAACAGGGTGAGACCGGGGAGGATCCCCAGTTCACCCTGAAGTTCATGCGGGCCGCCAGGAAGAAGAAGACCCGGGGCAGGAGCCGGCGGCGCTAGGGGATCTCTTCTCCCCTGGAAACCTCCTCCGTCTCACCGTCCTCCGAGGGGTTCTTCCCGAGGAACTTCCACCCTGCAGGTAGGACCGCTCCGGCCAGGAGGATCTTCACCACGTCTCCGGCGAGGAAGGGGTAGAGCCCCAAGAGGGGGGCCCGGGAGGGGCCGACGAAGGCGGCCAGCCAGGGAAGACCGAAGAGGTAGAGAACCACGTTCCCCGCCGCCATGGCGGGAAGGGCCGTCTTCCAGGAGCGGTCCCAGCCCCGCTCGGCCAGGAAGCCCGCCGTCCAGGCCGCCGCGGGGAAACCTGCCAGGTAGCCGCCCGTGGGGCCCAGGATCCAGGCGGGGCCGGCACCGCCGCCGGCGAAGACCGGCGCTCCCGCCAGGCCCGAGGCCAGGTAGAGGAGCATGGCGGCGAAGGCCCGGCGGCTTCCCAGCAGGGCCCCGGCCAGGAGGACCCCCAGGGTCTGGCCCGTGATGGGGACGGGGGAGAAGGGAAGGCGGATCTCCAGGCGGGCCAGGAGGGCCACGGCCAGGGCACCTCCCAGGACCAGGGAGACCTCCCGGGCGAAGTTCCTCTCCCGGGGAGAAGAAAAAAGGACGGCGTCGGCCAGAACGGCCTTCTTCGTTCGGATCGTCATGTGTTTCGCCCCTGTCGGATCTTTTTCCCGTCCTGGGTTTCTCTCCGTTTCCCCGCCTCCCCGAAGGACTTTCTACCAGGAGGAAGGCCCGGGGTCACCCTTCTCCTCGTCCTGGTGGCCCCGGGAGGCCCAGGCTAGAATCCTTCCAACCCCAGGGTGGACAGGAAGCGAAGGTCATGGCGAAGAAACTCCAGCGGAAGATCTCGGTCCAATCCAGGGCGAAGAGCCCGGGAGGCCCCGCCGGGCCGGGGGGGCGTCTTTCCGGGATCCGCCTTCCCGGGGGACGGAAGGTCCCCATGGGGAAACTCTCCGAGTTCACCGTGCAACTGGCCACCCTCCTCGACGCCGGGATCCCCATCGTCCGGGCCTTGCGGATCCTGGAGGGCCAGATGCCCCCCGGGCCCTTCAAGGAGGTCCTCCAGCAGGTGACCCGGGACGTGGAGAGCGGAAGTGCTCTCTCGGAGGCCATGGAGAAGCACCCCAAGGTCTTCGACACCCTCTACACCAACATGGTCCGGGCGGGTGAGCTCGGCGGCGTCCAGGACGTGATCCTCCTCAGGTTGGCCGAATTCATGGGCCGGATCCAGGAGATTCGCTCAAGGGTAAAAGGCGCCCTCTTCTACCCCGTCGTGGTCCTGGGCCTGGCCTTCGCCGTGATCACGGTGCTCCTGGTCTTCGTGATCCCCACTTTCGCCAAGATCTTCGCCCGGGAGCGGATCGACCTCCCCTGGATCACCCAGACCATGATGAACCTGAGCGAGGCCGTCCAGAAGTGGGGTTGGGTCGTGCTCCTCGGGGCGGTTCTCCTCTACCTGCTCCACCGGGTCCTTCTGGCCAAGTCGGCGGGATACCGCCTGGGAAGGGACCGGCTCCTCCTCAGGATCCCCATCCTGGGGGACATGCAGCGCAAGTCCCTCCTGGCCCGGTTCGCCAGGACCTTCGGCACCTTGATCCAGTCGGGCGTCCCCCACCTGGAGGCCCTGGAGATCGTGAAGGCCTCCCTGGGGAACCGGGAGGTCCAGAGGGCCGTGGAGGCCATCCGCTCCTCCATCCGGGAAGGGGAGGGCCTGGCCCGGCCCATGCAGGAGAGCCCCGTCTTCGACGACATCGTGGTGAACATGGTGGACGTTGGGGAGGAGACGGGCGAACTCGACAGGATGCTCCTCAAGATCGCCGAGCGCTACGAGAAGGAGGTGGACCAGAAGATCTTCGTGATCTTCAAGGTGATCGAGCCCGTGATCATCGTCTTCCTTGCCGTCGTGGTGGGTCTCATCATGGCCTCCCTGCTCCTGCCCATGGTGGAACTGGTCCAGCGCCTGGGAAGGGGGGTCTGATCCTGCCTCCGGGCGGCGGAAAGGGACGGAACTTGTCGCTCCGGATGAGGGTCCTGCTCACCATCCTGGCGGTGAACCTGGCCGCCGCCGGGGCCCTGGTCCTGGTCTTCCTCCGGGAAGAGAAGAACATCTACGACCTTCAGGTGGCCAACTGGCGCAAGAACATCCAGGTGGTCATGGCCAAGCTGAACGCCGGGATCGGGGCGGCCCACCTGACGGTGCCGAAGATCCTGGGCTGGCCCCAGTGGAAGCGTCATTTCCGGGATGCCGTGATCGTCAACAAGGCCTTCACCTTCCTCGGCCCCCACCAGATCTACCTGAATCCCCTGGGGGCCCTGCACAGGCCCCCCGATTTCGACAGGGAAGCCGTGGAGGCGGGGCTCAGGGAGGCCATCGCAACGGGAGGCGTGGTGGAGGTGGGGCGGGGAAGGTGCGAGGTGCTCCTCTCCCCCGAGAAGGCCGTCCCCATCGGCGCCGTCTACTACGTTCCCAAGCTTCCGCCCATCCGCCACAGGGAGATCGCCGGCCCCCTGGCCGTCCTTGGAGGGGCCACGCTCTTCCTGATCCTGGTCCTCTACCTCGCTCTCTCCCGTTACCTCGTGGGGCCTTTGGAGACCCTGGCCGAGAGAGCCCGGCGCCTCGCCGCCGGCGACGACAGGACACCCCTCCGGGTCAAGGGGGGGTCGGCCGAGGTGGAGACTCTCGCCGAGGTCTTCAGCAATACCATCGAGCGGGTGCGTTCCTTCCGGGAGGAACTGGAGCGGGAAGTGGCCAAGGCCATCCAGGAGGTCCAGAAGAAGGAGCGCCAACTCCTCCTCTCTTCCAGGCTGGCCGCCATGGGGTCTCTCGCCGCCGGGATCGCCCACGAGATCAACAACCCCCTTGGGGGGATCGTGAACGCCCTGAGGAGGGTGAAGGAGAAGTGCCCCTCCGATCCCGAGGTCCTGGAGTACCTGGAGCTGATCGAGGAGGGCCTGGAGCGGATCGCCGCAACGGTCCGCCGGGTCCTGGAGTTCGCCCCCAGGAAGGTCGAGCCCTCGGTCTTCTCCCTCCTGGAGGCTGCGGCCAAGGCGGCGGCCTTCGTGGAGCACCGGGCCGGGAAGCTGGGGGTGGATCTGGTCGTGACCGGCGAGGATTGCCTGGTCCGGGGGGACTTCGGCGAACTCCAGCAGGTCTTCCTGAACCTTCTCGTGAACGGCCTGGACGCCCTGGAGGAGAGAATCCGGACGGAAGGAAGGGGTTTCGGGCCCAGGCTCGCCGTGAAGGTGGAGAGGGTTTCTTCCGCCGGAGAGGAGGCGGCGGTCCGGGCCGTGGTGGAGGACGACGGCCCGGGCATGGATCCCGCCCTGGCGGACCGGGTCTTCGACCCCTTCTTCTCCACCAAGGATGTCGGAAAGGGGACGGGCATGGGCCTGGCCATCGCCTTCGCCATCGTCCGCAACCACGGGGGCACCTTGGAGATGGATACTTCCCCCGGGAGAGGCTGCCGGGTGATCCTCACCATGCCGGCCGCGCAGGGAGAGGAGGCCTGACTTGGAGTTCCAGCTCGGTGCGATGCTCTTCCTCCTCCTCCTTTCGGGGTTCTTCTCGGGGAGCGAGACGGCCTTCTTCAGTCTCCCGCCCGAGCTTGAGGAGAGCTTCCCGGGGAGCAGGAATCCCTTGGACCGGATCATCGGGAGGCTCCTGGAGGATCCGGGCTCCCTCCTTTCCACGATCCTCCTGGGCAACCTGGCGGTGAACGTCCTCTATTTCAGTCTTGCCGCCTCCACATTGGAACACCTGGAGGGATTCTGGGAGAAGGCGGGCCTCACCCTGGGGGCCCTTCTCTTGCTCCTGGTCCTGGGCGAGATCGTCCCCAAGACCCTTGCCATGGGGATGCCCCTCAGGGCGGCCCGGGTCGTGGCCCCTCCCCTCTCCTTCTTCCACCTGGTCTTCGGGCCGCCGAGGAAGTTCCTCGCCGCCGTGGCGGGGTGGTTCCTGGGGGACCTGGCCCGGGAGGGGGAAGAGGAGCGGCGCCTCACTCCTCCCGAGGTGGCGAAGGTGATCCACGGGAAGGCGGGCCGTTTCGGCCTCGACTCCAGGACGGCCGCCCTCCTCCGGGAGGTCGTGGAGCTGGGGGAACTCAAGGTCCGGGAGGTCATGATCCCCAGGGTGGATCTGCCCGCCTTCGACCTGGACGAGGGGATCGAGGGAATCAAGACCTTCATGATGGAGAAGGCCCTTCCTTGGGCGGTGGTCTTCCGGGGGGACCTGGACCGGGCTCTTGGTATGGTTACGGCCAGGAGGATCTTCCTGGAGGACGACGGGGCCCCCCTCATCGACAGGATCCGAAAGCTGCCGGCGGTTCCCGAGGTGGCAAGGCTCGAGGCGGCCCTGGAGGTGTTCCGCAAGGGAGGGGTGGACTTCGCCTTCGCCGTGGACGAATACGGGGGTCTCGCCGGGCTTCTCTCTGCGGAGCACCTGGCCGAGGCCATCGTGGGGGAGCTGAGCGAAGAATACGAAAAGCCCGGCGACGAGATCCGGCAGGTAGGAAAGGACTGCTGGCACATCGAGGGGACCCTCTCCGCCCGGGAGTGGGCCGAGCGCTTCCTCCCCGACGGTGAGATCCCCGCCAAGGTGGAGACCGTGGGCGGACTGACCGCCTGGCTTTTGGGGAGGATCCCCGCCGAGGGGGACCGGGCCCGCTTCGGCCCCTACCTCTTCGAGGTGCTCAAGGTCCGGAAGAAACGGGTGGTCCTCCTGGAGATGACCCGCCTGGAAGAAGAGGGCGGGGGGAAAGGCGGGCCCGGGCCCGGGGAGGAGGAACGATGACCTTCCTCCTCTTCCTCGGGCTTTTCACGGCCGTACTCCTTTCCGGGTATTTTTCCGGGATGGAGACGGGCTACTACTCCCTGAACAAGCTCCGCCTCGAATTGCGGGCCGAGGAAAACGACCCGGCGGCCCGCCGGCTCCTCCAGCACCTGGCCCGGCCGGCCTGGCTCATGGCGGTGGTCCTCCTGGGAACCAACCTGTCGGTGGACCTGGCCACCCACCTGGGGGAGGCCTTCCTCGAGAGGATCCTTCCCGCCGGGGCGGGGGAGGGACGGGGGTGGGTCTTTCTCTTCAACACGCTCTTCCTGACGCCCCTGCTCTTCCTTTTCGGGGAAGTGATTCCCAAAGTCCTCTTCAGGGCCAAGGCGGAGAGCCTCACCTACAAGCTCTCCTACGGGATCTCCCTGGCGGGGGTTCTCTTCTCTCCCCTCACCCTGGTCCTGGCCCTTCCGGCCCGGGTGGCCATCCGCCTGGCCCGGGGCGCGGGGGGCGTCCTCTCTCCCCTTGCGGGGAAGGAGGGCCTGAAGGTCCTCCTGGGAGGAAAGGGTGGGAAGGGAGTCCTTTCCCGGGTCCAGTCCGAGCTGGCGGGGAGGCTCGTGGAACTCCACCGGGTGGAGGTGAAGGACGTCCTGGTGCCCATGGACAAGGTGGCCATGGCGGAGCTCTCTTGGAAGAAGGAGGAGTTCCTTGCCTGGGCGAGGGAGAGGCCCTTTTCCCGCTTCCCCGTCCGGGGGGGCGGCGGGGAAGGGAGCCTGGAGGGTTACGTCTACCTCCTGGACGTGCTCTACGATCCCAGGCCGGGAGCCCCCATCCGGGCCCACCTGCGGAGGTTGGAGGAACTCCCGGCGGAGATGGCCGTGGACCGGGCTCTCCTGCTCCTCCAGCGGAAGGGTTCCAGGATCGCCCTGGTCCGGGGAGGGGGGGGGAGGGCCCTGGGGATCGTGACGGTCCAGGACCTCTGGGAGGAGATCGTCGGGGAGTGGAAGCGGTTTTGATCCTCCCCGGGGGGGACCCCCTTCCCGAAAGTCCCTCTTTCCCTATATGATCCTCTTTTCCTCGCCCGCCCCGGGGTGGCGTGAGAGGGGAAGGGTGCGTGTTCGACGATGGACAAAGACCGAGCCAAAAACCTGGTGATCATGGTCCTGGCCGGGACCACTCTCTTCCTGGCGGGGCTCCAGTTCAACGTGATGGAATCCCAGGGGGTGCCCGGGAGGAGGCTTCCGGTGAAGCCCGCCCCCAAGACTCCCCCTCCCCCCAAGACCCAGGTCCTCCCCACTTCATCCACCCGGTTTTCCTCGGGGGCGGCCAACGGGGACATGATCGCCGTCACGGGAGACTACGGCGTGGGCACCTCGGTGCTGTACGTGATCGATACAAAGGCCAAGGTCCTCTCGGTCTACGAGGCCCGGGGCGGGGCGAAGAGTTCCCGCCGAGTGGTCTGGGTTGGGGCACGAAAGATCGACCTTGACCTGCAAACTGAGTCCTACAACGATGATTCCGAGGTGTCCTACAAGGAATTACGGGCTATCTTTCAGAAGAAAGGCCTTCTCCCCGGCCGGTCCGGAAGGACCTCGGGATGGAAAGGCTCCCGGGGGCCGGGAGGCGACTGAGCCGGTGCCCGACTCCGGCGGAAGGAAGCAGAAACGAGCGAGATCTACCCTCAGGAGGTAACCGTGTCACAAGACTACATTTCTTTCGAAGACGCCCTGAAAGAGCTGAACATGCGCAGCGCCGAGCTGAAGAAGCTCATGTCCGAGGGCGAGATCCGGGGGATTCGCGACGGTGAGTCCGTGAAGTTCCGCAGGGAAGAGGTGGAGAAACTGGCCTCCAAGGCCCGCACCGGAGGCGGGGAGGAAGTGGAAGAGCTCCTCTTCGTGGACGAGGAAGGGGTGGACGAGGGCATGGCCACGGCGGAGATCTCCGAAGAGGACACCCTCCTCGAGGCCGAGCCGGAGGTCCTGGAAGAGGACATCCAGCTTCCTGCCCAGGAAGAGGAGAAGGCCGAGAAGCCGGGCCGCCGGGCCAGGGCCGCCGCTCCCCGCGCCAGGACCCGGGTCCGCAGGGATGAGACTGCCAAGGCCGACGAGGAATCCACCTGGGAGCGGGTCCTCCTGGTGGGCACGGCGGTGATCATGCTCTACGGCATCTTTGCCTTGATGGCCGCCGCCAAGGCCCAGGTGAACGACTTGACGAGCTTCTTGGCCAACATGGTCAAGTGAGGCAGGGCGGGCCCCGGGTCACCCCCGGGGCCCCAGAGGGAGGAGATCCATGGGTAAGAAGTCGCTGGCGCTCCTGATGCTGGCCTTGCCGGCTTGGGGGCTTCTGTCTTCCTGCGTGAGCCGGGATTCCTACTTGCGCACCTACAACGCCCTGCGCAACACCGAGAAGGCCCTGGAAGAGAGCAAGCGCTACATCCAGGAGGTGGAGCGGGACAGGGACCAGCTCAAGAACAAGCTCGCAAAGGCCCAGGCCCTCCTGGGGGACGCCAAGGCCATCCAGGCCCGGAAGGCCGAGCTGGATGCCCTGGTGGCCCGGTTGAAGAAGAGCCTGGGCGGCGTGGGGGAGTTGGGCCCCAACGTGGAGGTCATCCAGGGGAAGGAGGGCGTCTCCCTCTCCATCCAGGGGGAAGTCCTCTTCGCTTCTGGAAAGGCCGAGCTCTCTCCCGAGGGAAAGGCCACCTTGCGGCGCGTGGCCCGGGTCCTGAAAAGGGAGGGCTTCCGGGTCCGGATCGCCGGCCACACCGACACCGACCCGATCCGCAAGAGTCACTGGCGGAGCAACCTGGACCTGAGCGCCAACCGGGCCGTCTCCGTGGCGGAGTTCCTGGCCAAGTGCGGCGTGCCCCGCCGGAGGATGGAGGTGGCGGGCTATGGAGAGTTCCGTCCCCGCGTTCCGGGAAATACGCCCGAGGCCAAGAGAAGGAACCGGAGGGTGGAGATCCTCATCCTTGGGAAAGAGTAGCCCCCATCCCGGATCGTTCCGTCCTCGGAAGGGTCGCTTCCCGCCGGGAAAGCGGCCCTTTCTCGTGGCGGCGGTCCTCTGCCTGAGCCTCTGGGCGCCGGGTTGCACCGGGAGGGAGGAGCCCTCTCCTCCCGGGAAGGTGGATCCCCGGGTGGAGGGTCTCCGCCTCCTGGCCTTCCTGGAGGGCGGGGGCGGCAGGGTGGAGTCCTTCTTCCTGGATCGTTTCGAGGTGACCCAGGGGCAGTTCGCCGCCTACCTGGCCCACCAGGGAAAGCGCCCCCCCGAACCTCTGCGGATCCTCTGGGCCGGGAGGAAGGGGCCCGTCCCCGAGAAGGAGGACCGGCCCGTCACCAGGGTTTCTCCCGGCCAGGCCCTCTCTTACGCCCACTGGCGTGGAATGCGCCTTCCCCTCTCCAAGGAGTGGGAATGGGCCGTGGGCATCAGGGGGGCCAAGAAGGAGTCCTTCCCCTGGGGGGAGGAGTTCGACCGGGCCCACTGGGACGAACTCAAGTGCAATACGGCCGAGTTGGGCCTGGGAAGACCGGCCGACGTGGGGACCTTCGAACTGGGAGCCACCAGGGGCACCAGGATCTACGACCTGGTGGGCAACGTGGCCGAGTGGGTCCGCCTGCCCCTTTCTCCCCCCCCCAGGGGGGCGGGGGCCGGCGCCGGGCTGGAGGAAGAGGACCCTTCCGCCTCCCTGGGGCTTCGCTTCTCCCTGGAGGGGGCGGTCTGGGCCCTTCCGCGGAGAGGCCTCTCCTGGTGGAAGCCCCTCTTGCCCTTCCTGGCTCCCTTGGGGAGGGCCGAGTGGGACCGGATCCGCCGCCCCTGGGCCTGGATGGGTTGGAGTTACGCCTCCCGCATGGAACGGGTGGGGCACACCATCCCGGGAAGGCTCTCGCCCAGGAAAGGCTGGAACGAATGGGCCTCCACGGTGGGTTTTCGTTGCGCCGCCTGGCCCGTAGAGATCCTGAGGTGGCTTCTCTCCCGGGAGGGGCCCTCCCTGGAGGGAGCCACGGGCCGGGCCGTGGAGAGGTTCCTCACCCGCTTCCGGGGGGTCTTCCTTCCCTTGATGGGAAGAGGCTCCATCCCGGAGGCCGAACCCTCCCGCAGAAGACGGATCGAGCGGATCCTCTGACTCCCCCGAAGGCGGGGATTCCCCTGGAGAGGGGGCGGAACCCGCCCCGCCTTCAGGGAAGGCCGTTCGGAGAAGGGCCTTCCCCGGCGCCGGGCGCTACTGCTTCTTGGCGGTCTTCTTGTCCAGGAAGGTGTCCCTGTAGGCGGCGATGCCGTGCCAGTCCACCTTCCTTTCGGCCAGGATCTTCTTCAACGCCGTCTGGAGCTGGAGGTCCTCCTGGTAGTCTCCCAGGATCCTCCCTCCAGGGAAGGCCTTGCCCCGGATGTCCGCAACGGCCTCTCTTACGGCGACCCGGATCCAGAGCCTCACGTCGTCCTTGTCCAGGTGGGATCCGAGGGATTCGTAGAATTTCTCGAAGTCCGGGTATTGCTTCCAGTCCCGCCTGTCCCCGAGGGCGAGTTTCATGAAGAGGTCCTTGTACTTGGGCAGGTGCTCGCTGACGTACTTGCGGAACACCCCTTTCTTCATGAGGTCGAAGATCTCCTCCCACTTCCAGCCCGGGATCACGGCCATCTCGACCACCTCGTCGGGCTCGATGCCTCCTCTGTCGATCAGCCTTCCGTCGGAGGCGTAGCGCCTGTTGATGCAGGTGTCGTTGGGAAGGTAGTAGTAGGCGATGGTGAGCTTGAGCCTGGGACCGTAATCGAACTTCCCGTTGTGGTTGTAGTCCTTGGTGACCTTCTCCCACTCGTCGTGGCGGAAGTTGTGGTTCGCGTCGTCGAAACCGTCGTCGGGCATGCTCCGCAGGGGGAAGAGCTGCTGGACCGATCCTTTTCCGTAGGTCCGTTTTCCCACGAGGATCGCCCTGCCGTAGTACTTCAGGCACCCCGAGAGGATCTCCGAGGCCGAAGCGGTCCGGTCGTTCACCAGGATCACCATGGGCCACTTGGCGGGAACCCTGGCGGGCCTCCTGGTGAAGTGGCGTTCGATGGGCGTGATCCTTCCCTTGGAATAGACCACGAGTTTCCCCGGGGGAAGGAAGAGATCGGCGATCTCCACGGCGGTCTGGAGGTAGCCTCCCGTGTTGTTCCTGAGGTCCAGGATCACCGAGTTGGCCCCTTTGGCGGCCATCCTCTGGATGGCCTTGTCCACCTCGAGGGCGGAGTTCCTGGCGAAGGTGATCAGCTCCACGTAGGCCACCCCGCCGGGAAGGAGCTGGGACTGGACGCTCGGCACCTGGACCTTGGCCCTGGTGATGACCACGTCCTTGGGAGCCTGCCAGCCCGCCCGGTAGACCGAGACTTTCACCTTGGTCCCGGGCTTCCCCTTCAGGCGGCTGATGATCTCCTCCAGCTTGTCCGGGCTCCTGGGGACCTCCCAGCCGTCGATCTTGAGGATCTTGTCCCCCGAGCGCAGGCCCGCCTTGTAGGCCGGGCCGCCGTAGATGGGCCTGGTGATGCCGAAGACGTCGTTCTCGTCGAAGTTCACGAAGGCCCCGATCCCGCCGTAGTCCCTCTGGAGGTCGAAGTAGAACCGGGCGAACTCCTTGCCCGTGATGAAGGCCGTATGGGGGTCACAGGCCTGGCACATCCCCTTGGCGGCGGCCGTCACCAGGTCCTGGACCTTGAGCTTGTCCCCCTCCACGTGGCCCCACTTGATCTTGGCCATCACCTCCCGGACCACCGCCAGGGGATCCTTCGACTGGGGACCGCCTTGGGGCTCGAGGAGCTTCCCCTTGTAGAAATTGAGGAAAGAGCGCTTCCAGGCCTCCACCCCTCTCAGGATCTCGTCCTGCTTCAGGAAGGCCCGGGCCAGCCTTCCCTGGAGGGTGGGCTGGTCCCGGATCTGGAGGAGGATGGAGCGGGCCCGGGAGATGTCGCCCATCTCGGCCAGGGTCAAGGCTCCGGCCACGCGAAGCTTGGGATCGGCCGACTGGAGGAAGGGAAGGAGGGCCTTCTTGACCTTGCGCCTGGTGGAGGAATCCCCCACGGCCCAGGCCGACCGGGCGGCGGCGAGCTTCACCTCCGGGGGGGCCGCCGGGGAGAGGAGGACCTTCAGGAGGATTTCCGCCGCCTCGGGTGCCGCCGAGGACCTGGCCAGGATGGAGTTCCCCAGGAGGGCCAGGGCCCGGAGGCGGATTTCCTTGGGGCTCTTCTCCGCCACGGGCTGGAGGATCTGGACCACTTCGGCGGCGTAGGTGTCGGCCGCAAGGTCCATGAGCATCCTGGCCCGGAGCACCCTGGCCTTGGGCCCCTCCGCCTTGGATTCCAGGATGGCCGTGGCCACCTGGTCCTCCTTGCCGGCCGAGGCCTCTTCCACCTGGCGGGCCAGGAGGTCCAGGGAGGAAAGGGGGGCGGCTTCGGCCTGGGAGAGCACGGCCTGGAGGATCTTGAGAGGGTCCTTCCGGGCGGCCGTCCTCTCCTGGGCGGGCGTCCCGCCTGTCCAAAGAGCCGTCACGGCGAGAAGGCCCGCCAGGGCCGCCTGAACCCGCATGGTTTTCATCCCCGGATCCTTTCTTCCTTCGATGTCCTTCGTTTTTCCTCTACCAACTCCAGGGTCGGGCAGGTAACCGCCTGGAGGCCGGGAGGGACCCTCCGGGCCCGGGAGAACCAGGAAAGCCATTCTTGTGTTCGGCCTTTCCGGGGGGGCCGGTGAAACCTGGATCTTCGCCGAACCTCCCGCCCGCCCCTCGGGCTTGGTCTTTTCGTTTTATACGTCTTCTTTCGGACCAGGCCAGGGACTCTTTGCCAGGTCTTCCCTCGAGAGGGGACTTTCCCCGGGCCTGTCCGGTTCTACCGGCCTTCCCCGGGCGGGACAAAAGTCGTGGACAGGGAGAGAATCATGTATCCTACCTCCTTCCCGGAAGCAGTCCGGGGGCAGGTAGAGTCCGGGAAGAGTTTCCCGGGTCCGGAATGTCAGCGTTGAGGCTCTCCCCTCCCGGCGGGAGGCCTCCGATGCGGGCCTACGCCGGGAAGGAAGATCCAAGGAGACTCCTCGGTGGACCTTAAAGAGATCAAGAAACTCCTGGACATCCTTTCCAGGAGCGACGTCCTGGAGATGGAGATCGAAGAGGAAGGCCGTCACCTCAGGATCCGGTTCAAGGAGGCCGAGGTGCGCAGGGAACTGATCCCCATGGCGGCTCCTCCTCCCCAGATGAATCCCATGCAGGTCGTGCCCGAAGGGGCGGCCCCCGCCAAGGAGGGCGGGGGCAAGGCTCCCGCCGCCCCTGAGGGGACCCGGATCTTCCATTCTCCCATGGTGGGAACCTTCTACCGGGCCCCGGCTCCCGGCGCCGACCCCTTCGTCAAGAAGGGCGACAAAGTCTCGGCGGGCACCACCCTTTGCATCATCGAGGCCATGAAGATCATGAACGAGATCAAGGCCGAAGAGGACGTGGAGATCGTGGACATCCTGGTGGAGAACGAGGAGCCCGTGGAATTCGGGCAACCTCTCTTCATCTTGAGGCCCCTCTAGGAGGGAGGACCTGTGTTCCAGCGGATACTCATCGCCAACCGGGGGGAGATCGCCCTGCGGGTGATCCGGGCCTGCAAGGAGCTGGGGATCGAAACGGTGGGGGTCTATTCCGAGGAGGATTCGCAGGCCGTCTACCTCCGGTTCGCCGATGAGACCCTCTGCATCGGGCCCGCCGGCACGAGCCGGCCCTACCTGGACATCCCCACGCTGATCGCCGCCGCCGAGATCGCCAACGTGGACGCCATCCACCCGGGTTACGGGTTCCTCGCCGAGAACGCCCACTTCGCCGAGATCTGCCAGTCCTGCAACCTGAAGTTCATCGGCCCTTCCCCCGAGACCATCGGACTCCTGGGGAACAAGGCCAAGGCCCGGGAGGTGGTCCAGAAGGTGGGGGTGCCCGTCGTGCCCGGGTCGTCGGGCCTCGTGGCCGACGAGGAGAAGGCCGTCTCCATCGCGGGAGAGCTGGGCTTCCCCGTGCTCATCAAGGCATCGGCCGGTGGGGGCGGCAGGGGAATGCGGATCGCCCAGAACGAGGAGGATCTCCGGGCCACTTTCCACGCCGCCAGGAGCGAGGCCCAGGCGGCCTTCAAGAACGGCGACCTCTACGTGGAGAAGCTCATCGAGAGGCCCAGGCACGTGGAGATCCAGATCCTGGGAGACCAGCACGGAAACGTGGTCTACCTGGGGGAGAGGGACTGCTCCCTCCAGAGGAGGCACCAGAAGCTCGTGGAGGAGTCGCCGAGCCCGGCCGTGGATCCGGAGCTCCGCAAGAGGATGGGGGAGGCGGCGGTCCGGATCGCCCAGGCCGTGGGCTACGAGGGGGCGGGAACGGTGGAATTCCTCCTGGCCCCGACGGGCGAGTTCTACTTCATCGAAGTGAACGCCCGGATCCAGGTGGAGCATCCCGTCACCGAGGAGGTCACCGGGATGGACCTCATCAAGGAGCAGATCATGGCCGCCGCCGGGGAGCCCCTGTCCTTCCGCCAGGAGGACGTCCGGATCCAGGGCCACGCCATCGAGTTTAGGATCAACGCCGAGGACCCGGAGAGGAACTTCTCCCCCTCTCCCGGGGTCATCGACCTCATCGTCCCCCCCGGCGGGCGGGGAGTCCGGTGGGACTCCCATTCCTATTCGGGTTACAGGATCCCTTCGGCCTTCGATTCCCTGGTGGGGAAGCTGATCGTCAAGGGGAGGGACCGGGCCGACGCCCTGGCCGTCGCCAAGAGGGCTCTGGGGGAGTTCATCATCGAGGGGGTCAAGACCACGATCCCCCTGCACAGGAAGATCCTGGAGCACCACGACTTCGTCCGGGGGGTGTTCGACACCGGTTTCATCGACCGTTACTTCAGCAGTGAGGCCTGACGTGCCATGGATCGAGATTTCCGAAGCCTCGTGGCCTGGCTCCTCCACTTCCTGAACGGCCTGGCCGTTCTCGGCGGGGCGATCTTCCTCACCTGGCTCTGGCTCCAGCTCGGGGGGGAGAGCCCCTACCGCCACGCCGTGGGGACGGCCCTGGTGGTGGGGTGGGTCCTCTTCGTCCTCAATCTTCTCAGGCTCTATGTGTTCAGGCGGGGGAGCGGAGAGAACGAAGACTATATCTTGAGCCACGGCGGCGCCGGCGGAGGCGTCCGGGTCGCCGTGGAGGCCATCAGGAACGAACTCAAGGCGGCGGCGGAACAACTCCCCGAGGTGACCCGGTGCAAGATCTCCATCATGAGGCCCGGCCCCAAGAGGGTGAAGATCCACGCCGCCTACAACGCCCGGGAGGGCTCCAACATCCTGGAGATCAGCGAAAAGCTCCGGAAGGTCCTGCGGGAGAAGTTCCAGGAGATGGTCCCCCTAGGGGAGGGAGCCCGGGTGGAGGTGGAGATCGACTTCGAAAGTTTCGCCGGAAAGGCCCCCAAGAAGGCGGACCGGGAGGAAGAGGGCGCAGGCCCGGAACCTCCGCCCTTCACGGGGCCCAAGTATCCCGTGGACGAGGACTCTTGATGGACGCCGTCCGGGCCCGCCTCATCAGCCTTCTCGCCTTGCCGGTCCTGGCGGGCCTGGGCTCCGCCCAGTTTCCCCTTCTTCCGGAGAGACCCGCCCGTTCCACCAGGGAGGGAAGTCGGCCCGGAGCGGTCCAACCTCCCTCCCGGAAGAGCCCCTTGCGGTTCCCCCTCCCGGGGCGCTCCCCCGCCGCGGGGACCGTCCCGGCCATGCCCGTCACCGGCCCCAGGGGAACGGCCCCGAGGCTCGGAACGGGCATGGGCCTCTGGGAGGCCCTGATCGCCATGACCAGGGAGGAAGGGGGGAAGGCCCTCGACCTGGGCGCCGTCCCGGACCGCTCCCTCCTCTTGCGGTATTCCGATATCGTCGGGGTCCGGGCCGAGGGGGAACGGGGCTGGGAGATCCTGCCCTGGTGGAGGAAGGTCCGGCTCCTCGAGCCTGGCTACCAGGTGACCTTGAGCCACCGGGGGAGGGCCCTCCAGATCTTCTACGACGGGGCCCTCCTGGACGTGCGTGCCCCTTCCCGGTGGGAGGTGGTCCGCCTGGACAGGGGGATCGCCTTCCTGCGTTTTCGTTCCCTCCACTCCCTCTTCGCCGAGGCGGCGGAGAGGCTGGTCCGCTTGGAGTTGCCCGGTGGTTACGTGGTGGATCTCCAGGGGTGCCAGTTCACCCTAGGGTTCGAGAGGGGGCGGTTCCGGGCGGCCAACTTGGGGCCCAAGCCCGTGGTCATCCACGACCGCAAGAAGGAGATCCACCTGGGCTGGAACGAAGGGTGTATCCTTCCGGTCTTCCAGGGACCCACTCCTCTGCCCCTTCCCCCCCTGGGTGGAGAGGGCGGCCGGGTGAAGGCCCTGGGGAAAGGAACCCTGGGCCTCGCCTGGAGCGAGAGCCTGGAGGCCAGGCCCAAGGGCCTCTCCTGGATCTTCGGCGCGCCCCAGGCGCCGGGGAAGGTCCGGTGGGGGGGATGCGCCTTCGCCCTCTCGAAGGGCCAGACCCTGGAGATCCGGGCCTTCCGCAAGCTCCCCTTCCAGGTGATTCGAGAGGCCCCGGAGATGGAGACCGCCTCCGCCGGGCCGGCCGTGAAGTCTTCTAGGTGATTCCCAGACAGAACCAAGAAAGGTCGAAGAAGCATGGAAAGAGCCCTCGTAACGGGTGGTGCGGGTTTCCTGGGTTCCCACTTGTGCGACGCCCTGCTCGCCAAAGGGATCGAAGTCGTCTGCATGGACAATCTGATCACGGGGAACCTGAAGAACATCGAACACCTGGTGGGAAGGGACCACTTCGTCTTCGTCAAGCACGACGTCTGCAACTTCATCCACGTCCCGGGAAGACTGGACTACATCCTGCACTTCGCCTCGCCGGCGAGCCCCAAGGACTACCTGGAACTCCCCATCCAGACCCTCAAGGTGGGGAGCCTCGGGACCCACAAGGCCCTGGGCCTGGCCAAGGAGAGGAAGGCCCGGTTCCTCCTGGCCTCCACTTCCGAGGTATACGGTGATCCCAATGTCCATCCCCAGCCCGAGACCTACTGGGGGAACGTGAATCCCGTGGGGCCGAGAGGGGTCTACGACGAGGCCAAGCGCTTCGCCGAGGCCCTGGTGATGGCCTATCACCGCTTCCACGGTGTGGAAACGAGGATCGTCCGGATCTTCAACACCTACGGCCCCAGGATGCGCCTCGACGACGGCCGGGCCCTTCCGGCCTTCATGAGCCAGGGGCTCAAGGGGGAGCCCATCACGGTCTTCGGCGACGGGTCCCAGACCCGCTCCTTCACCTACGTGGACGACCTGGTGGAAGGAATCCTGAAGCTCCTCTTCTCGGACGAGGTGGAACCGGTGAACATCGGAAATCCCAGGGAGATGAGCATCCTCCAGTTCGCCGAGCTGGTCCGGGACCTGACGGGCGGGAAGAGCGAGATCGTCTTCAAGCCCCTTCCCGTGGACGACCCCAAGGTCCGCCAGCCCGACATCACGAAGGCCAGGAAGGTCCTGGGATGGGAACCCAAGGTCCAGGTGGAGGAGGGCCTGAGAATCACTCTGGAGTATTTCAAGAGGGAGATCGAAGGCGGGGAAGCGGGGAACCAAGGCTGAGAGGGAGGAATATGGCACTCTACCTGGTTACGGGCGGCGCGGGTTTCATCGGTTCCCACCTGGTCCGGGGGCTCCTGGACCGGGGGGACCGGGTCCGGGTCCTGGACGACTTCTCCTCGGGCAAGAGGGAGAACCTGGAAGGCCTGGGGGAAGGCCTCGAGGTCCTGGAGGGGGATCTCCGGGACCTGGAGGGCGTGAAGGGCGCCGCAACGGGGTGCAAGGGCGTCTTCCACCTGGGTGCAAGGCCTTCGGTGGTCCAGTCCGTGGAAGATCCTCTCACCTGTTGGGACGTAAACCTGATGGGAACGGTCCACGTCATCGAGGCGGCCCGGAAGGAGGGGGCCAAGGTGGTCTTCGCCGGATCCTCCTCCGCCTACGGCGATGTGCCGGGGGTGCCCAAGAAGGAAGACGCCCCCCTGAAGCCCCTCTCTCCCTACGCGGCCGCCAAGGTGGCCGGGGAGTTCGCCCTCAAGGCCGCCGCCGAGGTCCACGGCCTGGAGGCCGTGATCCTCAGGTTCTTCAACGTCTTCGGCCCGAGGCAGGTGCCCGACTCCCCCTACAGCGGGGTCATCGCCAAGTTCACGGGCCTCCTCCTGGCGGGGGAGACTCCCGTGATCGACGGCGACGGCACCCAGTCCCGGGATTTCACCTACGTGGCCAACGTGGTGGACGGATGCCTCAGGGCCATGGACCGGAAGATCCCCTCGGGAGAGGTGATCAACCTCGCCTGCGGCGACAGGATCACCGTCCTGGAGCTCTTCCGGACCCTGAGGGACGCCCTGGGGGCCGACGTGGAGCCCCGGTTCGGTCCGCCCAGGCCGGGGGACGTTCCCCATTCCCAGGCTGACATCACCAAGGCGGAGGAACTCCTGGGATTCCGGCCTATCGTATCTTTCCGGGAAGGCATCGAGAAGACCTTGGCTTGGTACAAGGAGAACAGGCCATGAAAGGCGTCATCCTCGCGGGCGGGCTCGGCACGAGGCTCCATCCCCTGACAAGGGTCACCAACAAGCACCTCCTGCCGGTCTACGACAAGCCCATGATCTACTACCCCATCCAGACCCTGGTGAACGCGGGGATCAAGGACATCCTTATCGTCACGGGGGGAAACAACGCGGGGGATTTCCTGAGGCTCCTGGGCAACGGGAAGGAATTCGGCCTGGAGGAGATCCACTACACCTACCAGGAGGGCGAGGGGGGGATCGCCCAGGCCTTGGGGCTCGCCGAGCACTTCGCCGACGGCGAGAAGATCTGCGTGATCCTGGGGGACAACCTGATCGAGAAGAACATCGTCAAGGCGGCGAAGGATTTCGAGGCCCAGCCCGAGGGTGCCAAGATCATCCTCAAGGAGGTGCCCGATCCCCAGCGCTTCGGCGTGGCCGTCAGGGACGGCGACCGGGTGGTGAAGATCCTGGAGAAGCCCGAGAATCCTCCCTCCAACCTGGCGGTCATCGGAATCTATTTCTACGACGGGAAGGTCTTCGACATCGTGAAGGGTCTCAAGCCCTCGGCCAGGGGGGAGCTGGAGATCACCGACGTGAACAACGCCTACATCGCCCGGGGCGCCATGACCTGGGAGATCCTGGACGGCTGGTGGACCGACGCGGGAACGATCTCTTCCCTCTACCGGGCCACCAGGCTCGTCGCCGAGGGCGGGGCCAACAAGACGGATCCGTGAGGAGGTGGCAGTGAAAGTCCTGGTCACGGGAAGCCGGGGGCAACTCGGCAAGGCCCTCCTGGAGGAAGGGGCCCGCAAGGGCGTGGAGATCTCCGGCTTCGACCTGCCCGAGGTGGACATCCGGGATGCCTCCGCCGTGGAGGAGGCCGTTTCCTCCGCCGGGCCGGACTGGGTCTTCCACTGCGCCGCCAGGACGGACGTGGACGGGTGCGAGAAGGACCCGGAGAGGGTCTTCCAGGTCAACCGGGACGGCTCCTTGAACGTGATGCGGGCCGCCAGGAGGGCGGGGGCCCGCTTCCTCATGGTCAGCACGGACTTCGTCTTCGACGGAGGAAAGAATTCGCCCTACTCCGAGGAGGACCCCATCAATCCGCTTTGCGTTTATGGGAGGTCCAAGGCGGAGGGGGAGAAGGCCTGCCTGGAGGCATGGCCCGAGGGAACATGGGTGGCCCGGACCCAGTGGCTCTACGGGCCCGGGGGGCGGCATTTCCCCGGGGCCATCCTGAGGAAGGCCTCCGCCGGGGAGGACCTGCGGGTGGTGGACGACCAGGTGGGATGTCCCACCATGACGGTGGACCTGGCCTGGATGCTCCTGGCCCTGGCCACATCGGGTGCGCCTCCCGGGATCTACCACGCCTCCAATACGGGGGAGGCCAGCTGGTTCGATTTCGCCCGGGCGGCCCTGGAGATCGCCGGGCTCTTCCACACCCGGATCGAACCCATCCCCTCCTCGGCCCTGGACCTTCCCGCCCGCCGGCCGGCCTACTCGGTCCTTTCCAAGGACAAGCTCCTGGCCGCGACGGGGATGGAGGTCCGGCACTGGAAGAAGGCCCTGGAGGACTACCTGGTGAGAAGGGGCGGGCTGGAAGAGATCCTGCCCCCTTCCAAGGAGAGGGGAAAATGAAGAGGTTGATCGTGACGGGCGGAGCCGGCTTCATCGGTTCCAATTTCATCCGCCTCGCCCTGAAGGAGCTGGAAGACTGGAAGATCGTGAACCTGGATGCCCTCACCTACGCGGGCAACCTGGAGAACCTCACCGACGTGGAGGACCACGAGCGCTACGAGTTCGTGAAGGCCGACATCACGGATCCGCAATCCCTGGAAGCGGTCTTCTCCCGGGGCGCGGAGGGGGTGATCCACTTCGCCGCCGAGAGCCACGTGGACCGGTCCGTCCTGGATCCCACGGCTTTCGTCAGGACCAACGTGGTGGGAACCCAGAACCTCCTGAACGCCGCCATGAAACACGGCACGGAGCGTTTCCTCCACGTCTCCACGGACGAGGTCTACGGCTCCCTCGGGCCCGAGGGATACTTCACCGAGGAGACCCCTCTTGCGCCCAACTCCCCCTACTCGGCCTCCAAGGCCGGCTCGGATCTCCTGGTGCGGGCCGCCTGGCACACCCACGGCTTTCCCGCCCTGATCACGAGGTGTTCCAACAACTACGGGCCCTACCAGTTTCCGGAGAAGCTGATCCCCCTGATGATCACCAACGCCCTGGAGGACAAGCCCCTTCCGGTCTACGGCGACGGGGGCAACGTCAGGGACTGGATCCACGTGGAAGACCATTGCAGGGCCCTCCTGCGGGTCTTCCTGGCGGGAAGGCCCGGTGAGGTCTACAACATCGGGGGGAACTCCGAGAGGACCAACATCCAGGTGGTGGAGGGGATCCTGGGGATCCTGGGCAAGTCCAAGGACTTGATCACCTACGTGAAGGACAGGCCGGGCCACGACAGGCGCTACGCCATCGATTCCTCCAAGATCCAGGCCGAACTGGGTTGGAGACCGGAACGGAACTTCGAGGAGGGCCTGGAGGAGACGGTCCGCTGGTACGTGGACCATCCCTCCTGGTGGAAGCGGGTCAAGAGCGGAGAATACCTGGAGTATTATGAAAAGCAGTATCGTGAGCGGCTCGGGGGGTGAGAGGGCGGGGACCCGCACCGGCCCCGCCGGGCCTCCGGGGAACGGACGGAGGCGGATCATGACCGGGACGGGACCCCTTCTTCTCCTCACCCTCCTCCTTTGCCTCCCCGCGGGGATGCTCGGGGGGTGCTCTTCGGTCCATGAAGACCTGGAACTCCAGCAACTCCTCGTCCCCCCCGGAGGCGGCCTGGGGAGGAGGGCCCGGGGCGACGCCCAGGCCGAGAACTACGCCGCCTTCGGCGACACCATCTACATCAACCTCGACCCGGCCATGCTGGGCCTGGCGGCCACCGACGAAGAGCTCTCCCTTCTCAACCAGGCCCAGACCGTGGCCATCGACGGAACCATCTGGGTGCCCCTTGTGGGCCGCCTTCCCGTGGAGGGACTGACGGAACGGCAGATCGAGAGCCTGATCGAGCAGAAACTCTCCACCTACTACAAGGTGAAGATCGACCTCTCCGTCCGGATTCTCAACACCGGCGGCAAGGTCTTCTTCGTCTTCGGCGAGGTCCGCCGCAAGGGTGTCCAGGTCTTCACCAGGGGGGACATGACCGTCCTGGACGTGGTCGCCATGGCGGATCCCACTCCCGTGGCCAACCTGGGGAAGGTGAAGGTGATCCGGGCCGACCCCTCCCACCCCCAGGTGATCACCGTCAATGTGAGGGAGATCATCCAGAAGGGCTATTCGGGCTACAACATCAACATCAAGGAGGACGATATCATCTATGTGCCGCCCACCTTCCTGGGGACGGTGGGCAATTTCCTTTCCAGGTTGACCTACCCCTTCCAGAGCCTCTTCTCGACGGCCTTCGGGCTGGTCTCCCTGGGATGGAGCTACCGCTGGCTCACGGGAAACAACGACTACTACTACGGGGGGATCTTCTGATCCCTCCCACAGGACCGGGTTAGGCTCATGGCGGAACTCGACTTCAGCCTTCCGGGCATCCAGGCCCGGTTCCTCCTGGAGATCCTCCGGAGGCGGCGCTGGCTGATCGTTCCCCTCGCCCTTCTCGGCCTGGGAGTGGGCGCCCTGGTCTCCTTCATGATCCCCCGCTACTACCGGGCGGAGACCCGGGTGGAGATCAAGGACGTGAGCCTCGAGGGGAGGCCCGTTCCCAAGCCCGACGAGGACCCCATGGCGGGCATCGTGGAGAACGCCCGCTATACCCTGGCAAGCCCGAAGATGATCCTCAGGGCCGCCAGGGCACTCAAGTGGCCCGAGTTCTTCTCCGCCGACCCCCAGGACCCGGAATTGCGGGCCCGCATCGAGGCCGTCCGGAGCAGGGTCAAGGTCTATCCCATCCGTTCGGGAGGCACCCCCGGAGCCGGGGGGATCCTGGGGATCTCCTACGCCGACAAGGACCCCGTCCGGGCGGCCGACATGGCCAACACCCTTCGCACCCTCTGGCTCGAGGACCGCTTCCTTTCTCTCCGCCGGAGTCTCCAGGCCGTCCTGGACAAGGAGAGGGAGCAGGAGATGGACGCCCGGGAGAAGTGGCACAACGCCTTGAACGCCCTGCGCGACTTCGAGCGGGCCAACAGGCTGGACCCGGTGGTGAATCCCGCCGGCAAGGAGGCGGGCCAGGGGATCTACAAGGCACGGGACGCATTGAAGGCGCAGATCCGGAAGGCCGAGGCCGACCTCCAGGCCATGGAGGTGAAGCTCCGGACCCTCCAGGAGGAATACGACAGGATCCCTCCCTACCTGAGGGAGGTGGAGCTGACCGGGCCCACCGGAAACGATCCTCTCCTCCAGGCCGTGGAGGCGGAGATCCTCCGCTTGCGCCAGCGCCTCTCCCTCATGAAGAAGGGCCACCCCAGGCGGAAGATCTACGAGGAGCAACTGAAGCTCAAGGAGGAGCAGAGAAAGAACCTCCTGGCCGCCAGGGGGGCTCTCTCCTCCAAGGAGGTGCCCAATCCCCTCAAGAAGGCAAAGGGGATGGAATTGTCGGACCTGAAGCTCCAGATCCGGTCGGCCCGCAAGCGCCTGGAGGTGATGAAGGAGCAGCTCGCCGAGCTGGACAAGCAGTGCGAGGCCTTTCCCCAGGTCCACGAGGAACACGTTCGGCGGATCCAGGCGGAGGGGAGCGCCCGCAAGCGCCTCGAGGAGATCCAGGCCATGGTGGCCCGCCAGGAGCGCCGCCTGGAGCTCTTCAATTCCAGGCAGTACTACGAGGTCAACCAGGAGGCCTGGCCGCCGCCCTCGCCGAACGACCCGAGCAACCTGGTGATCGCCCTGATCGGGCTCGTCGTGGGAGTCGGCACGGCCGTCGGCCTCATCCTCCTCACCGAAATCCTACGCATCTCCTTCCGGACGGTGGAGGAGGCGGAGCGGGCCCTGCCCGTGCCGGTCCTGGGAGCGGCGGGCTACTTGGAGACCGAGGAGGAGCGGCGCCGGGCCGTCCGGCGCAGGCGCTGGGTCCTGGGCGTGATCCTCGGCCTCTTCCTCCTGGTCGCCCTGGTGGTTGGGCTCTACTTCCTGGATCCCACCAGGTTGCCCCTCTTCCTCTCGGACTTCCTGGACGGGATCTTCAAGGCCGGCCGGACGGGTTAGCCGCCCATGAGGGACCTGCTGGTAACCCTTTTCGTCTTCGGCAGCCTTCCCGCGGCCTTCCGGAATCCCTTCATCGGCCTCCTGGTGTTCACCTGGCTGGCCTACATGAGGGCCCAGGATCTCTGCTGGGGCTTCGCCAGGACCATGCGGTTCTCCTATATCGTGGGAATCGTGATGATCGTGGGGTACCTGGCCAACGAGAAGGAGAGGCCCTTCTTCCGGCGGGACTTCCGCACCTACACCATGCTCCTCCTGGTGGTCCTGGTGGGGCTCTCCATGGTCTTCGGATACCGGCAGGACGCTTTCGTCTGGGAGCGCTACCTGGAGTTCGACAAGATCATCCTCATCGCCCTCCTCACGACGGGCCTGACCGATTCCCGGCGGAGGCTGGAGATCCTTACCTGGACCATCGCCCTCTCCCTGGGGTTCTTCGGGTTCAAGGGGGGACTCTTCGGGCTCCTCCACGGAGGGGCCCCCATCCTCCAGGGACCGGGGGGGATGATGGAGGACAACAACGACTTCGCCCTGGCCCTCACCATGGGGATCCCCCTCCTCTTCTACCTGGGTTCCCTCCAGGAGAGGAAGTGGCTGCGCCTCGGCCTCTTCGGGAGCGTGGTCCTCACGGCGGTGACCATCCTCCTCACCCATTCCCGGGGGGGATTCCTGGCCATGACGTCGGTCTTCCTGGTGATCGCCTGGCGGTCACGGCACCGGTGGAAGTCTTTCGGCCTGGGTCTCCTGGTGATCCCCCTCTTCTTCCTCCTCACCCCCAGGCACGTCCTGGAGCGGATCGCCTCCATCGAGCGCTACCAGCAGGATTCCTCGGCCATGGGCCGCCTCCAGGCGTGGAAGGCGGCCCTTCGGATGGTCCTGATCCACCCTGTCTTCGGCGTGGGGATGCGTTCCTTCCAGGAGGCCTGGGAGGAGAGCCCCCAGGTCTGGGGGGACACGGGGCCTCCACCCCAGGGGGGGCGGGTGGCCCACAACTCCTATCTCCAGATCTGGGCCGAGAGCGGCACGCCGGCCTTCCTCTGCTTCCTTGCCCTGATCCTCTCCTCCTTCTTCGCCCTGCGGAGGATCCGGAACCGGGCCTCGGCCGGGAGGGCGCCCCCCTGGACCGCCGATTACGCCAAGATGTTCGAGGCCTCCTTCGTGGGGTTCGTCGTGGGAGCCACCTTCCTGAACCGGGCCCACTTCGATCTTTTCTACCAGATGGTGGGAATGGTGACGGTCCTGGAATACCTGGCCCTGAAAAAGGAGGTTCGGGCGGAAGAAAAGGAGGAGAATGCCCCCCTTCCCCGAGAGGAGAGGGAGGGCCCCCGCGTCCTGCCGTCCTGGCCGGAGCCCCCGGCCCCGGCCGGAGGTTTCCCCGCTCCGTGAGGCGAAGGTTGGAAGAGATGGAGGAGGAAGCCCTTGTGCGGATTCACCGGTGAGTTCCTGACCGATCCCCAGGGGCCTCCCCCCGATGGGGAGGTCCTGGCCGCAATGGGGAAGCTCCTCGTCCACCGGGGGCCCGACGGCGGAGGCCAGGTGGTGGAGGACTGGTACGGCCTTCACCACAGGAGGCTGGCCGTGATCGACCTGGTTACGGGGGACCAGCCCATGGTGAGCGCCTCGGGCGGCCTGGTCACGGCCTTCAACGGGGAGATCTACAACTTCCGGGAACTGAGGAAGGTGCTGGAGGACCGGGGTCATACCTTCCGGACCCGGGCCGACACGGAGGTCCTCCTCCACGGCTACCAGGAGTGGGGCCTGGACCTTCCCTCCAGGCTGAGGGGCATGTTCGCCTTCGCCCTCGTGGACAGGGGGCGCAGGCGGCTCCTCCTGGCCCGGGACAGGCTCGGCCAGAAGCCCCTCTACTTCGCCCGCCTGGGGGACCGGATCCTCTTCGCCTCGGAGGTGAAGTCCCTTCTGGCCCATCCCGCCCTGGCTGCGCAACTGGATCCGGGAGCCCTGTGGGAGGCCTTGATCTTTCGCTACGTTCCCGATCCCCACTGCATCTTCCGGGGCGTGGAGAAG
Organism: uncultured Planctomycetia bacterium; assembly: GCA_964561605.1. GTDB lineage: Bacteria > Planctomycetota > UBA1135 > UBA1135 > JALUZX01 > JALUZX01. Next base: position 150,698 of record CAZLQD010000029.1, read on the forward strand.
CTTCCGCCGGCCCATCTCTTCTGGGCGGAAGAGGGGGGCCGCGGGGGAGTGGAGTGCTACTGGGATCTTCCCCTCCTGGACCGGAGGGATCCGGGCGTGGAGGAGTCGGCCCGGGAGGTCCTGGAGGGCCTGGACGGAGCCGTGGAGGCCAGGCTGGTGGCCGACGTCCCCTTGGGGGCCTTCCTCTCGGGAGGAGTGGACTCGGCGGGGATCGTGGCCTCCATGAGCAGGTTCCGCGAGGAAGTGGTCGCCGTGAGCGTCGGGTTCCCCGATGCCGCATTCGACGAGAGGCCCTCGGCCCGGGCCGTGGCGGGGCGCCTGGGAATCCGCCTGGAAGAGCACGAGACCACCCCCGACGCGGCGGGGGACCTGGACCTGCTGGCCTTCCACTTCGACGAGCCCTTCTTCGACTCTTCCGCCCTCCCCACCTACCACGTGAGCAGGGAAGCCAGGAAACACGTGACGGTGGCCCTCTCGGGGGACGGGGGGGACGAGGCCCTTGCGGGATACAGGCGCTACCGGTTCGACCTCTGGGAGAACCGGGTGAGGCGTTGCCTTCCGCCGGGAACGGGACGGTTCTTCCTTGGCCCTTTGGGGCGGGCCTGGCCCCGATCCAGGAGTCTCCCCAGGTGGATGCGGGCAGGCGCAACCCTGGAGAACCTCGCCCGGGATCCGTTCTCGGCCTACGTCCACTCCGTGTCGGCCCATTCCCCGGCCGAGGCCTTCTCCATGCTCCACGAGGACTTGAGGAGGGAGCTGGAAGATTTCGATCCTCTGGAGATCCACCGGAAACACTTTCTTCGGGCCCGGCGGGCCGATACGCTGAGCAGAGTGCAATACCTGGACCTGAAGACCTACTTGCCCGGGGACATCCTGGTGAAGGTCGACCGGGCTTCCATGGCGGTCTCCCTGGAAACCCGGGCTCCCTTCCTGGACCACCCCTTCCTTGAGAGGGCCCTCCAGGTCCCTCCCCGCCTGAGGATCAGGGGGGGAAGGGGCAAGTGGATCCTTCGCCGTGCCCTGGTGGAGCGGCTTGGTCCGGGAATCCTGGAAAGACGGAAGGCGGGTTTTTCCATTCCTCTCGCCCGCTGGACCGGGACGGAGCTGGACGGCCGGGTCCGGGAGGCCCTGGAGGGAGAGGCGGCGCGCCTCCTCCTGGATCGCCGGCAGTTGGCTCGCTGGCGCGAAGAGCACCGGTCCGGGGCGCGGGACCGGTCCGAGGCCCTCTGGGCCCTGCTGGTCCTCCACAGGTGGTGGGAGAAGTGGGGAAGGGGGCTTTCGTGAACGTCCTGGTCTTGACCGAACTCTTTCCCGATCCCCGGCGGCCCAGGCACGGGATCTTCGTGCAACGTTTCCTGGGCGCCCTGGAGGAGAAGGCGGGCTGGAAGAGCAAGGTCATCTCCCCCAGGCCGGTTCCCTTTCCCCTCCTGGGGAAGCTCCTGGGTCCTCCTCTCCCCTCCGAACTCCTCCCCCCTCCCAGGGTGAAGGACGGGGACCGCTGGGTGGACTACCCCAGGTATTCCCACTTGAGGGGGATCGGCGTGGTCTGGCAGGCCGGCGCCGTGGCCAGGGCCGCCTGGAAGGTCTGCAAGGAATTCCCTTCCAAAGAAAAGTACAAGGCCGTCATGGGGATCTACCTCTACCCCTACGGCGTGGCGGCGGCCCGGCTGGCGGGGAAGCTGGGGTTGCCCTTGATCCTCTCGGGGAGAGGTTCGGACGTTTTGCTCCTGGGAAAGAATCCCTTCCTGGCTGGGGGTATGAGGAAGGCCTTGAGGTCCGCCTCCTTCGTCCATGCCGTCTCGGGGGAGATCGCCCGGGAGATGGAGCGAATCGGCGGACTTCCCGAAGGGGCCGTGGCGGTGGTGGAGAACGGAGTGGACACGAATCTCTTCAAGCCCGGTCTAAGGACGGGGTTCCGCAAGAGGTGGGGCATCCCCGGATCCTCCACCCTGATCCTGAACGTAGGGAGGTTGGACCCGGTGAAGGGCCAGGATCTCCTGGTGGAGGCCCTGGCCCTCCTGGACAAGAACTACCACCTGGTCCTTGTGGGGGAAGGACCCTTCCGGGAGAAACTGGAGGACCTGGCCGCCAGGAAAGGAGTGAAGGAGAGGGTCCACCTGGTGGGACCTCTTTCCCCCAGGGACCTGGCCCTTTGCTACAGGGACGCCGACCTCTTCGTCCTCTCCAGCAGGAGGGAGGGGTGCCCCAACGTGCTCCTCGAGGCCCTGGCTTCGGGTGTGCCTTGCGTTGCCCGGGCCGTGGGTGCCGTTCCGGCCATCCTGGAGGAGGGACGGCTCGGAACGCTGGTCTCCGAGGAGGAGCCCGAGGCCCTGGCTGCGGCCATGGCCCGGACCGTGGGAACCTCTTCCCCCCTCCTGCTTTCCGGGGATTTCGGCAGGAAGCGTTCCTGGGAAACGGCGGCGGAACGCTTCGCAAAGCGGGCGGAAAGGGCGCTGGGATGGAGGTGAGGCGCATTCTCTACCACCACAGGACCCGGGCCAGGGACGGCCAGGCCGTCCACGTCCGCTCCCTGATCAAGGCCTTCCGCTCCCTGGGCCACCAGGTGAAGGAGGTCTCCCTGGTGCGCCACGGCGACAGGGAGGCCGGTCCGGGAAAGGGGAGCCGCCTCTTCTTCCTGGCCTCCCTCATGCCCAGGTTCGGCCTGGAGATCCTGGAACATCTCTACGGGAACGTGGGAACCCACAAGATCCTGACCGCCGCAAAGGGTTTCGATCCCCACTTCATCTACGAACGTTACGCCCTGTCCAACCTGGCGGGCATACACGCCAAGGAGAAACTCGGGGTCCCACTCTTCCTGGAGGTGAATTCCCCCATGGTCCTGGAGATGGAGAGGCTGGGGAAGCTGGTCTTCCACCGCTGGGCCCGGCGGGTGGAGTCCCAGATCTACCGGCAGGCCGACCTCATCTTCGCCGTCTCGGGGGTCCTGAAGAGGATGCTCGTCGAGCAGGGCGTGGAGGAGTCCAAGATCCTGGTCCAGCACAACGGGGTGGACCTTTCCCTCTTCCCCTCCCCCGAGGAGAAAGAAGAGATCCGCAGGGAGTTGGGGCTTGCGGGCCGGCGGGTCGTAGGCTTCTCGGGATTCCTCAGGGACTGGCACCGTATGGACATGGCCCTGGAGGCCATGGCCAGCCTGGTCCGGTCCGGTTTCGACGACCTGCTCCTCCTGGTGGTCGGGGAGGGGCCGGGATGCCGTCCCCTCCAGGAGCAGGCCGCCTCCCTGGGAGTGGGGGACAGGGTCAGGATCACGGGGGGGATGGCCCCCGAGGATGTTCCCCGCTGGGTCTCGGCCTTCCACGTGGGGGTCCTTCCGGCGATCAACCCCTATGCGTCTCCCCTGAAGCTCTTCGACTACCTGGCCGCCTCCGTTCCCGTGGTGGCTCCCGACCAGGAGAACCTGAGGGAGGTCGTGGAGCACGGCAGGACGGCCCTCCTCTTCGAGAAAGGGAACCCCCTGGCCTTCGAGGAGTCGGTGAAAAGCCTCCTGGAAGACCCGGAACTGGCCGATAGGATCGGAAGGAACGGGAGAGCCTCCATCACAGAGAGGGGGTTTACCTGGGAGGAGAACGCCAGGAGAGTGGTCCAGGCCTATGACGAGCGTTTCGGGCAGTCCCGGTGAGGAGGTCCCCGGCCGGAGATCTTCCCTCCTCTGGTGGCTCCTGGTGCTTTCCGGCTTCGCCCTCCTGAGCTGGGGCACCTTCTACTGGATGGTCCGTTACCGCTGGTTCCACGGAGACGGTCTCTACGAGCACGCCCCCCTTCTCTTCCTCTTCGGCGGCTGGGTCGCCTGGCGGGACAGGAAGGAGGTCCTGGCCCTTCCCCGGAGGACGGATTCCCGGGGCCTGGCCGTCCTCGGCCTGGGGGTCTTCCTGCACCTGGCGGGGGTCTTCCTCTTCCGGGACTCCATCTGCGGGTTCGCCCTGATCCCCATCCTGGCGGGCCTGTTGCTTGTGGACCAGGGGTGGGAGAGGACCAGGAGGCTCCTTCCCCTGGTCTTCTTGTTGCTCTTCGCCGTACCTTTGCCCGACCAGCTTCTCAAGGCTGCCACCTTTCCCATGAAGATGGCCTCCACCGCTGCGGGCACGTCCCTGGCGAAGATCTTCCTGGGTGGGAGTTTCCAGAGAGCCGGAACGGAGATCTTCTTCGCCGGCCAGGCGGGCCCCCTGATCGTGGGGGACGCCTGCTCGGGGATGCGCTCGGCCCTGGCCCTCCTCACCCTGGGGTATTGCCTGGCCTTCTTCTTCGGCCCGCCGGGGCCGAGGCGGCCCATCCTTGTCCTGGCCGCCCTGCCGGCGGCCTTCGCGGCGAACGCCGTGAGGATCGCCGTTCTCTGCCTGGCCGCCTCGGCCTTCGGGGTGGAATTCGCCGCAGGGAAGATGCACACCCTCATGGGATATGTTCTCTACCTGTTGGCCTTCGGGATCCTCCTTGGCGTGGACAAACTGGCGAGGCGGATCGCGCCGGGGAAGACCCGCGGGGAGGGAAAAGGATGAAAGGGGCCCGCCTGGCGGCTCTCCTGCTGGTCTGGTTCGGGGCCGGGGGGACCTTCTTTCTCCGGGGAACTCTGGGGGTCACGGGGAGGGAGACGAGAAAGGCCCTTTCCATCCCCTACAGGATCGGGGAGTGGACGGGCCGGGACATCCGGGTCTCGGCCTGGGAGAGGGCCCTCCTGCTCACCAGGGACTTCGTCTTCAGGGCCTACACGAGGAAGGGACGTCCCGGGCGGGTGGTCCTCCTGGCGACCTGGTCGGCCAACGACTTCGAAGCGGTCCATCCTTCCGACGATTGCTACACGGCGAACGGATACGAGATCACGGGTTGGAAGAAGACCTTCCTGGACGTCCCCGGAAGGGGGCGGCTCCAGGTGATCCTCAAGGAGGTCACCGGAAGGGGGGAGAAGCGGATCTACTTCGATCTCTTCCGGGCGGGAGGAAGGTGGAGCCTGGACGTGTGGAGTCACATGGCGGAGCTTCTGTGGAGGGCCTTGACGGCCAGGGACGTATCGGGAGGGAAGATCCGGGTGGAGACCACCGTGGGGGAAGGGGGGCGGGAGGCCGCCCTGAAGCGGATGGAGGATTTCCTGGGCCGGGCCCTTCCCGTGATCGAGAGGGCCTTGCGATGATCCGGCACGCCCTGACGGTGGATCTGGAAGAGTGGTTTCACGTGATGAACCTCCGCTCCTTCTTCCCTCCCTCTTCCTGGGAGGGCCTGGAGCGCAGGTCGATCGGCCCCACCAGGAGGATCCTGGAGATCCTGGAGAAGCGGGGGGTGAAGGCCACCTTCTTCTGCCTGGGATGGCTCGCCGAGAGGGAGCCTTCCCTGGTGGAGGAGATCGCCCGGGAGGGCCACGAGATCGCCACCCATGGATACAGCCATCGCGTGTTGGGTGAGTTGGGACCGGAAGGTTTCAGGGAAGAACTGGAGAGAACGGCGAGGATCCTGGAGGACATCGCGGGAAGAAAGCCCGACCTCCACAGGGCCTGTTCCTTCAGCGTGACTCCCTCCACCTCCTGGGCCCTGGAGATCCTGGCGGCGGAGGGCTACAGGGGGGACTCATCGGTATTCCCCGTTCCCCACCCGGATTACGGTTGGAAAGGATTTCCCACTCTTCCCGTGGAAGTCCGGACCGCGAAGGGTGGGATCGTGGAGTTCCCCCCCTTGACCCTGGATGTCCTGGGCAGGAGCCTCCCCGCCGGCGGAGGAGGATACCTGAGGCTCTTCCCGGTGAAGTTTCTCTCCTTCGCCCTGGGAAGAAGGGCGAAGGCCGGCGTGCCTGGGTGCATCTACCTGCACCCCTGGGAACTGGATCCGGGCCAGCCGAGGCCGGGTGTTCGGGGGATCAAGCGATTCCGGCATTACGTAAACCTCGAGAAGACGGCCTCCAAGCTGGAGAGACTCCTGTCGGAACACTCTTTCACCACCATGGGGGCGGTCCTGGCCGACCTGGAGGAGAGGGGGCTGCCCGGCCTGGATCTGCCGGGGAGGCCGGCTTCTCCGTCCTCCTAGGAGGGGGGGATCCCCGCCGTCCCTGGAAGGGGCCGGTCCTTCCGGCGATCCCCCTCTCTCACCCCCTGTCCGGTCACTTCCCTTCCCCTGGTGGGGAGGCGGGCGTGGAGCCGGGCCGGACCTTCTCCCCGGCCCGCCTGACCAGGCGGAGGATCAGGCCTGCATACCGGGCCCTTGGATGGCCGGGGTGCTTCTCCAGGAGGCGGGCGAGACAGGTCCCGGCCTCCTTCCAGGCGGGAGGATCCAGGAAGAGGGCCGCCCTGGCCCGGAAGAAGTCCTCTTCCGGCCCTCCGCACCCGGCCCTTTCCAGGAGGTCCAGGGCCTTCCGGAACTCCCCCCTTCTCAAGTGCCAGAGGGCCAGGGCGCGCCGGGGGAGAGGCTGGTTCGGGGCCAGGCCGGACAGGGCCTCGGGGCCGGGCATTCCCGGAAGGTCGTTTCGTCCCAGGAAGTCCACCTCCCTGGCGAGGAGGGGGGAGTGGGACATGTAGAGATCCCCCACGGAGAAGGCCTTCCGGGCCTTCTTCCACTCTCCCAGGGCCTCGAAGGCCATTCCCGTCGCCTCCCAGGCCTCCCAGGAAGCCGGGTCCCTCAGGAGGAGTTCCCTGGCGGCCTTCACAGCCTCGGAGGGACGGACCCGGGCGATGAGCCTGGCGGTGGATCCGGCCCAGAGGAAATCCGGCGTGTTCACGGGCATGCGGCGGACCCTCTCGATGTGCTTCTGGAGGAGGGGAAGATACCGGGCGACCGCTTCCTCCAGGGGAACGTCCTCGGTGGCGATGAGGAAGTGGAGGGCCGGACCCGAGGGGCCGTGGGGATCCTCCACCAGGGGCCGGGCCGCCCGGCGGGCTTCGTCCCTGAAGCCCGGGAGGAGGTCCCTGGCGACCTGGAAGAAGGCGTCGATCACCAGGAGGTGTTCCCTGCCGCTGGTGCGGGAGATGGCTCTCTCCAGGAGTCGAGCGGCGCCGAGCTTGTCCCCGGCGGCCAGGAGTTCCTGGGCCGTCGCCAGGGGGGCTCCCTTTCCGGCCTTCTCCAGGAGGACACTCTCCGCCTGGAGGAAGAACCTTGCAAGGGAGAGGAACCGTTCCGCCCCGGCCTTGTCTCCGATCTTCTCCGCTCCGTGGGCCAGGTTGCGGAGCCACTGGGAGAAGATGTGGACCACCTTCGAGAGGAAATCCAGGTCCTTCAGGCCTCCCGCCGCCACCCGGGCCTGCCAGAGGGGAAAGAGATTCTCCAGGTAGAGGGCGGTCTTGAAGAAGAGATCCCTTCCTTTCTCCACCTGCCGGGAGAAGTCGAGGAGGATCCTCCATGGCTCGTCCATCTTGGGGTTCTGGGCCAGGAGGAGGCCCAGGTCCCTCAAGGCGTCGTCCCGGAGGCCGGCGGCCAGGCGGGCCCGGTCCAGGATCACCCGGGCCCAGGGCTTCTCTTTCTCCTTGGGGGGCAGGGCCTCCAGAGTCTTCAAGGCTTCCCCCTGGAAATCCGGCCGATCCAGGAAGAACAGGGTCTCCAGCAGGGGCCGGCACCACCTGGCGCAGAGTTCGTCCAGACCGGGGTCTCCCGTCGAGGGGGCCCGGTTCTTTCCCTCCCCCAGGAAGAAGGCCAGGGCTCTCAGGCGGGCCCGTCCCCAAAGCCCCTTCGGGGGATCCAGGAAGAGGGAGGCACCCTTCTCCCGGGCTTTCTTGAGGTGTCCTGTGAGGGCCAGCAAGGTGGCTTCGTCCAGGGGTGGGAAGAGCCCTTCCTGGAGGGAGAGGATTTCCCCGGCGTCCCTGGTCCTTCCCCGGGAGACGTAGTAGGGCACGAGAAAGAGGGCCGCCTCCTTGCCGTCGGGGAAAGCCAGGGCCCGCTCGGCCTCCAGCGCCGCCTGCTCGGGTCGCCCCGACTTGTAGAGGCACCGGGCCCGAAGGAGGAAGACCTTTCCCCTGCCCAGGGAAGAGAGGGCCTTCGGGGAATCGGAAAGTCTCCCAGCGAGTCTCAGGGCGGCTCGATTCCTACCGGCGCGATAGAGGAGGCGGGCCGCGCGGAAGACCTCCCCGGGCGGGGCGTCGGCGGCGAGGTATTCCCGGACCGAATCCTCCAGGCCTTTCCCGTCCCGGGTCTCCAGCCTTACCTGGAGAAGGAGATATCGGGACTCCCAGTAGGGAGCGCTTCCCCTGGGAACGGCGGCGAAGTGGTCCGCCGCCCGGCGAAGACGCCCCAGGGTCCGGAGGGCCTTTCCGGCAAGGAGATTCAGCTCGGGATCCTCCTTCCCGAATCGATCCAGGCCCCTGAGGACAACCTGGAGTGCCTGGCCGGGGCGTTCCATGGCCAGGAGCCCCCGGGCGAAGATGCGGAAGGCCCTGGGGGTTCCGCCGGCGGAGACCAGGTCCAGGTCGAGACCGGGGTCGTCCTTGCCTTCCCGGGCGTAGATTTCCGCCAGGAGGGAGAGGATCCTGGGATCGCCGGGGTGGTTGGTCCGGGAGGTCTCCAGGGCGGTCCGGGCCTCCTCCAGTCGGCCCGCCAGGATCCGGGCCTTCGCCAGGAGAAGTTCCACCGCCGGCGAATCGGGATAGAGGATCCGGGCTTCCCGGGCGTGGAAGAGGGCCGGCTCTCCCATTCCCCTCTCGAGGAAATACCGGGCCAGTTCCAGGTGGAGGTGGGGATGGACCAGCTCCTTGGCGAGGAGGTTCCCCTCGGCGAAGAGTTTTCGTGCCGTGGCCTCCACGGTGTGCCCCCGCCGGTCCAGGATCGTCTTCCTGGCGGCCCAGAGCTTTTCCAGGATTTCGTCGGAGGGCTTCACCCTGTAGGCCTGCCTGTAGTCCAGCAAGGCCTCGTCGAACTTGCCTTCCTCCTCCAGGAGGGCCGCCCTGCGGAGCCTGGGTGTCACGTCCCAGGGCCGCTGGTCCACCCATTGCCGGAGGTAGAGGAGGGCCTTCTTGGGATCCTTCCGTTTCAGGGCCCCTTCCACCAGGGCCTCCTGGGCCAACCTGTAGCGGTCGATCCACTCGGCGGGTCTCTCCCCGTGGGAACGGGTGAAGTTCTCCAGGTCACGGACGTAGGACTTGGGCTCCCAGCCGGAGATGAAGGCGTTCATCCCCGAGTAGAAGGGGGAGAGCTCAGCGAAGCGCGGGGGAAAGTGCCTCCACAGGGAGAGGACCTGCTGGAAGGTGTCGTTCAGTACCGGTTCCCGGCGCCGGACGGTGAGGAGGTCGAGCAGGAGGATCCAGGCGTCTTCGACGGCCGGCGGAATGGTGCGCCAGCGCTTCCAGATCCGCTGGGGCGGATCCCCCCGGAACCAGGCCAGGAGAGTCTCCTCCGCCATGGATTCCCGGCCGGCCCGGCGCTGGAGCTCTCCGAGCCTCTGGGCCGCCCGGGCCCTGTAGAGGGGCCCTCCCGCGGCGAGGGCCGTCCTGGATGCCATGGCCGCCTCGTCGGGCCGGCCCGCCAGGGCCAGGAGACCCGTGACGCCCTGGAAGGCGGCGAAGGTGCCCTCCAGGTCGAGGGCCTCCCCGTAGTTCCGGAAGGCCTTTTGGACCCAGTCCCGGGCCTCGCCGATCTTTCGCTCCACCCATTCCCTCGTGGACAAGGGAACCTCGGCGGCCGCCAGGAGTTTCTTCGCCTCGGAAGAGAGGGCCCTGGCCCTGGGGTCTTCCCGCCGGTGGAAGATGAGTTTCAGGATCAGGGGCTGTACCTGGAGGAGCACCTTCCCCGGGACGAGAAGGGAGAGGCGGTCCTGGATCCTTTTCAGGATGGACTGGTAGGCCCTCTGGCTCGCCCGGCCGAGGGCCTCCTTGGCGAGGGTCTCCAGTCTTGGGGGTAGGTCCCCGGGAAGGCTCTCGAGGATGGTTACGGCCTTCTGGATTTCCCTGCCGGCCCCGTCCAGGTCTCCCCTCTTCACGGCCCGGGCGGCCCGGCCCAGGTGGACTCTCTCGGCCAGGCGGATCTTGTACTCCCCTCTCTTCGCCGGGTCCTTGGTGACCTTCAGGAGGGACTCCAGGTCCTTCTGGGCCAGGGCAAGGTTCCCGACCCGGAGGTAGGCCCGGGAGCGGAGGTCGTAGATCCGGGCCAGGAGGACGGGATCCCGGCGGGAGACCAGGGCCCGTTCGGCCTGGTCCAGGAGACGGACGGCTTCCTTGGGGTTTCCCCCGGCCAGGAGATCGGCGGCGTCGCGGATCCGATCCTCCGCCCCCTTGGGGTGGAGGAGGAAGAAGAGGAGAGTCCCTCCGACGAGCACGAAGAGAACGAGCCCCAGGGCCCCGAGGACCCTGCCGGCTAAGGTCGGCTTGGTTGGCTCCCTGTCGAACATGGATTCGCCCCGGCTGGAGTTCCCCCTTTCTTACCCGCTGGAGTTCCCCGGCGCCACCTCGGGACCGGGCCGCCTCGACCCTCCCGGCGAGGGAGGCTGGATCTTGTGACGCCGCATCTTGTGGAAGAGGGTGGTCCTGTCGATTCCCAGGGCCTTGGCCGTTCGGGTTCGATTCCAGCCGAAAGCATCCAGGGCTTCCAGGATGATGGCCTTCTCCGCCCTGGCCAGGGCCTCCTTGAGGGGAAGGATGGCCCCCCCTTCCCGGGGGATGGTCCCCGGTCTCCCTTGGAGGCCCGGTGCCTCCCCCGGCCGGGAAGAGGTCTTGTCCTGGTCGAGCATCCAGGGGGGGAGATCGGAGGGGAGGACCAGGGGGCCTTTGGCCAGGACCACGGCCCGCTCCACGGCGTTCTGCAACTCCCGGACGTTCCCCGGCCATTTCCAGGAGAGGAGGAGGGCCGCCGCTTCGGGGCTGAATCCTTTGACGGGCCGGTTGTATTCCCCGGCGAAGCGCTCCAGGAAGTGGCGGGCCAGGTAGATTACGTCGTCGGGCCTTTCCCTCAGGGGCGGGATCTCCAGGGTCACGACCTGGACCCGGTAGAAGAGGTCCTCCCGGAATCGCCCCTTCTTCACTTCCTCGGAAAGGTCCACGTTGGTGGCCAGGATCACCCGGACGTCAACGGTGCGGGTCTTGTCCTCTCCAACTCTTTCCAGGGTCTTCTCCTGGAGGACCCGCAGGAGTTTGACCTGCAGGGCCGGCGAGGCCGTGGCGATCTCGTCGAGGAAGATGGTTCCCCCATGGGCCCTCTCGAATTTTCCCGGCTTGTCCCGGACGGCGCCGGTGAAGGCCCCCTTGGCGTGGCCGAAGAGTTCCGACTCCAGGAGGGTGTCGGGAAGGGCGCCGCAATTGACTTCCACGAAGGGGCCGTCCCTCCTGGAGGAGCGGACGTGGATGGCCCGGGCCAGGAGGCTCTTGCCCGTCCCCGATTCTCCCGTCAGGAGGATGGTCGCCTTCGTGTCCGCCACGGCGGCCGCCACGGAGAGGACCTCTTCCATGCGGCGGTCCTTCACCAGGACCTGCTCGAAACCGAAGCGGTCCCCCAACTCCTCCCGGAGGAGGCGGTTCTCCCTGGCCAGGCGGGACTTCTGCAGGGCCCTCCTTACGGTGAGACGGGTTTCCTCCTCCATGAGGGGCTTGGAGATGAGGTCGAAGGCTCCCAGGTCCACCGCTTCCTTCGCTTCTTCCAGGGTGGAGAATCCCGTGGTCAGGATCACGACCTGGTCGGGGTCGATCTTGAGGATCTTCTGGAGTAGGCCGATGTTCTCTCCCGGCGAGGTTCCTTCTCCCAGGATCACCAGGTCGTATCGTTCCTCCCGGACGGCTTCCAGGATCTCCTCCTCCCGGGCGAGGAGGGTGACTTCCACCCCTTCCTCCTGGAGGACTTCCACGAGGGGGCGGATGGACTCGGGTTCCGAGTCGGCGACGAGGATGCGGGGATGGTTGGTTTCCACCGGCCAGGGTCTCCCTGGGGGACGGCACAGGTTCCCCCAAGTGTTTTCTATCGGGACGGCCGGGGGCTTCCCTTGACCGGACTCAGGAAGGGGATTCCTCCGGTGGGGATGGCCTGGAGAGGGGAAGGTCCAGGAGGAGCCTGAGTCCCCCTTCCTTCTCCCATCGGGCCCGGGCCTCTCCTCCCAGGGCCCGGGCGGCGCCGGCGGCCACTGCAGGAGAGAGGCCGATCTCCGGGGCCTGGAGGGCCCGGTTGAGGAAGAAGGGGTGGAAGGTCCGTTCCACCCGCCAGCGCGGGGAGGGGCGGGTTGCGGGAAGGAAGAACTCCACCAGGAGCCGGTCCCCCTTCGGCCGGACCTGGAGGAGGATGGGGACCCCGGAAGGGACGAGGGTCTTGGAAAGGCGAAGCAGTCCTTCCAGGGCTTGGAGGAAGAGGGCCGGGTCTCCCTTCCAGGGGAGGGTGGAGGGAAGGCTTCCCCGGGAGAAGAGTTTCTCCTGGGGGTCCTCCTCGTCCAGGCGGCGGCGTAGGAGGATGGCCAGGTCCACCTCTTCCCGGCGGGGTTTTTTCCCTCCCGAGGCGATCTCCAGGTCCCGGACCACTTGTTCCAGCCTGGCCAGGCCTTCCCGGGCCTGGGCCAGGGTGGCCCTGGCGGGGGAGTCCTCCTGCGGGGGGAGTTGCATCTCCAGGAGCTGGAGATAGCCCGAAAGGGTGGCCAGGGGGTTGTTCAGGGCGTCGGCCACGCCTTGGACCAGATCCTCCAGGAGGGATCCCATCTCCTTCCAGGGATGGAGAGGCCCGAGGCGGGCTTCCACCTCTTCCAGGACGGCCTCGCCCGACTGGGGGAAGGGGGCCCAGACGGTCCGGGTTCCCTGGAGGAGGACTTCCAGTTTCTCCAGGGAGGGAGGGTCCTCCTCGGGGGGGGCCACCAGGAGGGGTACCCTTGGGTAGGCCCGGTCGGCCAGGCGCAGGGCTCCCGCTTCGGCGGGGAAGACCAGGGCGCCGTCGATCCAGACCAGGACCGGGCCTCCCTCCACGGAGGAAGGAAGGGCCGCCAAGGCGTCCAGGGGAGTCGGAAAGAAGCGGACCCGGACCCGGCCGCCCGACTGGGCCTGGGCCTCTTCGAAGGGGGCCCGGTCGGGGACCACCAGAAGGAGGAGCCTGGGTGGGGGATGGTCTGCCGGTGGAAGAAGAGGTGGGGCCATGGGAAAAGAAAGTCGTCTTCCGGACAAGGGTTTCAGACTCCTCTTCTTTTCCCACCTTTTCCCTCTCGGGGAAAGAGGGGAGGAGTCTCTTCTTGAGTCGGGGGGCGGTCTTTGCCGATGGCCCCAAGAGACGAGAAGGGGTCTTCGCCATGAAAGAGTCCGGCCGGAGAGGGCAGAGGGAAAAAGATTCCAAGAACATGGGGAAGCTCGCCCCCATGGGGGAAGCTATGGCCCAGATCAAAAAAGGGGGGCGGGCACTTGTAAGGGAGGTGAAAAGTTTTTTCCCTGAGCCGGAAGAACTGGACGATCTTTCTCTCAGGGAGGCCTTGGAGGAGATGGAAGAGCGTATCCTCGAGGAGGACCTGGAAGGCGCTCTGGAGAGGCTCGAGAGGGGACTGGCTCCCATCCTGGCCGGTCCGGGATTCGTGGCGGAGCCCGAGAGGAAGAGAAGGCGGCTGCGGGGAGAATGGCTCTTCCTCGGGGCCCTGGGGATCGGGCTTCTGGCGGCCTGGTTGCTGGCCCGGGTTTGAAAGAGCTTCCTCGATATGGGAACCTTCCCTCCTGAAGGCGGGAGGATTCTTTCCCGGAGAGGGTGCATGATGGAAAGGAAAGAACCACGGCCGCCTGGGGTCGAGGGGGAGCGGGACTCCTCCAGGCCCGAGCTTTCCGTCGTGATCCCTCTCTTCAACGAGGCGGAGAACGTCTACCCCCTCCATGCGGCCCTGACCCATTCCCTCCAGGCTCTGGGAAGGAGCTACGAAATCCTTTACGTGGACGACGGTTCTTCCGACGGGACCTATCCCTACCTGCTGGACCTCCACCGGCGGGATTCCCATGTTACGGTGATCCGCCTGGGGAAGAACTTCGGCCAGACGCCCGCCATGGCGGCGGGCTTCGACCACGCCAGAGGAAAGATCCTGGTCACCATGGACGGGGACCTGCAGAACGACCCGGCCGACATCGAGAGGTTGATCGAAAGGCTGGAGGCGGGATACGACGTGGTTTGCGGCTGGCGCCGCCGCCGGAGGGACGCCTTTCTGCTCAGGCTCCTTCCTTCCCGGGCGGCCAACTGGCTCATTTCCAAGATCACCGGTGTGGAGATCCACGACACGGGTTGCACCCTCAAGGTCTACCGGGACTGGGTGGTGCGGAACATGTCCCTCTACTCGGAGATGCACCGGTTCATTCCGGCCTTGGCGGCGGGAGTGGGTGCCAGGGTGACCGAGATCGGCGTGCGCCACCACAGGAGGCGGTACGGGGTGTCCAAGTACGGGATCATGCGGGTCTTCCGGGTCGTCCTGGATCTTCTTGTGGTGAAGATGATCGTAGCCTTCGCGGCCCATCCGATCCGCTGGTTCGCCATCATGAGCCTTCCCTTCTTCGTCCTGGGAGGGGCCTTCTTCTTCCTGGGGCTGGTCTTCTTCTCCTTCCAGGGCAAGGGAGGTTCTCCCGTCCTCCTGGAGAAATGGGACCTGGGTTACATGACATCGGCCCTCCTTCTCGCCATGACCGCCTCCAACCTCTTTCTCCTGGGCTTCCTCTCCGAGTTGGCCGTGAAGGCTTCGGGGTTCTTCCGCTGGAAGGCCTGGGCCGTGGAGGGCCGGTCGTGAGCAAGGTGGACATAACGGCTCTCCTCCATATCCACCAGCCGGGAACGGACGTGGAGGAACTCTACAAGGCCTACGGGGAGGCCCTGGACCGCACGGGGAGGACCTGGGAGATGCTCTTCGTCCTGGACGGAGTGGAGGACCCCGTCCTCTCCCGGCTCCACTCCCTCCGGGAAAAGGACCACAGGGTCCAGGTCCTGGCCCTCCATTCCTCCTTCGGAGAGTCCGTGGCCTTCGCGGCGGGTGCCGAGAAGGCCCGGGGCGCCTATCTCCTCACCCTGCCTTCCTATCTCCAGATCGAGCCCATGGAGATCCTCTCTCTCGTGGAGGAACTGGACCGGGGGGCCCACCTGGTCACTCCCTGGAGGCATCCCCGGGTGGATCCCTGGATCAACCGGCTCCAGTCGGTCCTCTTCAACTGGATCATCCGGCTCATCATCCATTCCCGGTTCCACGACTTGAACTGCGGATTCCGCGGGATTCGGAGGGAGGTGCTCGAGGAGATCACTCTCTACGGCGATCTCTTCCGGTTCCTCCCGGTCATTGCGGCCCGACAGGGTTTCCGAGTGCGGGAGATCCGGGTGAAGCACCGGATGGAGCTGGGAAAGCGGGGGTTCTTCGGCCTGGGAGTCTACATCCGGCGTTTCCTGGACATCCTGGCGGTCCTGTTCCTTTCCAGGTTCACCCAGAAGCCCCTGCGTTTCTTCGGGGTCCTGGGTCTCTTTCTCATGCTCGTGGGAGTGGGGCTCGCGGCGGAGCCGGTATTCCGGAAACTCTTCGGCCAGGGTTCCCTCCAGGACAGGCCGCTCTTCCTGGTGGGTGTGGCGGTCTTCACCTTCGGCGTGCAGCTCATCGGGTTCGGCCTGGTCGGAGAGATCATCATCTTCACACAGTCCAAGCATTTGAGGGAATACAAGGTGGACAAGGTCTACGAGGCGGAGGACACATCCGCACCCGTTGTGCCCGCCGCCCCTCCTCCCGAGGAGGCGAGAAAGGGAAAGCCCCCGGGAAAGGGGCCCTTGCTCGTAAGGGGGCTGGCGGCGGGAGAGGATGCCCGGTGGGATCGGTACGTCCGCTCCCACCCGGGGGGATCGCCTTTCCACTTGAGCGGATGGCGGAGGGTGGTCTGGGAGACCTTCGGCCACGATCCGCTCTACCTCCTGGCCGAGGAGGGGGATACCATCAAGGGTATCCTGCCCGTCTTCAGGGCGAGGTCCTTCGGCCGCGGTTTCCACCGGGAGAGGGTGCACATCTCCGTACCCTACGGGGTCTACGGCGGGATCCTGGCCGACGACAAGGCCGTTGAGAGGGCTCTCCTGGAGGAGGCCTGCAGGAGGGCCGAGAACGAGGGCGTGGGCTACCTGGAGCTCCGGGACAAGGAGGACAATGGTTACGACCTTCCTTCCTCGGATCTCTACGTGGGTTTCATCGGGGATCTTCCAGAGGATCCCGAGGAGTGCTTGAAGCGTATTCCCAGGAAGGCCAGGGCGGAGGTGCGCAAGGGACGTGACCGGAACGGCCTGATCTTCCGGGAAGGCCTGGAGATGAAGGAGTTCCACCGTCTTTTCGCCCTGAACAAGCGGCACCTTGGGACACCTCCCTTGCCGAGGCGTTTCTTCGAGGCCCTTCAGGACGAGTTCGGCGAGAGCGTCTACCTGCACGCAGTCACCACCCCGGACGGAGTGACCGCCGGCGCGGTCCTCTCCTTCGCCTGGAGGGAGGTGCTGATGCCCTACTATTCGGGTTCCGTGAAGGCTCTGGACAGGCTTGGGGTGAACAATTTCATGTATTGGGGCTTGATGCGGTGGGGCGTAGAAAAAGGATTCAAGCGCTTCGACTTCGGAAGGAGCCGGAGGGAGAGCGGGTCCTACCATTTCAAGCGCCACATGGGGTTCGAACCATTCCCTCTCCATTACAGCTTCTTTCTCGTCAAGGCCAAGGGGGTTCCTTCCTTCCACCCGGGAAACCCCGAGACGAGAAAGGCCCAGAAGATCTGGTCCAAAGTCCCTCTCTTCCTGGCAGTCCCCCTGGGAGGATACCTTTCCAAGTATCTTCCCTGAAGGAAGGACCCGGGGATTCCTCCGGAACGTCTTCTGCCGCCACTCCCCGGGCGTCTCGGGCTTCTATCTCATCGTTAGCCCCTGCTCTATCTCATCGTTAGCCCCTGCCGGCGGGGAAGACTGTTCGAAGAACAGGATTCCCCGACGTCAGGGGGAGCTTGGGCCTTCGAGGGGTTGTTTTGTGGCGCAATCGATGGTGGAGCCACTCCCCGGGCGTCTCGGGCATGTCCCCCTGGTCCATGCCCGAGCCGGCCGGGGCTGACGGGGGGAGGGAGAATGCCCGACGTCAGGGGGAGCCTGGGCCTTCGGGGGGTTGTTTTGTGGCGCAATCGATGGTGGAGCCACTCCCCGGGCGTCCTCAGTCTGGGTCTTGCGACCCAGACCTCGGCCGGCCGGGGCTGACGAGAAGAGAAGGAGGGCTTCGCTTCATGCCCGAGCCGGCCGGGGCTGACGAGAAGAGAGGGAGGGCTTCGCTTCATGCCCGAAACCGGCCGGGGCTGAGGCATGGCGCTTAATCCTCCTTCACGGCCTCGAGGAGGTGGAGGAGCCAGAGGCCGTTCTCCTGGCGGTGGAGGATGGCGTGGATGTTCCGTTTGCCTCCGGGGCCCATGGGAAGGGGGAAGAGGACCCGGTTCTCGTCCAGGAGGCGGGGTTTGGGTGTGAAGGACTCGGGCTTCGGGAAGAAGGTCTGGATCCGTTTCAGGGCCTTGGGTCCCCCATGAAGGAGTTCCTTCCGAAGCGCCCGGACCTGGTCGCTCCCGTCGGAATCCAGGTAGGTGGAGGCGGCTTTTGCTTCACCTTTCTCCAATGCCCGGAGGAACCGGACCAGGGCTTCCGCCGCTCCTTCTTCGGGAAGCATGTCCTCCGGGGCGGGCCGGTCGGCCATGGGACCCCCGGGAAGGGGCGGAGGCGGAAGGGGGGGCACGTCTTTCGGCGGGGGCAGGCCGTCCCCGCAGGCCGAGAGGGCCGCGAGAAGGACGGCCAGGGCCGCCGCCGGCCGGGTCCCTCTCATCCCTTGCGGACCTCCGAAACCTTGACCTGCAACTTTCCCTTTTTCCACAGGAAATACACCAGGTAGAGGGAGCCCCTTCCGCTCTTCACGAGGACCCGCGTCCCGGAACCGGTTTTCTCCACCTCCTCGACCCGGGGCGGAGCGCCGGCCCTGAGGGAGCCCAGGGCCGCGGCGTAGAGGACGGGTTCTCCCTTCTTCACCTGGAAGGGGAGGTAGATCGTCTCGGCGCAGAGGGAGCGGCTCCGGTCCCTGCGGGTGGTTTCGTCCAGGATGTACAGGCCCTTCCCCTTTCCTCCGGCGAAGAGCGTGTCCAGCCCGACCAGGTCTCCGATCAAGAGGCCCCGGGCATGGAGAGGGATCCGCCGTTCCTCCCCGCCCACTCCCCGGAGGGTCAGGGGCGGCATGGGGGGGAGGAAGGGGGTGAAGGTTCGCCGGTTTCCGTTGAAGATGTCGTTCTCCACGCGGAACTGGAGGCCCTCCACGAGGCTTCCTCCGTCCTGGTTGGACTCGGCCTGGTGGAGGAGGAGGAAGGTGGCGTCGTCGGGGAGTGCAACGGCAGCCACGTGGTGGACGAGGGCGGGACCGGTTTCGGCGGACAGGGTCCAGGGATCCCATCCCCGGTCCTGGACGGTGAGCTTGAGGAGCCTCCCTCCCTTCTTGACCCACTCCAGCACTTTGCCCCAGAAGGGGCGGATCCCCAGGGCGCTCCTTCCCACGACGAAGAGGGTGACTTCTTCAGGGGGAAGGGCCCCGGGCCGGAGTTCCACGAAGGGGATTCCCAAAGCCTGGAGGGCCTTCTTGGCGTGGGCCTCGCCGGAGTAGAGGGCCACCTTCTCCCCCTTCTTCCATCCCAGGCAGGAAAGGGCGTTGGTGAAGAGTCTGCCCAGGGGCCTGCCCCGCCAGGCCTGCTCTGCGGCGTCGCCTTGGAGGAGGAGGAAATCCCCTTTCCCGGGCCGGGCTTCGAGGATCATGGGGCCGCCCTTGTCGTCTCCGGCCAGGATCTTCCAGCCCGGGCCCGCATGGAGGATCCTGTCGAAGACGGTCAAGGACCGGAGACTTCCGATCCCTCGGAAGAGGGGATGGGCCTGGGCGAGGATCTTCCCTCCCCGGGCGCCTTCGTCGGAGACCTCGAGAGAGAGGGGACATGACTTGGGCCGGGTCTTCCCTTCGAGGGCGGTGCAGGCCGCCCAGAACCCGCCCGGGAAGGTCCCGATTTCTTCTTTCGTGACCTGGGCCTTCTTTCCCACGGGACACAGGTTGCCGTCCCATTCGAGCAGATCCTCTCCCCCGGGTACGGAGAAGACGCCTTGCATGGGATAACGGAAGGCGTGAAAGGCGTAGCTGGCGAAGCGGAAGGTGCCCCGAACGGCCGCGTGATGGGTGAAGGTGCTCTTCCAGGAGCCTGCCAGGGCCCGGTCCATCTCTTTCCTCCGGGCCGGCCGCAGGGGGTTGTCGGCGAAACCCAGGTGGAGGAGGACCGATACGGCCAGGTTCACGGCGGCGTCGCTCTCCCACTCCGAGGGCCACCGGGTGGTCGCCTTTCCGGTGAAACGTTTACCGAAGAACCGTCCGTCCCCGTTGATGAGCTGTTCACGCTCCAGGTCGTAGAGGCGGTACCCTTCGAACCTCCTGGCGATGGTGTCGCCGAACTTGTGTTCCGCCGTGACCAGGACGGGAAGGACGAAGTAGAGACCGTAGGCGTACCGGGGCCAATCTTTTCCGCCGGGATAGGCCCACCTTCCGCCCCAGAGGATGTAGCGCCTGG
This sequence comes from uncultured Planctomycetia bacterium, assembly GCA_964561605.1. GTDB lineage: Bacteria > Planctomycetota > UBA1135 > UBA1135 > JALUZX01 > JALUZX01. The sequence goes on from CAZLQD010000029.1 coordinate 170,155, forward strand.
TCTTGCGCCAGTGGGGAAGGAAGTTGAAGAAGAGACATTCCGGTGGCTCGGTACGGGGCCCCGGTCCGGGGAGGGTGAAGGCGGCGGCGCTCCAGGCAAGGGAGTGGAGGGGACAGACCATGTAACAAAGGTGGAAGAAGCCGTGGTTCTCCACTGTGAAGTCGGGAAAGACGTTGGCCGCCGTGATCCCGGGCTTCCCGACGTCTCCGGGCCTGGAGAGGGTATTGAGGGCGAAGCGCTCCAGGGTCTTCCGCCAGCGGGCGGCCCTGCCGGGCCCGGGCTCGCAGAGGCGGAGGGCCCAGGCGGGGGCCTCCACGTCCCAGGCGTTCTCCTCGGACCCCGTGTTGTGCAGGAGGCGGTTGTAGGTGGGGACCTTCCCCAGGCGGTCCGCCTCGTGGGACAGGACCCGCTTCACCCCTTCCTTCACGTCGGGTGGGAGGTCCTTCCAGAGCAGCATGGCCCCGAGAGCGGCCTTTCCGGCCCACCAGGAACTCTGCCAGTGGTCGCCCCACTTGCGGCCGTTGGTGCAGGGCAGGTCGCCCGTGACGTGGGTCCTGGAAAAGTAGCGCAGGGCCTGGACGGCCTGCTTCTTCAGGATCTCCCGGGGAATCCCGCAGGCCCTGGGATCGTACCGGGGGGAGGTCCCGAGAAGGGCGGCGGTGGTGATGAAGTTGGCCAGGGTGCGCTGGCCGTTCTCGTCGGACTTCCCGTCGCCGAACCAACCGATGTCGTCGTGCCCTCTGTATCCGCCGTGCCAGCATCGCTCCACGTGGAGGGCGAAACGGGAGAGGATCCGGAAGTAGTCGTGTACCGCGGGATAACCCGGGTCGCCGGGCTTGCGTGTCGGTTTTTCGGGCCATGCCGAGGCCAGGGCCTCTCCCTTCGCGACGAGGGAGTCCCTCTGGGTGTCCGGCGACCCGGGCCGGCCGCTTCCCGCCTCACCTGCCTTTTTTTTTCTCCCCAGGAATTCCCGCAGGCCCAGGAGGAAGTAGTAGTCGCCGTAGTTGAGACCGATTGCATCCACCCCGCCGCGGGTGCTTCCGTCCAGGAGGATGGACTCCTCCGTCCTCCCCGGGGGGGAGAGGTAGTAGAGGGCGAGAGAGCGCAGGATCCGCCGGGCCGTGTCCTTGAAGAGTTTCCGTTCCCCCGGGGAAACGGCCGGGTTCCGGGCCAGGATGAGGAGGCCCGTGGCGCCGATGGAGGCCGCCGAGGTGTCCCGGACCACGTTGGGCCTGGTGGGGATGTCGTAGTCCCAGAAGGGGACCAGGTCGGGGGGCAGGTGGTCCACGAACCAGTGGGCTACCTGGAGGGCCGCCGCCAGGATCCTTGGATCCTTCGAGTTGGCCGCCGTCTGGGCGAAACCGTGGACCGCCCAGGACTGGCCCCTGGACCAGGTCGTGTCGTCCCCGTAGCCCTGGCGCTGGAAGGCCTTGAGGAGGCTTCCGTCGATGGGGTCCAGGGCGGCCACGTGGTATGTGCTTCCATCGGGGCGGATATGGTTCCTGATGGTGGTGAGGGCGTGGTTCGTGGCGGCCCGCGCCGGCTCAGGACCGAGACCGTGGCGGGAGGCGAAGTACAGGAGATCCATGTTCATCATGCAGTCGATGATGGTCCAGCCGGCGGACCGGGCGGTGCAGAGCTTGCCCCAGGCGCGGATGTATTTCCCCCTGGGGTTGTAGCGCCCGAGCAAGGTCCGGGCGGCGGTGAGCACGTCGGCAAGCATGGAGGGGTTTCCCGTGGCCTCCCAGGCCCTCCGCACGGACGGCATGAACATGAATCCGAGATCGTGGTTCTCGAGGGTCTTGTAGGGCCGGACGAGCTCGGAGTAGCGGATGGCTCTCTCCTTCCACCAGGAGTCGCCCGTCATGTCCCAGAGGAGGAAGAGGGAACCGGGGAAGAAGCCGTCGATCCAGCTTCCCTTGAAGGTCGTGAATCGGCCCAGCACGGTCTGGCCCGGCTGGCCCTTCCGGTCCCGGGCGGCCAGGGGCTTGTATTTCTCCAAGGCCCGGCGGAGAGCCATGCGGAAGACTTCGCCGTCCGGGAGCTCCCGGGCCGGCAGGGGCCGCAGGGGTTCGGCGAGCCTGAGGGCCAGGTCGTTTACCACGACCGGATCGGCATCCCCCTTGAATGTGAGCTTGTGGAGGGTGTAGGGCCGGCCGCCGCGGACCCGGAAGGATAGAGAAATCCGATTCCCCGATTTGTGGGCGGGTTTGGCCTCGGGGCGGTACCAGATCATGGCCCGGTTTCCCGATACGACCCAGGCCATCTTGCGCTCGGGTCCGAAATAGGGGCGGGATCCTCCGCAGGGGATGGAGGCCTCGAGGGAGAGGACCTTGCCTTCTTCCTCGGGGTCGTAGACGACGGTGGTCCAATCGGCGTCCCCGGGATGGAGGGTCCAGGTGAAGCGGAGGACCTTCGTTTTTTTTCTCCGGGCCGTATCGACGGCGGCCTTCCTCAAGGGGAGGGGACCCTTCACCGGGCCGAGGACCCGGACATCCAGGGTCTCCAGGGGGCCCGCCGAGACCAGGAGGGCGAGCTGGTCCGCCTTGCCGTCCCCGTCGAGGTCGTCCGCCTGGGCGGGGACCTCCTCACCCCGGACCCGGACCGAAAGGGGGCCGGGAGGGATGCCGGGATGGTCCACCCTCCGGAGGTCCACCACGACCGCCTCCCGGGGGCGCTTTCTTTCCAAGGGGTTCCAGAGGCGGAAGGAGAAGGACTGGGCGGATAGGAGTCCGGCCAGAAGGAAGAGAGACAGCGGGAGAAGGGAACTTTTCCTCATGGAGCGCGCTTTCCTGGCAGGAGCCGTTTCGTCGGGCCTGAGCCAGGGCAATTTACCTGGAGGAAAGAGAGATCTGAACCGGGGAGGGTTAGAATCTTGTCTTTTCCCTTCTTTTCCTTGGAAAGGAACGCCTCCATGAGTCGGTCTCTTCCCAGGGCCCTTTTGGCCTTTCTCTTCCTTTCGGCCCTCTCTTCACCGGTCCCCTCCCAGGAAGAGTGCACCATCGGAGTGGCCTCCGGCGGGGCCACGGCCGACGGAAGGCCCCTTCTCTGGAAGAACCGGGACACTTCGGCGGATTCCAGGAACATCGTGGAGCTCCGGAAGGGGAAGCGCTTTTCCTTCCTGGGCCTGGTGAACCCTGGGAGCCGGAACGTCTGGGCGGGAGTGAACGAGGCGGGTTTCGCCCTGGTGAACGCCCAGTCGGCCGACCTGGGCGAGGCGGGGCAGCGGGGCCCGGGAAACGGGACCTTCCTGGCGGCGGCCCTTGGGGAGTGCTCGGGCTTGAAGGATTTCCGGGGCCTCCTGGAGAGGACGAACCGGACGGGGCGCAGCACCCACACGAGCTACGGGGCGATCGACGCCCGGGGAGGGGCGGGGATCTTCGAGGTGAAGGGAAGGTCCTTCGTCTTCTTCGATGCCTGCGACCCGAAGACCGCCCCCCAAGGGTGGATCGTCCGGACCAACTTTGCTTTCACGGGAGATGGGAAACGGGGCGGCGGGACGGCCCGCTACCTCAGGGCACGATTCCTCTGGGGGAAGTTGCGCCGGCTGGGGGAACTGGACGCCCGGCGGGTGCTCCGGATCTGCGCCAGGGACCTGGCCTCTCCCGGGGGAAAGCCCTATTCCCTTCCCTTCGCGCAACCCGACGACAGGCTTCCGCCCTTCGGCATAGAAACCTTCTCCACGATCGACAGGTATACCACCCGGGCGGCCGTGGTGTTTGCGGGAGTCAGGAAAGGACGCGATCCCAGGGGGACCGTCATGTGGGGGATCATGGGCGAGCCCCTCTTCTCCGTGGCCGTTCCCTTCTGGGTGGCCGGCGGGGATCCCCCGGCGGCGGTGAGGGGAAGGAGGTCCAGTCCCATCCTGGACGTGGAGCGGCGCATGAAGAAGCTTCTCTACGTCGAGCTTTTCCGGTTCGGGAAGCCCCGGTTCTACCTGGACACCAGGCCCCTGCCCGGAATCCTGGCGAAACTCTATAATACCGAAGACAGAATATTTGATGCGACGGCGGCCTTCGAGAGGGCCGGCGGCCCCTCCCGGGCCGGGGCGGTGCGGGCCTTCCAGGTCCGGGCGGCGAAGCGGGCTCTTTCGGCCATGAAGGAGGTCCTGGCCTTCTGGGAGGAAGCGGCCCCGGTGAGGGTGGGGGTCTTTTCCGGAACGGGCGTGGGGCGCCTCGAGGCGGAGACGGCCCTGGCCGCATTGAGGTCGGACCCGGGCCTCTCGGCCTTCCCGGTGGACGCCCGGGACCTGGTCTCGGGGTCCCTGGACTTCATGGACGTGATCCTCTTCCCCGGGGGGGAGGAGAGCCTGGAAGGATGCGACCTGGGAGGGCTCGGGCGGAGGAAGGTCAAGGACTTCGTCCTCCGTGGGGGAGGGTTCGTGGGGATTTCCGGCGGAGCGGTCCTGGGCGCCGGATCCTCCCCTGGCCCCTGGAGCCTCTCCCTTGCAAGCGTCCGGGCGGTCGGATCGGGGAGGAAGGGCCTGGTGGAAGTGGAAGTCACCGGGGGAGGAGAGGAGGTCTTCCCGGAACTGGCCGGAGCCGGGCGGCTCTTCTGCCGTTGCGCCGGCGGGCCCCTCTTCGTGCCGGAGAAGGTGAAAGACCTGGAGCCCTGCAGGGTTCTCCTTCGCTTGGGGAGCAAGGCCCCGGGCGGGGCCTTCCTGGTCTCCGGCCGGGCCGGAAAGGGAAGGGTCTTCCTCTGCGCCGGACGCCCCGACGCAACGAGGGGCCTGAAGTGGATGGTGCCCCGCCTGGCCCGCCTTGCCGCCGGAAGGCCCCCGGTCTCCTACCCGGCGGCGGTGCGGTCGATTCCGCCTGGGAGGAAGGAGATCCTCCTCGACGGAGGGCTCGCCGGCCGGTGGAATGCCTTCCTGCGGAAGATCGGATGTGGGGGGGGCGGAAAAGCGGTTGCGGGCCTGGAGGAGTGGCTGGACTATCCGGCGGAAGGCCCCGACCTCTTGGCCCTGGGACTCCTCAGGAGCCTCGATCCCCAGGTCAGGGCCCGGGCGGCCCGGTTCCTCGGGAAGCGGGAGTTCCTTCCGGCCTCGCCCGCCCTGGAGGCGGCCCTCGCGGGCGAGAAGGACGAGGCTTGCAGGTCCGCCTTGGAGAAGGCACTGAAGGCCCTTTCGCCCTTCCGGCCCGTTCCCGGCCTGTTCCCGGAACGGTGGTACGAGAGAAAAGTCCGGATCCTTGGGAGCCTGGTCCCCGGCCGGACCCGGCTCGTGGAGGGGCCCGGCGAAGGGCTCTACCACCACTTCTTTCTCCCTGTGCCTCCCGGGACGGAGAGATTGGTGGTGAACGTCCATGAGATCTCGGGGAACCGGGACCTGTCCCTCTACGCAAGGCCGGGGGGGCCGGCCTTTCCCGGGGCCCCGGGCACGGTGGAGGCGGGAGGGAAGCTTTCCCCCAGGCGGACCCTGGTGGTGGACGTCCCACGGCCGGGAAGATGGTTCGTTGCGGTCCGGGCGGATTTCCCGGCATCCACGACCACCGAGGAGTGGGGCCGGAAGCGTTACACTCTTCCTCCGGCCTTCCGGGGTGTGAAATACGCTATCACCGTCTATACCCCGGCCCTCGCCTACAGGCCCGCCGGGAAGGAGGGGTTCTACAAGGACCTCTTCATGGACAGCGGCGTGGCCCTCACTTCCAGGAGGAACCTCCCTGCGGCGGACATGCTGGGCCTCACCCTGGAATACCTGGCCCTCCCCAACCGGGGGGCCACCGAAGCGGACCGGGCCCTCCAGGTGAAGCTCCTGGCTGGATGGAAGGACGATGCCAACGGGATCCTCCTCTATCCCGACGGGGCGCCGCGCTTCCGCTGCGTCTACGTCAACGGGGGGAGCGCCACGAGGCACGGGGCCTCCCTGGGTCCGCGGGGGCGCGAGGCCTTCCGCCGCTTCTTCCGGGGCGGCGGAAGCTACACCGGTTCCTGCGCCGGCGCCTATCTCCCCACCCTGGCTCCGAGGAGACAGAAACTCCGCAAGGAATATCTGCACATCTGGCCGGGCCACGTCCAGCCCACGGGGCTCCTCAAGACCCCGACGGGTCTCTTCCTGCCCCCGGGATCCCCTTTGTTGCGGTTCTACGACTACGGTGGAGATCGCTACGTGGCATCGGTCTACCACAACGGCGGATGCTTCGCCGACGACGGGAATCCCTGGTTCTGGGCTCCCGGCACGGAGGTGCTCGCCCGGTACGACTACCCGGGCCGCGGGATGCACCGGAAGGTGGCTTCCTGGGCCTGGAAGCCTTCCCCCCTGGCGGGCCGGCTCGCTGTGATCGGCTCCCACCCCGAGGGGATCGGGTGGGGGGAGCAGAGGGACCTCATGGCGGCGATCCTCCGTTACGCCCTGGATGGAACGGGCCGGCCGAGAGTGAAGGCCCGGCTCTCCAACGGGGTTCCCCTCAGGATGGAGGACCGGTCCTCACCCGGGAGGGAGCCCATCGGCGACAGGCAGTACCACCACTTCACCATCCAGGTTCCCCCGGGAACGCGTCTCCTGGAGGTTCGGGTCCGCTCTCTTCGGCCCGGGAGGAACCTGGACCTCTTCCTGAGGAAAGGGGACTTCGCCTTCCTCGGCGCAAAGGGGGTGAAGGCGTCGACGGGCCCCTCGCCGGAGGAGGTGATCCGCCTGGCCTCCCCTCCGCCCGGGATGTGGTTCGTCGGGGTCAAGGAGGTCACGACGGTGGAGTACGAGCGGGTGGAATGGGGCTGGAAGTACACGGGCCGCCTGGACGTATTGAACGGGGTGCCCTACGAGATAGAAGGGCGTTGGAAGTAACCCGGGAGACCGGGCTCCATGTCCCTCGTCCGCGAAAGGTCCTCCTTTCCCGAAGGCTTCACTCGTAGAAGAAAAACCATGGTCAAGAAGAGCACGACTCCGGGGTTTACTTTACAGGCCGCTCGAAGGCCGGGGATTCCGGGCGCGGCCCGGGCCTTTCTTCTCCTTGCCCTCCTTCCCCTCACCGCCGCCGCCCAGGGCGGCGGCCGGCCGCCTTCCCCCTTGGGAGGTTCCGATTTCTATCCCTTCGGGGGCCTTGGGGCGGAAGGGGACGTGCTGGCGGCGAAGAAGGAGCGGGTCCCCGGAATCCCGCCGAAGGCCGGAGTCCTGCGGATCCGCAAGGTCTACCCGGGGGGACCGGCCGAGAAGGCGGGGCTCCATCCGGGGGACCTGATCTACGGAGCCGGGAGGAAGATCTTTCCCGGCAAGGGGCTGGACGCCTGCCTCGATGCCTTCGAGAAGGCCCTGGAGCGGGCCGAGGCGAAGGCTCCCGGGAAGCTTGTCCTCCTGGTCCTAAGGGACGGCAAGCGGACCAAGGTCACGGTGAGAGTCCGCGTCCTGGGGTCCCATTCCGGGACATGTCCGGAGAAATGCCGCAAGTGCAGGAAAATCCTCGAGGAGGCCCTGGCCTACCTCCTCTCGTCCCAGCAGAAAGACGGCTCCTGGAATACACCCCTCGGCGGGCTGAACGGCAAGGTGGCCGTCACTTCCCTGGCGGGGCGGGCCCTGGTCTGGGGCAGGGGGCTCGGTCTCTATACGGACAAGGCGGTTTCCAAGGCACTGGACTTCGTCCTGAAGCGGGCGGGCAGGGATCCCATGATGGAAGCCATGCGCTCCAGGGCCAAGGGGGCCAACTGGTCCCAGGTGAACTGGTCCCTTGCCTACGCGATCCAGTTCGCCGCCACGGCGGCCAAGGGAAAGGCCCCCTCCCGCGCCAGGAAGAAGATCGCGGAATGGATCCGGGAACTTGCGGAGAACCAGGAGAAGTCCGGAGGCTGGGGCCACGGGCCTGGAGGGCCCAACGCCCTGGGCTACGTGGAGCTGGAGATCATGAGCAACCAGGTCCTCCTCGGGTGGGCCCTGGCCGGACGTTCCGGCCTGGAGCTTCCCCGGGAGGCCTTGAAGAAGGCCGTGGCCTATGTGGACGCCTGCACCGGCGGGGACGGGGGAACGGCCTACTCCACCAGGCCGGGCCAGATCGGTTTCGGCGATCCCGGCAGGACCGCCGGAGCCTGGCTCGCCCTGGACCTGCTCGGAATGGGCAAGAAGCGGCCCAAGATGTTCAAGTTCTTCTACAACCGGATGGACGAGCTTCCTTCGGGCCACGTCTCGCCGGTGATGCATATTCTTGCCGCGGCCATGGCGACCAGGAGAAAGGGAAAGCGATACTTCCACGCCTTCTGGAAGCGCTACAGGCCCTACCTGATGGTCTCTCGCACGGAGAAGGGCGCCTTCGGGGCCATGCCCACCCGGGAGAGCCGGACCCTTCACTCCAACACCGACCGGGGCATGGGGCCCGCCTGGATCACGGCCAGTTTCGCCTTGGTCCTTGAGGCGGGTATGGGCAGAATCGGCTGGCTCACCGGGAAGAGGTGAGGTGCGGGCCCGGGGGCCGGGAGTTCTTTTCCACGAGGAGGTGGCGGGATGCGCAGGTTCAAAGGAGGGGCCCTGGGGGCCGCCGTGTTCCTTCTGTTTCCGGTCTGCCTGAAAGCAGGGAATCCTCCCCGCAAGATCGACTATCCTTACCTGCTCCGGTGCCTCTACGACCTGGACCGCCTCTGGACGCCTCCCCTCCCCGGGGAGAAGACCGTCCAGTTCTCCAGCTTCGACCGGGCCAGCCTGAAGGGACCTTCCGACAGGAGGGCCTGGTATGCGAACGGGGATTACGACCGCTACCTCCGGGTGGAGGAGCGGGCGGGCCGGAAGGAATTCGTCATGGCCGAGGCGAAAGGGCCGGGCGCGGTGGTCCGGATCTGGTCGGCCAACCCCAAGGGGAACCTCCTCTTCTACGTCGACGGGGCCCGGGAGCCAACCTGGGTGGTTCCCTTCCGGAAACTCGCCGGCGGGAAAGAGGCCCCCTTCTCTCCCCCCCTTTCCGGGGTCCAGTCCAAGGGCTGGAATTGTTACCTCCCCTTCCCCTTCCAGGAGAGCCTGAAGATCACCTCGGACACGGGAAAATTCTACTACCACGTGGACGTGAGGTTCTTTCCGCCGGAGACGGAGGTGGAATCCTTCGAGCCGGGGATGCTGGACCGCTACAGGGGGCTCATCGAGGAGGCGGGGAAGAAACTCCTCGGCCCGCCTCCCGGCTCGGGGAAATGGGAGTCCAGGAAGGCGGGATTCACCTTTCCTCCGCCGCCGGCCGAGGATCCCTCCCCCTTCCCACGCAGGGTGGTCTGCCGCCTCCAGGGGCCCGGGGTCATCCGGCTGGTGGAATTCGAGAGGCCCCGGGCCGCCGGCGGCGGCAGGATCGACCTGCCCTCGGTCCTGCGGAATCTCCAGATCTCCCTCAAGGTGGACGGGAGGGAGACCGTCCGGGTCCCGGTGAGCGACTTCTTCGGGTCGGCGCCGGCCTTCAAGCCCTTCGACGCCTATCCCCTGGAGGTCACCCCCGAGGGGACGGGGCGGTGCTGGTTTCCCATGCCTTTCCGGAAGGAAGCTCTCCTGGCCCTGGTGGGGGAGCGGCCCCTTCCGGAGCTTTCCTGCTCCTTCCGGGTGGCCTGGGAGAAGAGGGCTCTCCCTGGGGACGCCCTGGCCTTCCACGCTTCCTGGCACCTGGAGAAGCATTTCCGCACCAGGCCCAGGAGGGACCACATCGTCCTGGACGCCACGGGCCCGGGGCGTTTCGTGGGGTGCATGTTGATGGTGGCCAACCCCGTCCGGGCCTGGTGGGGCGAGGGAGACGAGAAGTTCTGGGTCGACGGGGAATCCTTTCCCAGCACCTTCGGGACGGGGACGGAGGACTACTTCGGTTACGCCTGGTGCTGGCCCAAGCTCTTCTCCCACCCCTTCCACGACCAGAGTCAGTGCGACGGCCCGGGGAACTTCGGATACACCTGCGTCAATCGTTTTCACGTGGCCGACGACGTCCCCTTTCAACGCCTCTTCCTCTTCGAGCTGGAGGTCTGGCACTGGGTGGACTGCATGGTCGATTACGCAACGACGGCTTATTGGTACGCCCCCCCCGGGGCCTCCTCCGGCCTTCCCGTCCTCCCGCCCTTCGCCCGGAGGAAGCCCGGGAAGATCCTTCCTCCCCGGGTGCCCGGAGTGGAGGGGGCCATCGAGGGGGAGGAGCTGAAGATCCTGAGGAAGACCAAGGGGATCGCCGGCCGGCAGAACATGGGGGGGTGGGGGGGAGGGTTCTGGAGCCGGGGTGCCCAGTTGTGGTGGCGGGGAGCCATGCCCGGCGACGAACTGGTCCTCCTCTTGCCCCCGAGGCGGGCCGGGAAATACCGCTTCCGGGCGGCCTTCACGAAGGCCGCGGACTACGGGATCGTTCAACTCTACCTGGCCGGGAAGAAAGTGGGCGGGCCCTTGGACCTCTACCACGACGGAGTCGTGCCCTCGGGGATCGTGGATTTCGGCGAAGTGGAACTACCGGGGGGACCGGTGGAGCTCACCGTGAAGATCGTGGGACGCAACAGGGACTCCCTGGCGAAGTACATGTTCGGCCTGGATTACCTGCTCCTGGAGGCGAAGTAGGGGAGGGGGGCCAGTCCCCTTCCTTCAGTCGAATTTCAGCTCGTACACGGCCCGGTCCAGTTCCTCCGGGGTGATCCCGTAGACATCCCGCAGGGCGTCCGCGTGCTTTCCCCCGACAAAGGGAAGGCGCCTGAGGTACTTGAGGAACTTGGACCTGTAGGGGTCGCTCATGAAGAGCTTCACCGTCCCCCAGCACTTGGCCAGGTCCGCCTCGTCCAGCCGGTTCATGTGCTTCCGGAAGAGGCTCCGCACCGGGGGGAGGCCTTTCCTCTTCTGCAGCTCCCGGAAGGCCAGGACCAGGGAGGCGCCGGCCTTCTTGGCCTCCGTGCCGTTCTGGGCGTACCGGCTCCGGGTGGTGCAGAAGTGGACGGCGTTTCCATGGAACCGGATGGAGCAATAGACGGCGAATCCTTCGGTGAACCAGTGGCCCACGTTGCCGCCCAGGCTCTCCACATAGGCGTGGCCCAGGTAGTGGCAGAAGACGTCCTCGTCGTTTCCGTCACCCTGGATCTGGACGCCGACACAACCGTCCCCGTCGGCGGAGACGCCGCCGGCCCTCTTGATGGAGAACTTGAGGAAATCCGGCGGGTAGTGCGTATAGGTGGAGTCGATGTAATGGAGCACGTCGGCCAGCTGGTTCCTCCGGATGAAGAAGACGTGGAGCCTGTGGAACTTGGCGTTCCGGAAGGGCGAGAAGGCCGCCGGGAGCCCCAGCTCCTTGTCGAGGGTCCCGCAGATCCGCTCCCCGAGCTCCAGGAGGTTCAGAGCCTGGGTGGGATCCAGGACCCCCTTGATGCTGATCCTCCTGCTGGAACGGACGGTGTAGTCCAGCCCCAGCTCGGCCCGGATCCGCTTCTCCTCGGCCTTGTCGGCGGCGGCGTTCTCGGCCACCTGCCTGGCGATGGGCACTCCCCCGATCAGGGCCAGCCTTTCCTTCTCTTCCGCCCTTGCCTTGGCCTCGGCCGCGGCCTTGCGGGCCTCCTCCTCGGCCCGGGCCTTCTCCTCGGCCCGGAGGGCCCGGTAGGCGCCCTTGGACATCCACCGGCCCCTGTACTTCACCTGGCCCAGGACCTTGCGGGCCTTGGCGTTGTCCGGGTCCAGGCGGACGATCCTCCTGGCGACCCTCTTGACCCGGCTTCGCAGTTCGTGGGCCCTGTCCGGGTCCAGGCACCAGTCCAGGAGTTCCAGGAGGGCCTTCTCGTCCTTCCTGTCCACCTGGTCCCACATCTTGTCGAATTCGTCCACCGCCCAGGGACAGTGGTCGATCTTGCGGATCCTCTCCCGGGAAAGGGTGATCTCCCCCGTGGAGGTGAGGATCACCACCCTGCTGTCGTTCTCCTTCAGGATCCGGCCCACCACCTTTCCTCCTTCCCGGAGGTGGATCACGTCCGGCGAAGGAGCCCCCGGGAGGGCGGGAGAAAGGAGAAGGAAGGAGAGAACACCCGCTTTGAGCCAGCTTGCCACCATGTCTCGGTCACCTCTCCAGGCGGGGGCGGGCCCGGATGCCTCGTTCCGGGAAAGATCGTTTCTTCGAGGGTCGGGTTCAGTCGGCCATCCGTTGCAGGAGGGACTGGAGGGCCTCCCGGGAGCAGGCCTCGTCGAAGCACTCCAAGGGCACCCGGTCCAGGTGGTCCTCCTTGCCCACGAGGATCACGTAGAATTCCTGGCCGTATTGGCGGCGAAAGGCCGCCACCTTGGGAATATCCGGGTCCCGGTGGTTCTTGATGGTCTCGAAGACCACCGTCTTGCCCTCACGACCCCGGCCCCGGACCACGATGTCCGGGCTGTAGGCCGCCACCTTGCCGTCTTCCAAGCGGACCTCGAAATGGCGGGGCGTGTGGGCATGGGCCAGCCCTAGATCGTTGAGGATCTCACAGATCTCCGCCTCCAGCTCGGAACGAATCAAACGGCCCCCGCAGTGACCCAGCTTGACCACTCCGGAACCTCCTCTGTTCTTCTTATACTCATACAAAGAGGAAACTCCCCGGGAAGGTCCCGGGGAGCACCCTCCGGGTCGAAACACGCGTAATCGACGGGAAAACACGCATTTTAACGAGGTCCCCGGAAAAGGCAAACCCTGGGGGAACCCCCAGGGTTCGGCCTGGAAACCCCGGGGGGAACCGGGGTTCCGGGGCGGCCCGGCCACTACTGGATGGTGATCTCCAGGCCGTTGGTGGAGGTCAGTCCCCCCGGGTTGGCCTTGGGGTCCACCACCAGGAACTGGCCGAAGACCGAGGCTCCCCTCAGGGCCGGATTGGAGGGAACCGGCATGGGGGCCGTTCCCCTGCCCGAGGCGTCCAGGCCCACGGCGGAGCCGGTGATGATGTTGGTGTTGAGGAAACAGCCCTTCATGCCCAGGAAGTCCAGGGGGAAGGGAAGCTTGCCCAGGCCGGGGAAACTGGTCTTGCTGTAGCCCAGGAGGAAGAGGGCCGACGAGGAGGCCGGTCCCCGGCTGACCAGGACCTGGAACTTGGTGTTTCCCGCCGCCGGCGCCCCTCCGTGGGTCCAGGCCAGGGGGAGAAGGCCCGTGGAGCCGGTGCATCCCTTCCCGTAGGGAGCGATTCCCTTGGGCTGGGGTTCGGGGATGAGGCCCTTGGGGAGGGCCAGGATGCCGTTCACGTAGGGACCGTAGCTCTTGGAATATACGGGCGGGAAGGGCTTGGGGATCCAGAAGATCTCCTTCACCTCGCCCGTGTCGATCCGGAAGTTGTGGTTGGCGTCCCGGAGCATGAGGACCGCGTCCTGTCCCCCTCCGCCCTGTTCGTGGATCACGTAGACCGTGTCGCCCACGGCGGCGATCCCCTCGATCCAGTCGCAGGTGTTGACGTTGGTTTGCTGGAGATGGTCGTAGTAGGAGGCCGGCTGAACCGTCCGGACGAGCTGTCCGCCCGGAAGGGGGGCGCCCGAGCCGTTGTAGAAGAGGTTGACCTCGCCCTTGTCGTTGAGGTCTCCGTCGCCGTTCAGGTCCACGCCCCGGAAGACCAGCCCGGAGACGGCCTTTCCGGCCTTGTTCTTGTCCCCGAACGTACGCTTCGAGCCGTAACCCGTGGCGAAGTAGTAGACGTCCTTGCCGCCGAAACCCTTGGGGACCACCGCCAGGTAACGCAGGTCGTTGAAGTAGTAGGTCGTGCTTCCCGACACCCAGGTGATGTCGATGTCCACGATGGCTCCCGAGGCGAAGTCCACGTTCCTGTCGAGCTTGTTCAGGCCCGACGGATTGAAGAAGTTCCTGGCCTGGATCTTCCCCTGCTTCTCGGTGAAGCCCAGCCAGACGCAGGAGTCGGCCTTGAGGGACTTGTAATAGGCCGAGCTCCAGGCCAGGAGCCCGCCCTGGGGGTCGGTCCGGACCACGTTCACCTCGTCCAGGTTCAGGGTGACGGCTCCCCCCGAGGCGGCCACCTTCAGGGCGCTGGCCTTGTTGGCCCAGACCTTGGTTTCACCCGGGTCCAGGGCGTCGCCGTCGTTGTTCATGTCGGCGGAGCGCCAGATCCCGGCCAGCCCGAGGGAGTCGTGGGCCGTGTAGACCACCAGGTTTCCCGAGGAGTCCCTCCAGACGGCGGCGCTGTCGGGGGAATACCCGTAACCCGTGGGCTTTCCGAAGTCCGCCCAGATCCTGGTCTCCTGGTCCTGGATGATACCGTCGCCGTTCTCGTCCACCGAGCGGATCAGGTAGCACTCGCCCTTGGCCTTTCCGCCGCTGTCGGTGGCGAAGAAGACGACCCTCCCTTTCTCGACGGCCGTGGTCAGGTCGGTGAGGAAGGAGAATCCCGTCTTCACGGAGAAGAACTTCCTCTGGAAGGCGAAGAGCTCCTTCGAGGGCTCCATGAGACCGCTTCCGTCCACGTCCAGGATCCGGGTGATGGGAACGGAGTTCGTCGGGGGCGTTCCGGCGTAACCCACGAAGATGTAGATGTCGTCCTGGGCCGCCAGGGGGGGGAGGGCCAGGAGGGCCAGGGAGAGGAAGAGAGTCTTCACGTTCATGAAATTCGGGCCTCCGTGTTTTTGCTTCGACCGCTTTCCGGGGAGGATCCTCCCCGGGAATGGGGAAGAACCGGGAAAGGTGGTGTGAGATTTCAAAAAAGGACCGGGAAGAAGGTTCGAGCCGGGCGGCCCCGTCCAGGGGCGAGACATCCTTCCTGGGAGACGGAGAGCCCGGGTTCAAGGGGGAAGACTAGGGGAAAGAAGGGGGGATGGCCAGCCCCCCCCTCGGGGGGATCAGGAGGGAAGGCCTTCCCCGGGGGAGGTCTCTCCTCCCTCCCGCCTGTAGCGCTTGAGCTTGTTGTAGAGGGTCTTGGGATCCACGCCGAGGAGCCGGGCCGCCTGGGTCTTGTTCCCTTTCACCGAGGCCAGGACGGCCAGGATGTGGCGCTTTTCCACCTCGGCCAGGGTGGGGGGAGTCCCCCGGAAGGCCGAGCCGAGGCGGAGGAAGAGGTCGGCCGCCTTTTTCGAGGGAAGGAGGAGGAGATCGAATCCCCCCTCCGAGAGGGCCTCCTCCAGGGCCTGGAGGGTGGAGATCCGGCGCAAGGTGAATCCCCAGGCCCGGGCGAGGCGCTGGAGGTCCTCGTGGACCTCCCCCGGAGGGGCGAAAAGGACGAGGATCTTCGTTCGGGCCATGGCCCTGGTCGGGACGGTCGTGGAGGTTTGCGACTTGCGATGGAATCCCGAGGGAGGAGGAGGAAGCGGCCGGGATCCAGGAGGACGATCACTGTGGAAAGCTTAGCCGGAGGAAATGTGTCCGGCCCGACCGGAAAGAATCCGAACCAGGGAAACCCTTCCCGGCTGTCCCGGGAAGAGACACTTCCTCTTCTCCCGGGGATCTCCTAACCTTTCCCCGTGAGACCGGGAATGAAACGGCTCGACCCCTACCGGCTCCTCCTCCCCCGCCGGGGGGAGATGGGGGTGGACGCCCTGGTATACGCCAGCGAGGCCCTCGTCCTGGAGGAGGAGGCCCTCCTGCAGCTCGAGAGCGCCGCCTCCGTGCCGGGAGTGGTGAAGGCCCTGGCCACGCCGGACATCCATGTGGGCTTCGGCGTGCCCATCGGATGTGTCCTGGCCTCCCGAACCCACCTGGTGCCGGCCGCCGTGGGTTACGACATCAACTGCGGCATGCGGCTCCTGCTCACCCCCTTCCGGGCGCGGGAGTTCCCCCTGGAAGCGGTCACCCGGGCCCTGGCCGGAGTGGTTCCCCTTGGGGAGGGAAAGCGCAATCTCAAGGTGAGCGTCCCCGTCCTGGAGGAGGTGCTGGCCCGAGGGGTGGCCGCCCTGGGCCTCGTGGCCCGGGAGGCGGGGGAGCGGTTCAGGGGATGGGACCCGGCCGAGATGGAGGCGGACCTCCCCTTCCTGGAGGACCGGGGGGGGCTCGAAGGGGACCCTGGGGCCGTATCCCCTGCGGCGAAGGAGCGGGGCCGGTTCCAGCTCGGAACCCTGGGTGGGGGCAACCACTTCCTGGAGATCCAGGAAGTGGAGCGGATCCTCGATGCTTCCGCCGCCGCCCGGTTCGGCCTGGAGGTGGGGCGGGTGACGGTGATGATCCATTCCGGCTCCCGGGGGCTGGGGCACCAGGTCGCCGGCGACTACATGCGGCTAGCCGCATCCGGGAAGGGGAAGCACAGGACGGGACCGGGAGGGCTGGCGGCCCTGGAGGCCTCCTCGGGGAGGGGCAGGCGCTACCTGGGCGCCATGAACGCCGCCGCCAACTTCGCCTACGCGAACAGGCACGTCCTGGCCTGCCTCGTCCGCAGGGTGATCCGTTCCCATACCGACTCCTCGGCCGAACTCCCCCTGGTCTACGACGTGACCCACAACATTCTCAAGGTCGAGGAGCACGGAGGGGAGTCCCTCTACGTCCACCGGAAGGGTGCCACCAGGGCGTTTCCTCCCACCCGTATGAGAGGGACTCCGTACGAGGACGTGGGCCAGCCGGTGATCATCCCCGGCTCCATGGGGACGGGGTCCTACCTGCTCCTTCCCGGGCCCAGGGCCGAAGAAACGCTCTATTCCGTAAATCATGGTGCCGGCCGGGTGCTTTCCAGGTCGGCCGCCTCCGGGCGCAACCGGCGGGGCAAGGTCAAGGGGCGGGCCGCCGTCTCGGACGAGGAGTTCCGCCGGTCCATGGAAGGGATCCTCCTGGTGTGCGAGGACAGGCGTACCATCAAGGAGGAGGCCCCTGCGGCCTACAAGGACATCGACGAAGTGATCCGGGTGGTGGAGGGGGCGGGCCTGGCCAGGCCCGTGGCCCGCATGAGACCCCTGGCGGTCCTGAAAGGATGAGTGGCTCCTTTGCAGGGTGGGCCCGGGGGAGGGGGCTTTTCGCAGGGGCCGCCCTGGTGCTGGTCCTCCTCCACATGGGACTCCTCCTGGACCGGGCCCGGCGGACCCCCTTCACGGTGGACGAACCGGCCTACATCCTGGCGGGCCGGGCCCTGGTCTCGGGCTCCCGCTGGTCCACCCTCCAGGAGCGACTCCAGGGTCCCCTTCCTCTCTGGGCTTCCCAGCTCTTCGCCGGGGAGATCGACCCGGACAGGCTGGATGCCTCCCGTTTCTCCGCCAGGGCGGGGATGCTCCTCTTCTCCCTTCTCCTCCTGGTGGTCCTCTGGGCCTGGGCCGGGGAGGCCTGGGGCAGGGGCGGAGCCCTCCTCGTCCTGTTCCTGGCCTCCTCGAGTCCCATGTTGCTTGGATACGGTTCCCTGGTGGGAGCGGACCTGGCCTGGACGGCCTTCACCTGCCTCACCCTCTGGCTCTTCTGGCGCTGGCTCCGGGCCCCCACCCCGGCCCGCCTCCTTCTTTGGAGCGCGGCCCTGGGGCTCACCCTCGCGACGAAGTACCTGGCCTTCCTCCTCCTTCTCTTCCTCCCCGTTCCCGCGGCGATCCTCTTCCTGAAGAGAAGGGAGAGGTGGTTCCGGTGGGTCGGATCCATGCTCCTGGCGGGGGCGGCGATCCTCATCTTCCTCCACGCCGCCTACCTCTTCCGGGCGCCCCTTTTCGGAACGGGAAGGGCGGGGGATCTCCAGACGGGGCTCTTCCGGAGCCTGGCGTCCCTCCCTGTCGTGAAGGACCTCCTCGGCCTGCTGCCCGAGCCCCTTGTCCTGGGTGCGGACTACCAGAAGGCGGCGGCCGCCCGGTTCCACGGGGCCTTCCTGGGCTACCTGGCGCCCCATCCGGTCTTCCTTCTCTACTATCCTCTCTCCTTGTTGCTCAAGGTCCCCTCGGCCCTCCCGGTCCTGGTGATCCTGGGGATGTTTGCGGCTTCGAAGAAACACCGGGCGGCCTCAGGGTGGACGGGATGGGTCCTGGAGGGGCCCGCCCTCTTTCTGGCCGCCGCAGTGACCCTGACGGGGGGACTCAAGATCGGGATCCGGTACGTCCTGCCCCTGATCCCCTTGGGGATGGTCCGGGCCGGGTGCTGGGGCGGCCTCCTCGGAGAGAGGGGGGCTGTCGCCAAGGGGGCTACGGCTCTCCTGTTGGGGTGGTTCGGTCTTTCCTCCCTCCTGGCCCGGCCCCACTACCTGGGCTATTTCAACGAACTCGCCGGGGGCCCAGGCGGAGGATGGCGGTTCTTCGCCGACTCCAACTGCGACTGGGGCCAGGACAAGGATCGGGGGCTGGCCTTCCTGAAGGCCCGCCGCCCCGGCCTGGAGGCTCTCGGGCCCTGGGATGGACCCAGGTTCGGTCTCCTGGCGGCCTATACGCCCTGGCTCCAGCCCCCCGATCCCTTCCGGAAGGGCCGCACCTACCACTGGATCCGGCGCTTCAGGCCCTTGGACCACTACGCCGCCGCCTGGCTGGTCTTCCGGGTGGGCCCCCGGGACTTCCTGGAAGCGGCCCGGAAGGGGGACGGGAGGGCCGGGGCGGACCTTTCTCTGGCCTGGATCCGGGCGGGAAGGTTGGACCGGGCCCGCGAGGCCCTGGCCCTGGCCGCTCCCGGGCCGTGGAAGGGGGAGCTTGCCTCGCTCCTGGAAAGTCTGGCCGCCATCGAAGAGGGCCGGGCCCGGGAGGGCGACTGGTCCCTTGCCTCCCAGGTGCTCTCCGCCCGGGGCGAGGTCCCGGCGGCCCTGAAACTCCTGGAGAAGGCCCCTTCCGGGATGAGAGGGAGACTCCTCCTGCCCCTCCTCCTCCAGGGCAAAGAGTTCGCCCGAGCCGGGAGGATCCTGCAAAATGAGCTGAGAAAGGGCCCCATGACGGCCGAAAAGGCTCTTATGGTCTCCTGCGGCCTCTACTGGTCGGGAGACCTCCAGGGCGCTCTCCGGGTCCTGGGGGCGGCCCGCCCCCCCGGAGCCGGGGACCCCCTGGAGAAGACGTGGAAGGCCTTCGAAGGGCTCCTGCGGAAGGCCCTGGAGGCCGAGCGGCGCCTGCGCAACCCCGGGAAGCACTGATCCATGAACCAGGAGAGACCCCCAGGCAGACCTTCGGTGGCCGTGGTCCTGCCCGCCTACAACGCGGCGAAGACCCTTCGGGCCACCCTGGAGGACATCCCTCCCGGGAGTTACGACATACTGATCCTGGGGGACGATTGCAGTTCCGACGGGACCTACGAGCTCGCCCTGGAACTCGGCCTGGACGCCTTGAAGACCCCCAGGAACCTGGGCTACGGGGGCAACCAGAAGATGCTCTACCGGGCCGCCCTTGAGAGGGGGGCGGACATCGTGGTCATGCTCCACCCGGACAACCAGTACGACGCCAGGCTCGTGCCCTTCTTCACGGGATTCCTCGAGGCAGGGGTCTGCGACGTGATTCTGGGGAACCGGATTCGATCGAGGAAGGAGTGCCTCCGGGGGGGGATGCCCGTCTGGAAGTATCTCAGCAACCGGTTTCTCACGATCGTCCAGAACCTCTGCCTGGGCCAGAACCTGGGGGAGTTCCACTCCGGTTTCCGGGCCTATCGCCGGGAGGTCCTCGAGACCGTTCCCTTCGAAAGGAACAGCGACGGCTTCGCCTTCGACGCCCAGTTCCTGGCCCAGGCGGTGTGGTTCGGGTTCAAGGTGGCCGACGCTCCCATGCCGGTCCGGTATTTCAAGGAGGCCTCCTCCATCGGTTTCTGGCCCAGCGTCCGCTACGGCCTGAAGAACCTCCAGGTCTCGGCCATGTACCTCCTGGGCAAGGCGGGTTTCCGCTTTTCCCTCTTCGAGGCGAAGGGGCCCGGGTGTTTGCCTCCTTCCCGAGAGGACGGGTAGACTCGACGGTCCGGCCCGCCCCCGGCCCTTCCGCCTTCGAGTCAAGGAGAAGATCCATGAAGCCCCTTCCCGGTCTCAGTGCCTCCCGGTTCGGAGTCTTCCTTCTCTTCGCCGTCTCGGCCTCTTCCGTCCAGGCCGGTCCGGGCGTCTGGAGGATCTACGAACCCGCCACGGCCTTCCGGCTCACACTGGACGGAACGAGGAGGAGGTTCCTCCTGGAGGCCGGCTCCCTGGGGCTTCGCTTCGGAGGGCCCCTTGGCGGAAGTCCCGAGGGAACGGGCCTCCGGGAGGGAAGGGACGGAATCGGGCCTTACCGCTCGGTGACCTTCTGCTGGTGGGAAGGCCTTCCGAGAAAGGGAGAGATCCGGATCTACGAGGATCGCCCCGTTGTCCTCTTCCTGGAAGGTTGGCCCAGGGGGGCGGAGCGGCCCGGCTCGGCCTTTCCCGTGCTGGACGAATTCCCCGGGGGATTCTACGGCTTCTGTTACGCCGACCGGGTATTTGCGCCTCCCCGATTCCGCCTGGAGCGGACCTCTTCGCCCTGGTTCTTCTTCAAGGAGGACGGGACATCCTTCCTGGTGGGGCCCGCCTCGGACTTCATGGTGGCCGAGATGAGGGGTGACGGAAAGACCAGGATCGTCTCGGGACTGGGACGGGAGCTCAGGGATCTCCCTCCCGGGTATACCCATGCCACCCTCCTGGCGGCGGGAAGGAGCATCGACGGGACCTGGGATCTCTGGGGTAAGGCCCTGACGGACTTCCAGGGCAGGAAGAGGCCCGGCCCCTGGGCCGACTCGGGCCTGGAGTGCCTGGGTTACTGGACCGACAACGGGGCGGCCTGCTACTACGACTTCGATCTGCGGAAAGGATACGAGAAGACTCTCCTGGATCTCATGGGGAGCTTCAGGAGGGAAGGAATTCCCTACAGGTATCTCCAGCTCGACAGCTGGTTCTATCCGAAGTCCTTCACCTACGCCGACGGCTCCGCGCCCGCGGTTCCGCGGCCGAAGAACCCCCGCCTTCCCGCCGGGAGGTGGAACCGGTACGGCGGAATGCTTCTCTACCAGGCGGACCCGGCGGTGTTCCCCCGCGGACTGGGGGAGTTCCGCAGGAAACTCGGACTTCCCCTGGTGACCCACGACAGGTGGATCGACGTGGACAGTCCCTACCGGAAGAGCTACAGGATCAGCGGCGTCGGCGCGGTGGATCCGGCCTGGTGGGACCACGTGATCGGGAACCTCGCCTCCTGGGGGGTCGTGACCTACGAACAGGACTGGCTGAACGTCATCTACGGGTTCTCCCCGGAAATGCGGAAAACCGTGTGGGCGGGAAGGGCCTTCATGGACGGGATGGCCCGGGCCTGCCGGGCGAAGGGCTTGACCATGCAGTATTGCATGGCCCAGCCCCGGCACTTCCTCCAGGGGTCCCGCTACGACAACCTGACCACGATAAGGGTGAGCGGCGACCGGTTCGAACAGCGCAAGTGGCGCCACGCCCTCTTCACCTCCCGGCTGGCCTGGACGGTGGGGATCTACCCCTGGGTGGACGTCTTCAGGAGTTCCGAACTCGGGAATCTCCTCCTGGCGTGCCTCTCGGCCGGGATGGTCGGCCCGGGCGACGCCGAGGGGGAGGAAAGCGTGGAGAACCTGGCCATGGTCTGCCGGTCCGACGGAGTCCTGGTGAAGCCTGACGCCCCCCTCCTCCCAGTCCGGGAGAGCTGGGTCGCCGCCGCCCGGGGTGAGAAGTCCTCCCTCGTCGCGGCCACCTGCACCGATTTCGGGGGGTTCCGGGCGGACTATGTCTTCCTTGCGAATTTTTCCCGGGAGGCCTTCTGGGCGGACCTTCCTCCGGCGTCGATGAAGATCCGCCGGCCCTGCTTCGTCTACAGGCCCTTCGTGGGGAAGGGAGTGGTCCTCCATTCGGGAGAGACCTGGCGGGCCAGGATCGAGGGAAAACGGCCGGGGGCCCGGAATTGGGGTTACTTCATCGTCGTGCCCTGGCTGGGGAAGGGGTTGGCCCTGGTGGGAGACAGGGGGAAGATGGTCCCTCTCGGCCGGAAACGGGTGGAGAGCGTGAGGTACGAGAAGGGCGGGCTCCAGGTGACCGTCCGCTTCGCCCGGGGGGAGAGGGAGGTCACCCTGGCGGGAGTCTCCTCCTTCCGTCCCGAGCCGTCCGCCGTGGAGGGAAGGATCTCTTCCCTCGTTTGGAACCCGGTAAACCGGAAATTCCTCCTTTCCCTGGTTCCCGGGACCGGGGGTGCGGCCCGCGTGGTGATCCCCTGCGATTAGGCACCCTTCCGGGGCGGACCCTTTCGGACCGCCCCGGCCGATTCTCCCGGGGGATCAGGATGCCAGGGCTTCCAGGAGCGCCTTGAGGAGCTGGAAGAACCTCCGGGTGGAGGGGATGTTGAGCCTCTCGTCCGGGGAGTGGACCGCTTCCATGTCGGGGCCGAAGGAGATCATGTCCATTCCGGGGAAGTGTTCGCCCAGGATGCCGCACTCCAGTCCGGCATGGATGGCCATGACTTCGGGCTCCTTGCCGGTCACCTCCTTGTGCACCCGCTTGAAAGTCTCCAGCAGGGGGGAGTCCAGGTTGGGCTTCCATCCCGGGTAGGAGGGCTCGAGGGTCACCTTCCCGCCCGCCAGCCGGCCCAGGGCCGCCAGGCCGGCCCGGGCGGCCTCGAGGGCGGTGTTCACCGAGGAGCGGGTGCAGTTCACCAGGGAGACCACGTCCCCCTCGGTCTGGGCCACGCCGAGGTTGTTGGAAGTCTCCACCAGGCCGGGGATGTTCCGGTCCATGGCATAGACACCGGAGTGGAGGGCCAGGAGGAGATCCAGGATCTTTCCGCTCGTCTCTTCTTCGAAGGGCTTCCGGGTGATCTTCCCCGAGGGGGAGGCCACCAGGACCTTCAGGTCGGGATCAGTGGCGCCGAATTCACCCTTCAGCTCCTCTTCGACGGCCTTCGCCGCCTCTTCGACCTTCTTCTCCGTTCCTGCGGGGAAGGAAGCCAGGGCCCTAGCTTCCCGGGGGATGGCGTTGCGCTTGCTTCCTCCCTCGAGGGAGTGGAGGAGGAAGCCCCCCGCCCGGGCGGCGGCCCTCTCCAGGACCCGGGCCAGGCATTTCAGGGAGTTGGCCCTGTTGTGGATGATGTCCATCCCGGAGTGGCCTCCCGTGAGGCCTTCCACCCGGATCTCCAGGGCTTTCCAGCCCTGGGGGGGATCCTGGCGCCCTCCCCGGATCTCCACGAGGGTGTCGCCTCCTCCGGCGCAACCGACGGTGACGAACCCCTCCTCCTCGGAGTCCAGGTTGAGGAGGATCCGGCCTTTCAACATGTGGGGCTCGATCCCCGAGGCCCCGGTGAGGCCCCTCTCTTCGTCCACGGTGAAGAGGAGCTCCAGGGGACCGTGGGTTGCGGGGGGGTCGTCCAGGAGGGCCAGGGCCGCGGCGACGGCCACGCCGTTGTCCGCCCCCAGGGTGGTTCCCCGGGCGGTGATCCAGTCCCCGTCGCGGAGGACCTGGATCCCCTGGGTCTCGAAGTCGTGGTCCACGTCGCGGTTCTTCTCGCAGACCATGTCCAGGTGGCCCTGGAGGACCACCGTAGGGGCGGATTCCTTGCCCGGGCTGGCGGGAACGGCCAGGACCAGGTTGCCCACCTTGTCTTCCCGGACTTCCAGGCCCTTCTCCCGGCCGATCTTCTTCACCGCCTCCCGGATCTTCTCCTCCTTCCCGGAGCAACGGGGGATGGAAGAGATGAGGTCGAAGTAGCGCCAAAGAGCCTGGGGTTCCAAACCCTGGAAAGCCTCGTTCACGGGAAACCTCCTGGATCAAGGGCCGGGCTCGGGGTCCGGAGGGGCCCTCCACCCGGTCGGGTGCGGGAAAAGAGGGATTCTATAGAGAAAAGGTTCTTCCCGCCCCGGCCTTTCCCGGGAGAAAGAGGTGTTTCAGGGTGGGACAGCAGGGTGTTCCGATTTTGTGAGACTCCCGCCATTTCCTCTCCCGCCCAAGCTATGTTTGCCTGGTGCCCCTTCCTCGTTTTTCCCCTACCTGCACACAGGAGGCCTCGATGTCCCGCATCCTACGTCTTTCCCTGGGGGCCCTCTTCCTGGCCCTTCCTCTCGCCTCTCTCCAGGCCCAGCCCAGGATCTTCAAGACCCAGGCCGAGGAGGAGGCCTGGCTCAAGACCGTGAAGGTCACCCGCTGGGCCGATCCCCACTCCAGGCCCGGAACCTACGAGGAGTATCTCCGCGACCTGGCCAAGGCGGGACTTCTCACGGAGGCTTCCTTCTCGGCGAGCCTGGCCTACCGGAGCCCCTCCCCCATCTACGGCTACGGGAGGCGCCTGGACGTGCTGGTGGCCTCCAACGTCTACTCCTCCATCAAGACACGGTTGGAGGAATACGCCAGGGACGTGGAGATGGAAGGGTGGGCGGTGAGCCTCTTCGTGTGCTCCGGCGGCACGCCCCCGGAGGTCCGGGCCTTCCTCCAGGAACGGTACAAAAAGGACCGTATCGCCGGCTGTCTCCTGGTGGGAAGCCTGCCCGTGGCCTGGTACGAGTTGGACGACGACTTCTTCCACAAGCACACCCAGTTCCCGACGGACCTCTACTACATGGACCTGAACGGGGCCTTCGGGGACAAGGACAAGGACGGGAAGTTCGACAGCCACACCGCCACGTCGGCGGGGGACCAGAGGCCCGACATCTTCGTGGGCCGGCTCACCGCCCGGCCCCTGGCCGGATCGTGGGGCTCCGAGGCCTCTCTGCTGAACAACTACTTCCGCAAGGCCCACGACTACAGGCGGGGGATCCTCACGGCCCCCAACCGGGCCCTGGCCTTCCAGGACGACGACTGGTACCGCATGTCCACCTGGCAGGGAAAGGCCTATTCCACGGTGGTAAAGGTGACCGACAAGTACCAGACCACGGCGGCCAACTACAAGAAGCGCCTCCTGGAAGGTTACGAATCGGTGATCGTCTGCTCACACTCGAGCCCTTCGGTCCACACCTTCAAGGTCCCCGGCAGCAGCACCACAAGGATCTACAACTACCAGATGTGGGCCAGCAACCCGCCCTGCCTCTTCTACAACCTCTTCGCCTGCTCCAATTGTCGATATACGTCGTCCAGGTATTATGGCGGCGTCTACATCTTCGTGAAGAACAAGGGCCTGATCGCCGTGGGCACCACCAAGACGGGCTCCATGCTCTACTTCTACGACTACTATGACGCCCTGGGGCGGCAGGCCTGCTTCGGCGAGGCCTTCCGTTACTGGTTCGCCCGGCGCTATCCCTACTCCCTGAGCGACCGGCGGTGGTTCTACGGGATGACCCTCCTGGGCGACCCCACCCTCAGGATCGACCACTCCTCCCTCAAGCTCTCCGCCGCATCGATTCCTCCCAAGGGGGGAAAGGTCTCCATCGCCGTGGACGGAAGGCCCGACAGGGCGGGAAAACTCTACCTGGTCCTGACCACACTCTCCGGCGTGCGGCCCGGCTTCGAACTTCCCGGCGTGAGGCTTCCCTTGAACCACGACGCCTGCATGGACACCTTCGTCCTCCTGGCCAACACCACCGCCTTCCAGGGAGCCTTCGGGAAGCTGGACGGATCGGGCAAGGGCACGGCGGTCTTCAACCTCCCCTGCAGCCTGCCGAAGTCGGTCTACGGTAAGACCCTCTTCTTCTCGGCTCTCTTCCTCACCCCGGGCGGCACCTTCCTGGGGGCCACCCAGCCCCAGGGGGTGATCCTGGGAATCTAGGCCCTCCCCGAAAGAAGGGCGCGCCGCCGGTCGAAGGTCCGGCGGCGCGCCTGGCCGGTTCCCCAGGGAGGGTTCCGGCGGGGAAGCCCGGTCCCCTCGCGGGGGCCGGGCTTCCTGCGATCAGTCCCCTTCCTCCTTCAGGATGCTTGCGAGGGCGGCCAGGGCCTCGAGGTTCCCCGTGAGGGTCCCCCGGATGCATTTTCCATCACCCGTAACCAGAAGCCTGATGGGGGTGGAGGAGAGCTTGGAGAGATCCAGGCCCTTGGGGGGGGTCTTTCCCGAGAGGGTGGTGATGGTCTGAAGGAGCTTCTTCACGGAGAGTCCGGCCGAGAAGATCCCCTTGGAAGCCCCGGTCCGGGTGAGTCCCTTGGCGACGGCGGCGACTTCGCCCTTGGGGCCCAGGGCCATGACCAGTCTCTGTCCCACCAGGCCCGTCAGGACCTGGACGGAATCGTCCCCCAGGAGCTTCTTGAACTTCTCCGCATCTTTGGGGGAGAGGCCCTTCAGCAACTCCTCGACGGGAAGCTGGAGGGCGGCCAGGGCGGAGTCCCCCACGGTGAGGGCCTCGGGCTGGAATTCTCCTTTCCGGAGGAGGTTTTCCAGGAAGGAGAGGAAGCCGTCGTCCTTTCCGAGCCCGCCGGGGACCAGGTCCCTCACGAGGGCCGCCGTCTTCTCCTTGGAGGAGAAGGCGGGCTTCAGGGCCTTGGGGTCCTTCACCGTCCCGACGATGCCCAGAAGGAGTCTCCCTGCAGGCGAGATCCCTGCGGAGAAGCTCACGGAGGAGCCGAAGAGGTCTTCTTTCTCCTTGTCAGCTTCGCCGTTCGCCAATGTGGCCATTCCCTTCAGGAGGTTCTGGATCTCCTCCGGGAGTTCCTTCATCTGTGGGGTGTCGATGGAGAACCAGAGGAGCGGATCGGAGACCAGGGAGGGGGGCAGGGGGCGGGGCCGGAAGACCTTCACGAGATCCCCGAGGATGCTCTTTTCCTTGGGAGTGATCCTGCCCGAAAGGGCGACCTTTCCGCCTTCGGACAGGTCCAGGTTCAGGTCCAGGAGTTCCAGGCTGTTGACGACCTGGAAAATTGTCTGGATTCCCTGGGTGAAGACTTGGGCCTTCTTGGGATCCCCCTCGGCCGCCTGGGCGGCGATCATGG
Organism: uncultured Planctomycetia bacterium; assembly: GCA_964561605.1. Lineage (GTDB taxonomy): Bacteria > Planctomycetota > UBA1135 > UBA1135 > JALUZX01 > JALUZX01. Next base: position 196,711 of record CAZLQD010000029.1, read on the forward strand.
GGGCGAAAGCCTGGAACTGCATGAGTTGCCTTCCGAAGGCGGCCAGGGCGTTCCGGGCGAGGACCCTGACGGCAAGGCCCTTTTCCGAGAGCCCTTCCACCAGGGGCTGGCCGAGCTCGGGAGCCTTGTCCGCCATGACCATTGCGGGGCTCAGCAAACCGAAGGAGCCCACCGTGAGGGGCTTCCCCGGGAGCTTGCTCCCCTTCATGAAGGAATCCTTGTTCCCCACGGGAAGGGCCACCCAGGGCATGGGAACCTGCTTCGTGACGAAGACGTAGAAGGGCTTTCCCCGGTCCACGCCGGAAAGGTCGTGGAGTTCCGTCAGGAAGGAGATGTCCACCAGGTTCACCTTCTTCCCCGTGGCCTTGCTCAAGGCGTCCCTGGTCTTCTCCAGCCAGTCCAGGGAGGGCACCCGGATGGCGGCGATGGTGTCCTTGGGGGCCAGCTCCGAGGGCTTCTGGGCCTTGGCGGGCCCCAGCAGGAGGAGCCCTGCGGCAAGAGACAGAAGGGTCAGTGGTCTCGGCTTCATGGGTCGGATCCTTTCTTGTCTGGGTGGGTCTTTCGGGGAAGGCTCAGGCGCCGGGCAGGTCCGTTTCCAGCGGTCTGGTGCCGGCCCGGGCCATTCCTGGTTTCTCCTCCGTGCCCGATGGGGTGAGGTCCTCCCCGGCGGCAACGGAAAAAGAGAAGTTTTCTCCCCTTTCGTTCCAGGAGGGCGGGAATTCTACCTTTTTCCCTTCAGGAGAAGCCAGAGGAAGAGGGGCCCCCCGAGAAGGGCCGTGAAGAGCCCTACGGGGATTTCCGTGGGAGCCGCCGCGGTGCGGGCCAAGGTGTCGCACCAGGCCAGGAGGGCCCCTCCGGCGAGGAAGGAGCAGGGAAGAAGGCTCCTGTGGTCCGGCCCCGTCAGGAGGCGCAGGGCGTGAGGGACCAGGAGTCCCACGAAGCCGATGGGCCCCGTGACGGAGACCACCGAGGCCGTGGCCAGGGAGCCTGCCAGGAAGGCCTTGCGCCGGAGCCGGCCCGGGTCCACCCCCCGGGACCGGGCGGTCTCCTCGCCGAAGGCCAGGTGATTGAAGTCCCGGGCCAGGAGGAGGAGGGCCGCCGAAGAGGGCAGGAGGAGAGGAAGGACCGAGGCCGGTTCGGACCATCCTCCCACGGAAAGCCCACCCATGAGCCACCGGTCCATTTCCACCAGGAGGTCCGGCGAGACGACGTACCGGATGCCCAGGATGGCCGCCGAGCAGATGAGGCCGAGGGTGACCCCTGCAAGGAGTAGGGTCTCCATCCTGAGGCCCTTTCCCCTGCTTCGGGCCAGCCGGTCCACGAGGGCGACTTCGGCCAGGGCGAAGGCCCAGGCCGCAAGGGCCGGTCCGCTGAAGGGTCCCCACCGGGCGGAGAGGGCGGGGATCCAGAGGGCCAGGGAGGCTCCCAGGGCCGAGGCGCCGCTCACGCCCAGGGTGAAGGGCGTGGCCAGGGGATTGCGGAGCAGAGCCTGGAAGGCCGCCCCGGCAAGGGCAAGGCCGCCTCCGGCCAGGAGGCCCAGGAGCACCCGGGGAAGGCGCTGGAAGTAGAAGATGGCTCCCGCCGGTCCCCTCCCGGCCAGGGCCTCCCCCCAATCCAGGGACTCCGCTCCCAGGAGAGGACAGAGGAGGGCCGCCGAGAGGAAGAAGAGTCCCGCCGTCCCCACCTGGAGGAAGAGCCTTTTCCTGGTGAGGGGGCCCGGCCTCATGGACGGACCTCCCGGCGGGTCCGGCCCGGAAGGACCACGGGACCGCCTCCCTGGGGATGGGCCGCCAGGACCAGCCCCGGACCGTAGGCCTCTTCCAGGACCTCCCGGCGGAGGACCTGGTCGGGCCTGCCCGAGGCCAGGATCCTCCCTTCCGCCAGGAGATGGATGGTCCTTCCGAAGAGGGCGGCCAGGTTCAGGTCGTGGGAGACCACCAGGAGGGCTTTCCCTTCCCGGGCCAGGTCTTCCAGGATCTCCAGGACCTGGACGGCCCTGTGGGGGTCCAGTGAGGAAGTGGGCTCGTCCAGGAGGAGGAAGGGCCGGTCCCGGGGGGCGAGGACCGCCGCCAGGCGGGCCCTTTGACGTTCCCCGCCGGAGAGGCGGTTCAAGGGACGGCCGGCCAGATCCTCCAGGCCCAGTAGGGCCAGGACCTGCTCCACCCGGGCCAGTTCCCCCGGCCCGGGAAGGGCCAGGCCGGTCCGGCCCGCCTCCAGGCCCAGGGCGGCCGTCTCGGCCACGGTGAACCCGAAAGCCTCCTCTTCCTTCTGGGGGAGCCAGCCCAGGAGAGCGGCCCTCTCCCCGGGAGGGATCTCCCCCAGGGCCCTGGTTTCCAGGCGGACCCGGCCGGCGCGGGGTGGGAGGGCCCCGGCCAGGAGGGCCAGGAGGGTGCTCTTCCCCGAGCCGTTGGGGCCGACCAGGAAGTCCATTCCGCCCCCGGGGAGGGCGAGGTCCGCCCCCCGGAGGACGGGCCGGTCCTCTTCGTAGGAGAAGCTCACGTCTTCGGCGGAAAGGATCATCGCTTCCTCCCTTCCTCCGGGGCTTCCCCGCCGGCCCGCCGGGAGGGGCGGAAGATCCCGGCCAGGATCCGGGCGGTGCGGACCACCCTGGGACCGGGGAGGAGGAGGAAGTCTTCCGTCAGGACCCGGACCTTGCCGTTTCGGACAGCCGGAATTCCCGGGAGGGTCCGCCTCCAGTCGGAGAGGAGGGCCGCAGGGTCGGCCTTTTCGCCCGGGTGGAAGTCGAGGACGACTTCCGGCTCCCCGGCCTGGAGGCTCTCGATAGAGACCTGGGGCCACTTGCCCGGGGCCTCCTCGAAGAGGTTCCTTCCGCCGGCCAGGCGGACGATCTGGCCGAGGAAGGTCTTTCCCGTGGCGGTGTAGACCCCGGCCAGGGTTCCCTTTCTGTGCCCCAGGGCGAGGAAGACCCGGGGACCGGGCCCGGCCCGGAGGGTCTCCTCCAGAAGGCGGGCCAGGCCGGAGCGGAGACGGTGAGCCGCATCTTCAGCCTCGACGGGGACGCCCATGATGCGGCCCACGCGCCAGTAGGCCTGGAAGAGGTCGGCCAGGGTGTCCAGTTCCAGGGGGGGGTCGGGACAGGGAATGGAGTGGCGGGCGGCGAAGCTCCGGACCTTGGCGCTCCGGCCCTGGAAGAGGAGGAACCGGGGCCTGAGCTCGAGGATCTTCTCGAAGGCCGGGTTGAAGGAGCCCCCAACCCTGGGGAGGGCCAGGGCCCGGGGCGGACCGAAGAGGAAATCGGGCACACCCGCCACCTGGGAGCCGGCTCCGATGTCGAAGACGATTTCCACCAGGGCCGGGGAGAGGACCACCACCCTTCCCGGACCGGGCGGGCGGGAAGGGGAGGCGGAGGAGGCGGCGTTTCCAGGGGACCGGGTATGGCCCTCCGGTAGGGGAGGGGCCAGGTCCTCCAGGAAGAGGGAGAGGAGGATCCCGGCCAGGAAGGCTCCAGCCGTCACCCAAGTGGAAAGACCGGGAACCTTCCCTCCGGGAGCCGCCATCTAGGACCTCTTCTTCAGGTCGAAAATGTGGATGGCCGAGCCTTCCGCCGCTTCGGCCGCCTCGGGATAGGCCTCTGCCAGGGTGGGATGGGCCTGGATGGTGCAGGCCAGGTCTTCCAGGAGGAGGCCCTTCTCCACGGCAAGGGCTCCGGCGGCGATCAGCTCCGAGGCCTCGGGAGCCATGATGTGGACCCCGAGAACCTTTCGGGAGGATCTCTCCGCCACCACTTTGAAGAAGCCGTCCAGGGCGTCCAGGGTGGCGGCCCGGCCCAGGGCCCTGACGGGGAAGACCCCTTCCACAGTTTCCATCCCCGAGTCTGCGGCTTGGGTCGAGGTGAGCCCGACGGTTGCGATCTCCGGGTCGGTGAAGACCACGGCCGGGATTGCGGTCGGGTCGAAGGATGCCTTCTCGTCGCCGGCGACGGATTCGGCCAGGACCTTGCCTTCGGCCGAGGCCTTGTGGGCCAGCATGGGTGGGCCGGCGAGATCGCCCATGGCGCGGAGGCCCGGGACGTTGGTTCTTCCCGCCCCGTCGGTCTCGACGAAGCCCTTATCGTCGAAGGTGACCCCCGCCTCGCGGAGGCCGCAACCCCCGTCCCATGGTTTGCGGCCGACCGTGACGAGGACGGCGTCCGCCTCGATGGGCCGGGTCGTCCCTTTGTGTTCCACCTGGAGGACCAGGCCGTTCGGGCCCTTCTCGGCCGAGAGGGCCCTGGCCGGGGCGAGGACCGGGAGGCGGCGCTTCTTCAGGACCCTGGCCATCGTCTTGCGGAGATCCGGATCCAGGCCGGGGAGGACTCCGTCCAGGGCCTCTACGACGGTCACCTCGGATCCGAGGGCGGCGTAGGCCAGGCCCAGTTCCAGGCCTACGTACCCCCCGCCCACGACGACGAGCCTTTCGGGGAAGAAGGGAGGGGAGAGGGCCTCCGTGGAGGACCAGATCCGTTCTCCGTCGAAGGGGAGGGAAGGGAGTTCCACCGGGCGGGATCCCGTGGCGACCAGGATCTCCGGGGCTTCCAGGAGCTCTTCCCCGCCTTCATTCAAGGTGACCCGGACCTTGCCGGGTGCCTCGATCCGGCCCTTTCCGGGAAGGAGGGGGACCTTGTTGAGGCGGAGGAGTTCGCCCACGCCCTTGGTGACCCGGGTCACGACCTGGTTTTTCCAGGAGACCAGGCCGGGGAGATCCACCTCCACGCCCTGGACCTTTACACCGATCCGGGAGCCCCGGCGGGCCGCCTCGGCCAGTCGGCCCGCCCGGATGAAGGCCTTGGAGGGGATGCAACCTACGTTGAGGCAGGTGCCGCCCGGGGGGCCCGGATCCACGACGGCCGCCTTCTTTCCAAGCTGGGCCAGGCGGATGGCGCAGACGTATCCCGCCGGCCCGGCCCCCAAGATCACCGCGTCGAACTCCATGGGCACCTCCACTTTCAGGTCCAAACCCAGACTCTGCCCGCCTGCATGATTGGAGGCAACGGGGAACCTTGGAAGGAGGTCCGGGACTGGAGGTCCAGGTTCTTCCGGGTGCAGGGGCGTGTGGGGCCCCGGCCGGGACTGAGCCGAACCGGTCCCTTTTCCTCACCGGTCATCCCCCCTCGGCCTGGGGCGGCCCTGTTTTTTCTTTCGGATGGGTGGAAGTAGTAGAGGTCGATCCGGGCAGTGGTCTTCACGCCGGCGAGGCCGGGGGAGAGGTGGATGGTGAGGTCGAAGGGCTTTCCCCTGGGGAAGGTGGGGAGGTTGGAGGGGTGGCGGATGTGGACCTGGCGGATCAGCTGATCCTTGGGTCCACAGAGATAGGCCACGCCGAAGGCGGCCGGGGGGGCGACGGATTGGAAGATGCGGGGGATCCGATCCGGCCTCAGGCGGGGGGCATGAGGGCGGCGATCTTCTTGTCGCGCCTCCACCACTTGGGGCCTTCGGCCAGGACTTCCTTGTCGTAGGCGATCAAGGCCTTCTTCATGCGCTCGAACCGTTCGGGCTCGTGGGCCGAGAGGTCCGTGGTCTCCCTGGGGTCGAGCCGGAGGTTGAAGAGCTCGAACTTGGTCCGCCGGGAATTCCCCAGGATCTTCCAGTCGCCGTCCCTCGAGGCGATGCGGAACTGGAAGAAGTGGTTTCTCCAGTAGAGGGGACGGGGGCGCCGGAACTTCTTTCCCCGGAGGATGGGGAGGATGGATGTCCCGTCCAGGGTGACCCCTTCCGGGAGGGGAAGGCCGGCGACCTCCAGGAAAGTGGGGAAGACATCGGAGCCGATGATGGGTTCCCCGGAAAGGCCGCCGGGCCGGATCCCCGCCTCCCTCAGGCCCCTGGGCCAGCAGATGATTCCCGGAACACGGATACCACCCTCGTGGGTGTGGCGCTTCCGGCCCCTGAGGCCGCCGGTGCTTCCCCGGTAGCGGCTCCCGTCGTAAGGGCTGTCCGTGCGGTTGAAGGTGCCCAGGCCGGTGCGACCTTCCGGGCCGTTGTCGCTTGTATACCAGATCAGGGTGTCTTCGTAGACGCCCTCTTCCTTCAGGCACCGGACGATGGTGCCCACGGCCGTGTCGATCTCGGTGATGCTGCCGAGGAACTGCCTCAGGCTCGGGTCCTTGAGGTTCCTGTAGAGCCCGGTGAACCTGGGATCGGCGTTGATCGGTCCGTGAGGTTCGTGGAACCAGAAGGTGACGAAGAAGGGCTTGTCCTTGTCCCGTTCTTCCTTGAACCACTTCACGAATTGGGAGGCCAGGAACTGGGCGGAGAAGCCGTGGACCTTTCCCAGGGGCTCTCCGTTACGGAAGAAGTTCTCCGGGTCCTTGTGGTTGGGCCGGGCCACGTTGCCCGTCGCAATCCACCAATCGTAACCGTAGTCGTTCATGCCGGGCTGGCCGGGGGTGCCGAAGACGAAATCCTTGTATTGGCCCCGGCCCCGGGCCTTGTCCCGCTTTTCGTCGTACCAATTCAGGTGCCACTTTCCGAAGTGGGCCGTGGTGTAGCCCGCGTCCCGGAGGATCCTGGGCAGGGTGACCTCCGAGGCCCGGAGGTGGCAGAAGTGGTGAGGCGGGATCCAGCGGTAGACTCCGTTCCGGAAAGGGGTCCTACCCGTGAGGATGGAGGACCTGGAAGGAGAGCAGACCGAATCGGCGGAGTAACAGTTGGTGAACTTGATTCCTTCCCGGGCCAGCCGATCGATGTTGGGGGACCGGATGAAGGGGCTCCCGAAGGAGTGGAGATCTCCCCAGCCCTGGTCGTCGGCGAGGAACTGGATGAAGTTGGTCTTTCTCTTCTTTCTTCCTTCCAGGGAGTCCGAGGGCTTCCAGGGCAGTGCGACCCCGGCGGCGGCGGCGCCCAGGGACTTCAGGAAGGTCCGGCGGTTCAACATGGTCTGGTCCTCCTGGCTGACTCGAGTCTTGCCGGGGGGCGGCCGATTCAGGGGAGCATAGCTTTGTCCGGGCAGGGAATCCAGGAGAGGAGGTGGGGGCCCTCTTTTCCCGATTCCCGGGAAAAGGGAGGCCTGGAGCGGAAGGTATGGCCATAATCAGGAAGAAGAGGGAGGGCGGCTCCGAGAGGTGAGCGGACCATGAGATGGAACGGTGCTTGTTTTCCGGTCCTTTTCCTGGCGGCGACTCTCTTTACGGCGGGGTGTGCCGCTCCTGGGGGCCGGGAGGGTGTTCCTCCCAAGCGTTTCGCCTGGGTTACGGGAGTGAAGCCCGAGAAGCTTGCTCGTTACAAGGAGCTTCACGCCCATCCCTGGCCGGGGGTCTTGGCGACCTTGAGGCGGTGCCATTTCAGGAACTTCTCCATCTTCCTAAAGAAGATCAGGGGGAGGTACTATCTCTTCGCCTACCTGGAATACACCGGTAAGGACTTGGACAAGGACATGGCCGCCATGGCTGCCGATCCCGTCACCCGGCGCTGGTGGAAGGAAACCGATCCCTGCCAGGAGCCCCTTCCCGAGGCCAAGGCGGAAGGCAAGATCTGGGCCGACGCAGAAGAGATCTTTCACATGGATTGACCATCCTGTCATTTTTCTCCCGGCAGACTTTTATAACGAAATGGTTAGGCGGCTAAGTTGGAAAACTACTCCCGGCAGGTTTTTATAACGTCGAGGGTGCCGGTGGATATGGGGTCTACGCCGAGTTCGGGGATCTCGGCGGTGGCCTACTCCCGGCTGGTGGACTACTTGGGGTTCGAGGGGGAACGGGTCCGGGTCTACGACGTGGTCCAGCAGCTGGCCCAGCCCAGCGAGCGGGTCCTGGACTGGTTCGGCGCCGACGTGGTGGATCTGGGGCGGGTCTTCAACCAGTCGGAGGAGGACTGGTGGGACCTGGAGCTTCCGGGTGGTCTGGCCGTGCAGTTCCCTTCCTGGTTCAGGCCCAGGGCCGGGAAGGACGGATCCTGGGAGGCCTTGGACAGGGATGGCCGGGTCCTGGCGGTCATGCCTGAAGGTGCGGCTTTCTTCGACCAGGTCTATTTCCCCTACCTGGAGGGCTACCCCGACAACTACAGGGACTTGCCGGCGGCCATGGCAAAGGTCATGTGGGCGGCCTTCCCCACGAGCCCCTGGGACAAGGCGGGGGAGAAGGATTTCTGGAAGAGGCTCCGGGAGGGCGCTCTCCGGCTTCGGGCTTCGACGGACCGGGCCATCATGGTGGGCGCGGGATGCAACCTCTTCGAATGGGGGACCTTCCTCAGGCGGATGGACAACTTCCTGATGGACCTGGTGGAGCAACCCGACAAGGTCGAGGGCCTGCTGGACGCCTTGATGGAGATCCACCTGGAAGGGTTGGCGAAGCTCTGCGAGGCCGTCGGGGACATCGCCGACTTCGTCAGGTTCGGCGACGACTTGGGTATGGATTCCGGCCCTCTCATGTCCCCCCGGATCTACAGGCGCCTCTTCAAGCCCCGCCACACCCTTCTCTGCGACTACGTGAAGAAACACAGCCGGATGCGCCCCTTCCTCCACTCCTGCGGCTCCATCTACAAGCTGATCCCCGATCTCATCGAGGCGGGTTTCGAGGTCCTGAACCCCGTCCAGATCGGCGCCAAGGGAATGGATCCGGCCGTCTTGAAGAAGGAGTTCGGGAAGGACCTGATCTTCTGGGGCGGCGGGTGCGACACGAAGAGGATCCTGAACCGTGCCCGGCCCCAGGAGGTGAAGGACCACGTAAAGGCCCTCCTGGACATCTGGATGCCGGGAGGTGGATATGTATTCAATACGGTCCACAACATCCTTCCCGACGTGCCGCCGGAGAACATCGAGGCCATGATGGAGGCGGTCCGGGAATTCTAGATCTCGCCGGGTATTCTCCCTCCCCGGGATCGGCCGTCCGCCGCGGAAAGAACTTGCTTTTTCCCCCTTCACCGCCCATCTTTTCCGGAAAGGAGTGCGCCATGGACCCGGAGAAGACCAGGGCCCTCTACACCAGGTGGAGCGGGTCGCCCCCGGACCTCACGGCCTCAGCCCCGGGCCGCGTGAACCTCCTGGGGGAACACATCGACTATTGCGGTGGAACAGTTCTCCCCCTCTCTCTCGACCTCGGCGTCTCCGCCGCCGTGGGCCCGGGCCGTCCCGGGAAGCTCGACGTCCGGGCCTGCGACCTGGACGCGGAGTGCGAGCTCGACCTCGAAGACCTCAGGCCCAGGGAAGACGGAAGGCCGGCGGACTACAGGGACTACGTGGCGGGCGTTGCGGCGGGTCTCCTGGAGCGGGGGTGCCCGCTGCCCGGCGCCAGGATCCTCCTCCACGGGGACCTTCCCATGAGGGCGGGCCTCTCCTCCTCGGCGGCCCTCGAGATCGCAGTCTTTCTCGCACTCACCCGGTTTGCCGGAACCATGGACTTCGATGGGGAGGCCCCGCAGATCTGCCGTGAAGCGGAACACCGTTACGCGGGGGTGAAGTGCGGAATCATGGACCAGTTCGCCTCCTGGTACGGCAGGCTGAGCGGCGTTCTCAGGCTGGATTGCGCAACATTGGAATACGAGGTGATTCCCCTGGAGGAGAGGCGGGTCAAGGTGCTCGTGGCGGACTCGGGCGTTCCCCGGGAATTGGCTTCTTCCAAGTACAACGAGAGAACAGCCGCATGCGACGCCGCCCTGGCCTCTCTCGCCGCGAAGGCGGAGGAGGAGGGCCTGGAACCTCCGGCCTGGTTGGCCTCGGCCGGAGAGGAACTCCTGGAAAAGGCCCGGGCCGGGGGCCTGGACGAGGAGACCTGGAAGCGGGCGCGCCACGTGATCTCCGAGCAACAGAGGGTGGAAGAGGCCGTTCGTGCCTTGAAGGCCCGGGACATGGATCGCTTCGGGGATCTCATGTTCGCCTCCCACGAGAGCTTGCGGGACCTCTACGAGGTGAGCTGTCCCGAGCTCGACCTGCTTGTCGAGAGCGTCCGCGGCCTGGATGGGGTGCTGGGTGCCAAGATGTCCGGGGCCGGTTTCGGCGGAGCCGTGGTGTGCCTGGTGCGGCGGGGCAGGGAAAAGAAGGCCAAGGCCGCCATGGAGCGGGCCTTCCGGGATCGCTTCGGCAGGACTCCGCCGGTCATGGTCGTCCGCTCGGGCCAGTGGTACGTGGCTTGAGAGCCGGCCCGGGCGGGTCTTTCCGGGTCACCTCAGGAAACGTCCCAGCTCCCGGGCGACCTGGAGAAGCCAGGGCCTTCGGGGGGCGAGGATCCTCTCCTCCTCCTTTCCCGCCAGGAGCTCGTTGGCCGGGGTCATGACCAGGAGCCGCATGTGCCTCCCCCCCCGGGTGCCGAAGACGATCCGGGCCTCCGGGTCGATCAGGGCGGCCTTGGACCAACCCGAGGCCACACAGAAACGCCGGGCCGGGTGGGGCCGGAGGAGATCGTTCCCGAAGCAATAGTCGGAGGGAGGGGTTTCGCAACCGAGGATTCCCAGGAGGGTCGGAGGTATGTCCACGTGGGATGTCATCTCCCGCCTTTCCCCCGTGGGCCCTCCCGGGACGTGGAGGAGCAGGGTCACCCGGGTCTGGTAGTCGTCGAAGGCGCTGTTGTGGCCCAGGAATCCCCGCTCCATGAATTCCTGGCCGTGGTCGCCCGTCACGACAACGACGGTGTTCTCCAGGAGGCCCCGCTCTTTCAGGCCTTCCAGGGCCTTTCCGATGAGGTGGTCGTCCCAGAGCGCGCTGTTCTTGAAACGGTTGCGGAGAAGCGGAGCGTCCCGCTCGGGCTTCATGGCGAGGAAGTTGATCCGCTTCAGGACGGGCTTGAACTTTTCGAATTCGGGAGGATAGGTGTAGGGCTCGTGGGGCGCGTCCAGGAAGAGGAAGGCGAAGAAGGGCCTGTTCTTGGGGCGGTCCCCGTCCATCCAGGCCAGGAGCCGCTCGAACATGGCCTCGTCCCGTTCAGCCGAGTTCTTCCCGGGCATGTGGTCGTCGATGTCCTCCGAGTGTTTGACGAAGGCGGTCTGACGGAACTCCGGGAAATTCAGGTCGGTCGAGGACTGGATCCGGAAGGAATACCCCAGCTTCTCCAGGGCGTCCAGGAGGACGGGGCTCCTCCTCTCGTTGAGCACGCGGAACCAGTAGGGCCCGTGGAGACCGTAGATCAGGGAGAAGAGGCCGAAACGGCTGCAGTTGCCTCCCGAATAGTGGTTCCGGAAAACCAGGCACTCCTTGGCGAAGCGGGTGAGCTCCGGGGCGTTCTCGGGCGTGAAGAGGTCGAACCGCCAGCTCTCCACGGCGATGATCAGGATGTTGGGCCTGGGTCCGCCGGGCCGGAAACGCAGGGGAGCGGCGGGCCAGGCCAGGCCGCTGGCCTCCTTGGGAAGGGAGAGGGTGGGCCTTGGCCGGGGGCGCATCCCCAAGACCTTCCGGGCGAAACGCCCTACCGTCACCCGGGGGTAGAGGGGAAAGAGGTCGGCGTCCCTCAGGATGAGGACGTTGCTCCTCAGGTCGGCCACGGCGTAGAGGGTCTTCTCCGTAACCCCCAGGAGGAGAAGGACCAGGGGGAGATAGACGGCCCTCTTGAACCCCCCTCCAGGGGGCTGGTCCTCCATCCTCCGGGCGGCCCACCTACCCAGGAGGAATTCCACCCCCAGGGCCCCCAGAGCAGCCAGGGCGGCCGTGAGGTAGGTTCCGAATCCCAGTGTGAGGGAGTCCCCCGCTCCGGGCGTGGTGAGGACGTTCAGCACCAGGCCGTTGATGTGGAACTTGAAGATCCGGAAGATCGCCAGGTCCACGCCGGTGAGACAGAAGGCGAGCCAGAAGGGGAGGGGGGCCGCCCAGGCAAGGACCTTCTTCCTCGGGAAGGCCAGGACCAGGAGGAGGGAGACCAGGCCGGGGAGGAAAGTGAGAAGAGTGGCCGTGGAGAGCCAGGCCAGGAACAGGAAGATCCGCTCTCCCAACCCCGCCGGGTGGGCGTAGGCCAGGAAGAGACCCGTCAGTGCCCCCATGAGGAGGAAGTTACCCGCCCCGAGGCGCAAGACCAGGGCCGCCGCCGCCCGAACCCTCGGGCCCCGGGAGGGCCTTCCGGGAAAGTTCCCGCCTTTTTGGTTCTCGCTCATGGCCAGCCGGGGTTTTAAGGTTTTGTTCAGGGAAGAAAAAGGGGGGAGGCACGGTTTTCTTTCCCCCTTGTTTGCCCGGAGGAGAGATCCCGGGTTTGATGTTCCCAAACCTCCACGGAAGGAACAGGATTCATGACGGTAAGGGTGCGTTTCGCCCCTTCCCCCACGGGGAAGGTGCACATCGGGAACCTGCGGGCGGCCATCTTCAATTGGCTCTTCGCCCGCCACGAAGGCGGGGCCTTCCTCCTCAGGGTTGAGGACACCGACCGGGCCCGCTCGACGGAAGAAGCCATCCAGGTCCTCCTGGAAGCACTCCGGTGGGTGGGCCTGGACTGGGACGAGGAGCCGGTCTACCAGTCCGGGCGTGCCAAGGTCCACCTGGAAGCGGCGGCCCGGCTCGAAGAGGCCGGGCGGGCCTACCGGCGGCCTCCCCGGGTGAGCCTCTGGGCCTTCTACGGGAAGGAGATCCCGGCGGGAGGGCTCACGGGCGAGGCCGAGAAGCTCCTGGAGCGGCTCTCCCGGGAGGAGCAGGCCCTGAGAGAGGTCCACCGGCGGGCCTTCGAAGAGGCCAACGCCAGGCGTCCTCCCAAGAAGCAGAGGGCCTACATGGAGCCTCTCTTCTTTCACAGGCCCGGCGGGGAGGCCGGCCGTGAGGCCCTCCACTTCCGCCTGCCCCATCCCTGGGAGGAGTCGGCCGGTCTCCGTGATTCGGGCGAGGTCCGGACCCTGGGGGTGGACCCCCGGTGGCCGGTCCTCCTTTCGGCCCAGGGGATCGAGTTCGTTCCCTCCGCCCGGGTGAAGGAAGGAACGCCCCTGGAGCGGGCTGTATTCGAACTGGAGCAGAGGAGCCTTTGCGGATTCGCGGATCTCCAGGTCCTTGGAGATGGGGAGAAAGTCCTCTTCCGGCTGGACGAGGAGAGGGAAGGGATCGAAGGCGGCCGGATCTTCGTGGTGCCGGGAGCTTCTGCCCTTCGGTTCCGGCGGCGCCTGGCTTGCTACCACGACCTGGTCAAGGGGGACCTGGAAAAGCCCGTGGAGGGCCTCAAGAACCGGGTGCTGGTCCGCTCCGACGGCACGCCCGTCTTCCACCTGGCCAACGTTGTGGACGACCACGACATGGGTATCACCCACATCGTGCGGGGCGACGACCACGTGGAAAACACCTACTGGCACATCCTCCTCTTCGAAGCCCTGGGCTGGAAGCCCCCCCTCTACGGCCACCTTCCCATGATCGTGAACGACAAGGGCCGGCCGCTGTCCAAGCGGGACGGCGACGTCTACGTCGGTGAATACAAAAAAAAAGGAATCCTGCCCGAGGCCCTCTTCAACTACCTGGCCCTGCTCGGCTGGTCGCCCGGGGACGACAGGGAGAAGGTGGGCAGGGAGGAGATGGTCCGTCTCTTCACCCTGGAGCGGGTCATCTCCACTCCCGCCAGGTTCGACATGAAGAAGCTCCTCTGGCTCAACTCCCTCTACATCCGGGAGAAGCCTGTTTCCGAACTTGCGGAACTGGTGAAACCATTCCTGGAGGAGGCGGGGCTCTCCGCCGGTGCCGCCGACAGGGCCCTCCTGGAAGGTGTCCTGGAGCTGGAGAGGGAGCGCATCCAGTCCCTGGCGGAGTTTCCCTCGGCGGCGGGCTTCTTCTTCCGCGGCGACGTGGAGATCCGGCGGGAGGAGAAGAAGGTCCGCAAGGTCCTGGAGGCACCCGAGACCCCCGAGGTGCTCCGGGACCTTAGGAGCCTTCTCGCGGACCTGGAGCCCTTCGACGCGGGAAACCTGGAATCGGCTCTCCGCAACTACGCCGAGGAGAAGGGCCTGGGCATGGGCAAGGTGAGCCAGCCCCTCAGGGTGGCCGTGACGGGAGGGGTGGTTTCCCCTCCCATCGGGGAGACCCTCGCCCTCCTGGGAAGGGAAAGGACCCTGGAGAGGGTGGACCGCCTGAGAAAGGAGATGGGCTGGTGAAGAAGGAGGAACGCCTGGATAGAGCGGCGCGGCTCCTCCTGGAGGGGAAAGCCGCCGAGGCGGAAAAGATCCTGCGGGAAGCCCTGGGGGAGCACGGCTCCGATCCCGACGTCCTCGCCCTCCTGGGACGGGTCCTGCAGGAACGGAAGAAGTTCCGCGAGGCCGAGGAGGGCTACCGGGCTGCCCTGCGCGGGGAGGGGGACCATCCCGGGGCCGTCCGGGGGCTGGCCTCGATCCTGGTCGCCACGGAGCGGGCCGACGAAGCGGTGGTCCTCCTCCGGAACCTGGTGGAGAAGGGGAAGGGCGACGCAGGGGTCTGGCGGGACCTGGGGGTGGCACTCTGCCGGCGGGCGTCGGAGACCCGGGATCCCTCGGAAAGGCTCCGTTTCTATACGGAGGGAGGGGAGGCCCTGGAGCGGGCCCTGGGCCTGGGCGGATGGGATACGAATACTGTATTGAGCCTGGCAGGGTCCCTGGCGGCCAGGGAAGAGAGGGGAAAGGTCCTGGCCCTCCTGGAAGGGGCCCTCTCGAAGATCGAGGAGCCGCCTGCGGACCGCCTCCGGATTCTCGGGGACCTTTTGCTTTACCAGGTGATGTGGGACCGGCTCGGCGAGGCGGAGAAGACGGCCCGGACCATGGCCCGGGAGGGGGCGGGCGACCAGGTGGCCCTGAGGAGGATCGCCACGGCTCTGGCCGCCCAGGCCCGGGCCATGGCCCTATCTTCGCCGGAGTGGAAGAAGCGGGCGGCCCGGATGGCGGACCTCCTGGAGGGGATGGTAGGCTAGAATCTTCTCGTTGCCGGCCGGATCGTTCCTGTCCTGGATGCTGGAGGCGCCGTGAGACGGGTTGGAACGTCGATCTTCCTTGTCTTCTTTTTCCTCGTTTCGGCGGGAGTGCGGGGACAAAGGCCTCGGATCGGCCTGGAGGAGTGCACCACGGCGGTGATCTCGGGAAGGGGCGCGACCGACGGAAGGCCCCTCCTCTGGAAGAACCGGGACACCAACGCGGGAAACAACAAGGTCCTCTTCTTTCCCGCCGGGGAAAAGGGGCTCGCTTTCCTTGGGCTGGTCACGGCGGGGAAGGGGGAGCGCCTGCGGGTCTGGGCGGGGATCAACCAGGCGGGTTTCGCCATCATGAATTCCGCCTCGGACGACCTGGACGGTCCCGGCGGGGACATGGAAGGGGAGTTCATGAAGGCGGCCCTGGAAGGGTGCCGGACCGTGGAGGACTTCGCCCGGATCCTGGAGAGGACCGATGGTCCCGGCAGGGAGACCAACGCGGACTTCGGCGTGATCGACGCCCTGGGCGGGGCGGCCTTCTTCGAGACGGGTTGTCACAAACACAGGCGGTTCGAGGCCGCCGACCGGGAGGAGGCGCCCCTGGGCGTCCTGGTCCGGGCCAACTTCGCCTTCTCGGGCACGGGTAGGGGTTCGGGCTTCGGCCGGTACGAGCGGGCCAGGAGGCTCCTGGAGGGCGCGGCCGGGGCGGGAATCCTGGACGGGGCATTTCTCCTGGGTGTGGTGGCCAGGGATCTCTATACCTTCCTGCGTGATCCCTACCCTCTGGAAAAGGGGGCCCTGGGAGGCCCCCTCGATACGAAGGTCACGATCTGCAGGAGGAGCACCAAGGCGACGGCCCTTTTCCGGGGGGTGAAGAAGGGGGAAGACCCGGGAAGGGCCTGCTTCTGGGTGATCCTGGGAAACCCCTGCGCTTCCGTCGCGGTCCCCCTCTTCGTGAAGGCCGGTCCCCCTCCGGCCCTGGTCTCAGGGCGGCCCGGCGGGGGATCTCCCCTCTGGGAGGCCGCGAGGAGCCTCTATCTCCGCCTTCTGGTTTCTTCCCCGGAAGAGGGTCTCCTGGACCTGGGCATCCTGGGGGGGCGAAAGGGCCGGCCCGGTGTGAGGGACATTCTCCTCCAGGCAGAGTGGGCCAACTTCAGGGATGCCGAGAGGCTGCTTTCCGGAGAGAGGGTTCCCGAGGCGGCGGAGTTGCGCCGCCTGGAGGAGAGGTGCGCCCGGAGGGCCCTCCGGGCGATCCGTTCGGCCGCCTTGGTTTGCGATGAGGCGGGAAAGGAACGCTCCGGCGCCGGGGCGGGAAAGGGGGACGCGTGAGGAAGACTTCCCGGAGGGAGGGGAAGAACGCCGATGGCCTTCCCAGGGGAACGGCCGGCTTCGGAGCCGGACCGTCGCCCTTGAAACTGAAGCCTCCCGGGGGGAGCTACAGGATCAGGGGAGCCAGGGGATACGCGGCGGGAGGTAAGGGCATCTTCTCCCCGGTCTCTCTCCTCATCGCCGGGTCGGCGGGAGGGGGGGCTGTTGCGGCGGCGATCCTCCAGAGGACGGGAGTCCTGGATCCCCTCCGGGCGAGGTGGGTCCTCTATGGGGGGGTGATTCTGGCGGGCTTGATCTTCCTGTGGGAAGGCCGGCGGCGCCTGATGGACGACTCCAGGAGAAAGAAGGGGCGCTCCCCGGGGAAGGATTGAGGCCGGCCGCACATCCTTGTTTCCGTCAGCCCCGGCCGGCACGGGCATCCTCTCCCTTTCCTTCGTTGGCCCCGGCTGGCGGAGTCACGGCCCGAAGGGCCGTGCCGAGGACGTCCGGGGAGTGGCGGCGATTCCAAGAAACGTCCCCACCCCGCGGGCGCCCAGGCTTCCCCTGACGTCGGGGATGTTGCGGCTCTTCGAGCCGCACATCCCCGCCGGCAGGGGCTGACGGGGAAGAGAGCGGGAGCTGCCGGGAAGAGAGTGCGCGGGCCGGGCTACCCTTTCCGGCGGCTCCGAAGAGGGGCGGTGCTCATCTTCCCCAACTCCGAGCTTGCGGTGAACAGGAACCATATCAAGGATTTCCGCCGCTGGTTGATTGATTTCATGGCGGCGTTGTAGGGGGGCGAGGCTGTAGGCAGGGGGGGGGAGTGCGAAATATTTCGCGGTCCGGTGGCGAATACAGAAAAACCAGCCCCGGCATGGTTTTATTGCTTTGCGGTATATCAGCGGCCGAGGGTGAGGAGGACGGCGGGGGTCCAGTCGGCTCCCAAGGGGAGGAGGTTGGAGGGGAATTGGAATGCCTGGCCCAGGGCCTGGGCGCCCTCCAGGGCGGGGACGGAGGGGACGGAAAAGGACCGGCTCGGCGCCAGGGGGTAGGGAAGGAGAAACCGCCCGGGGTCCAGTTGGATCCACCCGGGGGCGCCCATGGGGAGGGGCTTGCCCTGAATGCCCAGGAAGAGCACCACCGAGGTTCCTTTGGCCTTGTCCTCCACGGTGAAGGTGCAGGTCCCGCCCAGGACCGGGTCCGTTGCGGAGAGCCGGGGGACGGGGGGAAGGGCGGCGGCGCCGCGGCCTACGGGCTGAGCCGTGGCCCCGGGAAAGATGGCCCAGAGTTCCAACCCTTTGATTCCGTCGTCGGCCTTGAAGAGGAGGGTGCCTCCCGAGAGGACCAGCTCGTGGGGGGTGGAGGAGAGGGATCCCTTGCGGAGGTCCGCGGCGAGGAGGGTACCCTTGGGGGTCCCGTCGGTGACCCAGAGCTCCCTCCCGTGGACGCCGTCGTCGGCGGCGAAATAGGCCTTTCTGGATCCGGTGGGACAGAACCCCATGACCCGGCTGGAGGACGGACCGGGCCGGACGTCCTTGAGCAGGAAGGTGCCGCCGGGGGTGCCGTCGGAGATCCAGGGCTCGACTCCGTTCTTTCCGTCGTCCGCCGGGAAGAGGAGCTTCTTCCCCAAGGCGGCGGCGGCCCCCATGAAACCGCTTCCGGCGCCGGGGTTGATGTCCTTGACCAGGAAAGTCCCGGCC
Organism: uncultured Planctomycetia bacterium; assembly: GCA_964561605.1. Lineage (GTDB taxonomy): Bacteria > Planctomycetota > UBA1135 > UBA1135 > JALUZX01 > JALUZX01. The sequence continues at coordinate 214,462 of CAZLQD010000029.1, forward strand.
GGGGTCCCGTCGGTCCTCCAAAGTTCATGACCTCTGCTTCCGTCGAAGGCGGAGAAGAAGAGAATTCCTCCCGCGGCGACGGGAGACCGGATCGCCGCCCCGTTGGGCCCGGGCCGGATCTCCTTGAGGAGGACCGTTCCGGCCGCCGTGAGGTCCGTTCTCCACAGCTCGCTTCCCTTGGTCCCCTCGTTTGCGGAGAAGAGGAGGAGGTTTCCAAGGACAGCGAGATTCGAGGGATAGGATCCCTTCGGACCGGGGCGGATGTCCTTGACGATCCGGGTGGATGTGGCGGTGCCGGTGGTCATGTAGAGTTCCCGCCCCTTGGGCCCGGTGGCGGAAAAGAGGAGGACACCCCCGAAGGGTGTCAGCTCGGCGGGGTCCGAACCTGCGCTTCCCGGCTGGATGTCCTTGACCAGCGCCGTCCCCGCCTTGGTCCCGTCGGTCTTCCAGAGTTCGCGTCCTTCGGCGAGAGTGACGGCCGTGAAGTAGAGGGTGGAGCCCAGGACGGTCAGGTTCCTGGGGTCGCTTCCCATGAGCCCGGGCCGGATGTCCTTGAGAAGAAAGGTGCCGCCCGGCGTGCCGTCGGAGCGCCAGAGTTCCCTTCCCTTGGACGGGGTATAGGCGGAGAAGAACAGGAGTCTCCCCATCCATGTCAATTCCCTGGGACTGCCTGAATTCGGATACCCCGCGGAAGTGGCCCCCGGGTTGATGTCCTTGACCAGGACCGTGCCCGCCGCCGTCCCGTCGGTCTTCCAGAGCTCTCTTCCCGTCCTCCCGTCGTCGGCCTGGAAGTAGGTCGTTCCCCAGGCGTCGGTGAGCCCCGTGGGGTTGGATGGGTAGGTGCCCGGCCCTGGTGGGTTGATGTCGGCCGCAAGGCGGGTCCCTGCGGGAGTGCCGTCGGAGGCCCAGAGCTCGTAGCCCGAGGCGCCGTCACTGGCCCGGAAGAAAAGGAGGTTCCCGTGGGGGAAGAGTTCGTTGGGGTAGCTGGAGTTAGGCCATCCGTTGGACCGGAAACCCGGATTGATGTCCTTGACAAGAACGGTTCCCTTGGCCGTGCCGTCGGAGCGCCAGAGCTCGGCGCCGATCTTCCCCGAGGTGTTTCCGTCGGTGGCCCTGAAGAAGATGAATCCCTTGAAGGGGGTGAGGAAGGAAGGGGCCGAGGATCCGCCGGGGGCGATGTCCTTTACCAAGGAGGTCCCCTGAGGTGTGCCGTCGGTCCTCCAGAGTTCGGCGCCGAGGCCGGCGCCGTTCGCGGCAAACAGGATGGTCGTCCCCAGCATCACGAAGTTGGATGGGTTGCTGCCCGGTGGGCCGGGGTTGAGGTCCTTGACCAGGAGGGTTCCCTTGGCCGTGCCGTCGGTCTTCCAGAGTTCCGAGCCGTTCTTTCCGTCCGAGGCGGCGAAGAAGAGGGTGTTTCCGGCGGGGAACAGGTTGTAGGGGGTCGAGGAAGAAGGTCCCGGGTTGATGTCCTTGACTTCGACCGTGCCCTGGGAAGTTCCGTCGGAAGCCCAGAGTTCCCGGCCGTTGGGCCCGTAGGCACGGAAATAGACCCGGTTTCCCATGGCAACCGTGTAGGAGGGCGAGGAACCCCACCGTCCGGGGCGGATGTCCTTGACCAGGTAGGTTCCTCCCTGGGTTCCGTCGCTCCGCCAGAGTTCGGCACCCCTGCGTCCGTCGTCGGCCGTGAAGAAGAAGATGTTCCCCAGGGCGGCCATGTAATTGAGGTAGGTCACGCTGGAGCCGCTGCCGGGGCGGATGTCCTTGAGGAGGCGGGTGCCAGCCGCGGTACCGTCACTCACCCAGAGTTCTGTTCCCCTGCTTCCATCGTCGGCGAAGAAGAAGAGGAGTTTCCCCAGGGCGAAGAGATTGCGGGGGGCCGATCCGGAAGGACCGGGGCGGATGTCCTTGACCAGGACCGTGCCCGACGGCGTGCCGTCGGTCTTCCAGAGTTCGGGACCGTGCTTGCCGTCGTCGGCGGAGAAGAAGACGGCCTTTCCCATGGGGGTGAGATAGAGGGGTGAGGAAGAGGCGGCGCCCGGGTTGATGTCTTTTACGAGCCGGGTCCTCAGGTTGGTGGAGAAGGTGGCGAAGAGCTCCGACCCCATCGAGGAGGTATAGGCCCTGTAGACGAGGAGGGGGCCCAGGGGGACGAAACCGGAGGGATAGGAGGAGGGGTTGGAGAGGGCCTTGCTGTTGATGTCCTTCACCAGGCGGGGAGTCTGGGAGAGGCCGGAAAGGGAAAGCAGGGGGAGAGCCAGAAAGGGGAACAGGCGCGGAAGGCCGGGAAGGGTGCGCATAGTCCCTCCAGGGATGAGGTCGGGAGAGAAAGGGACTTCCTTATTCTACGGGAAGGGCCGCTCCTGGGAAGGGCCGGGGCGGTTCAGCCGGAGAAAAGGCGGAGGCGGAGGAAGTGCGGAAAATTCCGCGGTCCGCCGTCGAGAATAGAAGAGCCGGACCCGGCATCAAACAAACGAAAGGGGCGAAGGCGCCCCTTTCGTTTGAGCATACTGCAGGAGCTCAGCGCCCCCCTCCGCCTCCGCGGCGCCCGAAGCGGAAGCCTTCCTGGAGAGCCTTGTCCACTTCTTCCCATTTCCCTTTGGCGGCAAGTCCTTCCAGCTTGTCGATCAGGGTCTTCATACGCTTGGCGAAGTCCTCGCGGCCCCTTTCCTGCATTCTTTCCTGGAAGCTCACAAGCCTCTCGATCAGGTCGGTGAAGGCCTTGTCCCGCTCGTCGGGCGGGAGTTTGGCGAACCGGGCTCCGAAGATGCCGCGCCTGCGCCCCGGGCGCCGGCCCTGCTGTTGCCCTTGCCCTTGGGCCTGGCCGGGACGCCCGATCGCCATGCCCCTCCTGCGGGGTGCGGGGACGGGGGCCCCCTTCTTCACGGCCTCGAGCTCTTTCTTCATCCTGGCCAGCATGGCCTCCATCCTGCCGGCGAACTGCTCGCCCCGGCCGGACTCCTTCATCTGCTCGATGCGGTCCTCCATCCGCTGGATGACCTCTGTGCGCCGCTTGATCCATTCCTCACGCGAGAGGGGAGGCTGCTGGGCGCCGCCGGTCGGGCGTGCCCCGGAGCGTCCCCGGCGGGAACGCTGGTTCCTGGGGTAATACTTGTTCGCTTCCGCCCGGCAGGCCTCGGCCTTCACCGTGTCGTTCCTGTAGCGGCGGTAGAGGATCCCCAGGTTGGACCAGGCGTCGCCCACGGCTTCCTCCAGGAACTTCCGCCGGTCCTCCGTCCAGGATCCCTTCTCCGATTCGATCATGGAGAGGCCGAGGTCCCTGGCCCGGATCAGCATCTTCTCGGCCTTGTCGATTTCGGTCCCCAGGTGAAAGACCTGGACCAGTGCGCAATCGTTGAGGATGCGGGGATCGTCCGGACAGAATTCCACGGCCTTCAAGTAAGCCCTGTAGGACTCCTCCCATGCCCTGCGGGCTTTCACGGGGATTTCCCCGCCGGCCCGGCGGCGGCCGCCGGCGAGAGCGGTCCCGGCGTCGCGCAATGCGAGGCCGATGTTGTTGTACCAGAAACCCAGGTATTCCTTGCGGTCCGGGTGGCGGAGGATCAATTCCATGTAGAGATCGACTGCCTGGAGAAGGCTCTCCACGCGGGAATTCTTGTTTCCGGAAAGGAGGGCGCCCGGGGAGAAGCCCATCTTTCCTCCCAGGAGGCGCCTCCCCAAGGTCTCCATGGCGGAGATGTAGGAGACGCCGAACTTGTCCCGCTCTTCGAAGATCCCCGGCCAGGTCTCGAAGGCCTTTCCAAGAACCCGGCGGGCCGCGGGAGCGTCTCCTTCCTCCACCAGGAGCATTCCCCGGCCCACCAGGGCCATGGCGATGCTCTTTCGGCAGGATTTTTCGAAAGAAGGTGCCCTGCGCCAGGCTTCCTTCCAGGCTCTTTCCGCTTTGCCGTATGCCTCCACGGCGAGGCGTGACTTCTTTGCTTGCCGGAAAGCCTCGGCCCGGGCCATCCAGGCCCGTCCGAGATACCACCGTGCCACGGGGTCGGCCGGGTCCTCCTTCACCATCCAGGAGAGGAAGGCCCAGGCCTCGTCGAGGAGGCCAAGGGCCAGCAGGCGGTTCTGGAAATAGAGGTGGAGTTCCTGGGACCGGGGCAGTCGGGAGAGGCCCTTTTTCAGAACGGCCAGCTCGCCGGCGGTATCCCCATCCCATGCGTGGGCGTTTGAGAGGTAGATCCAAACCTGGGGGTCCTCCGGGACGAGAGTGGAGGCCTCCTGGAGGTGCCGGGAAGCCCGGCGGGCTTGGGCCTTTCTCTCTGTCTCCACGGACAGGTCCGGCAGGCGCCCGCAAAGGGCGGCGCCAAGGGCGAGGAGGGCTCTGCCCCGGGTCTTCGGGTCCTTTCCCGCAAGGGTGAGGGCCTTCTCGGCAAATTCCAGGCTTTCGGCGGCCCGGCCGGCTTCGCGGAGAATCCGGCAGAGAAGGAGGTGGACCTGGGGATCCCTGGTGCCCAGGTCGGCGGCCTTGCGAAGGGCCTGGGCCGCCAGGAAGAGGCCCCCGCCGAGCCCTTGCCTTCGGGCTTCCCGGGAAGCCTCGAAGAGGAGCCTGCCCTTCTTCGCCCAGAGACCGGGGTCGTCGGGGTTTTCACGAAGGGCCTTCTCCACGGCGCGGAGGGCTTTTTCCAAGTTTTCCTGCCCTGGGGCCCGGCAGAGGAGCACACCGGCGGGAGAGGCCGGCCCGGGGGAAGGGGGCGGGAAGTAGGGAAGGGGGGCCGCAAGGGCGAGAAGGCCGAGAATCGGGAGAGTCCTGGTCATCGTGCCTGCGTCCTGGAGCAAGATGTTGGCAAAGAAGAAAGAATTCCGAGGCCGGAAGATCGGTAAAATTCTACCTGTCTTACCGGGCCTGGTGTTCCCACCCCGTAACGGCTGGGTCGGAAAATTGTAAGGAAGAAGAGAAAGCCGGCGGGGACGGGGGTGATCATCCGTGGCGCAGATATCCACCCGGGACCGGGCCGCGGGATTCCGGCACGGGCATCCTCTCCCTTATCCTCGCCAGCCCCGGCCGGCACGGGCATCCTCTCCCTTTCCTTCGTTGGCCCCGGCCGGCACGGGCATCCTCTCCCTTTCCCTCGTCAGCCCCGGCCGGCCGAGTCACGGCCCGAAGGGCCGTGACGAGGACGTCCGGGGAGTGGCGACACCCCCGAAAGCGTCACTACTTCCGCCCGGATCGAAGGCACCCACGCTGGATTTTCCTCTGGAAAACCCGTGACCCACCGGCCTGGAGGCCGGACGAATCGGGCGGTTGGGTGGGGGCGGCGGATCAGCTTTTTGAAGATGCCTCGGGTTCGTCCCCCTCCAGGGGCGAGAGGTCCAGGTCGGGGGGGGCGGGGGAGAGGGGCGGCGCCCAGTAGTAGTTGCGGCCCCTTGCGATCCGCCAGCCTCCCGGTCCTGGGGGAGAGGGATGCCTGGCCCCTTTCTCTCCTCCCGTGGTGAGGCGCCGCTCCCGGGTCCCGGCCAGCCAGGCCGCGGCGGCCCGGCAAGCCTCTTCCTGGATGGCCCGGTCCGCCGGAACCAGGCCGGGCTGGGAGGCGATCCAGGCGGGATCCATCCGGAAGGAGCGGAGCACCTCCTGGAGGACCCGGTCCGCCGTGATCTCCTTTCCCGGAAGGGCCCTCCAGCCTGCAAGGAGGAGTGGGCGCCAGATCTTCTTGCGTTTCCTCGGAGCCAGGTGGAGGGTGACGCAGATCGTGAACCCGGTAAGACGGGTCTTCCTCCCTTTGCTTTCGAAGAGGAGAAACCCGGCGTCCACCCGGGCCGTTGTTCCGTCCAAGCCCCTGAGGAGGCCGGCCAGGCCGGCTGCCATCCCGGGAAGGGGCGCTTCCCTTCGGATCTCCAGTCCTTCGGGCTCGAAGGGGGGCCGGAAGAGGTATTCTCGCACGAAACGGCATCCCGGCCGGTAGGCCAGGACCCGCAGGGATCCTCCCCAGGAGGAGGAATACCAACGCCCTTCCTGGAATCCCGTGGCCAGGAGCTCCGGGTCGGGCTCGACGAAGTAGGAGCAGCGCCTGTCTCCCAGGAAGACCTCCAGCTTGCCGTCGGGGGAGGTGAGTCTTACGGTTGGGGCGAAATCCAGGGGGCCTCTCTTCACCAGGCTCCCCTCGACCTTCCAGCGGGCCGGGACCCGGATGGTGAAGGCTCCTTCCACCGGTTCGGTCCAGGAAAGGAAGGCCCTTCCAGGGGGAGGGCCTCCTTCCCCCGCGGGACCGGGTTCCTTGGAACCGTAACGAATGCTCTCGGCGATCCGGGCGAGGCCGGGACGCAGAAGGTCGAATCCCCTGGAGGGTGCGGAGAGAACGTAGGCCATCCCCGTTCCTCCCCGGAGGGCGCAGTAGAGAAGGGCCTTCCTGTAGATGTCCTGGAGGGGGTATTCGACCAGGATGGAGGCCCTTCCCGGGTCCAGCTCTTCCTTGCGGACCACCCGGGCCCCGGGAAGGGAGAGGAAGCCCGGAAGGTGGGCGCGCTCCAGGTAGGCCAGGGCACTCTCCCCGGGAAAGGCGATCACCGGGAGGGCCAGGACGAAGGGGGTGGAAAGGTTCAGTTTTCCCCTGTCGCCGAGAACCCGCAGTCTCCCCCGGGGACCGAAGACGGCCCGGTAGTCCCGCGGATGGAGGACCGAGGTCCCTCCCGGGCCGCGGGAACGGATCCAGGATGACTCTTGCCGGAGGACTCGTCTCTTCCAGGGAGGACGGGCCTGGAGCCTTCCCCCTGCCAGGTGGAAGGCCAGCCCTGTGAGAAGCCAGGCCGCCCCGGTCCTCATCCTCCCCACGGTCATCCTCTCCCACGCCCCTTCGATCCTTCCCGTTCCTGGATCGGCGGGGGCCTCCCCCTTTCCCAAGGTTTTGGAGCAAGGATTCGGGCCTTCCATCGTCTAATCTGGATTCATCCGGGCCGGGTGGAGGGAGAGGTTCCAAAGGGGATTCGTGTGCCATGGCGAAACAGAAGACGAGAAAAGGAGGGGGCCTCAGGAAGGCTCTGAAGGTCCTGGGCGTGTTTTTCGGGGTGGTCCTGTTCGTGGGGTTCTTCGGGACCATCACCCTGGTCTTCAATCCCTTCGAAGGCGGGTTCGGGGACGTGACCATGGCGATCCCCAGGACGGTGGACTTCTGCTTCCGCAAGGAGGCCCTGGGGGAGGACTTCCAGGACTTTCCCGTCCCCTCGGGCTGGGAGGACATCGCCGACTCCAACGCCTGGATCGAATTCCAGGAAGGACCCACCTTCCGGGAACTGGACAGGAAGGTCGGGATCACCGCCGGGCTCTCCCGACTGGAGGAGAGTCTCTCCCAGGCCCCGATCGACCTCTTCTCCAACCTTGCCGCCACGGACCTGGCCGTCGCGGGCCTCCTCCAGGGCAGCTCCCTGGAACGGACCCGGTGGTGCGTCTATACGAGGGTGGGATGGAAGGTGAGAGCGGCCCTGGGCCTCCTCAAGTATTCCTTCACCCACAAATGGCTTCCCCCGGGGGTCACACTCTCCCACGAAGGAGGGTTCTTCCAGGTCGGAACCCCCCAGGGGCAGGTCTTCTGGCTCTCCCTGGTGAAGGACCTCCTCCTGGCGGGCAACGACCAGGACCTGGTCCGCCGCTCCCGGGCCCTGGCCCTGGGCGAATCCAAGGAGGATCCCCTGGGGGCCTCGGCGGACTACGAGGAGTCCGTCCGGAAGGTCCAGGAGGGGAGCCTCTCCGGGGGAGGGGGGGCTCCCCGCCCGAGCGGGGACGCTTCGGGCGAGGATTCCGCCGGTTGGGGGGAGATCGAGGGGACGCCCTTCGAGTTCTACCTCAACACGGCCCGGATCTTCCAAGTCCACCCTGAATGGACCCATTGGCCCGACAGGGCTTCGCCTCTCAGCTTGGGGGAACGGATCGCCTCCCTCTTCCTCCAGCCGAGAAGCTGGCGCCGCGCCGGGGGGGCTCTCTTCCTCCAGAGAGACCCGGAGGTCTTCTCCTTCTTCGCCCGGGTGGACGTGAACCGGAGCGAGGCCGATCCCTTCCTCCTCCAGGTGCTGGAGACCGAGCCTGAGAGCAACGAGAGGTTCCTGGAGAAGGTGGCCAACCTGGCTCCCTACAGAACGGCCGTCCTGGGGGCCTTCCGGGTCCCCGTGGCCTCCTTCCTGCGGGAGGCCTACGACCTGCTGGATCCCTCGGAGAAGGACCTCCTCCAGGACGCCGTCACCAAGACGAGCCGGTTCCAGTCGGTGGACCAGGCGATCGACACCTTCTTCACGGGCTTCCTCCCCAGGATCGGGGTGGTGGTCCGGGCCAACGACTTCAAGCCTCTCCCCGACGACCCCAAGAGTGACGGGATGCCCGTCCCGGCCGTGGCGGTGGTCCTGTGGTGCCGTTCGGGGGAACAGGAGCGGATCCACCAGTTCCTGCGCTTTCTCAAGCGCTACAGCCCCCAGTGGGGATTCACGGGGATCTTCGCCCTTCCCGCCGGACCCGCCGGGGGCTACGAGGTCCTGGAGTTCCACTCCTACCAGATCTCCGGAACGGGTTGCATGGCGGCCCTCGCCAAGAAAGAGCTCGGCAAGGGAGAGTCCGAACTGATTCTCTCCAATTCGGGCCGCCTGGTGCGGGAGATGATCAACGCCCGCTTCCGTGTGGGAGGGGTCTACCCCATCCAGGCCACCGACGGCTGGCAGAACCTCTCCTACGAGATTCCCCGCTTCTCCAGCGGCCTGGTCTACCTTCAGGGGGCGGAACTCTCGCGGATCATGGAGATGTGGAAGCCCATCCTCGTCCAGGAGGCCGCCGGGGACAGGGCGGCCTTCGACGAGAGGATCCTCCCCGAGGTGGAGCAACAGGTCCTGAGGGAGCGTTACGCCGGGTACAGCAGCCGGGAGGCCCTCCCTCCCGCCTTGAGACAGGACTTCGACAAGGAGGTCCGGCGTCGGATGGACGCCCGCTGGAAGGCCCGGGCCTCCCTGAGGGGGAACAAGATGGCCCCCTTCATCGAGGAGAGGATCAAGGCCTTGAGACTCCTGGGGAACGCCTTCCTCCACGTCTTCCTTGGCCCCCAGAAGATCCTCCTCAGGGGTAAGGTGGGCCTGGTGATTGACTGACCGGGACGGGTTCTCTATCATTCCTCCTCCCGCAAGCCGGGATGGTGGAATTGGTAGACACGCCAGCTTGAGGGGCTGGTGGGCGCTTTAGCCCGTGCAGGTTCAAATCCTGTTCCCGGCACCAGAAGGCCCGGGTCCCCCAGGGGGGACCCGGGCCTTTCTTCCTTCCCTCCCCCTTCGCCGGGGAAATGGGGGGCGGCCCCCGTCTCCCGGGGAGACAGGCCCGGCGGCCCTTTCCCCTGCCCGGGCTAACGGAAAAGCGGCCGAAAGCCGAAAGAAGAAGGGCCTGGAAGGGAGCAAGGACATGGCGGGGACTCAGGGGGAACTTGCAGCGCCGATCGAGGACATCCTCTCCATGGATGACCTCTATCACCGGGCCAGCGGGATCGCTTCCTGGACGGAGATGGCAACCTATATCTCCCAGCCCGGTTTCCCCGACCTCACCGAGGTCAACCAGGCCAGGCTCATCCGGATTCCCCCGGAGAAGACCCCCGAGGACTTCCTGGCCGAGATGGAAGGGGTCTTCAAGGACTACGGGATCCGCTCCTACCAGGTCAGGATCGATCCCAGGACCCGGCCCGCCGACCTGGGTGCCTTCCTCTCGGAAAAGGGTTTCCTCGAACGGGAGGACTGGATCTACGTATCCCTGAAGGTCCCCGATCTCCCCAGGCTCCCCATACATATCCTTGATGCAATATACGAACCCGTCCTGAGGGACTTCGAACAGATTCTCGACCGCCGCAACACCCAGGACATGGACGGGGTCCTCTGCGTCCAGCTCGCCGACATGCGGCGTTTCAGGCGGGAGGCGGGGGTCGTCAAGGAGTTCGTGGCCTACTACGAAGGCAAGCCCGCCGGTGCGGTCACGGTCCTCCAGGGGGAGAAGACCCTCAGGATCAAGGATGTGGCCGTGGACCCCCTCTACGAAGGGGCCGGGGTCAGGGAAGCCATGGTGGCCATGGTGGTGAAGGAAGGATTCCTGAAAGGCGTAAAGGCAGCCGGCCTCTTCGGGGAGGACATGGAGTTCCGGGAGGACATCCTGGAACGCCTGGGCTTCCGGCGGGCGGCGCCGGTGGCGGGCTACTTGCGGGAGCCCGCCCGTTCCTGAGGAATTTTCGGCTCCAGGAGGAGCCCCCGGGCCAGGCCCGAGGAGACTCGTTTCCAGGGCAGGCCGGAGAGGGATTTCCAGAACCTTGGATGGGCCCGGGCCTTCTCCAGGAAGAGGTCGTCCAGGAAGACCGGAGAGCCCGAGCGGCGCCGTTCCTCCACCATGGAGGCCAGTCTCCTTCCCAGCCTTTCCACGGCCGAGGGGTCCTTTTGCTCGTATACGGGGAGAAAGTCCTCGAACTGGAAGGCCCCGACCCGCCGGGGGTGGAAGTATCTCAGGAAGTAGAGCCGGAACCCGTCCCCGGTGAGGACGAAGGCTGGGCCCTTGCTCTTGTCCAGGGCCAGGGCGGCCGCGTCGGCCGCCCAGCGCCGGTCCCGCCGGGAGGCGGCGTGGTCTTCCACGACCCGGCGCGCCAGGCCGGCCTGGACCAGGAGGATCACCACCGCCAGGACGATGGGCCAGGGCCTCCACTTCTTCCAGGGAAGGCCCAGGGAGAGGATCCCCACGAGCCCGGCTCCCACCAGGACGGGAAGCACCGGAAGGTAGTAGGCGCCCTTTTCGACGGGCCGGAAACCCCAGAAGGAGAAGACCCAGGCGTAGGGGAAGAAGGCGATCAACGGGAGGAACCCCCAGGGTGCCCCCTTGAGGAGGGATCGCTTGAGGAGGGGGATCCAGCCCAGGAGGAAGACGACCCCGGCCGCCCCCGCGTGGTAGAGCCAGTCGTCCCTCACGTAGGCGAGCATCTCCCCGGCGTGGCGGAAGGTATATGCAAGGAGGCGCAAGGGATTGGCGAAGAGCCACTCCCCGAGGCCGGGCCGGAGGCCGGCCTTCGGAAAGAGGGTGGCCAGGGTGGCCGCCGAGGGGTCCAAGCCGTGGAAAGGATCGGTTCCCCCGTTGAGGAAGGTGTAGATCCAGGGAAGGGCGAGGCGGGCCGCCGCCACGGGGCCGAAGAGAAGGAGGAGGAATGCCGCCGTCCGCCCCAGGGGGGGCCAGGGCCCCTTCCCCTCTTCCTGTTTCCTCCAGGGAAGGGGAAGGCCCGACTCGGATCGAAGCACCAGGAAGAGGGTCCCCAGGAAGGGGGCGAGCATCAATGCCGTGGTGTGGGAGAGGAAGGCCGGCACGTAGAGAAGGCCCGGAACCAGGGGTGCCAGGGGAGAGGGATTCCGGGCGGCCTTGGTCAGGGCCAGCAGGAGGAGGGCCGTGAAGAAGAAGTGGAGGGCGTGGTTCTCCGTCGTGGTGGCGAAGAACCAGGTCGTGGGGGTCAGGGCCAGGAGAAGGGCGCCGAAGAGGGCGAAGCCCCGGCGTTCCACCAGCCAGTCCAGGAAGAGGAGGAAGGTCAGGGCCACCCCTGCCGAAGCGGCCAGGGCGGAGAGGAGGGCTCCCGCCTGGATGGGCCCGATTCCGACCTTCCCCGCCAGGGAGAGAAAGCCGCAGAGAACCGGGAGGTAGAGGGGATGGTGGCCCACGGGGTGGGCCTTCCCGGCCAGGACGTCCCTGGCGATGGTGAGATAGAAGATTCCGTCCCCGTAGAGGACCTTCTGGAGGGTCAGGCCATAGAGGACCAGGCAGAAGGCGAAGATCCCCGCCGCCGGAAGGACCTTCCCAGGCGGTTGTTTCGGGAATGTGTCGATTCTCGGTTGGGACCCCATGCGCCCGGCCTCTGGAGGGTTTCCTTTCCCTCTCTCGTCGTCCCGGCCCGCTCCCTTCAGGGCCGGGAGACTCCCGGCCGGTCCAGGGAAAAGACGGGATCATACTCCGGGGCCGGGCGGACCGGAAAGGGTGGATTCCTCCGCTTGGATCGACGGGGCGGGGAGGCCTTCTCCGGGCGGGCCGGGCCTACTCGCCCGGGATGCCGGGGAGATCGGTGGAGTGGGCCAGGAGCCTCACTTTGGACTCCCCCTCTTCCCAGGAGAAGGTCACCTTCCTTCCCTGGAAGACTCCCGGGATCTGGAGAGTCACGGGATTCGTCCTCTGGAGGGTGACGCCCAGCCGGAAGAGCTCATGCACGCAACGCCGGAAACCCTCGGTGACCTGGGCGAGGCGGGCGTAGGCGTCACCCAGGGCCTTGTCGAATCCTTCGGGGCTGATCCGGCCGGCCTGTTCGAGGTCGTGGACGAGGAGGGAGATCTCCAGGCGTTCGGCCCTGAGCTGGCGGAGCTCCCTCGCCACGGACCGGAGGAGGGGGAGCAGCCTGTTGGCTTGCGAAGCAGAGTAGCGCTTCATCTTCGGGCTCCTCTCCGGCGGGGATAGGGGCCCGGACTTCCGCTTCCCCGAGGCCCGGGACCCCCGCGGGGCCCGCCGCCTCGTTTCCGCGTTCCGGGCCGACTTCCTCGTCCACTCTTGAATAGAAGGAAAGGAGCCTCGTGTAACCCGGCGGTGAGGATGGCGGGAGCGGTCAGCGGCAGCGGGTCCAGGAGCCCTTTTCCTGGATCTTTTCCTGGATCTTCATGACCGCGTCGATCAGGGCCTCCGGCCTGGGGGGGCATCCCGGGATGTAGATATCGACAGGAAGGATACTGTCCACGCCCTGGAGGACGGCGTAGTTGTCGTAGAGCCCCCCCGAGGAGGCGCATGCTCCCATGGCGATGACCCATTTGGGGTCGGGCATCATCTCGTAGATGGTCCGCACCGCCTGGGCCATCTTCCACGTCACGGTTCCGGCGATGAGCATGAGGTCGGCCTGGCGGGGGGAGAAGCGCAGGGCCTCCGCCCCGAATCGGGCCAGGTCGTACCGGGGCCCGACGACGGCCATCATCTCGATGGCGCAACAAGAGAGGCCCATGGGCATGGGCCACAGGGAGTTCTTCCTGCTCCAGTTGATCAGCCAGTCCAGGAGGGCCGATGCCTTGGTCACCAGGATGTCGGGCTTGCCGTCCTTCCTGTGGCGGGCCGGTCCCGGGAGGCTCCCTCGAGGGGCTCCTTCCAGGGGGAATCCTCTGAGCAGGGGATCGTCGGGTCTCATGGCGCCTCCAGGATGGTTTTCCCGCATGGTGGAGGTCCGGGGCCCTTCATGCAAGGGTTGTGGTAGCATCCTCTCTCCCGGGAGGGGCTTCCCGGGGGACGGGAGCGGAAAACCCCATGGCCGGCGAACTTCCCGAGGAATGGGAGGACCTCCTCCAGGGCCTTCGAACCATGCACCGGGAGATCCGGGACCTCCTCCTCTCCCGGAGGGGCGAGGAGGGGCTCCGCCGGGCCTCCCGGGAAGAGGAGGAAGACACGATCTACGGGGTGGACCTGGTCCTGGACCCGGTCCTTCCCGGCCTGGTGGAGAAGCACCTGGCCCGGGAGGGCAGGCGGGTGGTCCTCGTGGCCGAGGGCCTGGAAGAGGTCGCCCTGGGACCTCCCTCGGGGAGGCCCTTTCGGCTCCTGGTGGATCCCCTGGACGGGACCAGGCCCTTCATGTTCGACAAGAGGTCCGGTTGGATCCTATCCGGGCTTGCTCCCGACGAGGGGCCCGGCACCCGGCTGGGAAGGGTCTTCCTGGCGGTCATGACGGAAGTTCCGCCCACCCGCCAGTGGCGGGCCGACCAGGTCTGGGCCCTCCGGGGGCGGGGGGCCGGGGGATGGGTGGAGGATCTGGACGGCCTTGGAAGAGAGGGGCCCTTCCGGCCGGCCCCTTCCCGGGCGGGGAGCCTGGACCACGGCTTCGCCCAGGTGGCCCGTTTCTTTCCCGGCGTCAAGACCGAACTGGCCGCCCTGGAGGAGGATCTCCTCTCCCGGGTGATGGGGGAGGAGTCCAAAGGCAGGGGACACGTCTTCGAGGACCAGTATCCCTCCACGGGGGGACAGCTCTACGAGCTGATCGCCGGAAAGGACCGTTTCACGGCGGACCTGAGGCCCCTCTTCAAAGAGGCGGCCCGCAGGAAAGGACTCTCCCGCCTCCTGTGTTGCCATCCCTACGACCTTTCGGCCGAGTTGGCCGCCCGGGAGGCCGGGGTCCTGGTGGAGAGTCCCTGGGGGGAGCCCCTGGATCCGCCCATGGACACCACCACCGACGTGGCCTGGGTGGGCTACGCCAACGAGAGGATCCGGGACCTCCTTGCGCCGGTCCTCCGCCGGGTCCTGGAGGAGATGGGCCTGGAAAAGAAATAGGCCCTTCCCGCCCGGAGGGGGAAGGGCCTGGCGTTTGCTTTCGCGCCGGCGGTCCTACTCCACGGGCGCGCCGGCGGTCCTACTCCACGGGGCCCGAGATGGCTCCTACGGGGCACTCCTCCTCGCAGGCGCCGCAGTCGATGCACTTCTCGGGGTCGATGATGTACTTGGGATCCCCTTCGGAAATCGCGTCGGCCGGGCAGACTTCCTTGCAGGAACCGCACATGGTGCAGTCGTCACCGATCACGTAGGTCATGGCTTCATTTCCTCCCGCGGCGGCCTAGGATTCCGCCGCCTTCGAACCTAGGGAAAAACACTCTCTTGTCCGCTGGTTCCGGTCACCCGCCCGGGGCGGGTCGATCCTTCGAGTCCTTCCATAACGCAACCCGCCCGGGGAGGCAAATCTTTCCCCGGGCGGGTCCGAAAGGGAACCTCAGCCGACGATCCTGTGGAAGACGGTCATCCACACGACGAGGCCGGCGAAGACCACGCTCACCATGCTCATGAGCTTGATGAGGATGTTGAGGGAAGGCCCGGCGGTGTCCTTGCAGGGATCCCCCACGGTATCGCCGATGACGGCGGCGCCGTGGGCGGGGTTCTTGATCTTGTTGCCCTGCTCGTCGGTGATGAACTTGCCGCCGAAGTTGCCCTTCTCGATGAACTTCTTGCCGTTGTCCCAGGCCCCGCCGGCGTTGTTCAGGAGGCAGGCCAGGGAGAATCCCGCCGCCAGGGCTCCGGCGAGAAGGCCCATCACCCCCTGGACCCCCAGGACGATGCCCGTGGCCAGGGGAAGGATGATGGCCAGGAAGGAGGGGACCATCATCTCCTTCTGGGCGCCGGCGGTGGAGATCTCCACGCACTTGGCGTAGTCGGGCTTGGCCTTGCCTTCCAGGATGCCCGGGATCTCTTTGAACTGGCGGCGGACCTCGTTGACCATCTTCCCCGCCGCCCGGCCCACGGCCTTCATGGTGAGGGCGCAGAAGACGAAGGCCGCCATGGCCCCCAGGAAGAGGCCGCAGATCACCAGGGGATTCATGATGTCCAGGTGGAAGGCCTTGAGGAAGTGGGTGATCTGCGCCTCCGGAAGGAAGACGGCGTGCTTGGCCTTGGCCACGGCCGGGGAGTTGGTGAAGGCCACCCCTCCCACCTCCACGATCTTGTCGGCTGCGTCGTTGGCGAATTTGCCCAGCCAGGTCCGGACCTCCTCCAGGTAGGCGGCGAGGAGGGCCATGGCGGTCAAGGCGGCCGAACCGATGGCGAAACCCTTGCCCGTGGCGGCCGTGGTGTTGCCCAGCATGTCCAGGTTGTCCGTCCTGACCCGGACGGAGGGATCGAGGCCGCTCATCTCGGCGTTGCCGCCGGCGTTGTCGGCGATGGGGCCGTAGGCGTCGGTGGCCAGGGTGATGCCCAGGGTGGCGAGCATGCCCACGGCGGCGAAGCCCACGCCGTAGAGGCCCAGGCTCATGGAGCCCGGGTCGCTCCCGAAGCCTCCGGCGAATCCGTAGGCGCAGAGGATGCCCACCACGATGGTCACCACGGGGATTCCGGCGGAGAGCATTCCGACGGCGAGGCCTTCGATGATCACAGTGGCGGCTCCCATGGGCGCCTGGGCGGCGATCCCCTGGGTGGGCTTGTATTCGTCGGCGGTATAGTATTCCGTGGACTGGCCGATGATCACGCCCGCCAGGAGGCCCGCCGTCACCGAGCCGAAGATCCCCCAGGTGACCACGCCCGTGGCGGCCAGGACGGCCATCACAAGGAGGATGAGGGCGCTGGAGCCCCCCGTTCCGATGAGGAGGGCCCTGAGGAGGGTCTTCAGATTGGCCTCCTCCTTGGTGCGGACCATGAAGATCCCGAGAACCGAGAGCAGGATTCCCAGGCCGGCCACGATCATGGGTGCCACTACGTATCCCAGGGCCTGGGCGGGGGAGATGCTCTTCATGGTCATGGGAAGGGCGGCGCCCAGAGCTGCCGTGGCCAGGATGGAGCCGCAGTAGGATTCGTAGAGGTCGGCCCCCATGCCGGCCACGTCACCCACGTTGTCGCCTACGTTGTCGGCGATGGTGGCGGGGTTGCGGGGATCGTCCTCGGGGATCCCGGCTTCCACCTTGCCCACCAGGTCGGCGCCCACGTCGGCCGCCTTGGTGAAGATGCCGCCGCCCACCCTGGCGAAGAGGGCCTGGGTGGAGGCGCCCATGCCGAAGGTGATCATCGTGGTGGTGATCTCCACCAGCTTGGCCTTGAAGAACTCGGGGGACTGGATGATCTGGCTGTTGAACTCCGAGAGGGAGTGGATGATGCCGTGCTTCTGGGCGAGCTCGGCGGCGTACCCCAGCCAGTTGTGGTCGTACCAGACGTTCAGGACCAGGTACCAGAGGCAGATGTCCAGGAGGCCGAAGCCCACCACGATGAGCCCCATGACCGCCCCGGAGCGGAAGGCCACCTGGAGGCCCTGGTTGAGGGACTGGGTGGCCCCCCAGGCCGTCCTGGAGGAGGCCATGGTGGCGGTCTTCATGCCCAGGTAGCCGCAGAGGCCGCTGAAGAAGCCTCCCGTCAGGAAGGCGAAGGGCACGAAGGGGTTCATCAGGCCGTTGCGGGCCATGATGTAGAAGATCACCGCCAGGACCACGAAGCCGATGGCCACGACCTTGTACTGGCGCCTCAAGTAGGCTTGGGCCCCTTCCCGGACGTGGCCGGCGATCTCCTGCATCTTTTCGTTCCCCGGAGGGGCCTTCAGCATGGAGCGGTAGAAGTACCATGCGAAATAGAGGGCCACCAGGGAGCCCAGGGGGGCCAGGAACCACTGGATGGGGAAGGCCGAGGGCGTCGCCACGGCCAACCCCATGAGAGGGGGAGCGAAAGCGGAACTTCCAAACATGACGTCAACCTCCAAGGGAAGGGAAGCGGGACCGCTTCCCGGTTTTCCAGGTTTCCCGCCCCCAAGGTGGGCGGGGAACCTCCCGTTTCAGCAGGAACGTTCGGGGGAAGACTCCAGGACCGGGTCCTTGGAGAGGGCCCGGTCCCGGTAAGAAAAGGAGGACCATAAAGGAGGGCCCTTCCCCGTTGCAAGCACCGGTCTTACAACTGAATTCGCTTGGCCAGGACGAAGGCCTTCGCCGTGGGGGTGTACCAGGGATCGGCCGGGTCCAGGCTTCCCAGGGTCACCTCGGGCGGTGAGGCGTGGACGAAACGGCTTCCTCCCAGGGAGAGGGCGACGTGGCTCACCCTTCCCCGCCGGTTCAGGAAGAAGAGCAGATCTCCCGGCCTGAGGGCCTCCCACCGGCCCGCCCAGCCAACGAGCCTCCCGCAGAGGACCTGCATCCGGGCGTCCCGGGGAAGTTCCACGCCCTGGGAGGCCCAGGCGGCCTGGACCAGGCCGGAGCAATCGATCCCTTCCCGCCTGTCCCGCCCCCCGAAGACATAGGGGGTCCCCAGGGCGGTGAGGGCCAGGGCGGCGGCGCCCCGGCCGGAGCCGGGCCGGGGAAGCCGGACCAACCTGGAGGGAACCTCCAGGAGTTTCCCCTCGGCGGATTCCACCAGGACCTCCCCCTTCTTTCTTCCCCGGAAAGGCAGGGCCGCTCCTGCGGGTATCTCCAGGCCTCCGGCCCGGAAGGGGCCCAGGAAGAGGACCCTCCCGGCGGAAAGGAGGGAGAGGAACCGGGCCTTCGTGCACCTCAGGAGGAACTCCTTCTTCACCCAGCCGAGATAACCCCCGGCCGAGTGGACCAGGAGGAACCCCCCCTCGGCGTCCAGGATCCGCAGAGGGTCGCCGTAGAGGAGTTCGGTCTCCTCCACCTGGCCCGGGCCGTCCGTCTCGGGAAGGCCGTGGGCCGGGCGGGGCTTCGCCCAGGTGAGGGCCCGCGAGGCCCGGAGGATCCCGTAGGGCGGATTTCCCGCCTCCCGGGAGGGGAGCAGGCGGATCCGGTTGACCAGGCGCCGGAGACCGGCGTCGCGAAGCACCCTTTCCGCCGCCCTGGCCAGGCCGGGGAATTCCGTGGATCCGGATAGGATCCATTCCTCTCCCCGTTTCCCCACGTCCACCTGGAGCCACCCCTGGGTGGGATCCAGGGCCTCTCCCCTGCGCCAGCACCGGAGGAGGAAGCGGGCCTCCTCCACCGTGGCAGGGGGGCGGCCCCAGGGGGTTCGGCTCCTGGAGGTCTTCTTCCCTTCCGGGCCTGGGGATCCCAGGGCCTTCCACCAGGCCAGGAGGGCCCGGAAGGCCGCCTTGGCAGGCGCCCTGTGGGGGCGAAAGTCCGGGGGAGACGTCCCGGCCAGGACGATCCGCAAAGCCGCCGGAGGCAGGGGGCCCGGGCCGGGAACGGGGAGGACCAGGGCCTTTCCCCCCGAAAGGGCCCTTTGCTCCACCAGGAGCCGGGCCAGGAGTCTCTCTTCCCTGGTGAGGGGCCTGGTGGGGAGGACCGGAGGAGGACTCCCGGAGATCCGGAGGAGGAGCCGGGCCCGGGCCTTGCGGGCCGTGGCCAGGGTCCGGTCCAGGTCCTCCCCGGAAAACCCGGGCAGGCCCGGCCGGGCGAACCTGGTCAGGGCCGTCCGGGCTCCCGACTTCCGGGCCAGGCGGCCCAGGTAGAGGGCCATGGCCTGGACGGTCCGTTCCTTGGCTCCGGGAAGGGGATCCAGGCACAAGGTCAGGCCTTGCAAGGCCTTGGGCGGACATTCGCAGGGGGCGGGTCGTTCCGGGGAATCGGGGAGGAGGAGGCCGGGCTCTCCCGGGGAGGGGGGCTTCCTTCCCGTGGAACAGGCCGCCGGGAGGAGAAGGAGGAGGATGGCCGGTAGGACTTTCATGGGGTCTTCCTGGGTCAGCGCTTACCGAAGAGGAGGAGCCTGCGGAAGGGGATCTCCAGGTCCTGGTCCTTCTGGAACCTCCTGGCCAGGCGCAGGCGGATCTCCCGGGCCGCCTCCTCCCTGGCCTGGGGGGTGAGGTCCTCCAGGCCTCCCCAGCCTCCCGCTTCGAACAGGGTGTCCGCCGCCTCCATGGCCGTGGGGAAGCGTTCCAGGTAGACCTTCTCCAGCTTTTCCAGGACACGAAATCCGGCCTCACGGAAATCCTGGAGGAACTCCCCTGCGTCCAGGGGCACGAGGATCTCCTCGGGGTCGGGGAGGTCGCCGCCGGCGGCCAGGGTCTCCACCAGGGCCTCTTCCAGGGGCCCGCAAAACCCTTCCACCGGGACCTGGACCGCGAACCGCCCGCCGGGCCGGAGGTTCCTGCGGACGGCCTTGGCGAAGGATGCCGGGTGGCTCAGGGCGGGCATGTGGAAGTGGCAAAGAAGGACGTCCTGGCCGCCAGGAGAGGGGACCAGGTGGGGAGGGGCTTCCAGGATCTCCACCCGGGAGGCGGCCCCCTCCATCTCCTCCACTTGGCCCAGGGCCCGGCCCGCCAGGGCCGGGTGGAACTCGAGAGCCGTGATCCTGCCCTCCTCCAGGATGGAGGCCAGGATCTTCAGGAGGTCGCCGTTTCGGGCCGGAACGAAGAGGAGCCGTTCCCCCTTCTGGAGGCCCAGTTTCTCCAGGAGGTCCCAGGCCGGGCGCAGGAAGGGCTTGCGCATCCAGCTGTAGAGGTTTCCCGCTCCTTCGGGGAGGTCCTTCGAAGGTGTTTCCATGCAACGCCTTTCGACCGAGTTCCGGGGTGGGTCCCCCGAGAGGGAGGATGCCCCACAGGCCCTTCCCTGGCAAGGGAAGGGCCGGGGCACTCCGGGACCGGGCCTGGAAAGAGGCTCTTCTTTCCCGGCGGTCGGGGTAGAGTATTTTCCATGTCCCGGTTCAAAGGACTCTCCCGGATTCCGGCCTACCTCGCCGTGGCAGGGGTTCTCCTGCTCTCGGGCTCCTTTTTCTTCCTGGCCCGGGAGGTGATCCACCTCCAAGGATTCCGGTCCCGCGAGTGGGTCCGCCGCCAGTTGGAGTCCGACTCCTTCGCCCTGGTCTCAAAGTTCCAGGTCCTCCTGGAGCGGGCCTGGGCCCGGGCCAAGGAGGGGGACAAGAAGGGAGACCCCCGGGAGGGAGGGGACCTCTATTTCCAGGTGAGGCGGGACGGGACTTTCCTTCTCCCCCGGGTTCCTGCCTACAAGCTCCTTCCTCCTTTGAGCGGGGAGGAGAAGAAGAAGCTCCTCTCCTTGCGGGGGCGCGCCCGGGCCCTGAGCCTGGAGAACAAGCCCGACAAGGCCTACTCCCTGCTCAAGGAGGCCATGGAGTCCTGCCGCCACCCTTCGGGCCAGGCCTTGTTGCGGTTCTGGGCAGTCTCCATCGCCGGCAAGGCCCTTCCCGACCTGGTCCAGATCGATCTGCTTGAAGAGGTGGTCTCCCGCTTTCCCGGCGCCGTCGGGCCGGACGGAGGGCCCGTCGCGCCCGTGGCGGCCCTTCGCCTGGCTTCCCTCTACGAGCAGGCCGGCCAGCAGGGGGAGAAGAAGAGGGTCCTGGAGAAACTCCTCAGGGACCTGGCCCTGGAGGCCTGGCCCATGGACGCCTTCATGGAGGGCTATCTCCTGGAGAAGGTCCTCCAGGGGTTGGAGGAGAACCTCCCCCCATCCCTGGAGAAGCAGAGGCGGATGGTCATTCTGGCCCGCCGTTTTCTCCTTCCCCTGGCGGCGACCGAGGGCTGGGGGCGCCGGCCGGCGTCCCGGCCGAGATGGAAGGCCCTCCACGTCCTGGGCAAGCCTGTTCTGGCCGGATACAGGAGGGCCCGCCTGGCCGGGAAGGTCCTCGGCCTGGAAGGGGTGGTCCTGGACCTTCCGGGCCTGGAGAGGGATCTCTCCCGGGCGGCGGCGGGACTCTTCAAAGGGGGGGGATTCGTCCTCTCCACGGGAGAGGGGAACCTCCTCCTGGCGGCGGCGGGACGCCAGGAAGAGGGCATGGTGGAGTTCGAGAGGCTCTTCACCGGGGAAGGGATGAGTGTCTTCCTGAGGAGCTTCGCCCCCATTCCCCTCCTCTCCCGGGCGGAGCGGGTCCTTCCCTGGGTGGGGATGCTCCTCATCGTCCTGGCCCTGGGGGGAGGCACCCTCCTGGCCATACGGTCCCTCCACAAGGAGATTACGCTCGCAAGAATGCGAAGGGAATTCATGGATACGGTGAGCCATGAACTCCGGACTCCCATCACGAGCATCCTGCTCAACGCCGAGCTCCTCCAGCGGGAGGGGCTTCCCCCTGAAAGGGCGGCCGTGAGCGTCCGCCAGGTGAAGGAGGAGGCCCTGAGGCTGGAGAAGATGGTTTCCGACATCCTGGACATCTCGCGGATGCAGAGGGCCGGGACCTCCTGGATGCGCCCGGAACGGGTGGATCCGGGGGAAATCCTGGAATCGACCCTCCTTTCCTACTCTTCCCTCCTCCAGGCGAAGGGGTTCCGGGTGGAGAAGGAAGTGGAACCCGGACTCCCCCAGGTTCTTGCCGACAGGGAGGCCGCTTCCCGGGCACTGGGGAACCTGGTGGGAAACGCCGTGAAGTACTCGGGCGATTCCAGGGAGATCCTCCTCAGGCTCAGGCGCGAAGGGGAGATGGTGGCCTTCGACGTGGTGGATCACGGGATCGGCGTTCCACCGGGAGAGGAAGAGAAGATCTTCCAGCGGTTCTACAGGGTGAAGAACGAAGAGCGGAGCATTCCCGGAGTGGGGCTGGGTCTGGCCGTGGCGCGGGAGCTGGTCCGGGGCCAGGGGGGGGACATCCGGCTCTCTCCCACTCCGGGAGGAGGATCCACTTTCACGCTCCTCCTTCCCAAAGCCTCATAAGTGCTTTCAATTTTCTTACCCGGACGGGGAGGTAGAAAAGCGGGGCCTTTTCGGTAAGAATCATAGGCTTCCAAGGAGCAGGGTTTTGGAAAGGTCGTCCAAATGAGAGTGATCCTGGTCGTGGAGGACGAGGAGGCCATCCGCTCCTCGCTGGCGGAGAATCTCAGGTTCGAAGGATTCGAAGTCGTCGAGGCCGCCGACGGGGTGGAGGCGGCCCGCTGTCTCGCCGAGGGCGGCCTGGACCTGGTGGTCTTGGACCTCATGCTCCCCAGGCGTTCCGGAACGGACGTTCTCAGGGACCTGAGAAAATCCGGCTCCAATATTCCCGTCCTGGTCCTGACCGCCCGGGACCGGGAAGTGGACAAGGTCCTGCTTCTGGAAATCGGGGCCGACGACTACGTGACCAAGCCTTTCAGCCTTGCGGAGGTCCTGGCCAGGATCAAGGCGCTTTTACGGCGCGCTTCCTACCAAGGCTCCGAAATCGTTCCGAAAGTCATCAACATCGGAGAGGCTGAGATCGACTTCGGGGCCTTCACCCTCAAGAAGGGCGACCAGGTCTACAACCTCTCCCCCCTGGAGGCCGGGATGCTCCAGGTCCTGGCGGAGAAGCGGGGGAAGGCCGTGACCCGCGAGGAGTTCCTCAGGAGGGTGTGGGGTTATTCCGTCCTTCCCGACACGCGAACGGTGGACTTCCACGTCCTCAAGCTGAGAAGGCTCCTGGAGGACGATCCCGCCCGTCCCAGGCATATCCTCACCGTCCACGGCGTGGGGTACCGCCTGGCTTGATTCCTCCTTTTTCCCCCCTTTTTCCGTCCGGAAAAAAAGGGCACTTTCCTTACTCCCTTCTCACAATCCGGGGCGGGATTCTTGTAGACTTGTGGCCCTGGAAGGTGAGAACGTCGTGACTTGGAACGCCACTCCCACTGCTCTCCTTGCTGCCCTGCTCCTTCTGGGCGGGAGGGGGGGAGGTGCGGCCCAGGCCGGAACAGGCCCGGCCCATGTGGGAGTCGCCGCCCTCTACCAGGAGAAGACTCCGCCGCGGGAGAGCAGGGAGAAGAAGGCCGAGGACTATCTCCTGGCCGCCCGGCTGGAGCGGGAATGCGGGAACCTGAAGGCCGCCCTGGAGTGGTGTTTCCGGATCAAGAAGGAGTTTCCTGAGAACCGGAAAGTAACCCCGAAAGCCCTTCTCATGGGAGCCGAGATCCTGCTGGAGCTGAACAGGATCATGAGGGCCAGGGGATGGACCACGGATGCGATCAAGCGGTTCCGGGACCTTCCCGATTACCAGAAGCGGATCGCGATCCTGCACCGCTACTCCATCACGAGGCTCACCTACGCCATCCGGAATCACCCCCGTTACCACGTGACCCAGTACTGCCTGATCCTCCAGTGGTCCGTCCGCGGCCTGAGCGCGGCGGAGATCCGGAAGAGGTACGACCGCTTCTGGAAGGAATTGAACCGCCATTTCAAGGACTGGGAGAGGCCGGGCAAGGAGAAGGGCAAGGAGAAATACCCTCCATCGGGCATGGGACGGGTCATGGAGTGGCTCTCGGCCGCCCTGGCGAGGGACGTGCTCGAGGCCCACGGAAAGCACGTGGAGTCCCTGGACGAGCTGGTCGGTCTCCTGCGGGAGAGGATCCAGGCCCTGAGGGGGCTCTGGGCCTCCCCCGTCCCGGACCCCCGGGCCCTGGAGCGTTTCGATCGGCTCATGTGCCGCCTCGACGAGACGTACAAGAAGTTCAGGAAAGCCACCCGGTCCATGGTGACCTTCCATATCCCGAGGAAGCCCGGGAGGAAGAAGGAGAAACCCCTTTCTTCCCTCTCCAGGAAGGAACTGGAGGCGAAGGTCAGGTCCCTTCGTTCGAGGGTCAGGGACCTGGAGAAGGAGATCCGGGAGCTGAAGCGGAAGGTGGAGGGCCGAAGAAAGGACGAGAAGAGGTGATTCTTTCCCGACCCGCTCGATGAGGCCCTGTTTTTCCGTTCTTTCCATATCGATGCCATTCCTTGCGTCCCGGCCGTCCCGATGGAGTGGGGGGGGCGGGATCCCAGAGATTCGCTCTTTCGTTCCAGGAGTCGTTGCATGAGGTTCCAGCGCTTTCTCTCATTCCTGTGGGCGGCCGCCTTGATCCCGGTCGTCTCCGGGGCCTTCGCCCAGGGGAAATCCGCACCCGGGTCGGGGACCCTGTTTTCCGGGTTCCATTGGAGGTTCCTCGGGCCGGCCAACATGAGCGGGAGGATCGTCCGCCTGGCGGTGAATCCCGTGCGGACGTCCACCATTTACGCCGCTACGGCATCCGGCGGGCTCTTCAAGACCACCGACGGGGGGGTGACATGGAAGGCCGTCTTCGAGAAGGAGGGCTCCATCTCCATCGGGGCCGTCGCCCTGGCTCCCTCCAATCCCGAAGTGGTCTGGGTCGGGACGGGAGAGTCCAATCCCCGAAATTCCGTGGGATGGGGGGACGGCGTATACGTCTCCCGGGACGGCGGGCGGACCTGGAAGCACGCCGGCCTGGAGAAGACCTTCCAGATCGGGGCCGTGGCGGTGGATCCCAAGGACCCGGACCGGGTCTTCGTGGCCGCCCTGGGGCGGTTGTGGGGTCCCAACCCCGAGCGGGGGCTCTACCGGACCCGGGACGGCGGGAAGACCTGGGAGCTGGTCCTTTACCTGAACGAGGAGACTGGGGCCGTGGACGTGGTGATCGATCCCTCCGACCCGGACCACGTCCTGGCCGCGACCTATGAGCGCAGGAGGGACGAATTCGACGGAAACCACCCGGCCAAGCGCTGGGGGCCCGGGAGCGGGATCTGGGCCTCCTACGACGGAGGGGACACCTGGAGGAGGGTCACGGCGGGACTCCCCACGGTGAAGATGGGCCGGATCTCCTTCTCCATGTTTCCCAAGGACCCAAGGATCGTCTACGCCATCATCGAGACCGAGAGAGTGGGCTGGGCCAGGGGTGACAGGAAGAATCCCCCCAAGTCCGCCACCCGGCCTTCCAGGAAAAGGCCCGCCCGGAAGGAAGTCCGGCGGGGTCCCAGGGGAAGCGGTTACCTGGGTATCCAGGGCATGGAGCCCTCTCCCGACGGCAAGGGCCTCCGCTTCGACGTGGTCGAAGGGGGGCCGGCATGGAAGGCGGGCCTCCGGCCGGGGGACACCGTGACCAAGGTGGAAGGGATCCCTCTGCGTTCCAGGGAGGATCTCATGCGTGTCTTCTATTCCCTGAGGGGGGGAGACCTGATGAAAGTGGAGATCCTCCGGGAAGGGAAGAGGAAGGTCCTGGAAGTCCGTCTCGGTTTCCGCGGCGGGAGCAGGGGCGGCGGCTTCCAGGGGAGCCTGGGAGGGCAGAGGGAGAACGTCCAGGACAAGCAGGGTCCGAAGGGTTTCGAGACGGGGGGGGTCTTCCGCTCCGACGACGGCGGGAAGACCTGGAGGCGGGTCAATTCCCTGAATCCCAGGCCCTACTACTTCTCCAGGATCCAGGTGGATCCCAACGACCCGGACCGGGTCTACGTCCTGGGCGTCCGCTACTACCGCTCCGAGGACGGGGGGAAGACCTTCAAGCCCTTCAGGAGCATGCCCCATCCCGATTTCCACGCCATCTGGATCGATCCCGGGGACTCGAACCACTTCCTCCTGGGATGCGACGGCGGCCTCCAGGTCACCTGGGACGGAGGCAAGAATTTTCGATTCTTCGAAAATATACCCTGCGGGCAGTTCTACCACGTGGACGCCGACGACCAGGAGCCCTACTACGTCTACGGCGGCCTCCAGGACAACGGCTCCTGGGGCGGGCCGGTCCTCACCAGGTTCTCCGACGGGATCCGCCTGGAGGACTGGTTCGTCTTCGGCGGCGGGGACGGCTTCGTCTGCCGTGCCGACCGGACCCGTCCGGGAGTGGTCTTCTTCGAATCCCAGCTTGGGAACATCGGCTGGAGGAACCTCTTCACCGGCGAGGGGGGGAGGGTGAGGCGGCCCAGGCCTCCAAAGGGCAAGAAGCTCAGGTTCAACTGGGATACGCCCTACCTCCTGTCTCCCCATGCGCAGGACATGATCTGGATCGGCGGGAACTATGTCATCCTTTCCACCGATATGGGGGCCCGTTCCAGGATCGTGAGCCCCGAGATCTCCAGGACCTCCCGCGGATCGGCCACGGCCCTCTCGGAGTCCCCCCTGCGGCAGGGACTCCTCTACGTGGGGACCGACGACGGGGCCCTCTGGATGACCCCCGACGGAGGCAAGACCTGGAAGGATCTCTCCCGGGGAATCCCGGGCCTCCCCGGCCCGCGGTACGTGAGCGGTCTCGAGGCCTCCCGCTTCTCCGAGGGAAGGGTCTACCTCTCCTTCGACGGCCACCGCTCGGACGACCTGGGCGTCTACCTCTACGTCAGCGAGGACTACGGGAAGACCTGGAAGAGGATCGGGGACGGAATCGACCGGGGGCCGATCCACGAGGTACGGGAGGATCCTTTCAACCCGGATCTCATCTACGTTGGAACGGAATTCGGGATTTTCGCTTCCCTGGACCGGGGAAAGCGGTTCTTCTCCATCAAGGGGAACCTGCCCACCGTGGCCGTCCGGGACATGGTGATCCAGGAGCGGGAGAGAGAACTCGTGGCGGCCACCCACGGGAGGAGCCTCTGGGTCCTGGACGTCTCGGGCCTGGAGGCCTTGACGGCGGCGGTCGCCAAGGAGAAGGCCGCCCTCTTCAGGCCCGTCCGGGGGGTCCAGTGGTTCCGTTACCCGAGGCGGATCTACGGGGCCGGGTGCTTCGTCGCCCCCAATCCTCCTCCGGGCGTGAACATCCACTACTGGCTGGGAGAGAAGGTGAAGGAAAAGGTGGAGATCTTCATCACCGATCCGGAAGGCACGGTCATCCGCTATTTGAAGGGTTCCGGAAAAGCGGGCCTCCATTGGGTTCACTGGGACTTCCGGAAGGAGGGCCCCGTGATGTCGAGGAAGACCCGGCGGGGACCCAGGGGCCCGAGAGTGGGGCCGGGTAGCTTCGGGGTTCGAATGAAGATCGGCCGGAAGACCTGGAGTACAACCCTGAAAGTGGTCCCGGATCCCTTGTCCCGGGGCGAAAGGAGGTCGGGAAGATGAGGGCTTCGGCGTTGTTCGAACTGGGGTTGTTCGTCCTGGCCGCCGCGGCCTCCCTCCCCGGCCAGGGAAAGGGGATCGCCGGGGAGCTTTCCTGGCGTTCCATTGGTCCCGCCAGGAGTGCCGGCAGGATCGTGGACCTGGCGGTGGATCCCTACGACCGTTCCACCTTCTACGTGGGATCGGCCACCGGCGGGGTGTGGAAGACGGAGAACATGGGGGTCACCTTCGAGTGCATCTTCGAGAAGGGGGCGATCTCCATCGGGGACATCGCCGTCTCTCCCGCAGATCCGAAGGTGATCTGGGTGGGAACGGGCGAGGCCAACAACCAGAGGAGTTCCTACTCGGGGACGGGGATCTGGATCTCCAGGGACGGCGGAAAGACCTGGACCAATACGGGACTGGCCGACGGACACCACGTGGGGAGGATCGCCCCCCACCCGCAGGATCCCCTGACGGCCTATGCCGCCGTGGCGGGGCACCTCTACACGGAGAACGAGACCCGGGGGCTCTACAAGACCACCGACGGCGGGAAGACCTGGAAGCGCGTGAAGTATCTCGGACCGAAGGTGGGATTCATCGACGTCGTCGTGGACCCCAGGGACCCTGATACGGTCTACGCCGCCTCCTACGAGAGGATCCGCCGGGCCTGGAACTTCGACGGCAAGGGTGAGGGAAGCCGGATCTGGAAGTCCGCCGACGGAGGGAAGACCTGGAAGATGCTCGGAAGGGGATTGCCCGGGGGCAAGCTGGGCAGGATCGGCCTGGCGATCCATCCCAAGGACCCGAGGATCCTCTATGCCTGCATCCAGAACTACAACCTGAAGCCCAAGGCCGCCCGGGGGAGGCGGCCGGGCCGGGCCGAGATGGTATGCCAGGTCTACAGGACCGAGGACGGGGGGGCTTCCTGGAAGAAGGTCAACGAGAAACCCGAGAGCGTGGCCTACAGCTACTACTACGGCCAGATCCGGGTGGACCCGGCGGATCCGGACCGGGTCTGGGTCCTTTCCACCCGGCTCTGGGTGAGTTCCGACGGGGGGAAGACCTGGAAGCCCGACGGCGCGCCGGGATGCCACGTGGACCATCACGCCCTGTGGATCGACCCGAAGGACACGGACCACCTGATACTCGGAAACGACGGCGGGCTCTACATGAGCTGGAACAAGGGGAAGACCTGGAACTGGATCGGGAACCTCCCGATCACCCAGGTCTACGCCCTCACGGCGGACGAGCGGGATCCCTACCTGATCTACTTCGGGACCCAGGACGACGGAAGCTGGGGCACGGTCTCCTCCACGGGGGACAGGGGGGGGATCCACGACAGGTTCACCTTCGGCACGATCTGGGGCGACGGCTTCTACTCCGCCGTGGACCCCACCGATCCCGACACGCTCTACGCCGAATCCCAGTTCGGAGGCCTGGCCCGCGTGAGTCTCCTCGCCGGCACGGTCCGGTACATCAAGCCCAGGCGGCCGAGGGGGTATCCGAAACTTCGTTTCAACTGGATGTCTCCCCTGATCCTCTCGCCCCACAATCCCAGGATCCTCTATTTCGGAAGCCAGTATCTGCACCGCTCCCTGGACAGGGGGGACCACTGGCAGGTGATAAGCCCGGACCTCACCACCAACGACAGGGCAAAGCTGGCGGGGAACGTGCCCCACTGCACGATCACCACGGTCTCGGAATCCCCCCTGCGACCCGGCCTGATCTGGGTCGGAACGGACGACGGGAAGGTCCAGGTCACCTTGGACGGAGGGACCCACTGGAGGGACCTTACGGACCGGTTCCCCGGGGACGTGCGCAGGCTCTGGGTGAGCCGCGTGGAGGCCTCCCGTTTCGATCCCGCCGTGGCCTTCGTGGCCTACAACGGTTACAGGGAGGACGACTTCAGGCCCCTCCTCTACATGACCTCCGACTACGGCTCCACCTGGACGCCCATCGCGAACGATCTTCCTCCGGGTCCCATCAACGTGGTGCGCCAGGACCCTCGGGCAAAGGATCTCCTCTTCGTGGGTTCCGATGGAGGTGTTTTCTTCTCCCTGGATTGCGGAGGGAGCTGGACCCGCCTGGAGAAGGGCATGCCCGACGTGGCCTGCCACGACCTCTACATCCATCCCAGGGAGCGGGACCTGATCGCCGGGACCCACGGCAGGGGGGTGTTCATCCTTGACATCACCCCCCTGGAAGGGCTGGCCCGGGCCGCCGAAGCAGGAACGGCGCGGTCCTTCCGGGCCGGACGCAGGCCCGGGAGGCCGGGGATCCTCCTTGGAGTCCGGGTGAGGGACCGGATCTACTCGGGACCCTCGAGGGGAACGAGGGGGCAACAGAGTTTCTTCGGGAAGAATCCCTCTCCGGGCGTGACTGTCTGGTATGCCCTCCCCTTCCAGCTCCAGAAGGGCGTGGAGGTGGAGATCGCCGATGCTGCCGGGAAGGTGGTCTGGACCGGGAAGGGGCCGGGCGGGGCCGGACTCCACAAGGTGTTCTGGTCGGGCCGGCCCTCCCGGGCGCGGCGGGCCCTCCGTTCCTCTTCTCCTTCCGGGAAGGGGAGGGTGGAGGGCCGGAGGAGGAGGCCCTCCCGGCGGGCCGCCGGGAGGCGGACAGCCACGAGGAGAACCGCCTCCAGGCCCGCCGGAACCGCCTCCAGGCCCGCCGGCGGCAGGGGAAGGAGACCCTTTTCCGGTAGGGGCGGCCGGCCCTCCGGGGGGATGAGGGGCTTCTTCGGCGGCGGATCCCTCCCGGAGGGGGATTACGTCGTCCGGATCAAGGCGGGAAGGATCACGGAGACCCGGGTCTTCCACTTCGGCCGGAAGGTCAGGGCCGACGTGCCCAGGACGGGTCTTTGAGAGGGAGGTCCGGGGATTCCCGCCGCTCCCCGGCGGTCCAGGTCGTGAGCCGGCCCTCGCGGCCCGGACCGCCGGCCCGGCCTCTTCCCGCGGGGCTTCAGGGGGAGCCCAGGCGGAAGAGGCGGGCCTTGTAGGGACCCGACCGGAATTCCTTCTCCAGGATCAAAGGAGACGGGATCCTCTCGCGGGGAAGCTCCAGGAGCTCTTCCGCCCAGGGAATCCCCCGGTCCCACCTGGAGGCCGCCGCCACCCAGCGGACCCCCGAGCCGGGAAGAGAATCGAGGATTTCTTTCAAGGAATAGGGATCCCGGGCCTGGAAACCCCGGAGCCGGCCCTCCCAGGCGAAGAAACGGGTCTCCGGGGAGAGGAGGAGTCCCTTCTTCCGGGCTTTCCCGGATTTCAGGGCCTCCAGGACGCCTTCGATCTCCGCCGGGGCCGTCAATCGCTTTCTCTTCCAGGCATATCGCCAGGATGCCCTGAGGGAGAGAAGGAGGAGCACGGCGAGGGCCGCGGCCCAGACCCTCGGGGCGGAGATCCCCCTTCCCTGACGGAAGGGGCGGACCAGAGGGAGGGCGGCCAGGGAAACCAGGGGGGGAAGCAATTGGAGCGCCGGCCTGTCGGCGAAGAACCAGGCGTGGATCCAGCCCTTCTCGGGGCGCACCAGGAGGAGGGGGAGGAGCCCCGCCCCGAGATAGAGGAGAAGCAAGGTCCAGCCGGACTTCCTGTGGGGAGGGCGGACCACCAGGAGAAGGAATCCCCCAAGGGAGAACCAGACCAGGGGGCCCAGGCCGGCGAAGAGGGAGTGGGGAGAGGTCGGATCGAAGGCGGCGGCGAGCCCCTGGAGAGGAGAGGGGGGGGGAAGACCCTCGAAGACGGAGACAAGGAAATCCAGGTTGGTCTTGTGGGCCAGGATCCAGGGAAGGGCGGGAAGGAGGGGAAGGAGGAAGGCTCCTGGGCCGGTGAGCCGTCTCTTTCCGTCTCCGGAGAGGAGGAGCCAGGCCGGCCCCAGGAGGAGGAGGAAGAGGTCCTGGTAACGGAAGGCCCCGCCCGCCAGGGCGGCCAGGCCCGCCAGGGCGCTGGAGAGGAGGAAGGCCCCTTCCCCTTTCCGGCGGGAGGCCTTCCAGAGGAAAAAGAGACAGAAGATCCCCGCCGCCAGGGCCGGTCCGTCGGTGAGGACTTCCACGGTGGCCACGGTCAGGTGTTTGTGGAAGGCCAGGAGTCCCAGGGGAAGGAGGGCCGTCCAGGGCGGGAGGGGTTCTCCCCGCTCCTGCCGGCCGAAGTCCTTCCAGAAGGCGAGGAAGGCCAGCAATCCCAGGACGACGAGGAGGAGGACCAGCCCCATCCCGGCGGCTTCCAGGGGGATCCCCAGGCTCCCCAGGCCTCCCGCCAGCAAAGGAAGGGCCGGGTAGCCCCGGTAGGGGACGGGAAAGCGGACATCCTTCGAGGGGAGGCGCCGGATCCAGCCGGAGACGAGACCCTCCCCTTCCGCCACGTGCCGGGCCGCCTCCAGGTATCCCAGGGAGTCGCCGTCGGGGAGGACCTGGGGGAGGAGAGCCCCTACCAGGCGGATCGCAAGGGCGGCGGCCAGGAGGAGGGCCGCCCCCCAAAGGAGGAATCTGCTCCCGGCGGGGCTGGAGGGCTTCACGTCTTTCGCTCCGCTCCTGGAAGGACCTGGATCGGGTGACGGCCAGGGATGATGGGTGAGGGGGACCTCTTTGGCAAGGAAAGGGTGCAGGGCCCTGGCGGTCCGGGGAAAAAGAAGAGAGGATCTTGTGGGAACCTTCCTGGAGGGGAAGCGTTGAAGGAAGGTTCCCCCTTGGGTGGAAGTCGACGGTTCCTGTGAGGAGAGTATTCCATGCGTGATTTCCGGAAGGCTTTGGTCGTTTTCCTTTCCTTGGTCCTGGTTCCCGCCTTCCTCCTGGGCGCCTCGTTCCTGGAGGGGCCGGGACAGGCGGAAGAGTTGCTCCTGGACCGGCGCTACGAGGAAGCAGCCCGGGAACTTTCCCGTCTCCTGGAGAAACTGCCCGCCGGCGCCGAGCGTGAGAGGGTGCTCTTCCTCCTCGGCGAGGCCCGCCTGCTCTCCGGGCAGGTGGATGAGGCGGCCCGGGCCTTCGACCGCCTGTTGAAAGAGTCGCCCCGATCGCCCTGGGCGAACCGGGCGGCCTTCGGAAAGGCCCGCGCCCTGGCCGAGGCCAAGCGTTTCCGGGAAGCTGCGGAGATCCTGGAGAAGCAGGTGGGGGCCCTGGTTTCGGAAAAGCGCAAAGAGGAAGTGGCTGGGGTCTACCTCCGGCTGGCCGCCAAGGCTCTCCAGGGAGAGAAACCCGATCACCGGAAGGCCGTGACCTTCTGCGATCTCGCCCTGGACCTCGGCCTAAGGGGAAGCCGGGCGGAGGAGGTCTTTTTCCTTGCCGCCAAGGAGGCCCTGGCCTCCCGGGACTACAAGGGTGCGGCACGCAGGTTCCGGACCTTCCTGGAGAAGTGGCCCGATTCCTCAAGGCGGGGGGAGGCGATCTACCTCCTGGGCGAGGGCCTGCGGCGTTCGGGGATTCTCCTCGAGGCCCGGAAGGCCTTCCGGGAAGGGGCGAAGAGGTTCCGCGGTTCCAAGGTGGCGGCCAAGTGCCTCTACGGCCTGGGTAAGACCTTCGGAATGCCCCGGCCATCCGATTCCGGGGCCCTCTCCCAGGGGATCGGGGCCTACAAGGAGCTCATCCGGCGCTATCCGGACTCGGATCTGGCCCCCAAGGCGGCCCTGGAGATCGCCCAGGCCCTGGTCTCCAAGAAGAGAACCGCCGAGGCCCTGGAGGAGGTCCGCCGCCTCCTGAAGGATTTCCAGGGCAGGGATCCCAAGGTCCTCTCCAAGGCCCAGTCCCTCCTGGGGGACATCCTCCGCTCCCAGGGCAAGTACGAGGAGGCCGTAAGGGCCTACAGGGAATACCTTTCCAAGTATCCGGACCAGGGGAACTGGCGCTTCGTCCAGTCCCAGGTGGTGGAGTGCGAGTATGAAGAGGCCCTGGCCGAGAAGAAGAAGGGGAAGGAGCACTACGACGAGGCGATCCGTCTCTTCCGCCGTTTCCTGGAGAGGCATCCACTGGACAGGAGGGCCGCCGGGACGGTGCTCCTGATCGGGAAGATGGAGGAGGAGCGGAAGAACTGGAAGGCCGCCGTAGGGATCTACAAGGAGTGCTCCTCCAGGTTCCCCCGGACCGTGGAGGCGGGGGAGGCAGTGTTCCGGATCGGCGAAATCTACGTGAAGCACCTCGCCGATCCCGTGAAGGCCGTGGAGACCTGGAAGAAGCTGACCTGGGGATCCTGGGCGGCCAGGGCGAAGGCGGCCGTCAAGCGCCTCAAGGAACCCGCCCTCTCGGTCTTCACCGAAAGGGTCTACCGGACCGACGAGAAGCCCAGGTTCACCGTTGAGACCAGGAACATCCCGAAGCTCCGGGTCCGGGTCTTCAAGCTGGACCTGGCCACCTTCTTCCGGGCCACCCACACGGCTTCCGACGTGGAGAAGCTCAGGATCGAGGTCATCGAGCCGGACAAGACTTTCGAGAGCGAAGTGAAGGGATACAAGCCCTTCCTCGAGACCAGGCGGAACGTGGAGATTCCCTTCCGGGGCCCCGGAGCCTACGTGGTGAAGGTGGACGGGAAGAAGCTCGAGGCCACGACCCTGGTGGTGGTCTCCGACCTCGTGCTGATCGCCAAGGCGGGAGAGAAGGGGCTCTTCGTCTTCACGGAGAACGCCAGGGAGGAGAAGCCCGAGCCCGGCGCCAAGGTCGTGGTATCCGACGGAAAGAAGATCCTGGTCGAGGGAGTCACCGGGAAGGACGGTGTCTTCCGGTGGAAGAGAGAGGAGCCGACCGGTTTGCCCGGACTCAGGGTCTTCGCCGTGTCGAAGAGCGGGTCGGGAGCGTCCACCTTCGGTTTCGTTGGACCGTCAGGTATGCGCGGCCTCAAGCCGTCCTGCATGATCACGTTGGACAGGCCGGGCTACCGGCCCGGGGATAAAATCCGGTTGAAGGCATACATCCGGGACGTGAAGGACGGCGTATACGTCCTCCCCGCGATCAAAGATTACGAAATAGAGATTTATAACCCGTCCATGAGCCTGATGGAGAAGAAGAGGGTCAAGGCGGGTGAGTTCGGAACGGTCTGGGGCGTCTTCACCCTTCCCGGGAACGCTCCTCTAGGGAGTTGGAAGGCCGTGGTCCGGCAGGCTGTTCCGGGAGGGACTTCGTTCGTCAGGTTTTTCCAGGTGGATCGTTTCCATGTACCCCAGGTGAGGGTCACCGTCGTTCCGAAGAACAGTGTGATCATGCGGGGCGAGCCCTTGGAGGGGACCGTCCGGTTGGAATGGTTCTACGGTGAGCCCCTTGCGGACGAGCCAGTGGAGGTCCGGGTCCGTGTTCCCGGCGGGACCTTCCTGGCCCGGGGCAGGACCGACTCGGCGGGACGGTTCTCCTACCGCTTCGACACGAGAGACCTTCCCGGTGAGAGGGATCTCCTGGTCGAGGCTTTCGCTCCCGGACGGATGGCCTCGGGCCGGGCTTTCGTCCTCGTGGCCTCGGTTGCCATGGAGACCTCCGTCTCCCTTGTACGCGATGTCTACGTCCAGGGAGAGAAGGTGGAGGCCCGTGTGAAGGCCGTGGACAGGCTCGGAAAACCCCTTGCGACCGACCTGGTGGTGACGCTCTACCGCAAGGTCGAAGGTCCGGGTGGGAATCTCTCCGAGGTGGAGGAGGACGAGAAGAAGGCCGTCACCGGCGGTGAGACCGGGACGGCCCTGGTCACCTTCGCGCCCGCCGAGGGGGGGCGATACGTGATCCGCGTCTCGGGGAAGGACCGATTCGGAAATCCCGTCTCGGGCCAGGCGGGGTTCTTCGTGTCGGGCGAAAAGGACAAGGTGAAGCTCCGTCTCCTCACGGACCGCGAGCGCTGGCGGGCGGGCGAGAAGGCCCGTGTGCGCGTCGTGAACCGGGCCGGCCGGCACCTGGCCCTCTTCACCACCGAGGCCGAAGACGTGGAGGGCTGGTGGGTCCGGGTCGTTCCCGGCGGCGAGAGCTCTTTCGACTTCACCTTCGACCGCAAGCACGCTCCGAACATCCGGTTGGCCGTGTGTATGCCCGTGGAGAACCGGCTATACCAGGCCTCGAGGTATTTCCAAGTGGACCCGGCCCTTCGCGTGGAGATCCGGCCGGGATCCTCCCGGGGGATTCCCGGCGGAAAGATGCCCCTGACCGTGAAAGTGACCGATCCTTCGGGGCGGCCCCTCCCGGCCGAACTGGGAATCACCGTCGTGGACGAGGCCGTGCTCGCGCTCTTCCCATGGGCCGGGAAGAAGATCGAGGAATTCTTCTACGGCACCCCCAGGCCCTTGTGTGTCCAGACGGCCTCGTCCTGCACCTTTTCCTACCGGGGGAAGACCAGGAAGGTGCCCCAGGAGCTCCTCAGGGAGGAGGAGATGGCCAAGGTCCGGGCCGGGGAGGCCCGCAAGCTCCTGGAGCTGGAGAAGGTCTTCTCCCGCCGCAGGAAGGCGGAGGCCATGGCAGAGGCCCCGGCGCCGGCGACTCCGGGAAAGAACGTCTTCCGGGCCCTCAGGAGGGCCGTGGCGGCGGGAAGGCCCCAGGACAGCAAGAAGAAGGAGCAACTCCTGGACGAGGAGGCCGAGTTGGAAGATTCCCTCTGCTCCAAGGCGACGGGGGGCGGTTCAGGGCGCCGGGGAGGAAAATTCCGCGGTCCCGGAGCGGAATTGGCGGAACCGGTACCCCTGAAGGTCCTTCGCTCCCGCTTTCCCCTGACGGCCTTTTGGGTTCCCGACCTCCGGACGGGGAAGGACGGAACCGCGAGGACCGAGATTCCCCTCCCCGGAAACCTCACGACCTGGCGGATTCGGGTGCGAGGAATCACGAAGGACACCTTCGTGGGCCAGGGGGAAGCCTCTTTCGAGACGCGCAAGCCCCTTATCGTCGAGGTCCGGCTCCCGGAAAGGGTCACGGCCGGCGACATCGTCGTGCCCGAGGCCCTGGTCCGGAACCTGACGGACAAGCACCTTAGGGTGAAGGTGGAAGTCCCGGGAGAGAATAAGCCCGGAGAGATCGATCTCGAGCCCGGCGGCGCAAAGACGGTTCCCTTCCGGCTCCGGGCCGTGAAACCCGGCAGGATGTCCGTCACCGTCCGGGTCTCCGGGGGCGGCTACTCGGACGCCGTCAGGAGGGAACTCCTGGTGGAGCCTCTGGGGACGTGGCGGGTGGCCGCGGCGTCGGGCCTGGAGAGGGGCGACCGGTCGGTGACCCTCACCCTTCCGGGAGGGAAGGTCTACCAGAGGAGGATCCTCCGGGTCACCCTTGGGGGACCGGTCCGGAGAGACTTGCTGGAGGCGGCCCTGGCCGCGCCCCTGTCCAGGCGGTGCTTGCCCGTTCGGACCGTTTTCTCCAGGGTCTGCCGGGGCCTGGGAGCCCTGGCGGCCCTGGACCTGGCGGAGAGAGGGCCCGTTCCGGGAGACATTACGGCCCGGCTGAAGTCCCTGGTCTCCACCCTCCTGGTGGAATTGGCCGTCACGAGGAAGGCGGGCTGGTCCTGGAACGGCGGAGGCTCCATGGACCCGGTGACGACGATTGCGGCGATCCGGTTTCTTGTCCTGGCGAAGAAGGCCGGCTTCGGGAGGGCCTCGGAGATCCTGGAAAAGAGCGGGGACATCCTGAAGAAGTTGTATCCCAGGGTCCGGGACCTGTCCCTGCGGGCCCGCATCCTGGAGACCCTCTCCCTTTCGGGGGAAGCACCCTTGGAATGGCTCAATTCCATGCGGAGGAACCGGGCGCTCCTGGACGCGAGGGGCCTCTCCCTCCTCCTCTCGGCATACTGCAACAGCGGTCGCCCGGAGGCGGCGGGCGAACTCGCCCCAAGACTCCGTTCCCTGGCGAAGAAGGACGGGCCGGAGATGGTCTACTGGGAAGCCCGAAGGACCGGTGAGGAGACCCTGAAATCGGCCGGCTTCTACCGGGACAGGGTGGAGACGACCGGGTGGGCCGTGAAGGCCCTCCTCCAGGTCGCTCCTTCCGATCCCCTGGCCCGCGCCGGAGCGCGGTGGCTCTACGCCCGGGGAGGTTTCGACGCCTGGGTCCAGCCCCTTGGGAGGGCGGCAGCCCTGGAAGCTCTTTGCTACCTGGAGGGGAAGGCCGCGGCCCGGGACGCACGGGGGGAGATCCTGGTTTCGGCCGGGGGAAGACTCCTGGGCAAGGTCCCGGCGGGGAGTGAGCGGAGTCTCTCCTTCGTGCTGGAAGGGAAGGACCTTCCTCCCGGGCCGGTCCGGCTGGAGTTCTCCCTGAAGGGGGAGGGCCGCTACGTCTGGAGGGCGCGCCTGGAAGGGTTGACCAAGGGGATCGATTCGGATCTCCGGAACAAGTTCGCGACCTTCGAGAGGACCGTCCTTGCGGCCCCGCCGGTCTACGAGGGGAAGCCCTTGAAGCCGGGCTTCACCGTGGTGGAAGGTCCGGTGAAGACCTTCGAGAACCGGGCCGGGAAGGTG
The DNA here is from genome assembly GCA_964561605.1 of uncultured Planctomycetia bacterium. Classification (GTDB taxonomy): domain Bacteria; phylum Planctomycetota; class UBA1135; order UBA1135; family JALUZX01; genus JALUZX01. The sequence goes on from CAZLQD010000029.1 coordinate 251,924, forward strand.
GCCGTGGGAGGGACCGTGCAGGTTCGCCTGAAGGTCCTTCCTCCCAAGGGAAGCGGGTTCCGGGGACACCTCGTGGTCACGGACGACCTTCCCGGAGGGTGCGCCCTGGTTCCCGGGAGTGTCCGGGGGCCCGTGGAGTCCTTCCGGGAGGAAGGCGGGAAGGTGACCTTCCTGGTCGGTGCCCGGAAGGGGGGCTTCGAGATCCGCTACGATTTGAGTGGTTACGTCAGGGGATCCTTCACGGCCTTGCCTGCGGTCTTGTACGCCGTGGAGCATCCCGAGAGGATCACGGAGAGTGCGCCGGGCAAGCTGGCCGTCCTCGAGAGGGGAACCCCGAGGGGGGAGCCCTACCGGTTGACGCCGGACGAGTTGTATCAGCTCGGTATGAAGGAGTTCAAAGGAAGGAAATACAAGGAGGCCGGAAAACACCTGGGCGCGCTGATCGAAGGGTGGCGCCTGAAGTCGGAACCCTTGAAGAACGTGGCCCGGGCGCTCCTGGACCTGGCCTCCAGGGGCGGCGAGGAGGCTCAGGTGGTGAAGGCCTTCGAGAATCTCCGGGAGGCCTGGCCTGGTGTGGAACTGCCCTTCGATCAGGTGATGCAGGTGGGGCGGGCCTACGTGAAACTTGGGGAATTCGAGCGTGCCGGGCAGGTCTTCACGGCCGTGGCGGAAGGGTCCTTCATGAAGGAGATCCGTGTGGCCGGCACCTTGGAGTCCCAGGGGGAGCCCCTGGAGGCGGCGAAATACACCCTGAGACTCTGCCTGGACTATCCGTCCTTGCCCGTGGTGAGGAGAGCCTTCCTGGCCATGGCCCAGGAGCTTGCCCGGAAGGCCAACGGCCTGGCCCCGGGAGAGAGGCTGGGTGAAGGGGGGCCGGGAAGAGTGGAGCTTCTCGGGAAGGCCCTTCACGCCCTAAGGGAATTCCTGGTTCTCCATCCCGAGGATCCCCGGGCTCCCGAGGCGACTTTCGCCCTGGCGAGCGACTGGTTCTCCCTGAAGCGCTGGAAGGAGGCCCTGGGTTGGGCCTCGGCTGGGGCGAGGCGCTACGGAAAGACCCGCTGGGCCGACGAGTTGCTCTACATGGAGGGCTACGCCCAGTTTGCGCTGGGCCGATACGAGGCATCCTTGAAGACCCTGGCCCGGGTCGCCGAGGGCCGTTTCCCCGACGGGAGGGGACGGATGGTGGAGAGCGACAGCAAGTGGACGGCCCTCTTTCTCATGGGGCAGATCCATCACGCCTTGGGCCACAGGAAGGAGGCGGAGAAATACTACCGTATGGTCGAGAACCGGTTTATCGACGCGGCGGAGAATCTCGCCTTCCTGGAGAAGAAGGTCCTGAAGGTCCCCGAGGTGACGGTCCTGAAGCCCGGGGTCCCGGGAAAGGTGAAACTTTCCTGGCGGAACCTCGAAAAATGCGAGATTCGGATCTATAGGGTGGATCTTCTGCGTCTCTACGTTCTGCAGGGCTCCCTCACCGGGTTGGGAGGTGTCCAGCTCGCCGGCATCCGGCCCTACAAGGAACTGGAAGTGAGGCTCGGGGCGAAGGGGCTCCTGGGCGAGGGCGGGAGGAAGGTGGAATTGCCCGTGGAGAAGGCCGGGGCCTACCTCCTCGTGGCACAATCCTCGGACCTCGTGGCTTCAGGGCTGGTGCTCAGGAGCGGCCTGGAGCTGGACGTCCAGGAAGTTCCTTCGGCCGGGAGGGTCTCGGTCTACGTGATGAAGCAGGGGAAGCCCGTGGCCGGAGCATACGTGAAGATCGTGGGCGACGCCGACAGAAAGTTCCGGTCTGGGGAGACGGACTTGCGGGGCGTTTTCTCCGTGGAGGGTGTGGCCGGAAGGGCCACGGTCCTGGTGAAGGCCGGCGAGGAGTATGCCTTCCACAGGGGTGAGAAGGTTCACCTTGCGTGGAAGGACCGGAGGAGAAAGAGGAATCTGCCTGCGGCGACGCAAATGCTCCAGCAGACCGAGTCCAGGAACTTCCGTCTCCAAAAGAAGGCCCGGCAGGAGCTGAACCAGCTCTTCCGGAACGTCCAGAAGGGAGTGCAACTGCGCTGATGCCAGGAAGGGTGAGGGGGGCGTGGGAGTGGTGCTGTCGGGGGTGGGGCCACTCCCCGGGCGTCCTCGTCACGGTCTTCGACCGTGACTCGGCCGGCCGGGGCTAACGTTCAAAAAAACCAGGGCTTACGGGGAACAAAGGGGGGAGAAAATATTCGTCAGCCCCTGCCCATTACCCCGTTAGCCCCTGCCGGCGGGGAAGACTGTTCGGAGAACAGGATTCCCCGACGTCAGGGGGAGTTGGTGGATTCGATTCCCTCAATTTCGACGATGGTCCTTTTCCCGAAGGGGGAGGGGGGCGTGGGAGTGGTGCTGTCGTGGGTGGGGCCACTCCCCGGGCGTCCTCGTCACGGTCTTCGACCGTGACTCGGCCGGCCGGGGCTAACGTACAAAAAAAACGGGGCTGACGTAAAAAAAACCGGGGCTAACGTGCAAAAAACCGGGGCTAACGGATAAAAAACCGGGGCTGACGTACAAAAAAAACAGGGGCTGACGTTCAAAAAGCCGGGGCTGACGTATAAAAAAACAGGGCTAACGGATAAAAAAAACGGGGGTGACGTACAAAAAAGCACAGGGCTGACGGATAAAAAAAACCGGGTCTGACGTTCAAAAAAGCCAGGGCTTACGGGGAACAAAGGGGGGGAGGGGATGTTTGGGACCCGGGGCCGACGAGAGCCGGGATGTGTGTTCGAGCTTTTTCTCCCGGCCTTTTTCGGAGTCCTTCCGCCGGCGGGCCTTGTCGCTGGCCTCGAAGCGGGCTTGGAGGCCGGCCTGGAAGCGGCCTTGGTCCCGGTCAACCGGAAACGGATCCTGGCCCCGACAAAAGGGGGATAGGCGTCCCAGTCCGCCTTCAGGACCTTTACGCCCTGGAATTCCCCCTTGTGCATCCTTCCGGGAAGGGCCCGGGCCGGGTAGTTCCTGTCCCGGTAGACCAGGGTGTGGATCCCGGGCCTCGGGGGGAAGGCGGCCCGGAAGAAGGCCTCCAGGAGGATCTCGTTGTTCTCGTCGTAGAGGCCGTCCCTTCCGTCCCCCCAGAGACGGGCCCGGAGAAGTTTCAGCTTCAAGGGGGCCCCGTCCACGTAGAGGTCCAGGTAGGGGACGGCCGCCCTGGAGACCTCCATGGCGGTCCGCAGTATCTCATCTTTGGTATATTCCATGTCCCCGTCCGCGTCGATTCGGTCCCGCAGGTCCATGGCCCTGGTCCTGCGGACCCTAAGGAGCCATCGGATCCTGATGGTTCCGCCCGGGCCCAGGGAGAGCCAGGTGTGGTTGTCCGTTTCGTCGGCCGGATGGAACCAGGCCGAAAGGAGGAGGGCCGTAAGGAGGGCCCTTGGAAGGAAAGAACCGCCGGGAATCATGGAACCCTGGGTGGAAGGCTTTCCAGGACGGACCTGGCGGCCTCCCGGAACTTCCCGGGGGGAAGGGCCGGAACGATGGCCTCCAGCTGGGGTCTCCAGAGGTCGGGATCGAAGGCGAAGAGGGCGTCCAGGCAGGCCGAGCCGAGCTCCTCCGGAACCGAAGGGTCCTGGATTCGGTCCAGGAGATGGGGAATCGACCTGGGGTCCCGGGCCTTTACCAGGCCCCGGACGGCCATGACAGCCACCCTCCCCCGGTGGTCGTGGACCGCCCAGAGGGCGTCCTCCCTCTCTCCGGGATCCGGTGAGGAGCCCAGGCGGAAGGCCAGGTCCTCCAGGACCCTGACGTCACTCTCCCGGGAGAACCGTTCCCTGAGGGAGAGGGGCCGGGCCCGCCGGCAGGAGAGCTCGGCCTGGAGGCCGGCGAAGAGCGCGACCCCCAGGAGAAGGAATGGCCTGTTCATCTCCTCGATTCCGGAAAACTAGAACTCCACCTCGACCGTCCGGATCTGGAAGGGACGGAAATCCAGCCTGATCTCCCGGGAACCTCCCTTTCTCCACTTTCCGAGTTCTCCGCCGCCTTCCCGGCCGTAGGGGTCGGGGTTCCCCGGCTCCTCCAGGCCGTTGACGAGCCTCCAGCGGGCGCACTTCCTGGGAAGGCGGATCACTGTGTTCCTCGCCTCCACGCCGGTGGACTCGAAGAGCCTGAGGATGAAGGTGGGCCGGTCCTCGGCCCGCTTCACCGCCTCCATGATCACCCGCCTTGGGGTAACGGAGTAGAAGGAGATCTCGGCGGGGAAGGCTCCATCGGGGCACCTGGGACCGGGGGCGAAGAAGCACAGGGCGGGCCAGTTCCACTCCCGGGAGAGATTGGCCATCTCCGCATCCTTCCAGGTTCCCCTGTGGGGAACCAGGGCCAGGGCCAGGTCGTGGCGGTGCCGGTCCGCCGTTGGATCGGGTGAGGAGGGTGCCTTGAGGAGGCTGACCCGAAGCACGCCCTCGAGGGCGTCGAAACCGTGGCGGCCGTGGGTCAGGACCCCCGCGCCGAATCCGTCCTTGCTCATGTCGGCGAAGGCCAGGCCCGAGACCTCGTACCTCGCCTTCTCCCAGGGGGTCTCTCTCCGGGTGGACCGGTCCAGGGCACCGAAGGCAATCTCGTAGGTGGCCTTGTCCGGGTCCACCGAGAGGGGAAAGGCGAACTTGACGAGCTTCCTGTTCTCCAGCCAGTCGATGACGCAACGAATCCGGACTTTGGGATCCCCCTTCACGAGGCGGACGAAGGTGACGAACTTGGAGTTGGAGTGCCTGTATACCGTCCGGATGGTGGCTACGACCGGACCGTTCTCGACCACTTCCACGCTTTCGGGCCGGTCCAGGTCGCAAAGGAAGGTGAGGCCCAGGTTCCATGCGTCGTAGTGCTTGGGCTTGTCGTCGAAGAACTGGTATCCCGCCTGCCTGCCGGGAGCAAGGACCTCCTTCCCGTTCCGGAGGTCCCTGACGCGGGAGATCCTTCCCGTGGAGGGGTCGATCTCCACCCTGACCAGGCCGTTGTCCAGGAAATACTCTCCTACGGAAAGGGGCGGACCGGGCACGCTCCCCTCGCCCCTGGCCAGGCCCAGGACGCGGAATCCCGTGGGGGGGAGCTCCAGGATGGACACAAGGGTGTCCCGCTCCAGGAGGGAGGGCTGGCAGGCCAGGGGGGCCTTGAGGCCCTTCCCCAGGAGCACCCACGGGCCTTTCCGGCAGGCCAGCTTTCTCGGGAGCCTGATGCGGACCAGGGCCTTCCGCCCCCAGGAGAGGGGATTCCAGAAGACCAGGTCGGCTTCGCCCGGCGCCCTGGGGAAGCGGCGGCCCAGGACGGTCAGGGCGGCCTTCCGGGCCCGGGCTGCGGCCCGGAAGTTGAGCAGGTAGTCGGCCTGGACGTCGTCGTAGACAGGTTTGATGCTCGAGCCCGGCAGGATGTCGTGCATCTGGTTGAGGAGATGGCGTTTCCAGGCCTTCCGGAAGTCGGCCAGGGGCCAGGGACCGTCGTAGAGCATCCCGATGGAGCAGAGTTTCTCCGCCGAGAGGAGGGCCTCCTCGCTCTCCATGTTGAACCGCTTGATCATCTCCTGGGAGGTGTAGGTGCCCCGGTGATATTCCAGGTAGAGCTCCCCCTCCATCGTGGGGAGCCTGTCGACGGCTTCCTTTCCTTCACCGACGACGGAGCGGAAGTAGTCTTCCACGCTGGAGAACTCGAGCTTGGGATAACCGGGCTTCTTCATGAGGGCCACGGCGTTCTCGAGATCCGTCCGTGTCGGGCCGCCGCCGTGGTCGCCCACCCCGTAGACCACCATCACGTCCTTGATCCAGGGGTGGTGATCCCTGTGCTGCCTGATCAGGTCCAGGATTCTCTTTTCCCGGATCTTCTCCCCGTAGCCCCCGACGCTCTGGAGCGTGAGGACCTTGGTCCCGTCGATTCCCTTCCACCAGAAGAGCCTGTAGGGGAAGGGGTTGGTGTCGTTCCAGTTCAGCTTGCTCGTGTAGAAGTGGTAGAAGCCCGAGTGCCTGAGGAGCTGGGGCATGTTGCCGTTGTAGCCGAAGGAGTCGGGGCAGATGGCGATCCATGTGCGCTTGCCGAAATCCTTCTTGATCTCCCTCACCCCGTACATGAACTGGCGGATGAAGGATTCTCCCCCGGGAAGGTTGCAGTCGTTCTCCACCCAGCCCGATATGGGCTCCCAGTTTCCCCGGGATACCATTTTCCGGATCTCGTCGAAGAGATGGGGGTGGTAGGTCCGGGTCCACTCGTAGATCTGACCCTGGCTCATGGTGAAGTGGAACCCCGGGAATTCCTTCATGAGGGAGAGGACGGAAGTGAAGGTGTGGGGGATGACCAGCTTGATGGTCTCCTCCTTGCGCCAGAGCCAGGAGAGGTCGATGTGGGAGTAGCCCACGAGGTGGACCTTGTAGGAGGAGAGGGGGGGAAGTTCCTTCTTTCCCCCGGCCTCCTGGGCGGAAAGCGGGGAGAGGAAGGAGAGGATCGCCGCGGCGAAAAGGGTTTTTTTCATGGTGATCGTTCCTCGCTTTCTCACTGCAGGGGGGCGACCAGGGGAAGGGAGCCGATCCGTCCGGGAAGGAGCAGGAACCTGTGGGGGGCCATGCCGGGAAGAGGCCGGATCGCCTCTTCGCGGCCGCACCACTTGGTGTCGTTCCTGCCGTCCACGGCGAACCGGGGCAGCTCCCTCCTGTTGACCGTGGAAGTGGCCCAGGCCCTGGCCCCCCGGGAGACGAGGGCCACGTTCTTTCCCGAGGAATCGTAGGCCTCGAGGGCGTAGATCCTGGCGGCGCCGTTCCCCTCCTGTTCGGCCTGGGGGATCTCCAGGCGGAGAAACCGGACCGTCCTGGGCGGGAATGTGTGGGTCGTGACGCTCTTTTCGTTGTTCCTGACCCAGTCGAAGAGGGGCTCGTAGGGGCCTTCCTTCTCCAGGCTTCCCGTGACGCGGAAGATCCTGGTGTTCCAGGCCGGGTTCTCCCTCGTTCCGGCGTGCCGGATCACGATCTTCACCAGGGTCCTCTTGCTGCCCAGGTCCACAAGGAGCTCGTGGACCTTGCCCCCGGGGCCCTCGGGGCGGGCGGTCACCTGGCCGGGGGCCAGGCGGATCTTCCCGGCACCGAAGAGTGCGTAGTCCCGGATTCCCGGGCTGGGCCCGTAGGATGCGAAGATCCTTACTTCCAGCTCCCTCACCTTCCTCGGCGGAACGATCCGGAAGAGAGCTACGCCGTGTTCGTCGTAGGATACGTTCTCATGGATACCCGCCCTCTTCCCGTCGGCCAGGATCTCCAGGGAGCGGGGAGCGCTGGAGCCGGGCTCCTCGGCCCGGATCCAGACCCACTCGACGAGAGTCGGTTCGGGGAAGCGGCTCAGGACCACGAACTCCCTGGGGAAGGGGATCTTGCGCCAGATCGTGGAAGGATCCCCGTCTGTGAGGGCCTTGGGGCTTCCCGCCGTGAGGCGGATTCCGTCCATGGACCGGGTATTCCCGGCGTCTGCCAGGTTCACCAGGTAGGTTCGGGCCCTGACCGGAGGCCGTGGAGCCGGGGGAGAGGGAAAGAGAAGGAACAGGACCGGCAGCGAGAGTACGGGCGACATAGGCTTCTCCTGGATGAGACCGGAACGGAGCCTACCTTATCAAATGGTCCAGGAGGCGGACCATGATTTCAGGGGGGGCCCAGGCGGGCGAAGATCTCCGCCGCCGAGGGCTTGCCCGGCCCGTTGGAACGAGCCCGGGACAAGGCGGCCAGGAAGGGCCTCCGGACCCTCATCCACCCCAGGCCTTCCAGGATCTCCAGGGCCCGCCGTGCGAAGCGGAGGTTCTGGATGGGCTCCAGTCCGGCCAGGTCGTCGAAGAAGAAGCCGCAACTGGTGAGGGCGAAGAGGGTTAGCCTCTGGACCTCCAGTAGGAGGAGGGCTCTTTCCCCCTCGGCGGAGGTCAGGCCGGGCCGGCCGTGGCTGGCCAGCCAGGCCTCCACCTTGTCTTCAGGGTAGCCGGGAAAGAGGTCCACTCCTTCCAGGAGGGCCTGCCGGGGATCCTGGAAGAAAGCCGGTGCCTCCTCCTCCCAGAGCCGGGCCGCCTCTTCCCGGAGGAGTTCCAGGCCTTCCCTCAAGGGGCCTTTCCAATCCTGCCGCCACGAGGAGGGGCCTCCGGCCCGGCATCCGCAGTGCCCCCTCCAGCGTTCCACTCCGTGGGGACAGCTCCAGGAAGTGCCCTCCACCAGCCGGGCCTCTCCGGCGGCCCCTTCCTCATCCAGGACACGGGCCGGGAGGGTCCGGGCCGTGCCTTTCCCTTCCAGGACCCGGAAGGCCCGGTCCAGGGCGGCCGGCCCGCCCCGGGTATGGTGGCCGAAGTATTCCCCGTCGACGGCGGCCAGGATCAGGCCGAAATTGCGCTCTTCCGATTTTTTACGGAAGAGGCGGGCCAGGTCTTCTCCCTTGCCGGCAAGCCCGCGGAAGGTGAGGCCCTGGAAGAGGTCCGGATCGATGGGGAAGGCGAAGATCTCCTTGTTTGCGGGAAGAGGGATTCGTAGGGGCCCGGAGGCGGGGCGCTCCCCCCCTCGAGGCGTCCGGACCTGGTGGGAGGCGAGGATCACGAACTCCACGCCGGCCCGGGCGGCCGCCTCCAGGGTTTCCATGTCGGCCGCCGTCTCGGGGAGCCAGAGGCCCCGGGATTTCCGGGCGAAGCGGTTCTGGAAGTCCCGGAGCCCCCACGCCACCTGGATCTCCTTGTCCCGCCGCGGCGCCAGGGGGAGGATCACGTGGTTGTAGGCCTGGGCCATGGCGGGACCGGATCCCTCGAAAAGGTCCGTGCCCTTCCGGTCCGCCTCCAGGACGGCCCGGTAGACCTGGGGGGCCTCCCTTTCCATCCAGGCCAGCAAGGTGGGGCCGAAGTTGAAGCTCATCCTGGGCAAGAGGGGGGGAGGAATGGGGTCCTTTCCGGACCGGCCCGGAGGAGCCACACCGGCCATGGGGGCGTAGCACTGGGCCAGGATCTTCCGGTTCCAGTTCCGCCAGGGCCAGGCGGATCTCTCCCGCGGGATCTCCCCAGTCCAGGGGTTCTCCCGGGGAGGCTGGTAGAAGTGTCCGTGCAGGCAGATCCTGGCAGGCATGGCCCCATTGGAGCGATTCGGGCCCCCGGGGCAAGGAGGAGTTGCAGAAGGGGAGGAACGGGGCCCGGGTTTTTTTTTCTCGTCAGCCCCTGCCTATTACCCCGTTAGCCCCTGCCGTCGGGGATGTGCGGGAAGGGGCGGCTCCTCTGCCCCCCGAAAGACGTTAGCCCCTGCCGGCGGGGATGTGCGGCCCGAAGGGCCGCAACATTCCCGACGTCAGGGGGTGTTGGTGGATTCGATTCGTTCAACCTCGACGATGGTCCTTTTCCAGAAGGGGGAGGGGGGTGTGGGAGTGGCGCTTTCGGGGGTGGGGCCACTCCCCGGGCGTCCTCGTCACGGTCTTCGACCGTGACTCGGCCGGCCGGGGCTAACGTGCAAAAAAAAATGGGGCTAACGTACAAAAAATCGAGGCTGACGTACAAAAAAAACGGGGCTAACGTGTAAAAAACCGGGGCTGACGTGCAAAAAACCGGGGCTGACGGGAGGAGGAATGGCTGGGCTGGGGAACTTGCGGTGCTGGCGGCGGGGGATATCTTCGAGGGCTTCTTCCGGGAGGGGCGGAGAAGCTTGGCCGGGAGGGGCGCACTTTGCCTGGGATGAATTCTTTTTCTACCGGGAGGACCGGCTGGAGGGGTTCCTGGAGCTCCTGGTTCCCCTGGGCGCTCCTGGGATGTATGGCGGTCTTCCTCTTCGTCCGGGGGTGGGGACGGGGGCCCACCTTCGACTTTTCCTCCTACTTGGCGGCGGGGAAGGCCCTGGCCTCGGGAGCCCCGCTCTACGGGGAGGATTCCCCGGGCCGGGGCTACTTTCTCTACTCCCCGGTCTTCGCCCTCCTCTTCATGCCTCTGGCCGGCCTGGACCCCCACTCGGCCTACAGGGTCTTCCTCCTTGGTTCCCTCGGGGCCTTCCTCCTCTCCCTCCTCGCCCTGGCGAAGGTCTACGGGAAGGGGGAGGAACGACCTTCCTCCCGGGTCCTCCCCGCGGCCCTTGCCGCCGTGCTGCTTCTCTATCCCCTGGCAAGCAATTTCAAGCACGGAAATTCCAACGTGCTGGTTCTCTTCTTGTTGAGCGCATCCATCCTGACCTGGTCCTTCGGGCGCCCCTTCCTGGGAGGATTCCCTCTGGCCCTTTCGGTGGGGTTCAAGGTGACGCCTGCGGTCTACCTTCCCTGGCTCCTCCTTCGCGGGAACCGGCGCGGGGCGGCGGGTTTCCTGGCGGGAATGGGGTTCTGGTTCTTCCTCCTGCCCTCCCTCTTCCTCGGGCCCGCGAGAACACTCGAAGAGACCCGCTCCTGGGCCGAGGTGGTCCTCATTCCCACGGTCCTGAAGGGGGACAGGGGGAGGCCCAAGGTGCTGGCCGGCTCGGGGGAATCCCTCCCGAGAATCGCCGTGACCCTCCTTGCGAAGGGGGATCCCGACCTGGTGAAGAGAAAGAAGGCTTCCCCCATCCCTTCCCTGGGGATCCTCTCCCCCGGAAAGGCCAGGGCCCTGGGCTACGGGGCGGCCCTTCTGGTCCTCCTTCTCACCATCTGGCTCGGCCGCAAGGAGGAAGAGCCCGGAAAGGGCGGGTTCGGGATCCTGGCGGCGGCGGCTCTCCTGGCATCTCCCGTGAGCCGGGCGGCCCACTTCGTCCTGCTCCTCCCTGCAACGGTCTGGCTCTTCGGACTGGCCCTGGAAGGGGAGAGGAGGGAAATGCTTTGGGCCCGCCTGACCCTGGGAACGGCGGGGGGGCTCATGGCCCTCTCGTTCCTGGGCGCCAAGGCGGCGGGACTCCCGGCCAAGGCCTTCTTTCCCCTGGCCTGCCTGGGCCTTCCATTGTGGGCGGGGGGGCTCCTCGTCCTTGCCGGAAGGGGCGGCCGGTGCGGGAAGGAGGTTTCCGCCCCGGAAGGCTAGACGATGCTCGCGAGCCTCTGGGTAATGGTCTCGCCCCGGATTTCCACGAGGCGGAACCGGTGATCATCGCTGTCGGCGGGGTTCTGTGGAACGATGAAGCCCACCGTTGCGATCTCCGTGAGGTGTCCCTCGCGTGAGACGTGATCCAGGTGCTTGTGGCCCGAGAGCGTGAGGACCAGGTTGGGGTATTTGAAGAGTCTTTTCCTCACATCCTCGGCGTTGTTCAGGACATATTTGTGGATGTCCTTCTTCTCCTTCCCGCCCCAGAAGTTGGAGAAGGGGTGGTGGTCCAGAAGGATGTGCTTCTTTCCCGGGTTCTCCCGCAACTCCTTCTCGACGAAGGACAGGGTCGCGGGGGAGAAGACCCCGTTTCCGCGGCCCTCGATGGTGGAGTCCACGCCCAGGACCACGAAGTCGCCCTTGGTGAGCTTCCAGTCCCTTCCATGGACCTCGATCTCCGGCGGGAAGAACATCTTGGCGTAATCGGACTGGTTCAGGGGATCGCCCGCCGGTTTCGGGGTGGATTCCTTGTTGCCCCGGACGGAATACCACGGGATGGGAAGACCCGAGAGGATCTTCTTGAAGCGCTCCGCGTCCTTCCTGCCGGGGACGTTGTTGTTGAAGTTGTCCCCGCCGAAGAGCACGAAGTCCACGTCCCGGAAGTCCCGGGCGATCTTCTTCACCAGCATCTCCAGCCAGGCGGAGGTCTCGGGGATCTTGAGGTCCAGGTGGGTGTCCGTCACGTGAAGGAAGCGGAGGGTGCCCCCCTTGCCGCCGGGTTCGGAACGCCCGCACCCGGCCAGGGCCGGGCCCAGTGTCCCGGCGGCGAGACCAAGGGCGGCGCTCTTCTTGAGGAACTCTCTTCTGGTTTCCTTCGCCATCTTCGATTTTCTTCTTTTTGGGGCCTGCCGAGGGAGAGGCCTCCTCCGCCCTTCGGGGGAGGCCTCTCCCCCTCCTGGGGGAGGGAGGGCGCCCTTTCAATGGGGTTTTTCCCGGGGGGCAGGGCCCGGGGGTGGAGATGTTTCTTCCCGGAACCGGGCGGCTTCGTGACGGATCAGGACTCCTTCCACGAGGAAGACCACGTCCTCGGCGATGTTGGTGGCCATGTCCCCGATCCGCTCCAGGTACTTGGAGGAGGAGACCAGGTCAAGGGCCTGGTCCAGGAGGGACGGGTCCCGCCTCATCTTGTCCCGGAGGCGGCGGATGATCTCCTTGTTGAGGAGGTCCGCCCGGTCGTCCATCTCAAGGACCTTCCTTGCGAGTCCGGTGTCTCTACGAACCAGGGATTCCAGGGCGAGGCGGATCATCTCCCGGACCAGGCCAACGAGTTCCCTGAGGTTCTCCTCTGCTTCCAGGGGAGGGGGGGCGTCCAGGGAGAGGGCCCTTTCGGCCAGGTTGGAGCACAGGTCGCCCACCCGTTCCAGGTCGTTGTCGACTTTGAGGACTGCGATGAGGAAGCGGAGGTCCGAGGCGACGGGCTGGTGAAGGGCCAGGACCTTGAGGCACTCCTCTTCGATCTCCACTTCGGCGGAATCGACCCTCTCGTCACCTTCGAGGACCTGGGCGGCCAGGTCCTTTCGTCTTTCCAGGAGGGCCAGGCCTGCTTTTTCCAGGAGACTTTCCACCTCGCCGCCGAGGGCGAGGAGGGATTTCGTCAACCGCTGTATTTCGCGGAACAAATGGATCGTCACGGATCTGCCTCTCTTTCTGGGGCGCTCCCCGCGGGGTGGGATATTCGGATTCATTCTGGACCGGGAATGTGAAGATCGGGTGAAGGCCGGGAAAATATCGCCCCTCCCCCCGCCTCGGGAGGGAGGAGGGTCCGGCGAAGAGCAGTTTTTCCCTTTCTTCATCTTCCCTTCATTTCCCTGTCCCAGGATTTTCCGCGCCGGGGCGGGATGCCCCGGCCCCTACTCCGGCCCGGGGCCGGCGAGGGACGTGAAACCCCTGACAGGAGGATGCAGGAATGCGGAGATGGCGGAAAACTTGTGCGTTCGTGGTCTTGGCCGCCCTTACGGCCCTGGGGTGCCGGGCGGCGGCCCAGAAGGTGAAGGTGGACCCCCTCTACCCGGTCTACAAGGCCGAGGAGGGAGTCTCGGGCATGGTCAAGAGCGTCGGCTCGGACACCATGAACAACCTCATGGCCCTCTGGGGCGAGGCTTTCACCCGCTTCTACCCCAACGTGAAGATCGAGATCGAGGGAAAGGGGTCCTCCACGGCGCCTCCCGCCTTGATCTCGGGTGCGGCGGTCTTCGGGCCAATGAGCAGGAAGATGAAGAGCAAGGAGGTGGATGCCTTCAAGAAGAGGTTCGGCTATCCGCCCACGGCGGTCAGGACGGCCGTGGACATGCTGGCCGTCTACGTGCACAAGGACAACCCGATCGTGAAGAGGGGGCTCTCTCTTCCAGAGCTGGACGCCATTTTTTCGAAGATGCGGAAGAGCGGCTACCATGAGAACATCACCACATGGGGGCAGCTCGGGTTGGTGGGAGAGTGGGCGGACAAGCCCATCAGCATCTACGGCCGTAATTCCGCCTCGGGAACCTACGGATTCTTCAAGAAGCACGTCCTCTTCAAGGGGGACTACAAGGATACGGTCAAGGAGCAGCCCGGAAGTTCTTCCGTGGTCCAGGCCGTGGCATCGGACCGCTACGCCATCGGATACAGCGGGATCGGCTACAAGACCGCCGGGGTGGCCGTAGTCCCCCTGATCCCCGGGCCCGGGGCCGCCCCTGTCCCGGCTGATCCCTCCTGGGTCTCGCGGTATCCGCTCTCCAGGTTCCTGCGGATCTACCTCAACGCCGAGCCCGGAAGATCCCTCGATCCCCTGCGCAGGGAGTTCCTGAAGCTGGTATTCAGCAGGCAGGGCCAGGAGGCGGTGATCAAGGACGGCTACCTCCCGGTTTCCCCCCTCATCGCCCTGAGGGACCTTGCCCGGGTGGGTGTCCATTTGCCTTTGGTGAAGGTGAAGATCCCCTCCCCGGCCGGGGTGAAGAAAGACTGATGTTCCGTCAACCAGGGGGGGGCGCCCCCCCCTGCGATGGGTCCGGTGACCCGGGAGAGGCTATGAGAGAGAAACCTTCCTTCAAATCGGCCCGAGGCGGCGGCAGGGGCGTGAAGCGTGCCCTCCGGGCCGATCGGGTGGCCGGGCTGGTGATTTCCCTCGGTGGGGTGGGGACCATTCTGGCCGTTCTTGCGGTATGCCTCTTCCTGGCCTGGACCGCCTGGCCTCTCTTCCAGCCTTCTTCTCTCGGTAATCCAAGGAGCGGGGGGACTCCATGGGCCGGGGCCCGCCCCCTTGCGGCCGGCACGGACGAAGGCCTTTCCCTTGGATGGGTGCTCCTTCGGGGGGGAACCTTCCGGGTCTTCCTCCTCCGGGGCGGGAAGATCCTGGAGGAAAGGCCCCTCCTTCCCGGGAAGAACCTGGTCTCGGCGGCTTTGACGCCCGGTCTCTCCATGGGGGCGGGTGGATTCAGGGACGGAACGATCTGCCTCTTCCGGCCGGAATTCCGGGCGGTCTTTCCCAGGGAGTCGGAGATTCCCGAGGAGAGTAAGAGGATGCTCCGGTCGGCCGGGCCAAGGAGGGGTATCCCTTTCCGGAAGGGAGTGCTCCAGCTCACCCCAGGCGGGCGATACCGCTGGACCAGGTTCCAGGTTGAGGTGCTCGCCCGGGGAAGAGCCGGCGCCGGGCCCGTGGAACTGGTGGCGCCGGCCGCCGCATCGGAGGGGGCCGCGGCGGCGGCTTGGGCCGGGGGACGGGTCTTTCTTTTCCGGGCCATGGAAAAAGAGGATTTCCTTTCGGGAGAGAACAGGCTGGCCCTGGAAGCCCCAAGGGGCCTTCCTCCTCCGGCCCGGGAGGGTCCCCCTCCTTCCTTCATCGCCCTCTCCGGTACGGGCCGGGATCTCTACCTGGCCTGGGCAGACGGTCACCTGGAACGGTTTCGAATCCCCCCGGGAGCGGCTCCTTTCCGCGCCGAATGGGGAAGCCTCCTTCCTCCGGGGGGCACCTTGAAGGCCTTCCAGTTCATCGCTGGAGGGACTACCCTGGCCTGGGGCGACGGGGAGGGGAATCTCAGGGCGGGTTTTCTCGTCCCCAGGGAGAAAGCCTGGAAGGGCGGTCTCCTTGGAGGGAAGCGAAGCGGGAGGGCCCGATTCGTCCTGGCCGCGACGAAGGATTTCGGTCAAGCGGGGTCAGCCCTCACGGCCCTGGCTCCGTCCCCGCGGAACCGGGTTCTGGCGGCGGGCTTCGCCGACGGTAGAGTGAAGGTGGTCCAGGTGACCACCGGGGCCCTCCTGGCGAAGACCAGGATCTCCCCCGGGAAGGTGGAGCTTCTGGCGGCTTCACCGAAGGGAGACGCCTTCCTGGCCGGTGGCGGGAAAACGGCGTGGCTCGTCCCCTTCGATCCTGCCTGTCCCCAGGTGGATCTTTCCTCACTGTTCCTGCCTGTCTGGTACGAAGGCTATCCGGGGCCCATCCACATGTGGCAGACTTCGAGTGCCTCGGACGATGCGGAGCCCAAGTTCGGGATGGTTCCCCTGATCTTCGGAACCCTGAAGGCCACTTTCTACGCCCTTTTGTTCGGGGCCCCCCTTGCTTTCCTGGGGGCTCTTTTCACCAGTGAATTCCTGGGCCGGAGGATCCGGGATAGCGTAAAGACCACGGTGGAGCTCATGGCCGGCCTTCCCAGCGTGGTCCTGGGGTTCCTGGGCGCCCTTGTCCTGGCTCCCTGGGCAGGGGAGAGGTTGGCGGGTCTTCTCCTCCTGTTCTTCTTCCTGCCCTTCTTCCCCGCGGCGGGAGGCTGCATCTGGAGAACCCTTCCCCCCTCGAAGGCGGGAAGATTGGCTCCCTTGAAGCTCCTGTTCATCGCCGCAACCCTGGTCCCTGCTTTTCCTGGGGCTTTCGCGGCCGGCCCCGTCCTGGAAAGAGCCCTCTTCGGAGGGGATTTGAAAGGTTGGCTCGCCTGGACCCCGGGGGGGGCGGAGAGATTCAGGGATCCCGTGGGAGGCCTCTTCCTCCTCTGCCTTCCCCCGGCTTTGGCGGCCGGTGTCTTTCTCTTCCGCCCTGCCGTGTCGGTCGTCCTGGATAAAATCTTCCGAGGGACCGGGCGCCGGTACCGGACGGTTCTGGAGGCGGTGGGTTTCCCGGTCTGGGCCTCTCTGGTCCCGGCGGCGGCTTTCGGGGCGGCCTGCCTGCTTGCGGGAACGGGGCTGGATCCGAGGGGGCCCTGGGCCCTCTTCGGGGCGGACCTGGCGCCGATGGGGACCTTCGTCCAGAGGAACGCCGTGATCGTCGGGATCGTCATGGGGTTCGCCGTGATCCCCATGATCTATTCCATTGCGGAAGACGCCCTTTCCGCCGTGCCCGACCACTTGCGCTCGGCCTCCCTGGCGGCGGGGGCGACTCCCTGGCAGACGGCCCGGAGAATCGTCGTTCCGGCGGCGGCAAGCGGCCTGTTCTCGGCGCTGATGATCGGAATGGGGCGGGCCGTGGGGGAGACCATGATCGTTCTCATGGCCCTGGGAAACACTCCCGTCATGGAGGCGAACGCCTTCAACGGCGCCCGGACGCTATCTGCCACCATTGCCGTGGAACTCCCCGAGGCGGTTCGGGGAAGCGCTCACTACAGGACCCTATTCATGGCGGCCTTGGTTCTTTTCGCCATGACTTTCCTGGTCAATACGGCGGCCGAGGTGGTGAGGCTGCGGTTCAGGAAGAAGGCCGTACGGCTCTGAGAAAGGTTCGGCCATGGAAACACTCCGGCATGGAAGAAGGAAAAAGTGGGGGGAAACCGCCTCGACGGACGGGGAGCCCCTGGTCTGGCTGGCGGGAGGAGCCCTGGTCCTGTGCCTCTCGATGGTCCTGGGGCTCCTGCTCCTGGTTTCCGTCGAGGGATTCGCCACCTTCGTGCCTCGGCCCGTGGTTCTCTACAAGTCGGCCGGGGGGGAGTGTTGCATGGGGGAGCCCGTGAAGGTGGAGGAGTTCCTTCCCTCCGGCCGGGAGGGTGCGGGCGGTGGAGGGACAGAGAAGCGGATCCTCGTAAGGACCGGCAATTTCCGCCTGACGGGAACTCATTTCCGCTGGGTGATGAGTTCCCGGATCACCGCCGTGGAGAGACCCGAATGGGCACTGGTGGTGGAGAGGCGGGAGTGGGGACGGTTCTACGGGGTTCTCCGGGGATTCGTGGTCCTTGCCCGGCCCCGCCCGCCAGGCTCTGCGGATTTCGACCTGCGAAGGCTCGAGGAGAGAGGGGAGGCCCGTGTGTTACGGGATCCCGCCGAGGCTTGGAAGCTGTTCGGGAAGATCCTTCCGGAGGTCCTCGAGCGGAGGCGGCGCAGGGTCCGCCTGGAGAAGGTGGACATGGGGGAGGTGAACCGGATCCGGGAAGAGGCCCGGTTGGCCGTAAGAGAGGCGGAGCTGGAGTGGGGCGACCTGGACCGGGATGGGGCGGGAGAGGAGGCCCTCCGGGAAGGAACGGCCCGCCTGGAGGAGTCCCGCAGGCGGTTCGACTGCATCCGGGAGGAATGCAGGAAGCGCTTCTCCGCCCTCCGAAGGGAGATCGCCGATCTGGAAAAGGAGAACGGGAGGTTCTTCCTCCTGGCGGCGACGGCCGGGGAAGGGAAGACTCCTCCGGCCGAAACACTCATTCCCCTGGAGGAGATCGTCCGGGCATATCCTGCCAACCGATTGGATTGGTTTGGAAAAGCCGCAATCTATCTGGACAGGTGGATGGAGTTCGTCTCCGGGGATCCCCGGGAGGCCAACAGCGAGGGAGGGGTCTTCCCGGCGATCTTCGGGACGGTGCTGATGACCTTGATCCTGGCGGTCCTGGTGGTGCCCTTCGGAGTCCTGGCCGCTCTCTACTTGAGGGAGTACGCCAAAGGAGGTTGGGTCGTGAGCGCCGTCAGGATCGCCGTGAACAACCTGGCCGGGGTGCCGAGCATCGTCTTCGGGGTTTTCGGTCTTGGCTTCTTTTGCTACGGCCTGGGTTCCTTCCTGGACGGGGGGCCTTCGTCGCCCTTGCCGAGGGGCTCTTGGTACCTGCTCCTCGCCGGAACGGCCGGTGCCTCGGCGGGAGGGTTCTTCCTCTTTCTCGGGAGCGCACCGGGGCGTGAGGGGAGGGGGAGCTTCTTCTGGCGGGTTCTGAGGGCCGGTTCTCTCCTTCTCTGGGCCGGGGCCCTCGGCGGCGCGGCCTACCTCGTGGCGGCTTCGCCTTTCTTCCACGGATTCTACAGGGCGAACCTCCCCAACCCGACGTTCGGGAAAGGAGGCCTTTTGTGGGCTTCCCTGACGCTGGCCCTGATGACCCTTCCCGTTGTGGTCACCTCCACCGAGGAGGCTCTTGCGGCCGTCCCCAACTCCATGAGGGAGGGGTCCTATGCCTGCGGGGCGGGAAAGTGGCTGACCATCAGGAGGATCGTCCTGCCCCGGGCCATGCCGGGCATCCTGACGGGGGTCATCCTGGCCATGGCCCGGGGGGCGGGGGAGGTTGCGCCCCTGATGCTGGTGGGGGCGGTGAAACTCGCGCCGGAACTGCCCTTCTCCACGAGCCCCCCCTTCGGCTTGAACCGGAGTTTCATGCATCTCGGTTTTCATATCTATGATTTGGGTTTCCAGAGCCAGAATTCCGAGGCCGCAAAGCCCATGGTCTTCACGACGACCCTGCTCCTGATCCTGGTCGTCGTCGTCCTGAATCTCGCGGCCCTGCGCCTGCGGTCCAGGCTCAGGAAGAAATTCGTCACGGAGAAATTCTAGAATGGAAACGAAAACGATCGAACCGGAAGGAAGCTTCCCGGCAGGCTCGGCCGACGCACCGCGGAAGGAGGAGGAGAAGCCGATCCTGGAGATCGGGGGGTTCAATCTCTGGTATGGGAAGAAGCAGGCCCTGTTCGACATCCACATGGCCGTGCCGAGGGGGAAGGTGACGGCGTTGATCGGCCCCTCGGGTTGCGGAAAGAGCACCCTCCTGCGTTCCATGAACCGGATCAACGACCTGGTGGATTCGGTGAGGATCGAAGGAAGCGTGAAACTGGCGGGAGAGGAGATCTACCGGCCCGGTGCGGACGTAATCTCCCTTCGAAAGCGGATGGGAATGGTCTTCCAGAAACCCAATCCCTTCCCTATGTCCATCTACGAGAACGTGGTCTATCCCCTGAGGATCGATGGAGAGAGGCGAAGGAGGGTCCTGGACGACGCTTGCGAGAGGAGTCTCGCCGGGGCCGGGCTCTGGGAAGAAGTGAAGGACAGGCTCAAGGAGAACGCCCTTCGCCTCTCTGGGGGACAGCAACAGAGGCTTTGTATCGCCAGGGCGATCGCGGGAGAACCCGAGGTGCTTCTCATGGACGAGCCTTGTTCCGCCCTGGATCCGATCGCAACGGACAAGGTGGAGACCCTGATGGAGCGGCTGAAGGGGGACTATACGATCCTGATCGTGACCCACAGCATGCAACAGGCGGCCAGGACCAGCGATTATACGGGGTTCATGTATCTTGGGCGGCTCGTGGAGTTCGACAGCACGGAGGAACTCTTCACCAAGCCTCGGCTCAAGGAGACGGAGGACTACATCACCGGACGGTTCGGTTGAGCGGTCCCGGGCCGACCGGGGTCGAAGAAAGCAGGTGCAGGCGGTTCGAAGAACCGATCTCCGGGACTCCCGGGAACGCCTTCCTACGCCCCCGCCGGGGGATGCGGCTTCGAGGCGGCCAAGGGGAGGATCACTCGAAAAAGGCTTCCTTTTCCGGGCTCGCTCTCCAGTTCGACCTCTCCGCCGTGGGCCCGGGCGGTGTGCTTGACGATGGATAGGCCCAGTCCTGTTCCGCCGAGCTTCCGGGAGCGGGCCTTGTCCACCCGGTAGAAGCGCTCGAAGATCCGCTCCCGGTGGATTCCTTCGATGCCCGGCCCCGTGTCTTCCACCTCCAGGAAGGCACGGCCTTCCTTTTCGAAGAGGCGCATGATCACCCTTCCTCCCGGTGGGGTGTATTTCCATGCGTTGTCCAGGAGGTTGGCCGTCATGGCCTGGAGGGCCGAAGGATCTCCTTCCAGGGGCAGGGGGACCTGGGCCGTCTCCAGGGAGGTTTGGAGACCCTTCCCTTCCAGGAGTGGAAGGTAGCTTTGCCAGGCCGCCATGGCCGTCCGGCCAAGGTCCAAGGGCCGGGCCTCGAGGGCCCCCTCTTCCGACTCCAGGCGGGAGAGGACCAGGAGGTCCTTCACGAGGGAAGAGAGGCGGAGGACCTGTTCCATGGCCACGGAGAGGAACTCCGTCCTGTCCTGGTCCTCCATCTCCCGGTCTTCCAGGAGGGTCTCCAGGATTCCCTGGATTGCCGTGATCGGTGTCTTCAGCTCGTGGGATACGTTGGCCACGAAGTCCTTCCGGACCTTCTCCAGCCGGGAGAGCCTGGTGATGTCGTGGAGGACAAGGACGGCCCCGCCCCGGGATTCCCGGCTTCCTCCCAGGGGAGCTGCCCGTACTTCCAGGATCCGGTCTCCCCCCGGGGCTGGAATGTGGATGTTCTCCTCCGGGGGATGTTCCCCCGCCATGGCCCGCTCCAGGACGGCCAGAATTCCCGGTCTTCCCCTCAGGATTTCCCAGGCTCCCGAGGAGATCCCTTCCTTGGGATCGATTCCCAGGGCCCTTGAGGCTCCTTCGTTCAAGTAGAGGATCCTGCCCTCCCGGTCCACGCCGATCACCCCTTCCACCATCCCTTCCAGGACGGCCCGCAGGGTCTCACGCTCGTCTTCGAGAGCACGGAACTTTTCCTGGAGGGCTCCGGCCATCTTGTTGAAGGCCCTACCCAGGGCGGCGATCTCGTCCCGGCCCTGGTGGGGGAGGCGCCTTTCCAGGTCGCCCGAGGCCACGGCGTCGGCCGCCCTGGCCGCCTGGGAGAGGGTGGACGTGAGCCGCCCGAAGAGGGGAAAGCCGAGGACCAATCCCAAGAGGGCCGCCAGAATGCCCGGGAGAAAGAGGGCTCTCTTGAGATCGCCGAGCCTGGCGTCCACCAGGGTGAGGGGAAGGGAAGCCCTGGCGTAACCCAGAAGGCGGTCTCCCACCCGGACGGGGACGGCCAGGTACATCATGCGGATTCCTAGAGTTCCGCTCATCCGGACAGAGACGCCCCGGCCCTTCTTTCCCGCCTCGAGCACTTCCGGACGGGACCCGTGGTTCTCCATGAGGGAAGGGGCTTTTCGGGAGTCGGCCAGGACGGTCCCGTCGGCGGAGATGACGGTGAGTCGGGTTTTCGTCTCCCGGCCAAGGCGGCTCACCTTCTCCTGGAGAGAGGGAGATTCCTTCTCCGAAAGAGCCTGGCGGGCGACCTCTCCCAGCAGGAAGGCCCGGGTTTTCAAGGAGTCCCTAATGGAGGCCAGGGCCTGTTCCTCCACACCCCGGGAGGCCAGGAAGTAGACCAGGAAGAGACAGAGGGCCGAAAAACCAACCCAGCACAGGTAGAGCTTGCGGAAGAGGGGGGAGCGGAAAGGGTTCACGGCTCCTCTTCCCGGAACCTGTAGCCCACGCCCCGCACCGTTTCGATCAGGTCCCTCCTTTGACCGAGCTTCTTGCGGATGGATCTGATGTGCACGTCTATGTTTCTGTCCACCACGATGGCGTTCTCGCCGATCACCCGGCTGAGGAGCATGTCCCTGGTGAAGACCCTGCCCGGGTGGGCGGCGAGATAGTGGAGAAGGCGGAATTCCGTGGCCGTGAGATCCAGGCTCCTCTTCCCGACCTTCACCTTGTGCCGGGCCGCGTCCACAACCAGGTCCCCTCGAACGACCCTCTCGCCCGGGACCAGTTCTTCCCTGGCCGGGCCCCGCCTCAGGACTGCCTCCACCCGGGCCAGGAATTCTTTGAGGCGGAAAGGTTTCACCACGTAGTCGTCGGCCCCCACGCCCAGCCCGAGGACCACGTCGGCTTCCTCTCCCTTGGCGGTGAGCATCAGCACCGGGATGGATGCCGTCAGGGGATCCGCCTTGAGTCTCCGGCAGACGGAGATTCCGTCCAGGCCTGGAAGCATCAGGTCCAGGACGACCAGGTCCGGAGCCTGGGAACGGGCCTTCTCCAGGCCCCCTTCCCCGTCCCCGGATTCCAGGACCCGGTAGCCTTCCCGGGAGAGATTGTGCCGGAGGACCCGCCGGATGGCCTCTTCGTCCTCGATCAGGAGGATCGTCTTCTTCACCGCTTTCTCTCCTTTTTCCCCTTCCCCGGCGGGGGGGAGGGGGCGGCCCCCCTCCCCGGAGGGGGTCAGAAGTCCACCTGGAAGCGCATCTGGAAGATGTCTCCTTCGCCGTCGTAGTTCGTGGCGGCCGTAGCGCCGTTCCGGTCGGCCCAGGCATGGACGTAGTTGAACATCACCTTCGTGTTGGGGTTGAGATACCAGTTCAACGCCAGGGAGAGGGTGGTGATTTTCCCCCCGTCGACCCGGGAATCGGAGAGGTCCAGGTTGGAGAACCGGACCGACGCCTCCCAGGCGCCGGGCCCGTCGCCGAAGTTCCCCGTGAAGTTCCGCCTGGGCTTGATCCTGGAGAAGACGCCGGTCTTCTTCTGGTAGGGACGGGTCTCGCCCGTGAGGAACCAGCTTCCTTTGAGATAGAAACCGGAGAAATCCGGGTCCCCCGCCGCCTTGGAATCCACCATGGCGCAGACGTATTCGCCCTGGAGGGTGAAGCTCCCGTAGACCATGGCGGCCTCGGCGCCGAGGAGGTTCACCGAGTCGGCGTCTCCCAGGACGCCCGTGTCGGCCAGGTAGGGGGAGAGATGGGATTCGGGCCTGGCCCTGTAGCGGAGGGAGCCGTCGTCAGGGTCCCTGTAGCTCCACCCCAGGCCCAAGTGGAGGAGCTTCTCCCCTCCCTCCTCGTACCAGGGAAGCCCCGTGATCCGGGCGGTAAGGTTGTAACGGGTGGCGGCGTCGTCGTGGGTGCCGTTCCCGTAGGACCCGGTGTTCCGGAAGATCCCGGCCGACCAGGTCATCCGGTCCTGGAGGGCCTTCAGGTGGTTGCAGAAAAGGAAACCCGTGTTCCGGCCGGGGGAGAAGGCGTCGGTGAGTCCCCTTTCCAGGAAGGAGAGATACTTGCTGGAAGTCAGACGGTTCAGGCCGAAGGGTTCCTTGATGTGGCCTGCCTTGACGGTCCCGATGTAGGGGATCCCCGAGTAGGACACCCACATGTCCTTGAAGTCGGCGTCGCCGCCGGCGAATTCGTACTGGGCCTTGAAGTGGACGTTCTCGTAGAGGGTCCCGGCGGCGTAGAACCGGGCCCGGCGGAACTCCACGCCGTCCTGGAAGTCCAGGCCCGCCTTCCTCAAGTCGCCGTCTTCCCTTCCGAAGCACCAGTCGTTCTGGATCCTGCCGCCGAATTTGAGCTGGAACTCCCCCCCCGGGGAAGCGAAGCGAAGGCCGTTCTTCCAGTAGGCCCGGAGAGGGGTTCCGGCCTGGGATTCCTCCAGGGCCCGGACCTTTTTCTCCAGGGCCTGGAGTCGGGCCTCGGTGGAGGTCTGGGCCGGCGCGGAGCCGCAAAGGGACAGGGCCCAGGCGGCCCCCAGGAAAAAGGCTGTTCTCCTCATGGTTCGCTCGCTCCTTTCGGTTGAAGGGTCTCTACCGGGAAGCCTCGGGGAAGAAGATCAAAAGAACATGAAGAAAAGGAGAAGATTTTTTCCTTCATCTCGACTTCCCGTCCTTCTCCAGAAGGAGGAGGCGAAGCCTGGTCGTAGGTTTCCCGGGAAGAACCTGGAGGACCTGGCTTCCCAGGAAACGGTGGTTCGGGTCGGCCGGACCGGGCCGGTCGGCGGGGAGGAGAACCTGGAAACGTCCCGGACCCGCCCCTTCCAGGGGGAAGGATTTCCCGTTCCAGGTGAGTTCGGGCGGGGGGGAAGGGGGCCGGACTTCCAGGACGATCTCGAGGGGGGATCTTTCCAGGGCCTTGGGAAGGCATCCTTCCACACGGAAGGGAAGTGTGCGGCCCGGTTGGTCTTTTCCGGCCCGGAACAGCTCGAGACTGGAGCCTCCCTGAAACCGGTAGACCAGGAAACCCACTTGGAAACCCTCCCGGAAACTCCCCAGCCGGGCCGCCGGGACGGCCACGAAGCCCAGGAGGGTCTTCACGGCCTGCTCCAGGGTGGCGGACCATTCCTCCGTGACGGGGAAGACCCGGTCGGCGAAGGTGGGAAGGCCCCGGGCCACAGGGACCAGGAGGAGGTCTCCTTCCGGGGGGGTCCGGGCCAGCTCCTTCAAGCCGGTGATCCACCGGGCGGGGTCCTTTCCCACCAAGGCTGGAAGGACGGTGATGTCGGGCCTCTTCTCCTGGAGGGCCAGGCGGAAGCGGAACTCCAGGAGGGGTTCGTCTTCCGGGAGGAGGACCCGCAGGGCCGTTCCTGCGGGAAGGCGGGCGGCGAAGGCCAGGGCCCGGGAGACGGCCCGGTCGGCCTTCAGCCTGGCTTCGCCCTCGCGGTATTCCCGGGAGACCGCCCAGGGCAGGGAGACCAGTGCCCCTGCCAAGAAGAGGAGGGCCCCCGCCCGGGAAGGGAAGCCTCTCCCCCTCGGGAGGGACCAGGCCGCCGCCGAGAGGGGGGCCAGGAAGGTGAATGCAGGAAGGAGATATCGGACCTGGGGGAGCTTCCAGGGGAGGTAGCCTCCCGCCCAGAAGAGGAAGAGCAGCAAGGCCCCGAGGAAGGCCGTCCTCCTTTCTCTCTCCAGGTCCGGGAGGGCCCCTCCCCAGAGGAGGGCCGCCCCGGGGAGGAAGAGGAAGAGGGGGCCCTCCCGGCGGAGATAGAAGGAGAAGGTATGGAGGATCCCTCCGGGGGAGAAGGTGAAGGCCCGGGTGTAGGGGCCCGGGGTCCGGGCGAGGATGGCAAGGACGCCCAAGGCCAGGACAAGGAGGGCTGCTGCGGCAGACAGGAGAGCGATCCTTCTCCTTCCGAGAGAATACTGATATCCGCATAGGATGAGAAGGGCCGGGGCGGTGAAGAGAGCCGTCTCCTTGAGGAGCCCTGCCAGGAACAGGAGGAGGAGAGTGGAGATCCACCGCCTCGAGAGAAGGGCCAGGTAGGCCCAGATCTCCAGGACGGCCAGGAGGAGTTCCTGCTTCATCAGGGTGTGGGCGTTCTCCAGGAGGCCCGGCGAAGCAAGAAGGAAGACCCAGGCGAGCCAGGCCCTTCCGCCGAGCCGGGCGGCCAGGCGGCCCGTTCCCAACAGGAGGAGGGCCAGCAACAGGAGGTTTCCCCAGAAGAAGAGGTCCAGGCTTCGGCCTCCCAGGCGCCAGAGCAGGTGCTGGTAGGCCCAGTAGAGGGGGTAGAAGCGTTCCGGCCTGAGACGGGATGCTTCCTGGATCCAGGCGGCGGGATCGGGGGCGGCGTCCAGTCTCTCCAGGACGTGGAGGTTGAATCCCAGGTCGTGGAGAGGATGGGCCTCGGCCCCGGAAAGCCTGGGCCAGAGGAAGAGGAAGGCCAGGGCGAGGGCCCCCAGGATTTCGAGCCATAAGGCCCTTCCCGGCTGAGAGTTGGGGTGGAATCCGCCCATGGGGGACAAGGCTAGGGGGGGGGCTTCGGCAACGTCTAGCCTTTTCTTCCCTCCTCGGGGGTTCTTTTGAGGCCTGGCGGGGGCAAGGAGTGGAAAGGGGGCGGAATCTGGTTCAAGTCTGGGCACGAAAAAGGGAAGGTGTCCACCAAGATGGGACGGATATCGAAAAAGAGCTTGCACTGAGAGGAGGGAAAATGGACAATCCCTGCATTCAAAGGACAATTCCCTTCTAGGAAGGCTTTGACACACAGACCGGAGCTAGGGGATGAGCTCAGTCTTTTTTCTCCCGGGACAAGAAAGGCCCTTGGCAAGCAGGCTGGAGGCCTTGGCCCGGGCGGGGATCCAGGCGGAAAGCTGGAACGGGGAGGAAGGAACCCTCCTTCTCCTCCTTTCTTCTCAGGAGGAGCTGGAGGAGATCCAGGGAAGGCTCGAAGGGGAGACATCGGGGGTCTCCTTGGTCTGGATCCTCCCCGGCGGGGATTCCTATCTCTGGGAGCAGGCGGGCCGGATCGGGGGGGATGCCTTCGTTCCCTTCGAATCGGGGGACCAGGGGCTCCTTGGAGGAATCGAAGCCGTCCAGGTCGCTGCGGCGGAGCGGGAACTCTGGCTCCTGCCCTGGGAGGAGGCTCTTGCCCCCCCACCCGGGATGGGACAAGGGAAAGGCCGCCTGGGGGCTGGATGGAGGAAGATCTTCGTCTTTTCCGGGAACGTCGCCTTGGAGGGTGAGGAAGGATCGGGCCGGACCATCCTGGCCCGGGCCCTCCACAGCCTCCGACGCCCCGAGGGGCCCTATGTAGTCCTGGACGCCGGGGCCCTCGAGGAGAGGGAACTCCTGGATCTCTTCCTGGGGCGTACCTCCGGGGAGCGGGGGCTCCTGTCCAGGCTCCGGGGAGGGACCCTGGTCCTCAGGGATCCCCAGAAGATGGGCCACTCCGCCCAGGCCGCCCTCTACGCCTGGCTCCACAGGGAGAGGGAACGCAACGGTGGCGCCGAGGGGGGAATGGTGAAGGTAGTGAGCCTCGTCCCCAGGAGCCTGGCCTCCCTGGCCTTGGAAGGAGAGTTCAACCGGGCCCTGGCTCTCATCCTGGAAGAACGCTCCCTGAGCCTCCCCTCCTTGAGGGAGCGCAAGGGGGAGATTCCCGCCATGGCCTCGGCCTGGTGCGCCGCTCCGGGCAGGGGTTGTTGTCTCTCCCTCTCGGCGGCGCGGGCCCTCCAGGGGCACCAGTGGCCGAGAAACGCTTCCGAACTGGTGGAAGTGCTGGAGGCAGCCTTCTCGCGGGCCGGGAGGGGGAGCACGATCCTCCCCATGCATCTTCCTCCCCAGTTCCGGGCCGCCGAGGAGGGCCCCGACAGGGAGGAACTCTACCTCCTTCCCAGGCTCGCCCCTTCGGGGCAATTCCCCAGGCTCAAGGAGTTCCGGGAGAAGGCCAGGCTCCAGGCCGAGCGGGTCTACCTCCTGCGCGCCCTGGAGACGGCCGGGGGGAAAGTTACGGAGGCCCGTAAGATTGCGGGGTTCTCCAAGAGCACCTTCTACGCCCTGTTGCAGAAACACGGCCTCCTTCCTCCCAGGAAGAGGGGGAAGGCCGGAAAGGGCGGCGGCGGCTCCTACTCAGAAGCGCCAGGTTAGGCCGAAATCCAGGGAGGTCACGGAAACGGCCGACTTGAGCCGGTAGGTCCCGCCGGAGGAGTTCTCCTCCAAGGTGTTCCGGAACCCGTGAACCAGGGCCAGGTTGAACGTGATCTCTTCCGTGGCGTCCCAACCCAGGCCGGCCGTGAGGTGGTGCTCCACTACGGCGGGAAAGCCTATGACCCGGAGGTGCTCGTAGGAGAGGCGGTTCATGCGGGGGCCTTCCATGGAGACCGTCCCGCTGGGGTCCCAGCCGTCGTGGTCCCTTACGGGATTGCGTGCGTAGTTGTATCCGCAACGCAGTCTCAGCCGGGGCGCCACCCTGTACTCCATTCCGAGGCCGAAGACCCACTGGCTCTTCCAGTCCAGCTCCTCGTAGCCCCTGGCGCCGTGCCAGTCGATCCAGCGGAGGTCCGCTTCGAGGAGGAGCTTTCCGCAGGCCCTCCAGGAAAGGCCGAAGCCCGCCTCCTGGGGGTTCTCCAGGGTGAAGTCGTCCCGCAGGCCGTCACCGTCGAAGTCCCGGACCCTCTCGTGGTCCACGGGCTGGGGGGTCCGGTAGGAAAGGCCCAGGGCGAAGTCTCCGAACTTGTAGAGGCCGCCCAGGTGGGCGCCGAAGGCGTAGTTGTGGGCCTCTCCCTGGCCCAGGTCGGCCGAGTTGAAGTCGATGTCCAGGCCCAATCCCAGGGAAAGGGCTCCCAGTCGGTACGCCACGGCGGGGGAGAACTTCATGGCCATGAGGTTGGTCTTCTCCGCCTGGGGATCCCTGTTCCTGTAGTCCACGCCCATCCCGCCGATACCCACGGCGGCCAGGCCGAAGCTCCAGTCCTTCCCCAGGGCGGTCCGCAGGGCGAGGGCCGGGGCGGGGGAAGGGGGGACCCGGCTCGAGGCCTTCCAGTCTCCCGTCCCCGCCGGTGGGGGAGGCTCCTGGACCCGGGCCTTGGTTCGGGGGATGAAGAAGCTCGCCCCGAAGTGGAACTGCGTCCCGGCGATGGTGGTGAGGGTGGCCGGGTTGGCGAAGACCGCCGTGACGGCGCAACAGGGGGCGGCGATCCCCACGCCTCCCATGGAGCGGGCGTAGGGGCCGACCCCGATGAGCTTGTCCCCGTTGGTGGCCCGGAGGGAGGGAAGACAGAGGAGGAGGGCTGTGAAAAGGAGGAGGATGTGGCTGTGTCGTCTCATGCCCGTCTCTTTCGCCGGGAGTTCCGAGAAGAAGAGGGAAAGAAAAGAGGCAAAAGCATAGCGGGGCGGACCCGGGAGTCCACCCCGCCGCGAAAGAGAAGGGAAGAGGTTCTCAGAACTTCCAGGTGATGCCGAAGTCCAGGGAGGTCTCGTCCAGGGTGGAGACCAGCTCGATGGCTCCGCCGGCGGACTTCTCCTTGATCTTGTTCTGGAAGCCCCGGACCACGGCGAAGTTGAAGGTCACGTCCTCGGAGACGTCGTAGCCCACGCCGAAGGTCAGGTGGTGCTCGACGATCCCGGGGAATCCCACGATCCGGAAATACTCGTAGCCGAACTGCCCCATGGTGTTGCCGGCCACTTTCTTGGTTCCCGTGCTGGGATTCCACCCGTCGTGGTCGTGGACGGGGTTGCGGCCGTAGTTGTAACCGCAACGGAGCCTGATCTGGGGGGTGACCCTGTATTCCATGCCGATGGCGAAGACCCACTGGCTCTTCCAATCGAAGTCGTGGTAGCCCTTGGCGCCGTACCAGTCGAGCCACTTCACGTCGGTCTCCACGAGGAACTTGGGAGTCGGTGTCCAGGAGATCCCGAAGCCGAATTCCTGGGGATTGGCCAGTTTCAGGTTGTCGTACCGCCCGTCGCCGTTGAAGTCGTAGACTCTTTCGTGGTTGACGGTCTGGGGGGTCCTGTAGGTGGCGCCGAAGGCGAAGTCGCCGAACTTGTAGAGGAGGCCCAGGTGGGCGCCGAAGGCGTAGTTGTGCGCTTCACCCGCGCCGAAATCGGCGGAATTGAAATCCATGTTCAGGCCCAGACCAAGGGAGAGATTTCCCATCTTGTAGGCCACGGCCGGGGAGAACTGCATCACCGAGAGGTTGGTGTTGGTGTTCATCGGGTCCTTGCCGCGGTAGTCCACGCCCATCCCGGCCACTCCCACGGCGGCGAGACCGAAGCTCCAGTTCTTGTCGATGGGCGTGCGGATGACGATGGCCGGCACGGGGAAGGGGGCGTCCTGGCTGTTGCCCGTCCAGTTGCCCACGCCGGCGGGAGGAGCGGGGGACTTCACCCGGGCCCTCGGGCTGGGCATGAAGAGGCTCGCCCCGAAGTCGAACTGGGTCCCGGCGATGGTGGAGAGGGTGGCCGGGTTGGCGAAGGCCGCCGTGATGGCGCAACAGGGGGTGGCGATTCCCACGCCGCCCATGGAGCGGGAGTATGGTCCAACGCCGATGAGCTTGTCCCCGTTGGTGGCCGAGAGATTCGGCGCCGCCAGGAAGGCGAGACCCAGGGAGGCTGTGAGTAAGGCTTTCTTCTTCATGGGCGTCTCCTTTGGGAAGAGCAGCACAAAGGGAAAAGGGGAAAGGCTGACTTCGATCGTCGCCAACCCCAATGATTCGATGGAAAGGGAAAATTCCCCTTTTCTTTCCAGGGAAGCTGGAAAAGTTTCTCAAGAATTCGTTTGTTAGGAAAAAAACGGCCATGCTCCCTCCAGGCCCTCCCCTCGCCTTCGGGAAGGGCTGGATTTTCGGAAAAAGGTAGGTTCAGCCGCCGATCACCCTCCTCACCCGGAAGGGCTTCATTTTCACGGTCTTCCCTTCCAGAACCCGAACATCCGGGATCATGCGGATCCTCCGGATCCACTCCTTCCGGCCCGGCGGTTGGATCCAGAGCTTGTAGTTTCCCGGCGGCAGGCCCTGGAAGAGGAAGCGCCCCTTCTCGTCGGTCCTGGTCTCCACGGCCCGGTCCAACTTGGGCGGGGCGTCCAGGATCCCCGGCAGGAGGGAGCGGCCCGTGATCTGGACGGCCCGGACCCGGGCTCCCGCCAGGGGGCGGTTTCCCCAGAGGATCAGGCCCTCGAACCCTCCGGCGGCCTCCCCGCCTTCCCTGGGCAGAAGGGGCCCCTTCCCCTCCAGGAGGCCCCGGATCTCACCCTGGGGGAGGACCAGGGTCCAATGGTCCCCTCCCTCCTCCAGGATCCTGCACCGGAGGACACGATCCCCCCCCTTGGGCAGGAGGACGTCGGGAAAGGTCTTTCCAGGGCTCTCCCCCCGGGCGGCCAGGGAGAAGCGGTTCTTGGGTATCTCCAGGACCACCCGTCCCTCCTCCCAGCTCTTCACCCGGCAGGGGACGGGCGGCCCGCCCCCTTGGAGATGGAGGAAATAAGGAAAACGTGTATGAGAGGGGGCGGGCCTGGAGGAGGGGCGGGCCGGGCCGATGGAGGAGGGTCCTCCCGGCGAAGGCGGCCCGGGGGATGGGGGGATGCTTCCGCGGCGGGATGCGCCCGCACAGGATCCCAGGAGGAGAAGGGCGGCGAGGGCGGCGTGCTTCATCTCTTCTTTCTCCTTCCGGGAAGAACCTTCAGGAAGGCCGCCAGGTCCCGGATCTGGGAGGGAGTGAAGTTGGCCTTCCAGGAAGGACACGGTCCATTGGTTCCGCCGCCTGCGAAGAGGCGTTCCAGGTCCCGGGCCGTCTTGTCCTTCCAGGGGGCCAGGTCGGACGGCCCGGGAGTGATCTCCCTGTTCCAGCCCAGGCCGTCTCCCCGGCCGGTCCGGCCGTGGCAGGCCGAGCACCACCTTTCGTAGAGGATCTCTCCCCGCCGGAGGGCGTAGGGCCGGGTTTGCGGGGCGGGAGGAATGCGGGTCTTTCCGCCGCAAGCCGCCAGGATGGCCGAGGGAAGGAGGAGGAGCAGGAGGTTCCTGTGGGGCGTCACCCTTTCCTCCTTTCCGTCAGGAAGCGGGCCAGGGCGGCGGCGTCGCGGGGGGGCATCCCGGAGCGGGGACAGAGGCTGTCCTTGTCGGCGCCCCTGGGGTCGAGAATCCAGTGGTAGACGAACCCCGGCCTCAGCCGCTCGGAGGCCTTCTCGATGTCCGCCCCCAGGATTCCCCCCTTGCCCCCGCGGGAATGGCAGGCAAGACAACCGTATTTTCGGAGGAGGGCCGTTCCCTCCCGTGGGGAGGGGGTCTTCACCCGTTCCCCGGCGGGGAAGGATTCCAGGGCGTCCTCCCGGCAGGCGAACTGGAAGAACCGGACCAGGGTCTCCACCTCGGAGCTGGAGAGGAGGAGCTGGGGCATCTGGACCAGGCGGGGCCTGATGGAGGCGGGTCGCTCCAGGAAGCCCTTCAGCCAGGCCGGCCTGACCCGGCTCCCCTCGAAGGAGAGTTCGGGGGCGTAGTCTCCTCCACGGCGGCCGAAACTGTGGCAGGTGAGGCAGCTCTTCTCCCGGACGATCTTCCAGGCCTCGCCTCCCCCCCGGAAAGGTTCCGGGGGAGACGGTTTGGGCACTGGAAGTCGTGCCTTCCTGGTGAGTCCAAGGAGGAAGGCCGTCACGGCGAGGGCCTCCCTCCTGGTGAGGTGGGGCACGGGCATGAGGAGTTCCCCGCCGAAGGCCCGGGGATCCTGGAGCTTGAGCAGGGTCCAGCTCTCCACGGTCCGGGGTATGTCCTCCCTGGGGCCGAAGTCCAGGTCCTTGATCTCCTTGTCACCGTAATCTGAGAGATCGCTCCCGGCGGGGGCGTCGCCTTCGTGGCCCGGGATGCTGTGGCAACCGGCGCAGCCGAGTTCCAGGACGAGGCTCCTGCCCCGCTCCAGGACGGCCCGGTCCCGCGATGGGCGGCGGGGAAGGCCGGCGGGGAGGCGGGGACCGGCATCGCCCTCCTCTTCTTCCCCTCCGCCGAATTCAGGGTCCCTCAGGATGGATTCCACCAGTCCGAGGATCTGCCCTTCCGTGAGACCGATCTTCGGCATCCGGCTCTCGGGATAGAGAGCGTGGGGATCCTCCAGGTGCCGGTAGAGCCAGTCCCTGGAGATCCTGGCGCCGGCGTTGGAGAGATCGGGGGCGTAGACCCCTGCGTCGCCCCCCTTCCCCTCCCGGGGGTGGCAGTCGGCGCACTGGACCCTGGACCAGGCCTTCCTTCCCCTCTCCAGGAGGGCGTCCAGGCGGTCCAGTTCCTCGTCGGACATGTCGTCTTCCTTCTTCGCGAGCCAGGCGGGCCGGGGGGCGGGGCGGATCTTCCGCCCGGGAAGGGAGAAGAGGTAGGAGACCACCGCGTAGAGGTCCCGGCCCTTCCGGTC
Source organism: uncultured Planctomycetia bacterium (assembly GCA_964561605.1). GTDB lineage: Bacteria > Planctomycetota > UBA1135 > UBA1135 > JALUZX01 > JALUZX01. The sequence continues at coordinate 284,245 of CAZLQD010000029.1, forward strand.
CCAGCGGAATCGGGGCATCCGGGCGTCCTTCCTGACCTTTCCGGGATCCCGGACCCACTCCAGGGCCCTTTCGAAGCCGAGCTTCGCCGGGACCTGGTCCAAGGGAGGGGCGGGATGGCTCTTCACGGGGAAGCCGGGAGTCACATGGCATCCGAAGCAGAGGTTCCGCTCGAAGGCCTTCAGGCCGAGGGAGAGGGCGGGGGCGCCGGGAAGTTCGCCCCTCATGGCCGTCCTGTCCCGGCCGTCCAGGAGCCTGTGGCAGGTCCCGCAACGGCCCTGGGCCGCCGGTCCCCGGAGGATCTCCCTGGGGTAGGAAGGATCGAATCCGTGGGGTGAGGCCAGGTCGTCCAGGGCCGTGCCGTAACCTTCGTGGCAGGCGACGCACCCGAAGCGCGAAGGGGGGTGATGGACCAGGTAGTCCCCGGGGTGTTTGCGGAAGGGGGGCTTCTCCAGCCCGGGCATCCCGTCCCTCATGGCCATGTGGCATGTGAGGCACCGCTCCACGCGGCCAGCGGATTCCAGGTAGATCTGCTCCACCCGGGGGGTGAAACGGGCCAGGATCCCCCGGGTCTTCTCGAGGGATTTCAAATTGACCGAAATCTCTTCGAATGGGCGCTCGGCGGCCCGTAGAGGTTCCTCGATCCTGTCCAGTTCGGCCAGGGCCTCCTCTTCCCGGTCCCCCGCCTCCAGGAGTTTCCTCTCCAGGTCGCGGAGTTCCTTTTCCAGTTCGGTCCCCGGCCTCGACTCGGGCCCTGCTCCCCGGGAGAGGAGCTGGAGCTTCCTCCCGTTGACTTCCCGGGACCGTTCCCTGAGCAGGGCGATCCTCTTGCGGATCGACCGGAGCCGCCCTTCCAGTTCCAGGACTTTCCTTCCCAGGGGGCTTTCCGGCGAAAAGGCCCTGCGGACCTTCTCCCTGCCCGCCAGGAGTCTCTTCCCTTGGGGGCTTTCCAGGAAGGCCCTGATCCGGGCCTTCTCGGACCGGATCTCCCTGTCCAGGACCTCCAGGGCCCGGCGGGCGTATTCCCTCTGGTAGGCCTTCCAGGGCCTTCGGGCCACGGTTTCGTCCCAAACGGCCCAGGCCAGGCAGGCCAGCAGGGCCAGGACGAGCCCCAGGATCAGGGGGGCCCAGGACCGGTCCGGGAAGGGGTCCTTCCCGGCGGGTTCCCTCAGATGTTGGCTCTTGGAATCCACGGCACGACCAGGATGTAGTTCACCTTCAAAAGGAGATGGAGGAGGATCTTCACGACGACGCCCAGCATGGTCCCCGCGAGAAAGACGAAGAGGAGGAAACGGCCCCTTCCCATGCTCTTCCATCCCCGCGGGTCCGACCTCCGGAGAACGGCCCGGGATGAAATTCCTACAAGGGTATACCAGAGGAGGAGGAGGGCGAGGCCCGCGAGGAAGGAGGGAATTCCCGGCGGAATCCCCAGGACTTCCGGGAGAGGTCTCAGGGGCGTGGTCAGGGCCGCCCTGTTGGGGTCCCACTTCTCCCAGGGCCAGAACCAGGCCCAACCCGGTCCGCGGCAGAAGGTCCCCACGGCGATGAGGCCGCACCAGAGGGCGAAGCCGAAGAGGAACAGGGTGAGGGCCAGGGGACGTTCCCGGAGAGTGTACCTTCCGTTCCCCGCCGGGTTTGGATCCAGGTAGGGGATGGAGGCCAGGCCCAGGGTGATGAGCAGGGGGAGAACCACGCCGGCGATCCAGGGATCGAAGTAGACCAGGATCTCCTGGAGACCGAGGAAGTACCAGGGAGCCTTGGCCGGGTTGGGCATGACCGCGGGATCGGCCTTCTCCTGGAGGGGGGCGTTCACAAGGAGGGACCAGCAAAGGAGGAGGATGGTCACGGCCAGGGCGGCGGCAAGCTCCCTCTTGAGGAGGTGGGGCCAGGTGGGCACCCTGGAGGGCCCTTCCCCGGGAGGGGAGTGGGGGCCGTCCCTCGGGAGCCTGTCCTGCCGGGCCCCGAGAAGGAGGAAGGCGAGGACGGCAAGGGGGAAGAGGATCACCAGGCCCAGGATGGGGAGGGTGTCCGGGTCGGAGAGGCGGACCAGGATCTCATGCATCTCCTTCCTCCTCCTTCCCGGGGAGCTCCTCCCCGCCGGAGATCCCTCCGTCCTTGCGGATGCGCCAGAAGTGGACGATGCAGAGGAGGAAGATCGCTGCGGGAAGGGCCACACAGTGCCAGACATAGGACCGTAGGACCGTAATCTCGCCGAAGGCGCTCTCCCCCCGGAGCCAGAAGGCGATGTCGTTCTTCTCGGTAAGACCCAGGGCTTCGCCCAGGGGGCCCTGGTGGCCCAGGAGGGGCGTGGAGGCCGCCATGTGGCCGGCCACGGTTCCGGCGGCCTGGGCGAGCTGGTCCATGGGGAGGAGATAGCCCGTGAAGGAAAGGAGCAGGGTCAGGACCAGGAGGCCCACTCCCACGACCCAGTTGAATTCCCTCGGCTTCTTGTAGCTTCCCGTCATGAAGACCCTGAGCATGTGGAGCCAGACGGTGAGCACCATGAGGTGGGCCGCCCAGCGGTGCATGTTGCGGAGAAGAGGCCCGTAGGGGACGTCGTGCCGGAGCCTCTGCATGTCTTCCCAGGCGCAGGCAGCCGTGGGCCTGTAGTAGAACATGAGCAGGATCCCCGTGACGGTGAGGACCAGGAGGAGGAAGAAGGAGATCCCTCCCAGGCCCCAGGTCCAGGAGAACTCGAGGGCCTTCCGCTTCACGTAGGGTGGATGGACGTGGAGAAATACGTTTGAGCGGACGGCCTTGGCCCCTTCGCGGGGATTCCGGGGAAGGGGCGTCCGGAAGATGCTTCTCCAGAATCGGCTCCTCCTGAGGCCCTCCGCCATCCCCGGCTCCTCCTTTCGGTCAAACCCTGCCGGGGCGGACGGGAAGGAAGCTTCCCGGGCCGCTCCAGGATCCGTCCCGGCGCTTGTGGATCCGCCTGCCCAGGTCGACTACCAGCCTGCCCCGGGCGTCCAGGGAGACGGGGAACCGCTCCAGGGGGGTCGGCGCCGGACCCTCCAGGTTGGTCCCGTCCATGGCGAAACCGCTTCCGTGGCAGGGACACTTGAACTTCTTCACCGCTTCCACCCAGGCCGGGGTGCACCCCAGGTGGGTGCACCGGGCGTAGAGGGCGTAGATACCTTCCCTTGTGCGGACGATCCAGACCCTGTGGGAGGCTAGGAACCGCTGGTCCACGGCCCCCACCTTGAATTCCTCCACCGGGCCGGCCCGGAGGAATCGGGGTCCTTCCAGGCGGGTCCTGGGAAAGAGGGTGCGGATCCAGATCGCCACCTGGGCCGCGAGGAAGGCGAAGATTCCCAGGACCCCGAGGCGCCTGAGGATCCGCCTCCGGGAGAGTTCCTTCTCCGTGGTTTCCGGTTTCCTGGTCTCTTCGGTGGATTCCATGGCTCAGAAGCTGTAGTCCAGGCGAAGGAGGAGGGCGTCGTCCTCCGTGCCGGGATAGCCGAGGCTCTGGTTCAGGCGTCCCTCCACGGTGAACCTCAGGTTCACCCGGATCAGGGCTGTGGCCGAGAGGACGAAACGGCCCGTCTCCTGGTCGTCCAGGGCCTTCGTGCCGGGATCCCTGTAGAAGACCTTCTCGTACCGCCCCGTTGCGACGAGCCAGGGGTAGGGGATGTAGCGCAGGGAGGCGAAGTAGAGGGTGGAGGCGATGTCGTAGTTGGTGTCCAGGCCGTTGTCGTCCTTGCCGTACATCACCCCGCCGTGGAGGTCGAAGACCCACCAGTTGAGGCGGCCGTCCAGGCCGACCCTGCGGAAGTCGATGTCGTAGTTCTCGTTGCGGTCCGAATCGAAGGCAGTGAACCGTCCGAGCCAGAAGAAGGCGCCCAGGGTGAAGGAGTTGTCGATGTAGGCCCGGTCCCGGAAGAGGGAATCCCCCTTGCCTCCCTCGCCGTCGTCCTCCTCGTCCTCCGGTTCTTCGCCGGAGAAACGCATTCCCCCGATCTTCACGGCCAGTCGGCCGTATACGTCCTTGGTGCTGTTGTTGTCCGGGCCGTCGCCGTTTCCGTTGACGGCCCCGAGAACGTAGTGGAGGCGGTGGAAGAGGATCCCGTGGGCCTCGGCGCCGATCTGGCGGTCCAGGGCGAAGGAGTTCCCCGCCTTGCCCGCCCTGGAGTAGACGGCCGTATGGGAGAGATAGGGTGTGGCAGTGATGCGGCGGACGTTGCTCACCCCCAAGAGGCCCGGTTCGAAGAGGCCGAGTTTCAGGTTGAGAGCATACCTGGGAAGGAGGGTCTCGGAGAGGGCCTCCTCCAGGAGGTTGGAGAACTGGACGTAGTAGCGGATGCCTCCGCCCTGGTGGAAGAAGAATGAGACGTCCTCTCCCATGGTTCCGGCGGCCAGGATGTTCACGTCCGTGGGGGCCTGGAAGTTGGCCTTGTCCCTGGTTCCCTCGCTCTGGTCCATTCCCATGGTGACCCTGAAGGAGACGGGAGGGAGATTGGGGAGGGTCGTGGGCCAGAGGGCGTTGGGCCAGAGATCCCGCCAGGCCTCGGCCCCCAGGGTCACGGGCTTGTCCTTCACGAACCAGTCGTCGTCCCGGGGGAACTGGAAGCCGTTCCGGCGGAAGGCCTCTCCGAAGTCGTTGAGCATGGGGAAAGCCACGTGGCAGGTGTTGCAGGAAGTCTTGTATTTCCTGGAGAAGGCGGGGATGGCCCGGGCCCGGGGATGGGAGAGGAAGAGAAGGAAGAGAGAGAGGAAAAGCAGGGAGAAGGGCCGGAAACCCAAGCCGTTCCCCTGGTGCCGGGTCTTCATCGCGCCTGCTCCTTAGGGTCGAAGGGGTCTTCCTCCGGTCGCTTGAATTGGGCCATTTTGGCCGGCCCGGGCGAAAAGTCCAGGAGCGGCCCGGAAGGGGGGAGAAAGGGCCTCAAGGCCCGCCGGGCAGGTCCCAGAGAAAGACCCGGCCCCGGGAATCCTTTCCTCCTGAACCCTGAACCAGGGCCCGCAGGACGAAGGGACCCTCCGGGACTCTTCCCGGGACCTGGAGGAGGTAGGAAGGATCCCTGTCCATGTTCCCCGTGAAGCCCGGGTGTCGGTCCCGGGCCAGCTCCTTTCCGTCCTTCCAGAGGGCCGCCCACCGGATGTCCAGGCCGTTCCTGCCTCCCTCGTAACGGAACTCGATCCGTACCTTCCCGTCGGGGGGAATCTCCTCCACCTTCCATTCCAGGATTTCGAACCCCTTTCCCAGGTCGGCCGGCGTCCAGCCTCCCAGGGCCTTCCAGGGCGCCCGGTTCCAGATCGCGCCTTCCAGGAGCCTGCCCTGGAAAGACTCCGGCCGGGAGGCGCCCAGGCGCTCCAGGGGGCAGACCATCTGGATCCGCCTGGTTCCCACGAGCCTTCCGTCGGCGTAGAGACTGGTCTTCTTCCTCTCCCCTATGAAGGTGAGGCGCACTTTCTTTTTCAAGGGGACCTGGTAGTCGAAGACGATCACGTCCGGGTTGAAGGAGTGCAGGGGGTCCGGGCCGGGGGCCTGCTTGGCCCGAACGCATGCCACGCCCCTCAAGGTGGTCTCTCTTCCGCTTTTACGGTTCTTCTTTTTCCATGCGAGGTCCAGGTAGAAGGCCGCCAGGTCCGAGGAGAGGAGGACCTCGTCGCCCCCGGCGTCGGTGTGGCGCTCGACGGTGAAGGTTGCGGTCCAGGGATATTCCAGGTTTCCCGGCTTGCCGGGAAGGTCGAGGGGGTAGTGGGAGTTGGCGATGAACCAGAGGGGTTTCTTTTCCAGGCGCCAGACCAGGCCGCCCGGGCCGGCCTGGGCCTTCCGGTCCAGGAGGGTCACCCCGAGGGGGCGGGCCACGCGGGCGGCCCGGGCCCGGAAGGCATCGAACCCGGGAGATCCCTTGGTTCCCCAAAGCTTCTCCGAGATGGTCATGAGGCTCGGCCATGTGAGACGGGCGATTTCGTTCCAGGTGTATCCTGTGGGGCCGCCGTCGTTCCAGACGTGGAGCTTGCCCCCCATCAAGCCGGGGGCGCCCGGCTTCAGGACTCCCTTGGGGTCCTTCAGGCGGAAGACCAGGGGGGTCCACTTCTCGTAGAGGAAGCGGTCGTTCACGCCGTAGTAGGGCATCCCGGGAACGATGTAGGTGTAGAAGTGGGAGGAGTTGATGAACTTGTAACCCGCCCGGGACTTGTCGAGGGCGTCCGAGGTCGCCCACATGTCGATCCAGATGGACTTGTCCGGCTCCGTGGTGCCCGGCATGTGCTCGTAGCCCGACCAGATCCGGACGATCTTGTGGTGTTTCCTTTCCAGGTACCTGGCGCATTCGTTGATGTAGCGGCGGAAGAGCCGGCCCAGGCGGGCCCGCTCCTTTTTGTCCCTGACCAGGCCGAGGCGGTATTCGTCCGTTCCGATGTGGAAGAAGGGGCTCTCGAAGAGGGGGGCGACTTCGTCGAAGACGCGTTTCATGAAGGCCAGGGTTTCGGGCTTGCGGAGATCCAGGTAGGCCAGGCCGAAGGCGGGCTTGTCCAGGTCGGGGTGGGCCAGGTCCGGGCGAAGGGTGGTGAAGGCCAGGGCGTGGCCCGGGGAGTCGATCTCCGGGACGATGTGGACCCCCCGGGCCCGGGCGAAGGCCTGGATCTCCCGGATCTCCTTCCAGGTATAGAAACCGTCCCGGGAGGGGAGGCGGGGAAAGGCCCGGCTCTCCAGCCTGTAGCCCGGATAGCGGCCCCAGGAGTTGTCGTTCAGGTGCAGGTGGATCTCGTTCATCCTGACCCAGGAGACCATCCGGATCCAATCCTCGAGCTCATCCGGCGGGAGGAATTTCCGGCCCACGTCGAGGAGGATCGACCGGATGGGCCAGGCCGGCGCGTCCCGGATGGTGCCGCAGGGGAGGGCGCCGTCGCCGCGGGAGAGGAGGATCTGGAGGATCGTGCGGGAGGCGTAGAAGAGGCCCGCCGGCCCGCCGGCCCGGATGGTGACGCCCGAAGATCTGGTGGAGATGGTGTAGGCCTCTTTTCCCAGAGAGGCCTCCCGGGCCAGGAAGATGGTTCCGCCCCGGGAGAGGCCGCGCTCCAGGGAGCAGGGGGATCCAAGGAGCCTCCCCAGGTCGCGTGCGAAGAGTCTCCCCGGCTCCTCGAAGCTCGGGGGGGCCGAAGCATCCAGGACCAGGGGGGCTCCCTGGACGAGGCGGAAGAGGCCCGGCGATGGAGCCCAACTCCTTGGAGCGGGCACGACTCCCGGCGAGGGAGGCCCGGCGAAGAGGAGGGAGGCTCCGGCGGGAGAGAGAAGGAGGGCAAGGGCGGCCTGGGCGGGAAAAGGGATCGCTTTTCGACGTTGCATGGGCGGAAGACATCCTGGCTCTTGGGTTCCGGGGAGAGCGGGTGAGGCTTCGGGGAAGAGCCCGGGGGGCCTGGGGCCGTCCCTCCGGCCGTGAACAGAACCAGGATAAGGGAAAGGAAGAGGGGGGAGAAGGAAGGATTTTCCCGGAGGGGGTGCCGGGAGAAATAAGACGGTAGACCGTATGGAATGCCGAAGCCGCCTCCCCCCGGTGGGGAGAGGCGGCTTCGGCGGCGCCGGGCGGGATCAGAGGTAGAGGGTCAAGAGACCCGTCGGCATGAAGACGAACCCTCCGCCCGATTTTGGCCGGAAGCCCAGGGCCTGGGAGTAGATGGGGGTTCCCGCGGCCCAGGGGGCGTTGGGGACGGGGATCTGGACCTTTCCGGGGATGGCTGTGACCGTTCCCATGAAGATGGAGAGAGGGTCGATCCCGAAGAAGCCGAAGGGGCTGATCACCAGGGTGGTCTTCTTGGTTCCAAGGAAGAAGATGCCCCCGAAACCGCCGGAAACGAGGCTCTGGGTCTGGAAGACGGCGGTCTTGCCCTGGGCGAAGTTGGTCACCGAAAGGGTGGCCTGGACGATCTCCTGGGCGCCGATGTCGGGAAGGGAGTTCCCGTCCAGGTCGCCGTCGGCCGCCCGTGCGTTGCCGAAGAAGTCGTTCTCCATGTAGAGAAGGGCCTTGGGATAGCCGCCGTCCAGGCAGGGCGAGCCGGCCTGCTGGCGGAAGTCGAACTTGGCCGGGTTCACCAGCTTGGGATCGGTGATCAGGTTGGACTTGGAAAGCTTGGGACCGACGTTCACGGTCGTGCATTTGAAGAAGAGGTTGTTTTCGACCACCGTGATGGAGGGAGTGATATTCTGCCCGGAGAGTCCGGTGTCGCAATCGTAGAAGATGTTGTTGCAGATCCAGGCCTTGGCGCCGTTCGAGGCGATAGCCACACCGAGTTTGAGGTTGTAGAAGACGTTGTTGTAGCAGTAGAGGTTGTCCCGCGTCTTACCGCCGAACGACCCCAGGCTCCCTCCCTTCGACGTGCCGATCTTCTTGGAATAGGCCACGATGTTGTCGTGGAAGGCGAAATTGATGCCGCGCATGAGATAGAAGGCCACGTTGGCGTCGAGGAAGAGATTGTTGTGGATGTTCACGTTCTTGGGGGGGGGCGTGGCCTGGACCTGGAAAATGGTGCAACCGGGCTGGGGGGAGTTCCCGACGTTCTTGAAGGTGAGGTTGCAGACTTCGAGACCGTCGGTGCCGCCGGTGATGGGAATGAGACCCCACCTCAGGTTTCCCACGTTGTTGAAGTCGATGATGCACTTGTCCCGGTCCTCGCCGACGATCTTCATGTTCTTGACGGCCCGGAGGGCGATGCCCTTTCCGGCCTTCTTGGCGGCGTTCCAGAAATCGCCGGTCGTCTTGGGTCCGTAGACGGCGGGAAGGATATGGACCACCACGTTCCTGGTGTAGGTCGTGAATCCCTTGGTCAGGGTCTTGAAGGGGGCGGTCCTGGTCCCTTTGTTGGTGTCGGAACCGTTCACGCCGTCCACCCAGACGTGGAGGGCCTGGGCCGGGAGGGCCGCTCCCAGGAAGAGGGCGGAAAGAAGGAAACCGATGCGCTTCATGTCAGAATCGCCTCCTTGGGATGGTGGCTGGAAGAGAAGAGAGACAAGGGAATGTAACCCGATTGTCCCCGTGGGAGAATGGGCGGGGAGGGGGGGGATGGGCCCGGGCGTGGGAGGGTGTCGCAAGGTGAGTCGGATTCGGCTTCCGCCGTCCCCTGGGGACGACCCCGGCGCCGGCCCGGGGCGTGGCCCGGAAAAGGAAGACTGTAGGGGGGAGGAGGTCAGTCCCCGGGGGGGCGGGGCCGCCATTTCCGGAACAGGGCCAGTCCTTCTTCCAGGGTGTCGAACTCCCCGTCGAGCTGGGCCTGGAAGAGCCGTTTGAGCCAGCGCCCCATTTCCGGGCCGGGAGGCAGTCCCTCTGCAAGGAGGTGGCGCCCCATGACGATGGGAGCGGGCTTCTTCTCTTCCAGCTCGAGGGCCTGGATCTCGCGGAGGAAGAAGTCCCCCGCCGGGAAATTGCGTTCCAAGGCATCCTTGGTCCGGCGGCCGAAGTGGTCCGCCCGGGCCACGCGTTCCAGGAGGAGGGGATCCACCTTGAGGGCCAGGCGCCTGAGGGCGGGCCGGACGTCCAGGCCCTTCAGGCTCTCCTTGTAGAGCTGGTGGGGGGCCAGGTGGCGGGCCACGAGGGCGGCAACGGTTTCGGTCAACCTGGTTTCGTTGGTGAGCCGGGCCAGGAAGGAGAGGGCGGGGGCGACTCCGAGGGGTTCGTGGCGGGGACTCACGATCCGGTCCTTCTCCGGGTCGTAGTAGGTGGTCGTGGCCTTGCCCATGTCGTGGCAGAGAACGCCGAGCATCAGGGCCAGGTCGAATTCCTCCTCGCCCGTCCGGAACTCCACGGCGGCGTCCAGGGCGAGGAGTGTGTGTTCCCAGACGTTTCCCTCGGGATGCCATCCGGGGTCCTGGGGGGTTTCCGGCAGGACCTGGAGTTCGGGAAAGAACCTCAACGCCCCGCACCTCTCCAGGAAACGGAGGCCGAAGGAGGGGCGCCGTCCCTTGAGGAGGAGTTTCTTCCACTCTCCCCAGAGGCGTTCCCTGGGGAGCTCGGAGAGATCCAGGCTCCTGCAGAGCTCGATCGTGGAGGGCGCTACGGCGAAACAGAAGCGGGCGGCGAACTGCATGACCCTGAGGACGCGGAGGGGATCCTCGGAGAAGCGGCGGGAAGTATGGCGCAGGATCCCGGCCGCCAGGTCCGCCCTTCCCCCGTGAGGATCCAGGATCTCCCCTGTCCAGGGGTCGAATCCCATGGAGTTGATGGTCACGTCCCGGCGGGCCGAGGCCAGGGGGAAGGGAAGGTCCGGGTCGGCCTCCACGTCGAAGCCCTTGTGTCCCGGACCGGTCTTCCTCTCCCTCCTGGGGAGGGCGAATTCCAATGGACCCAGGCCGAAGACGGCGAAGCTCTTCCCCCGCTCGTGCCCTCCGGCGGAAAGAAGGATGGCCCTCAGTGTTCCCGGTTCCAGGGCCTGGACCTCGAGATCCACGTCGAGGGGTTGGAACTCCCCGTTCAAGAGGAGATCCCTGACGCATCCCCCGACCAGGAGGGGGCGGCCCCCATGGCGGCGGATATCCTCCAGGACGGAACGGTATTCCGCCAGGGGGGGGAGATCGAGGAGCTCTCCCGGGGCGGGCGGTGGATGGAGAGCGAAGGGAGGGCCCGTCATGGAGCTCCCGGGCGGAGGGCGGCCAGGGCGGGAGCGGCGGAGAGGAGACCCACGTAGAGGAATCCCCCCGAGAAGAGGGCGACCAGGGCGGCCGAGGCCCATAGGCCGTGGGCGGCGGTGAGTGCTACGACGGGAAGGATGTAGAGACCCAGGAGGATCTCGATCCAGGGGAGGGCCCCTACACGGACTTTGTATCCTCTCGGAGAATTCGGGCTGCCGCCGCCGGTCTTGGGGGTCCTGACGAAGGGGGACTTCCTTCCAGCCAGGCCTTCCAGGACGGCCAGGGCGTTGTTGAGGGAAATCCCGATCCCCAGAGCCATGAGGACGGGGAAGAGGAGGACCGACCGCAGGAGGCGGCGGCGGCCCTGGATGGCCTGGGAGAGGGCGTAGAAAAGGAGGACCGAGAAGGTTGCGGCCAGGAGGATGAAGCCGTCGATGGCGCGGCTGAGCCAGGTGTCGGCCTGGGCCAGGCGCCATGAGAGGACGGGGAAGAGGAGGAGGGCCACGGCGAGCATGAAGAGGTAGGCCAGGTTGCTGGTCATGTGGATCGTGGCCTCGAGCTTGACCTTGAAGGGCACCGGGGCCTTCCAGAGGCGGGGCAGGAGCTTGCGGGTGTTCTCCAGGGCGCCCTTGGTCCAGCGGTGTTGCTGGGACTTGAAGGCGTTCATCTCGGCCGGGAGTTCGCCCGGAACCACCAGGTCGGGCAGGTAGACGAACTTCCATCCCCTGAGTTGGGCCCGGTAGCTCAGGTCCAGGTCTTCCGTGAGAGTGTCGTGTTCCCAACCTCCCGCGTCGAGGATGGCCTCCTTCCTCCAGATCCCCGCCGTGCCGTTGAAGTTGAAGAAGCGGCCTGACCGGTGGCGGGCCGTGTGTTCCAGGAGGAAATGTCCGTCCAGGAGGACCGCCTGGACGGCAGTGAGCAGGGATTCGTCCCGGTTGATGTGCCCCCAGCGGGCCTGGACCATGCCCACTTCGGGGTCGGTGAAGAAGGGCACGGTCCGTCTCAGGAAATCCTTGGGGGGGAGGAAGTCGGCATCGAAGACCGCCACGAACTCCCCGGCGGCTTTCTCCAGGCCTTCTGCCAGGGCGCCCGCCTTGAATCCTTTCCTCTGCTCCCTGTGGAGGTGGTGGATGGTGATCCCCCGGGCCCGGAGTTCTTCCACTTTGCGGGCCACGATCTCCCGGGTTTCGTCGGTGGAGTCGTCCAGGACCTGGATCTCCAGCTTTTCCCGGGGCCAGTCCAGGGCGGCCGCCGCTTCCAGGAGACGGGGGGCCACGAATTTCTCGTTGAACAGGGGGAGCTGGACCGTTACGGGAGGCGGCTCGGGGAAGTTCCCCTTGGGGTTGGGCGATTCCCGGCGATGGCGCAGGTAGAGGACCACCATGAGGAGCCTGTGGGCTCCCAGGAGGGAGAGGAGCACGAAGAGGCCCAGGTAGACCAGGGCCAATACCGGTCCGATCTGGTCCATCCGATCCCGTTCCGGTGAAGTTCCTGCAAAAGTCCGGTCCGCTTCCTTCCCTGGGGAAAGAGCGGAGGTAAGAGTCTAGGATCTTACTCTGAAAGCTCTCAAGTGGGGCTTCTTCTTGGTTTTTACGTGCCCCCCCGGGAGGGGGGAGGGCGAGAAGATTGAAGACGAGCGATTTCTACTACGACTTGCCCCCCGATGCGGTGGCCCAGGAGCCGGTGGAGCCCAGGGACGCCTCGCGGCTCCTGGTCCTTCGCCAGGATCCGCCCGTCCTGGAGGACCGGGTCTTCCGCGATCTCCCGGAACTCCTGGAGCCGGGGGACCTGCTTGTGGTGAACGACACCCGGGTCCTTCCCTGGAAACTCGTGGGCCGCCGTTCCACCGGGGGAAGGGTGGAGTGCCTGATCCTGGAGCTCCGGGAGGGAGAGGGGGTGGGGTTCTTCCGGCCTGGGGGCAAGCTCAAGCCCGGGGAGCCGGTGGAGATGGAGGGCGGTTCCCTGGTCGCCTGGATGGGCCGTCCCCTGGGAGAAGGGAAATGGGCCTTCCGCCTGGAGTCTCCCCGGGGGGAGGAACTGGAGGTGGTCCTGGAGCGGGTCGGGCGGCCTCCCCTTCCACCTTATATCAAGCGGGACGACCAGGATCCCCGCCTGGTCCGGGACAAGGAGCGGTACCAGACGATCTTCGCCCGGAGCCCGGGGGCCGTGGCCGCTCCCACGGCCTCCCTCCATTTCACCCCCAGGGTTCTCCGGGCCTTGAAGGAGCGGGGGGTGGAGACGGCCAGGGTGACCCTTCACGTCGGGGCCGGCACCTTCCGGCCCGTGAAGGTCGAGAGGCTGGAGGACCACAAGATGCACGCCGAGAGCTTCCACCTTCCCGGAGAGACGGCCCGTGCCGTGGCCGAGACCCGGGCAAGAGGCGGGAAGGTCGTGGCCGCAGGGACCACGGTGGTCCGTGTCCTGGAGACCCGGGCGAAACCCGGGGGGCTGGTGGAAGAAGGGGCCGGTTGGACCGATCTCTTCCTCTATCCGGGGAAGTCCTTCCAGGTGGTGGACGCCCTGGTGACCAACTTCCACCTTCCCGGCTCCACCCTGCTCATGCTGGTGTGCGCCTTCGCCGGAAAAGAACGGGTCCTGGCCGCCTACCGCCACGCCTTGGAGAAAGGCTATCGCTTCTACTCCTACGGCGACGCCATGCTGCTGTTTTCTGCCGGGAGTAGTTTTATAACTAAAAAAATATGCCGGGAGTAGTTTTATAATGGGGAAGCGGTTTTTGGTCTGTCCTCACTGCGGGGCGACTTTTCCCGAGGGGAGGCTTTCCTGCCCGGAGTGCGGGTCCGACTCCGAGACGGGGTGGAAATCCCAGGAGGAGATCGACTACCAGTCGGTGGAGCTCCCCGAATGGGACGAGGAACCCCGCTGGACTCCGGAAGGCCCCAAGGCCTGGGTTCCCCGGGCTCCCAAGGGGGTGGGACGGAAATGGGGGCGGTGGCTCTTCTGGGCGGCCTTCTTCTCGGCTCTCCTGGTACTGCTCACCCTTGGGAACTGTTGACCTGAGGGACTTCGGGAGCGGGGAAGGTCTTTCATTGCAAAATGGAGGGGCCGGCGTTAAGGCTTGAGCCATGTGGTTCCTCCTTCCTTTTCTTGCCGCCCTTGGAGCGGCCTGGCACCACCTGGCCAGGGGGCGGACGGCCCGGGGACTGGCCGTTCTCGTCCTTGCCTTCTTCCTGGTGGACGCCTTCCTGGTGAGGGGGTGGGTCCTGGGGCTTTGGGACGGGTGGACCCGGGCCTTCCTCGCCGGGACCTGGGGTCTCGGCTTCTGGGAGGTCGGGGCCCTGGCCTGGAGGAAGTTCCGCCTGGCCACGAGGAAGGGCAGGGATACCTGGCGCGATCTCTTCCTCCAGGGGGGGAGGTATTACGCTCAGGGGGATGGAGAGGGGGCGGCCAGGTTCTTCGGGAGAGCCGCCCGATTGAATCCTTGGGCTCCCTCTCCTCACGTGTGGATGGGCTTCAGCTATCTGCTCCAGGGCCGGAGGGGGAGGGCGAAGAGGGCTTTCCGCCGCGCCTTGGCCAGGGACAGGGCCGGTGATTGGATCCACCCGGTCCGGCGGGGGCTGGTGCGTTGCGGGAAAGGGAGGGGGAAGGCCGGGGAGGAGGGAACCCTCCGGAAGAATCCCCCCGCCGGAAGGGGGAAACGCAAGGTCCCGGCGTGAAGGGCCGAAGACTCTCATCCATCTTCCTCGGAGCCCTTTTGGCCATTCTTCCCGCCTGGGGGCCGGTTCGGCTGGGGATGCTCTTTCTCTTTCCCGGGATCCTCCGCCCCAGGGGTGGAAAGGGGATGGGGCCTCTCTTCGCTCTACCCGTTGTGTCCCTTCTTTTCTGGGGAGCGGCCTTGCCCGCCTTGGGCCTCCTGGGGATCGGGGCGGGAAGGGCGGCATGGATCCTCCTTGCTCTCATGGGGATCGCCCTGGCGGCCGGGGTGGTGGAATTCCGGGCCTTTTTCGAGGAGGGGAAGGGGGAGCTTCCGCCTCTTCTCACGGCCTTGCTCCTCCTGGCCCTAAGACTCGTTCCTGTGCTCTACGCGGCAGGTCCGCCCGGAGCCGAACCTGCCTTCCACGCCTTCCTGGCGAGAAGGATCCTGGAATGCGGCGGGTGGCCCGCCGACCTCTCTCCCCAGGCCCCGGGGGTCCCGGCGGGCGGTTTCGGTCCGGCCCTTTCCTTCCTGGCCGCTTCCTGGGCCGGGGCCTCAGGGGGTGGGATCCAGGCCCTGCCGGGGATCTTCCTCCTCCTGGTCTGCCTTGCCCAGTGGGCCTGCGACGTGGGGCTCTTGGCCCTTGGAACGGCCCTGGCCGGTCCGGCGGCGGGATCGGCGGCGGCCCTTCTCTTGGGGACGGCTTCTTCTTTTCCCCAGGACGCGGCCGGCTGGGGAGGGGCGGGAAACCTCCTGGCCCTGGCAGCGGGTTGTCTCCTCCTTTCCCTCTGGATCCGGGGAAAGGGATCCAGGTGGGAGGCTCTCTTTCTCGGAGCCGCCGCCGGTGCGGCCCATCCCATGGTGGGAGGGATCCTGTTCGTCGCATTTGCTCCCGCTCTTCTTCTCCTTCGAAAGGGAAGGGCCCGGGCCGCCGTCCTTTTCCTCGGGGCGGGGATCTTCTTGTTCTCCGGCATGCCCGTCTTCCTGGCCCGGGGGCCCGGGTTCAGCAAGACCGAGAGGGCGAGGGCCGCCGCCTGGGCGGCCGAGACGGGGCCTCGGGCGGGAAAAAATCTTTCCTCGGCCCTGATCGCTCCCGCCCGGAGTCTTCGAAAGCGGATCGGCGGAATCCTTACTGCGGCGGCCCTCCTGGGCCTTCTTCTCGGCGCGTGGCCGGGGAGGATCGGGAGGAGGGGGGCGAAACTCGTCCTGGCGGCTTCCTGCACCCCCTGGCTTCTCCTGACGGGCCTTCCGGCCCGCCTCCTGCCGCCGGCGGGCCTCTTCTACCCGGAACGCACCTTGTTGTTCCTCCTCCCCCCGGTCCTCATGGGCCTTGGATGGGCCTTGGAGATACTGGAGAGGGCGTGGCGCAAGAATGGAAAGGGGCGGTTCCCGGCGGGGTTCTGTGCCCTGGCCCTCTCGGTTTGGGCCGCAGGAGCGGTGGAGAGGAATTACGTGGGCGTCTACCTTGGAAGGGCACTCCGGGAATCCTTGCCCGCCCCCTCCGATCTTTCCGTCCTGGCCTGGATGGGGAGAAATCTCCCCGGGGACGCGGTGGTGCTCACCAGGCCGGACGACGGCGGACTCTGGGTGCCGGCCCTGGCGGGAAGGCGGGCCACCTGTTTTCACACGGTGCCGCCCCTTTTCGAAGAAACCGTGGAAGCCCTCCGCGACGCCCGGCCCGGCTTCCTCTTCCTCGGCGCCAAGCGGAGCCTCCATCTCCACCGGGAATGGACCACCTGCCCTGAGGCCCGGTCCTTCCCCCTGGAAAGGAAGAGGGTCCTCCGCCGCTCGGGAAGGACCCTCCTCCTGCAAATCCGGAAAAGGGACTAGTCCTTACCTTCCACCAGCTCCCGGACGGTCTCGATCAGGCGTTCTCCCCTGAGGTTGAAAGCCACGATCTTGCCGTCCCGGCCGACCAGGATCGTGTGGGGGATGGCGTGGACGTTGTAGAGGGAACCGATCTCGTTGCCCCAGCCCTTGCCGTCGAAGTAGTGCCGCCAGGTCATGCCCTTTTCCTTGATGACCTTCTCGAAGCTCTTCCTGTCGGAGTCGAAGCTGATTCCCAGGATCTCGAAACCCTTCTTGTGGTATTTCTTGTAGGCCTCGAGGACGTTGGGGAGCTCACCCATGCAGGGCCCGCACCAGGTGGCCCAGAAGTCGATGAGCAGGACCTTTCCCTTGTAGTCCTTCATGCGGATGGGCTTGCCGTGGATGTCCTTGAAGCTGGAGATGTCCAGGGGCTCCATGCCTTCCTGGAGGTTCATGGCCTTGATCTTCGTCTGGGCAAGCTTGGCGGCCTTGGTCCCCGGGTATTTCTTGATGATGTCTTTCAGGAAGGCCTTCTGGGCTTCCTTGTCCCGGCTGTTCTCGAAGATTCCCTTCGCCAAAGCCAGGGATGCCTTGGTCTCCTTGGACTTGGCTTTCTTGATGGCCCCGTCCAGGTAGGCCTTTCCGGCCTCGGCGTTCCTGTTCTGGCGGGCCACCGCAATGGCCACGGTCTTGTAGTCCTCCACGGACTTGGCGCAGGCCTTCATGGTTTCCAGGACCTTGGCGGCCTCGTCCTTCTTGCCCAGGAACCCGAGAAGCCCGATGCGTTCGCTCAGGGCGGTCATGAGCTTGGGGGATTTGGGGTATTTCCCGATGAAGTCGGCCAAGGCCTTGTCCAGCTTGGGGAATTCTTCCTTGAGGATCTTGTAGAAGGACGCCCGGTCGGTGGCCTTGCTCCTGGCCCCCATGATGATCCGGTTTTTTTCCTTCATGATCTTCTCGAAGGCCTTGATGGAAGGATCCTGGGCCTTCACTTTTTTCAGGGCCTTGGGCTGGGCCTGGAGAGGAAGGGCGAACAGAAGGCCCAGGGCGGCGGCGAGGAAGGGGATTTTCTTCATTTTCTTCGATCCTGTCTGGAAAAACGCGGAATTCTTCCCCGGACCCAATCCCGGGGGAGAGGGAAACGGTCCTTTTACGTCCAAAACCCTCTCCTGCCCAGAGGAAGTCTGCAATTTCTTGCCCCCCTCCTCCCGCCGCCGCCGAGAGGTTAGGGCCTCGTCCGGTGGATTCGGGCGGGAATCCCTGGGCCTGGGGCTGTAACCTGGGGGGCCAAAGGAGGATCGAAATGAGCCGGAACATCCCTACCAGGGAGGAGGCCTTGGCCCTCCTCCAGGAGTTCACCAAGAGCGAGAACCTCCGGCGCCACGGCCTGGCCGTGGAGGCGGCCATGAGGGCCTACGCCAGGCGCCTGGGGGAGGACGAGGACCTCTGGGGCGTCGTAGGTCTCCTGCACGACTTCGATTACGAATCCCATCCCACCATGGAGGAGCACCCCTGGGCCGGAGTGGAGATCCTCAAGGAGAGGGGATTCGACGACCCGGAGTTGATCCGGGGGATCCTGGCCCACGCACCCCATACGGGCACCCCCAGGGAGAGCCTCCTGGAGAAGGCCATCTTCGCCTGCGACGAGATCACCGGTTTCATCACCGCCGTGGCCCTGGTCCGTCCCTCGAAGAAGCTCGAAGACGTGAAGGTCAAGTCCATCAAGAAGAAGATGAAGGACAAGGCCTTCGCCGCCGCCGTGAGCCGGGAGGACATCCGCCGGGGCGCCGAGGAACTCGGGGTGGACCTGGAGGAGCACCTCCAGGTGGTCCTGGACGCCATGAAGGAGATCGCTCCCGACCTGGGCCTCTAGCCCCGGTCCGACTCCTTTTCCCGGGCTGGATCCGCAAAGGGGATCTCCCGGAGGGTCCCCGGCGGCAGGGGCGGGATTTCCACGACCCGGTCCCCGTAACGGATCCGGGCCGGCCGCCCCAGGAGGGAGCGGATCCGGGCCTTCAGGAGCTTCCCTCCATTCCACTCCAGGTCCACCACGAAGCCTCCCCTGGCCCGGAGCCCGGCGACCCTGCCCCGGGGCCACTGGGGCGGGAGGGCGGGAAGGAGTTCGATCTCCCTGGTATGGGACTGGAGGAGGGTTTCGGCGATCCCTGCCGTTCCGCCGAAGTTCCCGTCGATCTGGAAGGGCGGATGGGTGTCGAAGAGGTTGGGCAGGGTGGAGCGCCGCAGAAGGGCCAGGATGTTCTCTCCCGCCTTCTTCCCGTCGTGGAGGCGGGCGAAGAAGTTGATGATCCAGGCCCGGCTCCAGCCGGTATGCCCTCCCCCGTGGGCCAGGCGGTATTCCAGGGACTTGCGGGCCGCCTCCACGTAACGGGGCGTTTCCTCGAGGTTGAACTGGTGTCCCGGATAGAGCCCGTAGAGATGGGACATGTGTCGGTGGCCGGGACTCGTTTCCTTGAAGGGCCGGGCCCATTCCAGGAGCCTTCCGTCGGCCCCGATCCCGGGAAGGGCGAGCCCGGCCCGGGCCTTGCGGATCTTTTCCAGGAGGGGATCCTCGATTCCGAGGATCTTCGCCGCCTCCAGTGTGTGGGTGAAGGTCTCCCAGACGATCTCCTGGCTCATGGAAGGACCCATGGAGACGGTATACCGCTTTCCGTCGGGGCCGAAGTAGGCGTTCTCGGGAGAGGTGTCCAGGCCGGCCACGAGCTTGCCCGTCCGGGGGTCCTTCACCAGGTAGTCCAGGTAGAAGAGGGAGCACTCCTTCAGGAGCGGCCAGGCCCTGGTGCGGAGGAAATCCTTGTCACCTGTATACCAGTAGTGTTCCATGAACTGCCTGCTGCACCAGCCCCCTCCCTGGGGCCACATTCCGTAGACCAGGGCCCCGTAGGCGGTGGTCCACAGCCAGGCGTCCGTGACGGTATGGAGGGCGAATCCACGGCAACCGTAATCGATCCGGGCCGCCTCTCTCCCCGCCGGAAGGAGCCCCTCGATGAGGTCGAAGAAGGGCATGTGGCACTCCTGGAGCCCCGTGACCTCGGCGGGCCAGTAGTTCATCTGGGCGTTGATGTTCACGTGGTAGTCGGAATTCCAGGGAGCGGCGATCCTGTCGTTCCAGAGCCCCTGGAGGTTGGCTGGCATGGTCCCCGGCCGGGAGGATGAGATCAGCAGGTAGCGGCCGTATTCGAAGTAGAGGGCCGTGAGGCCCGGGTCCACTCCTCCCTTCTTCACGGCCTGGAGCCTCCGGTCCGTCGGGATCTCTTCCTTTCCGCCCTCTCCCAGTTCCAGGAGGCAACGCCGGAAGAGCCGCCGGTGCTCGGCCACGTGGTCTGCCAGGAGGCGCTCGAAGGGCTTGGCCGCCGCCTTGGCCAGGACCTCCCTGCAGGTCCGGTCCAGGTCCCGTTCCAGGGGGTGGGAGGGATCCTGGAAGTTGTAGTCCGTCGCCGCGGCCAGAAGGATGAGGACCCGGTCGGCGTCCCGGACGACAAGGGCCCCGTCCTCTTCCTTGGAAGTCCCGCCCTCGGGGAGGATCGTGAGCCTGGCCTCCCACCTTACGCCGAGTTGTTTCTCTCCGTGCCGGGCCCTTCCCGTCATCACCAGCGAATCCCCTCCGGCGACGCGGGTCTCGAAGTCGGCCGGCCGGTCCAGTACAGCCCGGAAGGAGATGCTCCCCGGCCGGTCGGCGGCCAGGCGGACCACGACGACCTGGTCCACCGGACTGGAAAAAACGCTCCGCCGGAACCATACCCCGCCCCTCCGGAAGCGGACGGAGGCGACGGCCCGGTCCAGGTCCAGTTCGCGCCGGTAGTCGGCGGCGGGAAGGCCCCTTCTCTTCCTCCCATCCTTTCCTCCCGGAAGGAAGAACTCCAGCCTCAGGTCTCCGAGGGTCTGGTAGCTCCTCGGGCTGATCCGCCTGGGCATCACGGCCTGGAGTGTCCGGTGGGCCTTGCGGAAGTCCCCTTCGAACCAGGCCTTCCTGGCGGCCTTCATCGCCTCCCTCAGCTTTGGGGTGGGCTTGGGGACGGGAGGGCCGGCCCATACGGTGTCCTCGTTGAGCTGGATCCGCTCCTTCAGGATTCCACCGAAGACCATGGCGCCCAGTCTCCCGTTTCCCACGGGAAGGGCCTGGACCCACTTCCGGGCGGGCTTTTCGTACCAGAGCTTGAACCGTTCCCACCCGGACTGGGCCCGGAGGGGGAGGAAGGCGGCGGGAAGGAGGACCGCCGATAGGGAAAGGATGGCTTCCTTCATGGAAGTCATCTCCCGGCTCGAGGCCTTTCGAGGACACGGATCCTGGCACCTTCGGGGCGGAGGGGCTCCACCCGGAGGGAGAATTCCCAGTACCTTCCCTTCTGGCCCACCTTCACCAGGATTTCGTGGCGCCCCTTGGAGAGGCGGACCGGAACGGCGTCCTGGTCCAGGACCCAGGCTCTCGGGGCGGGAGCGTCGTAGACCCATTTCCCGTCCAGCCTCAGGGCTCCCCCGTCGTCCGTCCCGATGTGGAGGACCGCTTCGCAATCCCGGTCGACCTCGATCCAGGTTACGGCGTAGGCCACCTGGTTCTTTCCTCCCCACCCGAAACGGCGCCACAGCTTCACCCTGTAGGGGGTGGTCAGGTCCAGGGGGGATCCGATCTTCCGGTGAACGGGAATCCACTTCGCCTTCTTCCCTCCTCCCAGGTCCCAGGATGCGTCGAGCCGGATCGGTTCCGTTTCGGGGGGGAAGGCCCGGTCCATCTTCCCCCGGAAGGGACCCGCCAGGTACCAGTCCGAGATCCACCGGTTCAGCCGGATCTCCTTGTGGAAGACCAGGTCGATTCCTTTCCAGCGGGTCCTGAGGACGCCCCTCACCACGGAGGGAGAGAGGGGGGGAGTGGTATCCACCGAGAGGGCTGCGGTGCAAAGAGCCGGGTGGGAGGACCGGGTGCGGGCGGACCCCATGCTCTTTCCTCCCAGGAAGGCGGCTTCCAGGCTCGTGGGGATCTCTACCCCCGCCTCCCCCCGGAAGCAGGCCGCGGCCCTGGCCAGGACGGTTCCCGGCCTCTTCCCCCGGACCAGGGAGAGGGAGAGCCCCAGGCCCGACAGCCTCTCCAGGGCCCTCTCCTTGGCCTTCCGGGCCACAGGGTCCCGGTAGTCCTTCAATGAGAGGAGTCCGGCCGAGGTGGTGAGCACCTCCTCCAGGAGGACCTCCATCTTTTTCGCTTCCCCGGGTCCGGCCTTTTCCACGAGTCCCAGGGCCTGTTGGACCAGGGAGGCGTTCTTAACCAGGGCGGGTTCCTTGGTCCAGCGGGCGGCGTCGGCCACGGCCGAGGCCAGGGTGCGGAGGTTTCGTGAGAGATCGTCCCGGCCGGGGTCCGCCGGAACGAGAAGGAAGACCTGCTTCCCGGCGAGGTCCGCGTCGGGCACCCGGGCCACGGTCCTCCGGGGGGATCTCTCGAGGAAGTAACAAGGTCCTGCGGGATCCTTCACCTGCGGGAGGGGTGTTCCGTTCACCTCCACTCTGTCCGCCAGGCATCCCCTGAGGCGGATCTCCAGGTCACGGGTGGTCTTCAGCCCCGTGAAGCTCCCCTTGTAGGGCCCGACTGTGATCTTCACCTCCCCCCCGGGCAAGGTCTCCCTCCGGATGGGGAGGAAGGCGAAGCCTCCCTTCAGGTAGGCCTGGGAGAGGCCGTCGTCCTCGTAGAGATCGATTCCCCCCTTCTTTCCCGGGAAGACCTCCAGGACCAATGGAGCGGAGGGGATTTCGCCGGTGCGGGTGACATTGGGTGTCGTGGGAATCACGGACCCGGCCCTTGCCAGCAGGGGGACCCTGTCCAGTGGGACGAAACGGCGGACCAGGGCGGGGCCGCGGAAGGTCTCCCCGGTGAACCAGTCCACCCACTCGCCCGGCGGAACCCACTGGTCCGTCACGGTGCAACCCGTCGCCTCCTCCCGGGGGGTCACCGGCGGCGTCACGAGGAGGTCGTCACCGAAGTAGTATTCGGTTCCGTGGAGATAGGCCTCCTCTTCGAAGGGGTGTTCCAGGTAGAGGGGGCGGCAGAGGGGCACGGATGTGTCGAAGCATTTACGTCCCATCGTGTAGATGTAGGGGACCAGGGCGTAGCGGAGGAGGAAGGCCTCCTTCATGGCCCGGTAGTAGGGCTCGGAGTAGGCCCAGATCCGCCGTTCCGCCTTGGGGTTCTGGGTCGTGTGGGTCCTCAGCACGGGGCTCAAGGCGCCGAGCTGGACCCAGCGGGTGTAGATCTCGGGGTCCACCGGCCCGGGCATGTGGCCCCCGATGTCGTGGCTCCACCACGAAGCCCCCACGTTCCCCGCCGTGGCGGTGAAGTAGGGCTGGAAGTCCAGGGAGGCCCAGGTGGACCAGGTGTCCCCGGAGAACTGGAGGACGTAGCGGTGGCCGCAGGGCTCGGCCCACCTGCTCAGGATGAGGGGCCTCCTGGAGGGGTCCCTCCCGGCGTCGAGGAAGTGCAGGTGGTTGAACATGAAGAGGGGGTCCAGGCCGGGAATCCCGGACTGGGTCCCCTGCTGCCAGTCGATCCACCAGAAATCCACCCCCTCCTCTTCCAGTGGGTGGTGGAGGATGTCGAAGTAGGCCCGCATGTAACGGGGATCCGTCACGTCCAGGGGAATGCGTTTCTCCTTCGCCGGATCCTTTCCCATGGCCTCGGCGAAGGCCTTCCACGCCTTCTCGTGGTTCCCCACTCCCTGGTGGGGATGGACGTTCAGGGTGACCTTGAGCCCCTGGTCGTGGACCCATGCGAGAAAGTGGCGGGGGTTGGGGAAGTACTTGGGATTCCAGGTGTATCCGGTCCACCCCTTGAGGTGCCATCCCATGTCTATGACCAGCACGTCCAGGGGAACGCCGTGGCGGTGGAACTGGCGGACCAGGTCCTTGAATTGTTCGGAAGTATAGGACCAGTAGCGCGACCACCAGGCTCCCAGGGCGAACCTCGGGGGAAGGGGAATGGGGCCCGTCAGGGCTGTGTAATCCCGGAGGGCCGCCTTGTAGTCCCTCCCCGCCCCGAAGAAGTACCAGTCCTGCCGTTCCCCCGGGGGTCTGGGCTTCACCCAGGGAATCCCCATGACGGGATCCGGTTTCCCGGTGAAGACGGGGGTCCGTGAATCGTCCCAGACGTACCATCCGTCACGGGAGAGGACTCCCTTCTTCAAGGGGACCGCACCGTTCACCCCGTCGAGAGTGCGGACCGTTCCTCCCAGGTTCCCCCGGTCTTCCATTCCCGGCCGCCAGGTGACCTCCAGGCCGCCGGTGTGCACCCGGATCTCCAGGTTCTCCGCCGAGAAGGGGCCGCTTCCTTCTTTGTATCTGAGATGCAAGGCCCGGGTGGCCAGGTGGAGCACACCCTTTTCTTCCCAGGTGCGGAAGGAAGGGAGGGGTTGGAGGCGGCGGATGGCGAAGAGGGTGGCCCGGTCCTCGAAGGCCCCCTCCTTGCTCCATTCCAGCCGGATCAGGCGCGGGGAGAGAACGGTGAAACGGGCCTTTCCCGCCCGGATCTCGGCTTCCGGGCGAGCCTTGGGGGCCATGGTCAGGGTGGGCGTCGTGGTGAAGGCGGCCAGGAGGAGGATCGGAGTGATTCCAAGCATGGCAGAGTCCTCTCGGGAGAGACGGGATCCAGGGAAGGTCCACCAGCCTGCCCGCTCCCGGTTCACTTGGCAAGGGAAAGGGTGGGGGGGGCAGGTTACACTGGATCTTCTTTTCCGGAGGTGAATGAACATGCTCGAACGACCCTTCCTTCTCCTGCTCTTTCTGCTCTTCCCGGGGGGCCGTCCTCCGGCCCAGAGCCTTTTCGTCGAGGCCGAGAGTTTCCGGCACACCGGCGGATGGGTGAGGGACACCCAGTTCATGGACCAGATGGGCTCTCCCTTCCTGTTGGCCCACGGATTGGGGGTCCCCGTGACCGACGCGTGGACCCCCGTGACCTTTCCGGAACCGGGCAAATACCGTTTGTGGGTGAGGACCCGGGATTGGACCGCTCCCTGGAAGACCAGGGAGAAGCCCGGGAGGTTCCGGGTCCTCCTGGGGGGAGTCCCCGTCCCGGTGGTCTTCGGCGTGGAGGGGAACCCCTGGCACTGGCAGGATGGAGGGGTCGTGGAGGTGAAGAAGGTCCGGACCACTCTGGGCCTCCACGACCTGACGGGATTCGAGGGAAGGTGCGACGCCATCTTCCTCACGAAGGACCTCTCCTTCCGTCCTCCCGACGGGGGGGCGGAACTGGCACGCTTCCGCCGGCGCCTCCTGGGCTTGCCCGGGGAGCCCCTGGAAGCCGGCACCTTCGATTTGGTGGTTACGGGAGGGGGGATCTCAGGGATCTGCGCCGCCGTGGCGGCGGCCCGCCTGGGCGTGAAGACCGCCTTGATCCAGGACCGTCCCGTCCTGGGCGGGAACAACAGCTCCGAGGTCCGGGTATGGCTGGGCGGCGCAATAAACGTGAAGCCCTTTCCCCGGGTCGGGGACATCGTGCGGGAGCTGAAACCGCCCAAGCGTCCCCGGGTCTGTCCCTGGAAGGGCGACCCAGGGGACTGGGACCGGAACCGGGAGCTCCTGGTCCGGGCGGAGAAGAACCTCACGCTCTTCCTGAACCACCGGGTGGACGGCGTGGAGATGGAGAAAGGCCGCATCCGGGCGGTCCTGGCCACGAACACGATGAAGGGCGGGCGGGTCCGGTTCCGTGGGAGGTGGTTCGCCGACACAACGGGCGACGGATGTGTCGGGTTCCTCGCCGGGGCGGACTACGAGATCCAGCGGAAGGGGCACATGGGGCGTTCCAACCTCTGGTACCTGGAGGATACGGGCCGCCCCAGCCCCTTCCCCCGTTGTCCCTGGGCCCTGGACCTGTCGGACAAGCCCTTTCCGGGGCGGAACAAGGCCTGGGCCGGGAATCCCCCCGAGAAACGAAGTCTCGGCGCCCTCGGGAAGTGGTTCTGGGAGAGCGGCTTCGACAGGGATCCCTTCGGCGAGGGGGAATACATTCGGGACTGGAACTTCCGCGCCATGTACGGAGCCTGGGACGCCCTGAAGAACGTGGACCATCGCCTCGGGACCTACAGGCTGGCCTGGGCGGCCTATATCTCGGGCAAGAGGGAATCCCGCCGCCTCCTGGGGGACGTGGTCCTCACGGAGGCGGATCTGCTGGAGGGACGCAAGTTTCCCGACGGGTGCGTCCCCACGGGTTGGCCCATGGACGTGCACGTGCCCAACCCGAACTTCATGAAAGGGTTCGAAGGGGACGCCTTCATCTCCATGGCGTTGTATACCCAGTACAAGAGGCCTTTCTGGGTTCCCTACCGTTGCCTCTACTCCAGGAACGTGCCGAATCTCTGGATGGCGGGAAGGGACATCAGCGTCACCCACAAGGCCCTGGGAGCCGTGCGGGTGATGCGGACTTGCGGATGCATGGGGGAGATCGTGGGGATGGCGGCGGCCGTCTGCAAGGCCCGGAACGCCGACCCCAGGAAGGTCTTCACGGACTACCTGGAGGACTTGAAGACCCTCATGAGAAGAGGCGTGGGGCGGCGGAAGGGCGACCCCGGGACCTCCCGGTGAAGGCCCCGGAGCCCGCAGGAGGCCGCTGCGGCCGGGAGGATGGGGCCGTGGGGGCCGTCCCGGGCGGTGGCTTCCCGCCGGGAAGGTTCACGCCCTTCCCGGCGGGAAGGAATCCGGAACCTGGAAAAGAGAAGACCCGGCCGGGGGGCCGGCCGGGTCGGGGTTCGGGGGGAGCTCTTTCTTCTTCTCGTTCTCTTCAGCGGGCCGTCAGCTCGCCTTGTATTTGTTCTTCTCCACCAGCTTGTGGAATCTCTCCTTCTCCTTCTCGTCGAAGAGGGTGACCGGCTCGCCGCATTCCACGCAGTAGCTGTGCTTCACGCTCATCAGGTAGAACACGTACTTCTTGCAACGGTTGCACCACTTCTTTTCCGTGTAGAAATCCATCCTGTCCATTCTTCCCTCCAGCGCTCTCTTCCAGGTTTCCTTCCTCTCGGGCCGGCGGGGTAGGAGCAAAAGGCTTGCCGAAAGGGACGGGTTTTTCGAGAAAAAGCGTAACCCCTTGACTGAAAAGGGGTTGAGGGCGCATGGCTCCCGGGCCGGCTCCCAGGCGTCAGGGTTCCTTTCGTGGAGGGATTTCAACACCCGCCGTGGCAGGGGAACCTAATCTCCCGCCAAAGAAGGGGTTGTGTCGGATCGTTGACCTTTCCCAACGGTTCTTTCCCGGAACTCCAGGGGGTGGGGGATCCGCAACGGCCGGCGGACTCCTCCTTCTCCCCCTGGGTCCGGGGGGAGGGCCCCTTCCGGCCACCAGGGCCCGTCGCCCTTCAGGAGGCCTTGTTGACGGTGTCCTTTTTTTCCAGGGCCTTGCGGAACTTCTTCCGGTCCTCCTCGCTGAAGAGGGTCACGGGGTGGCCGCAACGGGCGCAGTAGCACTTCTCCAGGCTGAGCAAAAAGGGAACGTATTTACCGCACCTCGGGCACCACTTCTTCTCGGAATAGAAATCGTTGGGAATCAACATCCTGCGGCCCTCTCCTTTCCTCCTCCTGGTTTCGGCGGGGCCGAGGTTCCGCGGGGAGGCCGGGAGATGTCCCCGCCCCACCCGGGGGGCCTGGGGGATCCCGGTCTTGAGAGACGTGTTCGCACGGGCTCGGCCTCCGGGTTCTCTATAGCGTTTCCGGAAGAGCCGGTTACCGGGAATGGAGGGAGAAGCGCCCTTTCCAGGCCTCTTTCGCCCGGGGGGTTCGGGAGAGTTTCGGCGGCCGGGTTCCCTTTCGTTGACCCCCGCCCGTCCGGAGAGGATCATGGTGGGGCGGAGAATCCCAATGGCCCTTTGTCCGGTATGTTCCCGCAGGAAGGCCAAGCGCCTTTGTCCCGTCCTGGGGAAGGCGATCTGCCCCCTCTGCTGTGTCGAAAGAAGACGGGCCGACGACCCGGACTGCCCTGGAGATTGCCCCTTCAACGCCAAGGCCAGGGAGGTGGGGCGGCTCCGCACCCAGGCTGTGACCCGCCGCCACGGACCTTGGCTCTCCCGGAGGGTCAGGGCCTTCGGGAAGGAGATCGATCTTTTCAAGGCGGCCCTGGACCTGGAGGAGGCCCTTTGCGCCTACGGCCTGGTCCGATCGCCCCTGGAAGACCGGGAGGTCCTGGAAGCCCTGGACTTCCTCGACACTCTCTCCGGAGAGGTCGTGGTGGTCCTCTCCCCGCCCAACGGCCTTGCCGCCTGGCTCCAGGATGCTTGGAAAAAGGGCGGCCGGGGCCCCCTGGCCTCCTTCTCCGCCCTGGAT
Organism: uncultured Planctomycetia bacterium; assembly: GCA_964561605.1. Taxonomy (GTDB): domain Bacteria; phylum Planctomycetota; class UBA1135; order UBA1135; family JALUZX01; genus JALUZX01. The sequence goes on from CAZLQD010000029.1 coordinate 311,566, forward strand.
TCCCAAAGAAGGCGGAAGCTCCTGGAGGAGCTCAAGCTCCTGGCCCGGGGAGAGGGGCGACTCGGGGGATACATCCAGGGGGCCACGGCCTTCTTCCGGGAATTCCGAAAGGCCCAGGGGAAGGACGATTCCTGGTTCCGTAAGATCGCCGGCGGAGGGAGGGGGGAGAGGGGCGCCCTCTTCCTGGGGTGAGGCGGGCCCGAAGGCTCCGTCCCGGGCATTCAGCCCCCCTCCAAGGCGGCCTCGATCTCCTCCCGCACCCAGGGATCCCCTTCCCTGCCCAGGGCCCTCTCCAGTTCGGTCCTGCGGATACCAAGCCTGCCCAGGGCCCAGGCCCCGGCGGCCCGCAGGAAGGGGGGCTCCTGGTCCAGGAGGCCCGCCAGGGCCCCTCCGAGGTCTTCCCTCCCGAGGTTGGCCGCCGCAATGGCGGCGTTCCTCGCCAGGCCCGCTCTCCCGGCCCTCCTGAGAGGAGTACCCCGGACCTTCCGGTCGAATTTCCCGGGGGTCAGGGAGAGGAAGTCTTCCAGGTGGAATTCCTCCAGCAAGGGGTGGAGAGGGGAAGGGGGGGCGGCGGGAGACTCCCTGCCCCAGGGGCAACTTTCCAGGCAGGCGTCGCACCCGAAGAACCATTCCCCGAAAGCCGGCCGGAGTTCCCTGGGAGGGAGCCCCCGGGCCTCGATGGTCCAGTAGGAGATGCACCGGCCCGCGTCCACCAGGCCGGGCGCCAGGAGGGCGCCCGTGGGGCAGGCCTCCAGGCAGGCCCGGCAGGTCCCGCAGCGGCCGGGAAGGGGCGGGGCGGGCTCCAGCTCGAGGGAAAGGAAGAGTTCCCCCAGCAGGAGCCAGGGGCCGTGGGCGGGATGGATGAGTTGGCCCTGTTTTCCGATCCACCCCAGGCCCGCGCCGACGGCCAGGGCACGCTCAGCCACGGGGTGGAGATCCACGGCGCCCCGTGCCTCCAGGGCCGCCGGGGAGACCATCCGGGACAGGGTCGCCCGGAGGGCCCGGAGTTTCTTCTTCACGACCTTGTGGTAGTCCCTCCCCAGGGCGTAGCGGGCCACCCTTCCCCCTCCGGGCAGACGGTGCCCCCCCCGGGGGGTCCTGAGGCCCGCCACCAGGACCGATCGGGCCCAGGGAGCGAAGCGCCCCGGATCCAGGCGCACTGGCAGCGTCCGTTCCATCCAGTCCATGTCGGCCTGGTAGCCCGCCAGGACCCAGGCCTCGAGGGCGGACTCGTCCTCCCTGGAGAGACGGGGCGGCCCGGCGCCGCCTGCCTGGAAGCCCGCTTCCGCCAGGGCCTCCTCCCATAGGGCTCGCTCCAGCATGGGGCCATTCTCTCCCGCCGGGGGTCCGGGACGCCAGGAGAGGAAGGATTTTCCCGAAAGTGGCCCATCCCGGCTCAAGTGCTCCGGCCGGGGTGTCGAAAAGTTGGATGCAGTGACGAAGAGCCTTGCAGGCAAACGGGAGGCGAAAGGCTCATGAAGGATCCATCGGGAACCCGGACGCGGCCGGAGAAGGGCCGGGAGATCGATTCCCCTCATCCGGTTGAGGAAGTTCCGCCCAAGGTTCCATCCGTTCCGGACGGAATGCGACCCGTCCTGATCGTGGAGCCGGGCGGGGAGAAGGGCGCGCTGGGGGAGCGGACTCCCCTCTCCGCAAGAAGGCGCAGGGACCCCCTGCTGGGCCCCGAGGTGCTGGCCGCACGGGCCCGCACCGAGGCATTCAAGGCCATGGGCGGGAAGATCGTGACCCTCGCCGGGGTGATGGGGAACTACATCTCCGAATTGAGGTCCCGCCTCGAGAGGCCCGGTCCGGGGAAGGATACCCTCCGCCGGGCCCTGGAAGTGGTGGGTTGGATGGAGGAGGCCCACGAAGACCTCCGCGTCCTCGGCGAGGCCGCCTCGGCTGGGATGGCCGAGATCGAGCTCTCCTCACTTATACGAGATGCGGTAAAACGGGCACATCCGGGCAACTCCCGGGTCCGGTTCCGGCTTCCCGACCTGGACAGGACCTGTTTCGTCACGGCCCATCCGAGACACATGCTGGACGCCCTCACCCTCTCGGTGGAGATCCTCCTGGACAGGATCCACGGCCGGGGTGAGATCGTGGTGACCCTGGAGCAGACCCTCCATTACGCCGAGATCCGGGTCACAGGGATCCCGGCGGCGGAGGAGCCCGAGGGCACCCTTCCTTCCCGGGAGAACGTGGCCAGGTTGCGCCACCTGGTCGTGGCCGTCCACGGAGGATTCCTCTCTTCCGAGACCGGGCCCGGAGGGGAACCGACGATCAAGCTTGGAATCCCCCTGAAGAGGACTTGATCCTCCCCGGGCTGAGGAGATGATTCCGGCCCCCGGGAGGAGGGTTCCCTCCTCCCGGCAAGGACGAGAGGGTTTCACCGAAAGGACCCGGGCGATGCGGGTCGTTTTCATTTATCCGGATATCCTGGACGTTCCGGGCTGGCGGGGATACTACTACGAAGGCCTGGCCTCCCTGGCGGCCGTCCTGGAAGAGAGGGGCCACGAGACCGCCCTGGTCCACCTGGTCCGGCGGGAGCCTCCCGAGGCGGTCCTGGAACGGGTCGCCGCCGCCGGCGAAGGAAAGCCTTCCCTTGCGGCCTTCTCCTTCTCAACGATCCAGAAGGTCTACGTAAAGGCCCTGTGCCCCCTCCTCAAAGAGGAACTCCGCTGGCCCGTGATCGCCGGGGGGATCCATCCCACCCTGGAGCCCGAAGGAACCTTGCGGGAGATTCCCGGCCTGGACTGGGTGTGCCGGGGGGACGGGGAGGAGGTCCTCCCAAGGGTGGCGGACCTCCTGGAGAAGGGCGAACGGCCCGGCCCGGGGGGAGGGGTCTGGTGCCGGGACCCCTCCACGGGGGAGGTCCATCCCGGCGGACTGGCCCCTTCGGCCGACCTCGCCCGCCTGCCCCACCCCAAGAGGGACCTCTTCGACCTCCTGGGAATCCAGGGAGGCGAGCAGGGGATCCTTTCGGCAATGAGCTCCAGAGGGTGCCCTTTCCACTGCACCTACTGTTGCAACAGGACCCTGAGGGAGACCTACCGGGCGGGAGGCCAGGCCTACATCCGCCAGAAGCCTCCGGGCCGGTTCGTGGAGGAGCTGGAAAAGTCCCTGGACATCTTCCCCGGGCCCGTGGGGGGGTTCTTCTTCGACGACGACATCTTCGGCGTGGACCTGGGGTGGATGGAGGAGTTCTCCCGTCTCTACAAGTCCCGTGTGGGGAGGGACTTCGGTTGCAACCTGCGGCCCGAGATGGTGACTCCCGGAAGGGTGGCCCTCCTGGCCGAAACGGGTTGCAGGAAGGTCCATATCGGCCTGGAATCGGGGGACGAGAGGCTTAGGAAGGAGGTCCTGGGAAGGGCCGTTTCCGACGCCCTCCTGGAGAAGGCCTTTCGCCTCCTGAAAGAGGCGGGCATCCAGATCCTGACCTACAATCTCCTGGGCCTGCCCGGGGAGACGCCCTCCTCTCTGCTCAAGACCTTGAAGCTCAACGCCAGGCTGGATCCCGGGGAAGTCCAGCACTCCATCCTCTTTCCATTCCGGGGGACGGAGATCTTCGAGCGGGCCAGGGAAGAGGGGCTCCTCTCGGAGAGGCAGGTCCTGGACTACTTCCAGGATTCCTCCCTGGACCTTCCAGGGATCTCCCGGCGGCAGGTCCTCTTCTTCCAGGCCCACTTCGGGACCCTCCTGGGATGGTATCGCCGTCTGGGGCGGCTTCCTTCCTGGCTGGGCCGGCCCCTGGAGGTCTTGACCGACTGGATCCTCTCCCGCAGGTGGGTGGCGGCTCTCTTCGGGCCCAGGAAGGGGACGGGAAGACCCAACCCCTCCGATTCGAGAGGGTAAGGAGAGGCCTGGAGCCGGACTTCCCCCGGGGCGGGCCGTTCCTTTCCACGAGGAAGCCCCGATTTTTCTCCAAACGTGACGGGATCGGGGGGATCGTTACTTTCCAAACTCTTGCATCTATGGATAATAGCGGCCTGAAGGCTACCCAGTTCCCAGAAAGCCGGGGGCGTGTCCCGCATGGACTTTTCGCGAAAAGCCGGCCCGAGCGCCGAATCCGTGGCCGCCAGGTTGGAGGACCTGGCAGGCAAGGTAGGGGCTCCGGACCTGCGGGACCTGGCCCGGGAAGTCCGGGAGACAGGCCTGGAAGCCCACCTGGACGCCGTGAGCACGAGGCTCATGGAGGTCTACCGGGACACGGCCGACTCCAACGCCTTCGGCCTCCTCTACGAGCTCAACAGCAGGCCCTTCTTCATCACGATCCTGGGCCGGCTCCGGCGGAGCCATTACCGGCTCGACGCCAACGACGTGCTCCAGGAGGTCTTCATCAACATCTACCGCTACCCCTTCAAGTTCAAGGCCGACAAGCCCCAGGCCTTCCGGAACTGGGCGGGCATGATCATCCGGAATACGATTCTCCGGTTCCTCAAGGCGGCCTCCAGGGAGAACCGCTTCGAATTCTCCATGGAGGATCTCCTCGAGCCCGCCGACGAGAACGCCCTCTCCCCCCAGGATCGTCTCATCCGGGGTGAGAGCGCCGAGGCCTGCAACCAGGCCTGGCTCCTCTACCTCCAGCTCTACCTGGAGGAATACAACAAGCTGAACGACCGGGAGAGGGAAGCTCTCTACCTGGTCGAAGTGGAAGGCTTCTCCTACAAGGAAGTCTCCGCGGAAATGGGGATCAAGGTGGAGAACCTGAAGATGGTCATCTTCCGGGCCAGGAAGAAGATCATCCGGAACATGGAGCGGCGCCTGGAAGGAGCCGCCAGGGCTTCGGCGGGAGTGGCGGGATCATGAAGGCCAGGACGCGGAAAGGTCTGGACCACGATCCCTGCCGGCCCATCCAGCTGGATCTCTCCTGCATGATGGACGGCGAGCTCGGGCCCGCGGCGGTGCGCCGCGTCCTGGTCCACATGGAGGTCTGCCCCAAGTGCCGGGAGTTCTTCAACCAGCTCCGGCGCCAGGTCAAGGCCCACCAGGATCCCTGGGGCTTCATGGAGCGGGGCATCGGCAGGAGTTCCTCCACCCGGGGCCCCGTCAGGAGCGGCGGGAAGGAGAAGCAGCTCCACCTGGCCCAGATCTTCTACGAGTTGGGAAAGGCCTACGTCCTTCTCTCCGTATCTCCCGGCTTCCGCCGCGAAGTGGCCGTCGAGCCCGTCCCCGTTCCTGACCAGGAGGACCCGGGCGCGGAGTTGGTGGAACGCTTCGTGGGTGGCGCCGTCCGCCGGCGGGAGGGGGGCCGGAGGTGGGTCATGGCCCAGGCTCTCCTGGAAGAGCGCCTGGAGAGCCCCGAGGGCAACCTGGCCAAAGGGACCCAACTGCTGGAAGAGGCCCTGGACATCATGCCCCGCTTCTTCGAGGCCCGGATCTACCTGGGCCACGCCAAGAACCTGGGGGGCGACCTGGAGGGATCCTGCGAGGAATTCCGCCGGGTGCTCCGCGCCTCCCGGAGTCTCCCCATCCGGGGGTTCGCCCTGGAGAACCTGGGAAACGTATATCTCCAGATGGGTTGCTTCGAGGACGCCGCCCGTTGTTTCCGGCGCGTCGTTTACGGGGAGGTGCTCTCCAAGGAGCCCAGGTTCTTCACGTCCTGGTTCAACCTGGGCCTGGCCTACGCTCTCATGGGGCGCTTCGAGGAGAGCAAGGAGTGTTTCAGGGAACTCTATGACGGGTTCCCGGAGAAGAGGAAATCTGTCGGGGAGATGTTTGCGGGACACCGGGCCCTGGGCCGGGTGCTCGAGGAGAACCCCCGTTTCGCCGGGGAACTCCGCCGCGCCTTCCCGGAATTCTTTTCCAGCGAGGTGAAGCCGTGAAGATGGCAGGAAGAAGAACGAGGAGCGCGGGAAGAACTTCCAAGGCCCTCCTCCTTTCCGCCTTTCTGGGGGTCGCCCTGGGAGGGGCCGCCTTGCTGACGCTCCGGGCCGATCCGGGCGCCAAGGGGAACTTGTCCAACTTCCAGGCCGGGGAAGGAACCCCCACCCGGGGTGAGAGCGGCTGGATCAACCTTCCCTACCTGGGAGGCGTGACCAGGCTCAAGGCCTCCGACGGGAAGCCCCTCTTCGAGGGGATGGCCAAGCTGGACCAGGCGGGTCTCCTTCCCGACCGGAAGGGAACGGGCGGGGCCTCCTTCGTTCTGGAAGGGGCCGACGCCTACATGGTTTCTTCCCTCATCTACGCCGGGAACCCGGTGGTCACCCTCACATCCATCCCCGGAGGCTGGCAGGCCATCGTGAGCGGGCCCTTCTCGGGCGCCGTCGATCCCATCATGATCAGGCCGAAGTTCAACAACCTGGGCTTCTTCCTGCCTTCCGCCATGGATGGGGCAGTCATGAGGATCTCCACCCCCGGCCTCCCGAGCCTCTACGGCCTGGTGGACGGGGCCCACCTGCTTCTTTCCTGGCAGGCCCTGGTGAACCTCTCCCAGCAGGGCAACCACGAGATCACCCTGGAGGCCTACTCCTCCCAGGCGGGTTACTTCCGGGTGAAGATCTACTGCAGCCAGGCCACGGGAGCCCTGGACCTGACCTTCGGGAAGTAGGATCCCCTTTTCGCCGATTCCAGCCGGGCCGCGGTCTCCGCGGCCCGGTTTCTTTTTTCTCCCGGGCCTTTCGAAGGGGAGGAGATCGGAGGAATGTCGCCGGGTCCCTGGCCTCTTTGCGCCGGGAGGCCGGGCGGGGCTCGAGCCCGGAGACTCTCCCGGCGGGCTTTCCGTTGCCTTCCAGGGGGAGCAAGGGAGGTTCTTCCCCCCCTTTGCTGGATTCTCCGGGGGCAAAGGGCCGAAAAAGGAGAGGAGGAGAAAGGCAGGCAAGGGTCTCTTTCCCGGTTTTCTCATGGAGCGGACACCATCCCTCACCCAGGCCGTCACCGGGCCCCCGGGAGAACTCACTTCCCGGGACCCGGCCCTGGTGGCCATGGATTTCCAGGTGGGCCAGCGTGTCTCCGCTACGGTCCTGGAGGTGCTCGGGGAGGGGAAGGTCCTCCTCGGCCTCAGGGGGATCAAGGTGGAGGCCAAGACCCGGCTTCCCCTCCAGGAAGGGAAGACCTACTCCTTCACGGTGAAAGGCACGGGGGAGAAGATCCTCCTCGCCCCGGCTTCGAGGGGGGAGAGGCTTTCCCCCTCCTCCTCGGGGATCCTGGCCAGGCTCCTGGCCAAGGGTGGCGGGACTGCCTTCCGGGCGGGTTTCCAGGCCCTGGTCCGTCTCGCCCGGGAGGGGAAGCTCCCTCCCCCCCTGGCGAAAGCGGCGGAAAAGATTTCCGCTCTTCCGAAAACACCGGCCGGTATGAAGGAATGGGTCCGCCGCCTGGGGATAGGGCACGAAGCCAGGTTGGTCGCCGCCCTGCGGGAAGGGAGGACCCCGCCGGCGGACCTGAAGGAGGACTTGAAGGCCCTCCTTCTCGAGAATGCTCCTCCCGCCCGGGGGGGAGGGCAGGAAGGGTCCGAGATCGGCCGGGTGATCCGGGCGGCCCTGGAGGGCCTGGAGAGCCTCCAGGCGGAGAACCTCCACAGGGCCCGCCTCGGGGGAGGAGCCATGATTCCCCTTCCCCTGGTTCCGGGTCTCGAGGCCGGAGAGATCCACCTCTTCCCTCCCCGGGTGGAGGAAAGGGAGGAAGGCGGAGAGGAGGGGAGGAAGGACCGGGAGAGGGAGGAGCGGCCTTTCCGGGTGGTCTTCCTGTTGAACCTGCACCACCTCGGCGGCCTGCGGGTGGACGCCGAGGTCCTTGGACGGACGGCGAGGATCCTCTTCCGGGCAGATTCCGAGAATACGGTGAGGGTGTTGAAGGAGAACCTCCCGCGGCTGGGTTCGGCCCTTGCCGCCGCCGGCCTGGACCCCCTCTCCCTGGAAGCCGGACTCCTGGAGAGGGAGGAGTCCCTGGCTCTGCCCTTGCCGGCGGGCCCGGGGCTGGAGCGTGGCCGGTACGTGGACGTGGAGGGCTGATGGGACGAGGCGGAGGCAGGGAAGGAAGGAAGATCCGCCGGGCCGTCGCCCTGGGCTACGACCCGGACCGGGACCAGGCCCCCCGGGTGCTCGCCGCCGGTGGAGGGGACGTGGCGGACCGGATCCTCCGGGCCGCGGCGGAGCACGGGATCCCCGTCAGGGAGGACCCTGAACTTCTCGAAGTCCTGGCCGGCCTGGACGTGGGAGAAGAAGTGCCCCCCGCCGCATACCAGGCCATGGCCGAGATCCTGGCCTTCATCTACCGCCTGGAAGAAGAACTCGCCGCGGCCGGCCGGGGCTGACGAAGGAGGAAGAAGGAGCTTCGTCCATACCCGGGCCGGCCCGAGGGACGGGGGTGGTTTGGGCTGAAGTGAAAAGGCCCCGGCCCATCCTCCTGTAGAGTCAAGGGGTTGACAAGGCCGGAACAGGAGATGAGGGGGGAGGAATTAAGTTGATTTTTAGACCAGTTTTAGAAATTGTAGATTTTTTCCCTTGCATTGCAGGTGGAAATTGGAAAAAAAAGGGCTCCGGAGGCAGAAATGGGGATTATTCTTTTTGCGAAGTCTTCTTCGGGGATGAACCTAGACCTTGCTCTATTTTTACTTTTAAGTGAGGAAGGCCTTCATCTCCCCAGGAGTCCCCCTTTCGGCCGTTTTCCTGTGTGTCCTTTTGAGGCTCCCAGGGGCCCCTACCACCTGCTCTTGGAAACGGAACCCCCAAAAGGAGCTAGAATGAAATGTCCTAATCGGAATGAGGAGGAGTCATGAAAACGAAACCCAAAATGAACCGTAAAAAAGCCGAACGGCTTCCCTGCCTACCTACCTACCTACCTGGTTCTCGGGATCCTTGTCCTTGCCGTCATGGTCCTTTTCCTGGGTAACCACGCATATGCCCAGGGGCCGACCGGGCCCGGGGCCAGGACCCAGTTCGTCCTGAACGTCTACGTGGACCCCATCTATGGGGACGACACTCTTGCCTACAGCCAAAACATGCATCAGGCTTCAGGTCAGCCTCCCACTAACCCCGCTTTGCAGACCCATCCCTCGGCGGGAACCACCGGCGCCCCCCAGGGCTACTTGATCCACCTTCCTTACTCCTTCAAGACCATCAACGGTCCCCAGGGTTTCTTGGCATGGTTCTGGGCGAACTTCGGCCCTACAGGTCTTCCTTGGACCAACAAGGCAACCGGAAAGACGGTCGAGGCTGTTGTGGTTCATGCTCTTCCGGGTATTTATGCTCCCATTATCCAGGGAACGAACAATTACGATCCCAAGAGCCACCTTCCCTATAACGGGGAAAGGTTCCCAATTCCAATACCTGACCGGGTAGGGATCCAAGGAACGAGTGCTTTGAATACCATTTTCAATGCCCGTGGCTACGAGGGAAGCCAATTCGAATCTTCCATTTTCACTGTTGATACAAGAAACCTTGTGATCGGAGGAAAAGAGAACCCCAACCATTCCGATTGGGAATTTTCCTTCATCGATGGGGTGACCATCGAGGGGGCTAGGGGGCAGGCCTTGAACACACCCCAGGGCCAGGAAGTGAAAGGCGCCGGAGTGGTTATAGAGGGGGACGACCAGCCGGAGTTCCCCGATTACGAGATTTGGCTCTCTGTGACGAACTGCATCATCACCAACAACGTGATTGGAATCGCCATCGGTGACGGCCACAATTACACGACAGGTGGATCTTCCTGGAGAATCAACAGGCCTAAGATCATAAATTGCACCATCGCGTGGAACATGGTCGGTATCTTGAAGGCCCCCGATCTGCGTTCTTCCATCCAAGGTTACGGCGTGAGCAAGCCGGCGATCATTAATTGCATATTTGACGCAACCTCTCCTTACACAGGAACCGGGTCCAGGTCGAATGTCAGGGGCTATAAGCCTCTAATAGGGGCCATGTCCGGGTTCGAAGGGCTTCAGCCTCGAGACTTGATCGTCAAGCAAATTGGGAGCCCGGGCACAAAGATCCTTCAGAATTTCAACGCCTATGAATACATTAGTCCCACACAGAAGAGAGTGAATACAGGAGGGTATGTTCCCGGGTGGCCCAATTACCAAAGCCAAGCGCTAAACGTATCACCGAGGGTTGATATTTCCATGTATACCGGGTTCGGCAACCCAGCGAACAGGGGGAACCTCTACATCAACGACATTCTCTGGAATTACCACAACGCGGCCAACAACATCCTTCCCTCCAACCATGACCTTTCCCCCCATGATTTTCGTCTTACTTACCACGTAGGAAAAACCTCTGATGGGGGTGTAGACAGGTATTCCCCGAATCCACTAGTTGATGTCGGCCTGGATTTTTGCTGCGGCAATTTCCCGATTGTCATGCAGAACGGGACCACCATCAATTACGCTCCCGGACTTCCCCTCTCATTCGCGGATAACGCGGTTTACAATTGTTCCGATACGGACCTGGAAGGTTTCGGGAACGCCAGGTCCAACGATTGTTCCTGGTACAACCCAAGTAATACATGGAATGGGATGCTAAATTATACCGATCTGGGAGCGGATGAGTTGGGAGAATTGATCATTGCCGGTTACGTAGCGGAGACTACCATCCTCTCCAAATCACCTGAAAACCGTCCTGGGGCGCCGAGGCCGTCGGGCTTCAACTCCTTCGACAATACGGCGATTCTTTTCTTCAATTATATCGGCCCTGGTTACACCAACCCGACCAGGCCCAATTACAATCTTTGGATTGGAAGGAGCATTTCGGCCAATTCCAGCCCTCCTTACAAGCCCTATGAGTGGTGGTCTTATGTATGGAGAGTTTCCGGCTACGTTCCTCCCCTTTTTTTTGATAGCCAAGCTCAAGTCTACAGGAATTTCACCACAGGTGAGGGTGGGACACTCCGGGCAAGCTTTGCCTCCGGGGGAAAAGGGCCTTTCATGAGAAATCTCATGTGCGACATCTCTCCCCATCTTCTGAGCGACATCCACCCCTTCTGGGCCATGTATCCAGGTCCCTGGAGGACCAGGAGCAAGCCGGGAGGGACTGTGAGCACCTTCACGGATGCTTTCTCCTCCAATCCTTGGTTCGACGACGGCGGGGGGGCGAGCGGAACACCCTGGTACGACAATGAAAACCTTTATTATGTGAAGAACGTTTACGATGCCATCTACGGGATCCTCAATCCTCCCGGTTCATGGGTCTACAACTCCCAAGGCGGGTGGCTCGATCCCTGGTCCAACCAGGCCATGTTGGGGCCCTTCGGCTTCAATCCTTCACCAAACACCAATTACGTCCTGGACCTGACCTGGGGGATCGGAGATACGCGAGGGCCGGATATCGTGCCCGATACAACCATATTCTGGAACCAGGCCGGCTATGTTACAGGCTGGCGTTTCAACGCCCAGTTGGCAAATCCGGACAGTAGCCATATTTGGACCAACCTCCAGAGTTTCCTGGGGTTGAACTGGGTGGAGGCCGGTTTGAAGGGGGCCACCATACCGCCCAAGGTGGATTCCATCGCCGCCCCAGAAAAGCCCCTTAGGAAAGAGCCTTGGTTCACTCCCTGGAGGCCACAGGACCTGGTCAAAAAGAGAAGGTGATTT
>CAZLQD010000030.1:0-43660 GCA_964561605.1 uncultured Planctomycetia bacterium
CGGGAATGTTGCGGCCCTCCGGGCCGCACATCCCCGCCGGCAGGGGCTAACGGGGTAAAGGGCAGGGGCTGACGAACATTTTTTTCGTACGTCAGCCCCGATTTTTTGTTTTTTGTACGTCAGCCCCGGCCGGCCGAGGTCTGGGTCGCAAGACCCAGACCGAGGACGCCCGGGGAGTGGCTACACCCCCGACAGCGCCACACCCCCCTCCCGAGCTTGAAAAGGGCCATCGTTGCAACGCCAAAAAAAGATGGAAAACCCATGACTCCCCCTGACGTCGGGAATGTTGCGGCCCTCCGGGCCGCACATCCCCGCCGGCAGGGGCTAACGGGGTAAAGGGCAGGGGCTGACGAACATTTTTTTCGTACGTCAGCCCCGATTTTTCGTACGTCAGCCCCGGCCGGCCGAGTCACGGACGAAGGACGTGACGAGCGAATGTCACCGGTTCCGGCTCTCCAGAGCGTTGGAGGCGCAGAGCCGCGAGGAGGAAGCCTTGTCCACCGCCCAGGCCTGGTAGTAGAGCCCCGTTCCGAAGGGGACCCCGCCGGGCCAAGTGAGATTCCACTGGACCGCCCCGCCCGAGCCGGTGGTCCCGGCGAGGACCAGCACCGGCTTGGGGACCAGGATCCCGCCGAAGATCTTCAGGTCCCATCGCTTGTGGCCCACCGCAAGCAGTGCCGGCGCGTTCGCAGGGGCCTTGCCGAGAAACAGGCCGAAGGGCGTATTCGGATCCAGGGTACCCGTCCCTTCCAGCCGGGGGATCCCCCCCGTCCCCGCCAGGCCCATCCCAAGGTCCCTCCAAGGCGAAGTGAATGGACCGCATATCCGGGAGAACTCGTAGTTCTTCTGGGGGATCCCGCTGTGGTGGGGAGAGACCTGGCCCAACTGGCCCGCAGGCGGGGGGAAATCCCTGGTCAAGGACCAGAAGGAAAGCATGCCGATCTTCTTCCGCCTGGCGAAGGACAGGACCATCCTCATGTCCTTCTGGTAGAAGAATTCGCCCGCCACGTCGTTGCGGCCGATCATGGGGGTGATCCCGATCATGGCCCAGACCTGGTCGCTCGACTTGTTCTTGAGGATTCCCATGAGCTGCCTGTGGGTGTTCGTGGCGGCGTCGATGGCGTCCTTGCCCATTTGCTTGGAAGGGCCGCCGTAATCCATGGCCATCAGGTTCACCCCCTCGAAGTCCACCCCCATGGCGACGGCCTTGGAGACGAAGGCCTTGCCCCAGTAGTTGAGACCCGTGGGCATCACGGGAAGGGTGAACCAGACTTTCAGCTCCTTCCCGGCCTTCCTGGCCCGGGCCTGGAGGATCTTGATGGCCTGGAAGCGAAGGGCCACCGACTTGGGCCGGGCGATGGCCGCACCCTCGATGTCGAAGTCCAGGTGGGTGAAACCGTAGGCGTCGATCACCGACTGGTAGGCCGCCACGAGGGCCTGGAGGGCCGCACTCTGGGGAAGCTTCTCCGCCGCCCAGGCCAGCTCCATGCCCACGGCCCCCCCGAAAGAGACCATCACGTCGCACCCCATGGCCCTGAGCCGGGCCACCTGGCCGGTCATGTAGGAGTTCTTCACCGCTCCCACCCCACCCCAGGCGGGAACGGGCTTTTGGTAGCTCTTGGAGACGATGAAGGCCAGGTTGAAGAACTGGATCCCCACCTTCCGGGCCGTTCCGGCCATGTCGGGCTGGAAGGTCACGTCCACGTAGGGAGAAAAGACCTGTCTGGGCCAGACCGGCGCCTTGGGTTGGGCCGAAAGCAGGGGCCCCATGGCGAGAAAGCTGGAAAGAACAACGATCAGGGTGGTTCTCATGGGTGGAACAGACTCCTCTCTTGAAAAAGGGATGCCCGGAAGATCCGGAAGAGACGAGTCCAGGGGAGAAAGCAGACTCCTTTCGAATATTTATTACATTTCTGGGACCCTGAGAAGAGCCTTCCCGGAAAAAGTCTCCTTTTTCTTCCTCACAATCTCAACCTGAGCCATACACCCCCTTTCCTCCCGACCAAACCCCCTCACCGCCCAACAACCACCCGCCGGCACTATTTCCGGTTCTTCTGTTTCCTGAGCCTCCTGGATTTCTCCCTCCTGGTCTCGTGCTCCCAGTCGGGGCAATCCTCCAGGGGAATCCCCATGTGGGCCAGGATCTCCGCCTTCAGGTCATCCCGGTCCATGGCGAACTCCTCCAGGATCTCCGCGGCGTGGCCCTCCGGGAGGGAGAGGAGAGCCAGGACCAGGTGCTCCGGTTCCGCCTCGGGGCTCCCCAGGGCTTCGGCCCCGTCCTTGGCACGCTCCACCACCAGGGCCACCTTCTCGTCGAACCAGTAGCCCCTTTCCGGAACGGGGATTTCTTTGATCCTGGACATCTCCTCGACGAACATGTCCGGGTAGGCGTTGATGTCCCAGAATACGTCCCGGGCGATCCCCGCCTCTTCTTCCAGGATGGCGGCGATCAGGTGACCCGTAGTGACGGCACCGTGGCCCAGCCGGTCCTTCAGCCCCTTGGCGGCCCTGAGGATCGACCTCGTCCTGGGAGAGAGGCCTTCCAGGAAATCCTCGGGCTCCTCCCGGGGAGGGGGAGGGGCCTCATCCCTGGGGGGACCGCTCTCCTCCCCCTCCTTACCGGAGGAAGAGGAGTCCCGGGTCTTGCCGGGGATCTCCTCCTTCGCCGGCTTCCCGGGACCCTCCTTGGGCTCGGCGGGGGAAGGAGGGGCTTCTTCGGAGCTGGTGGGAGCCTCTTCCTCCCGGGCCGGTTCTTCCGGGACCTCACCCTTTTCCGGGACCGCCCCCTTGGCGGAGGCCTTCTTCTTTCCCTTTCCCGCCGAGGCCCCGCCGGAAGAGGTCTTCTTCTTGGACTTCTTGGCCGCCTCCCCCGGGTCCTCCCGGCCGGCCCCTTCCACGGGGGCCTTCTCCTCCCCCTTCTTGGGCTTGGAGGCCTTCCGGGTCTTTCCGGACTTCCCGGAGCTCTCCTTGGAAGAGGACTTCCCCTTCTTGGAGGGCTTCGCCTTGGCCTCGCCCTTCCCGGCCTTCTCCTTGGCCTTGGAAGAAGAAGCTTTCGGGGCCTTGGAGGAGGCCTTGGGCTCCTCCCGGGCCTCGGGGGCCTCTCCCTTTCTCTCCTTGGCTTTGGTCTCTTTCTCTTTGTCCTTGGACTTGCTCACGGCTTCTCCTTGCTCTCCCGCTCGGCCCGGCCCTTGCGGGCCCAGGCCTCCGTCTCCTCCAGGCGGGTTTCGATCTTCTCGGCCAGGACGGCCAGGCCTTCCGGGTCCAGGGCGGAAATCATGATCCCCCCCCCGCGCTCCACCACAGGGGAAAGGGCCCACCGGTCCACCAGGTCCGCCTTGTTATACACGTCCAGCCTGGGAAGTTCCTCCAGGCCCAGCCAGGCCAGGGTCTCCTCGACGGCCTTCTTCTGGGCCTCGAAGTCCCCGGAGGAGAGGTCGATCACGTGGACCAGGAGGTCCGCCTCGCGCAACTCCTCCAAAGTCGCCCGGAAGGCGTCCAGGAGTCCTTCGGGCAATTCCCTCAAGAAACCCACCGTATCGGTGAGAATTACCTTTCTTCCCGAACGGGGGAGCCTGAGCCGCCTGGCCATGGGATCCAAGGTCGCGAAGAGGAGGTCCTCGGCGAAAGCCTTGGTGTGGGTGAGGCCCCCGAGGATGGTGGACTTCCCTGCATTGGTGTAGCCCACCAGGGAGACGATGGGGACGCCCGCCCGGACCCGGGCCTTCCGGGTCTCCCGGCGTTGCTCCCCCCGCTCCCGGATCCTCCTGGTGAGTTTCTGGATCCGCTCCCGCAGGCGCCGCCGGTCCAGCTCCAGCCTGGGCTCTCCCTTCCCGCGGACGCCGACTCCTCCTCCCGACGTGCCCCCGATCTGGGAGAGGTCCCGGCCCGCACCACGGAGCCGGGAGAGTTCGTACTTCAGGCGGGCCAGCTCGACACGCATCTTGGAGTCCCTGCTCCTGGCCCGGCGTTCGAAGATCCTGAGGATCAACCCCACCCGGTCCACTACGGGGAGCCCCACGGCCTCGGAGAGGTTCCGTGCCTGGACAGGAGTGAGGGCCGTGTCCACCACCAGGACCGTGGCTCCCAGGCGGGCCGCCTGGTGGACCAGTTCCTCGACGAAGCCCTTCCCCAGCCAGGTCCGGGGATCGGGCTTGTCCCGGCTCTGGAGATCCTTTCCCACGACCTCCATCAAGGCCGACCGGGCCAGCAGGTCCAGTTCGTCCAGGGAGGCAAGGCCGGCCTTTCGTTCCGTCCAGGGCCGCATTCCCGCCAGGAGGGCCCTTTCGGCCGGAGCCGCCGGCCGCCCCTCCCGGAGAGTGCGGTCCAACTCCTCCTCCAGGGCCTGGACGGTCTCCAGGAAGTCCCGGGGGATCCCGTGAGGGTCCAGGGGGCCCTGGACCCGGACCCCCTCCAGAGTCCCCGACTCCCCCGCCCGGGCCAGGGCCGTGGGATCGGGCAGAAGGATCCAGAGCTTCCGGGGCGACCCCTTTCCCGAGGTCTCCACCCGAACCCAGGCATCCATCCTGAGCCTCACCGCCTCGGTGGCGTCCACGTGGGAGACCCCGCCCTGGGTGGAAGTGGCGTACACGAAACGGAGCCCCGAAAACCTGCTCGGTCCCGTCCGGGGCGGAAGGAGTCCCGCCGGGAGCACCCGTCCCGGCGCATCGACCCACACCCCCCGGACCCGGCCCCTTCGGTCCAGGCTGATCCCCACGGAACGGCCCAGGGTATCGGCCAGACCCGAGATCTCCCGGGCCAGTTCGTACGATACGGCCCGGTCCGCCGGGACCCGCCGCCGAAGGAGCTTCTCCAGGGCACCGATCTCCGCCGCCCTGAGGCCGAAGACCTTTCCTTGAACCTTGGTCATGCCCCCGCCGCCCCCAAAAAGAAGGGGAGCTCCCCCTCCCTCCCCCTGCAGGACCGGCCCGAGGGCCTTTTCATGGTCATCTACGTTCCTCTCCCGGCAAAGCGAGCATCCGGGCCGTCTCCAGTCCCGCCAGGATCACCGGCCCCAGGCCGTGGAGGTCGTCGGTCCGCTCGGGCCGTTCCAGGTAATCCTCCAGGGATCGGCCCAGGTTGGTCCCCACGCAGATCCCCCGGACCGAACCCTTCCGGGAAATCCGTGCGGCCAGGCCCTTCCACCCGGCTTCCACGGCCCGGGCCGCACGGCCGTCCAGCCAGCCCCTGCGGACTCCCCTGGCCAGGGAGAGGACGAACATGGCCGAACAGGAGGTCTCTTCCCAGGACTGGGGGAGGTCCAAGACCTGGCGCCACATCCCCCCTTCCGACTGGAGGGGAAGGATCCCTTTCACGTGCCGCCGGAAGACCTCCAGGACCCGGGCCCTCAGGGGGTGATCCACCGGAAGGGCCGCCAGGACCTCCGTCTCCGCCACCATGGCCCAACCGTTGCCCCTCCCCCAGGCCCAGGAGACGGGCCTCTTCCCGGTCACCCTCATTCCGTGCATGAACAGGCCGTCCGGCCTCTGTAGGCGTCCGGCCATGCCCAGGATCTGCCTGGCCGCGTCCTCCAGGTATTCCTCCTCCCCCGTAATCTGGAAGCGCCGGACCATGACGGGGCATCCCATGAAAAGATCGTCCACCCAGAGGGTGATCCTCCCCGAGCCGTCCACTCTGTCGAAGGTCCCGCCGGGAAGCCTGGTCTGCTCCTTGTGAGCGTATTCCGCCATGTCCAGGGCGGTCTCCCGGCAAAAAGGATCCTTCAAGAGAAAGAAGGCCTCCGCCGCGGCGACCCCCATGGCCCCCGTGTCGTCCAGGGCGCGCCTCCGGAAACGGATCCAGTAAGGACCGCGGATCCAAGGGGCCCGGCGGGCCAGGAGGAGGGAATCCTCATGGAGGCGGCGGGCCGTTCCCCACCAGGCGGCGAGAAAATCCTTGTAACGCTTCTCCCCCGTCTCCCGGGCGAGGCGGGCCAGGGCGTAGAGGAGCACTCCCTGGGGATAGATCCATCCCGGGAAGGGGGAACTGATTTCGGGAACCCGGATCCCGGGAAGGACCCTCCAGGGGGTGTCTCCATCTTTCCCGGAGGATCCTTCCTCCCCCGGGGAGGGAGGCCTCCGGAAGAGCCAGACCGCCCCGCCCCCGCCCTTCCCCTTCCCCGGGAAGGCCAAGCGGCACTCCCAAAAGGGCCTCTCCCCCTCCAGGACACGGAACCTCACGGGAAGGGGGCGCTTGGGAGGAAGGAGGATCTCCAGGCGAAGGGAATGGGCCCCCTTCTCCAGGGAGAGGGGAGGGGAAACAGCCCTCTCGGGCCGGAGGATCTCTCTCCCGTCCAGGCAGAGGCGGACCGGAGGATTTCCCGGGAGCCCCTGGAAGCGGACCCGGGCCGCCCGGGAAACCACGAGGCGGGTCTTCAGTTCCACCCTTCCCCCCTTCGTCGCCCCGGGCAGAACGACCGTGGCCAGGGAGAAGGCGACCCTTCCCGAGGAAAGGTCCCGCACGGGCCGGGAGGGACCGGCCGGAACCAGGCGGAAACCCACCTTGCCCGTTCCAAGGCCCACTACCCTGTCGGCGACCCGCCGGGCTCCCTCCAGGGGGCCCCAGTCCCGCCCGGGCAGGAAGGAGGTTTCCTGGAGAAGAAAGAAGAACAAAAGAAGGAGGCGGGCCGGGCCGATCATCTTTCCTCCTTGTTGCCGGGCATCTCTTCCTTTTCCAGGGAGGGAGGCGAGGGAAGTTCCATCAGGACCTTCAGGCAATCTTCGAGCTTCCCCGTATAGACCTGGACGGGCTCCTTCTCGAAGGGTTTGAGGGCGAAGGCCCTTCCAGTGGAGTCGATCCATCCCACCCACTGGCCCCACTGGTTTTCCACGAGCCAGACCACCCGGGGCCGGACCGGGTCGGGGATCTCCAGTTTCCGGAGTCTCCCCAGGAAACGGCCCCCCCGTTCGATCCGGAAGGTGGCCAGGGGGCGGAGCCGCCGTGGGGCCCATGGATCGGGCCGGGGGGAAGAGAAAAGCCCGCATCCTCCCAGCCAGAGGAGGAGACCGGCGGCGGCGATCCGGCCGATCCGCCCCTTCCCGATCGATTCTCTCCGCAAAATACCCGGCTCCTTCCGCTTCCTCCTTCCCCGGAAGAAACCTCCCAGATCGAGGGAAGAATGGCAAGCCCGCCGGATCTCCTCCCCCGGGCGGCGACCGCCCGGGGGAGGCGGGAGAGAGTCCCCGGCTCCTACTGGATCCGGAAAGTATCCTCCAGGGAGCCGATCCGGACGCGGAACTCCCCGGGCTCGACGATCCACTCCATGTGGGGCCCCATGAACTGGAGGTCGGCGTGGGTGAGGGTGAACCGGACGGTCTTCTTCTCCCCGGGCTCCAGGGTGATCCTCCGGAATCCCCGCAGCAGCTCCACGTAGGGCACGACGCTGGCCTGGAGATCCGAGAGGTAGAGAAGGACCACCTCGTCCCCCTTGCGGTCCCCCACATTCTTCACGTCCACCGAGACGCGGACGTCTCCTCCCACCCCCTGGACCTTGGGCTCCACCTCGAGGTTGGAATATTCGAACTTCGTGTAACTCAGCCCGTGGCCGAAGGGGAAGAGCGCCCCCGAGACACGATTGCGTCCAGGCGCATGTGATGCCGGCTTGTGGGGGAAGCAATAGGGCAACTGGCCCACGCTCTTCGGAAAGGTCACGGCCAGCCGGCCGCCCGGGTTGTAGTCCCCGAACAACACGTCGGCCACGGCCCGCCCCCCCTCTTCGCCGGGGAACCATGCCTCCAGGACCGCCGGAACGTGCCGGGCGATCCAGTTGATCGTGAGGGCGCGCCCGTTGAGGAGCACGACAACCGTGGGGGTCCCCGTGGAGACCACGGCCTTCACCAGGTCTCGCTGGTAGCCCGGCAGGTCCAGGCTCGTCCGGGAGCGGCTCTCCCCCACGATGGAAGTGTTCTCCCCGAGAACCAGGACCGCCACGTCGGCCTTCTCCGCCGCCTTCCGGACCTTCTCGATCCTGGCCAGGTCCTTGCCCTTCGGCGGCTCGGGAAGAATTTCGCTCTGGGGATACCGCTTGTCCTTGATGTCGCACCCCTTCAGGTAGACGACCTCCGTGTCCGGAGAGACCTTCTCCCGGATCCCCTGGAGGACCGACACCATCTGCGCTCCCGTCGGACCGTAACCGCCCAGCACCATCCTCCGGGCGTCGGCGTTGGGTCCGGCCACCAGGACGGTCTTCAGGTTCTTCTTCAGGGGAAGGAGGTTTCCGGCGTTCTTGAGGAGGACCATGCTCTCCAGGGCGGCCTTGTAGGCCAGTTTCCTGTGGGCCTCGCAGTGGAGGATCTTGTCGCTCTTCTCCGGATCGGGGACGTAGGGCCGGTCGAAGAGGCCGAGCCAGTATTTCACCCGGAGCACGTCCCTCACCCTGTCGTCGATCACCTTCATGGGGATCTTGCCTTCCCTGACCAGTTCCCTGGCGGGAAGGACGTAGTCCTCGGGCTTGGTGAAGTTGGTCCTCACGTTGAGACCGCCCAGGATCGAAAGCCGCACGGCGTCCTTGAAGTCCGAGGCCACGTGGTGCTTGCTCCAAAGGTAGCGGACGGCGGCGCTGTCCGAGACGGTGTATCCCCGGAAGCCCCACTCGTGACGGAGCTTGGTGATGAGGAAGAAGGTGGAGGACTCGATGGGAAGCCCGTCGTAGTCGTTGTAGGAGACCATGGTCCCCAGGGCCCCTCCCTCGGTGAAGGCCGCCTTGAAGGGGGCCAGGTAGATCTCGAAGACCTCCCTCGGTGTGGCGTGGGGTGCGGTCCTGGCCCGGCCGTCCCGCCCGCCTTCCGGAATACCGTAAACGCAGTAGTGCTTGGGCGTGGAGACCACGCCGTGGTCCTGGAGCCCCTTCACCATGGCCACACCGAGGCGGGAGGAGAGGTAGGGATCTTCGCTGTAGTTCTCCTCCACCCGGCCCCACCGGGGATCGCGGGCCATGTCCAGGATGGGGGCGTAGACATTGGTGTATCCCAGGGCGCGGGCCTCCCGGGCCGTGACCTCCCCGATCCGGTAGATCAACTCCGGATCCCACGTGGAGCCCAGGCCGCACTGCTGGGGAAAACAGGTGGCCCCCCGGGCGTGGAGGCCGTGGATCCCTTCGTTGGTGAAGTCCACGGGGATCCCGAGCCTGGTCCTCTCCACGAACCAGCGCTGGATCTCGTTGATGGAGCGGGCGTGGCGGGAGGCGGGAAGATCGTATTCCGTGTGAGGCCTGCCGTCGAACTGCTGGTCGATGTTGGCGATCCCGTCCTTCCAGACCCGGTGGAACCACTTCTCGTTGGGCATCTTGTCCTTCAGGACCTTCCCGAAGCCGTAGAGAGTGGCGAGCTGGCAGGTCTTCTCTTCCAGGGTCATCCGGGAGAGGAGGTCGTCGATCCTCTTCTCCACGGGCAGAGAGGGATCCTCGTAGGGATCCTTCCTTCCGTTCTTGTTCAGGTCGATCCAACCGTCGTGATAGATCGACTTCCCGGCCTTCTCCTGGGCCCGGAGGGGGCCGGAAAGGGAGGGGCCGAAAAGACCGGAGCACAAGCTCGCCGCTGCGAGGATGGCAAGGGACTTCCTGGGTCGCATCTCTTCGCCTCTTTTGGAAAGAAAAAACTCGGGGCGGGCAGTCCGGGGGGGAGGAAAAGCCTAACCGGTGGGGTGGAGGGACGGAAGGAAAGAGGAGAGAGACCCGCCTAGGAGCCGGCCGGGCTCCCCCCGCCGGAACGCCCGGCCCGGCCATCGAAGAAACGCACCACCGGAGCGAACCGGGCCTTTCCCGGACGGAAGGGGAGAGCCGGCCTTCCCAGGGCCAGGACGGCCCGGACCTTTTCCCCCTCGGCAAGGCCCAGGTGCTCCCGGATCCTCCGGTCCCTCCCGGCCGCCTCCACGGCGTAGCCGATCAGGCAGGATCCCAGGCCCAGGGCCTGGGCGGCCAGGGTCATCCAGCCCGCCGCCAGCAAGGCGTCCTCGCCGGGGCAGGACGCCCCGGGAAGGGACCCCACGACGATCGCCGCCGGAGCCCCGTGGAAGAGCCGGTCCCTCCCTTCGGCCCTCCACTCCTCCAGGGCCTTGCGGACCATGGGATAATACTCGCGGTAATACCTCCCCAGTTCGTCGCCGGCGAAGAGCCTGGAGTAGAACCGGAGAAGAGGATTCCTGGCCATGGTGTTGACCTTGGCGTAGAAGTCCGCCGTGAGGCGCCCCAGCTCGAGGACGCTCTCCCTGTCGGGCAGGATCGTGAAGGTCCACTTCTGGCTGTTCGTGCCCGAAGGGGCCGTGGTCCCGATCCGGACCAGGTCTTCCAGGATCTCCCGGGGGAGAGGTTCCACCCTGAAGTTCCTGCAGGAGAAACGGGCCGCCATGAGGGCCGCCAGGCTTTCGGGGCCGGGAGGAGCGGTTCCGCCGATCCGGAAGCTCTTCAGCCCTTCCAGGGGGTCCTCCACGCCTTCCACCCTCACGGCCCCCCTGGGACAGACGGCGGCGCAATGGCCGCACCGGAGGGACCGGTCTCCCGTCACCCGGGCCTTGCCCCCTTCCAGGCTCAGGGTCTCCGAGGGGCACACCCTGACGCAGAGCCCGCAACCATCGCAAAGATCCTCGTCGATCCTGGTCGTAACCGAAGGCATCGCTCCAACCTCTCCGGGGAAGAAGGGAGAAAGGGGGGAGAAAAGAAACCCGCCCCGAGAGGAGGGAAGCATACATCTTCGGCACGCCCCGGCCGAGGGAAGAAGGGCTCCTTCTCCTCTAGGCCCTGCCCCAGGCCAGGACCCGCCGGGCGATCCCGGAGGCGTCCAACCCGAGGCGGGCCAGGAAATCCCGGCGCTCTCCGCCCAGGTCCAGGAACCTGTCGGGAAGGCCGAGCCGCAAGAGCGGGACGGCCCCTCCCGCCTCGGCCAGGACTTCCGCCACGGCCGAACCCAGTCCTCCCAGGAGACTGTGCTCCTCCACCGTGACCAGGGCCCCCGTCTCTTCGGCGGCCGAGAGGACCGCCTCCCTGTCCAGGGGCTTCACCGTGGGGAAGGCCAGGACCCGGGCCGAGATCCCCTCCTCCTCGAGCCGTTCCGCCGCCTCCAGGACCTCCTCCAGGATCGCTCCCGTGGAGAGAAGGGCGGCATCCCTTCCGGGGCGCCGCAGGGAGGCCCGCCCCAGCCGGAAGATCCGCTTCCCCGGAGGCCCGGGAACGTCCTGGGCCAGGGAGATGTAGAAAGGGCCTTTCCAGCGGGCCGCCACCCGGACGGCCGCCTCGGTCTCCCGGGCGTCGGAAGGCATCAGGACGGTCATCCCCGGGATCACCCGCATGAGCGCAATCTCCTCGACGGCGTGGTGCGTCGGCCCCCAGGCGGCGCACCGCACCCCGCTTCCATGACCTCCCACGAGCTTGACGTCCGCCTCTCCGTAGGCGATGTCCGTCCGGATCTGCTCGAAGGCCCGCATGGTGAGGAAGGGATTCAAGCCCACGGCGAAGGGGACCTTCCCCCGCAAGGCGAGCCCCGCCGCAACACCCGCCAGGGTCTGCTCGGCGATCCCCACCTCGACGACCCGCTCGGGAAAGGCACGGTAGACGGGAAGGAAGAAGTTCCACGTGTCGCATCCCACGGCGAAGATCCGGTCGTCCTTCCGCGCCAGGTCCAGGAGCAGGTCGGGGAAGGAGAGGGGCCGGTCCGGGAGGGGCTCGGTCTCCCCGGCGCCGGAAGCCAGGAAGACCTCCGGTTCCTCCCAACCGTCTTCCCGGGGACCGGCCGGCCCGGCGGGACCTTCCCCTCGGGCGCCCAGCTCCTTCAGGGCTTCACCGAGCCGTTCGCCGTCGAGCCTGGCGGCGTGGACTCCTTCCAGGGAGGGCACCCTGTATCCCTTCTTCGTCTCGGCGATCAGGACCGAGGGCTTCCCTTCGGCGAAAGGGAGTTCGGCGAAGGCGGAAGCAAGGGCGCCGACATCGTGGCCCGGAACGCGGCGGACCCCCCACCCGAAGCTCTCCCACTTCGCCGCCAAGGGCTCCAGGGAGAGGATCTCTTCGGTCGGCCCCGTCTGGAACATGTTGCGGTCCACTACGGCCACGAGCCTCTCCAGGCCGTAGTGGGCGGCGCACATGGCTCCCTCCCAGTTGGAGCCTTCCTGGAGCTCGCCGTCCCCCAAGAGGACGAATACCCGGTTGGGCGCCCTCTCGGCCCGGAGTGCCAGGGCCAATCCCACCGCCAGGGGGAGGCCGTGCCCCAGGGACCCCGTCGACGCCTCCACGCCCGGCAGGATCCCCTTCTTGGGATGGCCCGGGATCCCCCCCTCCCGGAGATGCATCTCCAGGAGATTCTCCGGAAAGAACCCCCGGAGGGACAAGGCCGCCGCCAGGGCCGGAAGGGCGTGCCCTTTGCTCAGGATGAAGTAGTCCCTGTCGGGCCGGGCCGGGCGTTCCGGGTCCACCCGGAGGACCTCGAAGTAGAGCACGGCGAGAAGATCCGCCGCCGAGAGCGACCCTCCGACGTGGCACTCCGAGTACCCGGCGATCCGGATCACCCTCTCCGCGATCCTCCGGGCCGTTTCTTCCAGGAAACGCTTCCTTTTCCCCTCCATCGGCCTTCCCTCCCGGTCCTCTAGGGAACATAGGTGGAATCGAGGGGCTCCCCCACGAGCCTGCGGTAGACCAGGCGGTCCCAGGATCCCCTGAAGTCCAGTTTTCGGATCCGCTTCTCCGCGCGGCGCCTCAAGACCCGGTAGACCCCTCTCCGCAGGAACCCGGAGGGGGAAAGCTTGGACGTGGCCAGGGGCAGGTGGAAGCCCACGAGTTCCAGGATCTCCGCCTCGTCCCTCTCCTCCAGCCAGGGCATGGATCTCCTCCCGGGCTTCCCGAAGTCCAGCCGCCATTCCAGGTATTCCGGGAGCGTCCGGGGAGGATCGGAAAAGGCCGCCCAGGCCTCCTCGCCCAGGGGAGTGTTCCAGGTGGGCTGGAAGTAGCGGAAGGTCATGACGTTCCACCGTGGAGAGAGCTTCCAGATACGCAGGATCAGCCGGAGAGATGCCCGCCGGTCCTCCCGGGTCTCCCCGGGGAACCCGAAGAGGAAGTTGCTCATGGGAACGATGCCCCGATGAAGCATCTTCCGCACAAGCTCGTAACACTCCTCAGGGCCGTGTCTCTTTCCCAGGCGCCGGAGGAGAGGCTCCGATCCCGACTCGATGCCGATCTCAACCTTGCGGAGCCCCCCGGCGTAGAGCTCCTCCCAGTCGTCCTCCTCGAGCCGGACCAGGTCCGAAGGCGAACCCAGGGCGAACCAGACGCAGTCGGGGGCCTTCTCCCGCATGAGGCGGGCGAAACGCCGCACCCTGGCGGGTCCCGTGAAGAAATCCAGCTCCGCCACGTGATATTGCTTGACACCGTATTTTTCCCTCAGGTCCCGCACGAGGTCCGCCACGGCCTCGGCCGGGAGGAGACGGGCGGGCCGTCCGCTCCACACGCAGAACCTGCACCCCTTCAGGCACCCCCTTCCCGTGCCGATGATGAAGGTGGGCTCCCCGTTTCCGAAGATTCCTCCCCTCTGGATGAATCCCGACAAGTCGATGCGCCTGTAGAGATCCAGGCATCCCGGGTCGAGGGCCGGCACCTTCCCCGGGGGATTCGCGAAGAAGCGGCCTCCACCGTCCCGCCCCGCGAGCCCCGGGATGCCGGTCGGGTCCCTTCCCGCCTCCAGGGCATCCAGGAGTTCCAGGCAGGTCCCCTCCCCGTAGCCCCGAACGAAGAAATCCACGGGGCAGGGAAAATCGAGGAAACGGGGCGGGCAGACGGAGAGGAACTCTCCTCCCGCCGCGACGGGCGTCCCCGGCGCGTCGGCCCGGATCCGTTCCGCCAGGGACAACGTATTGACCGTCTGATGGTAGGGATACATCTCGTTCATCCAGAGGAAGGCCGCCCGGGCCTCCCGCAGGTGAGGAACCAGGTCCCCCCACCTTCCTGAAAGGTCCAGGTCCAGCTCCTGGTCGAAGATGACGACTTCGTATCCCCCACGTAGTAAGGCCCAGGCGAGGAAGAACGTCCGGAAGGGGACGCCCTGGACGTCCCCCGCCCCATTCTCCGACCACCTCGGGACCAGGAGGACCACCTTCCCGCGGGCCGATCCGGAAGGAGGCTTCAAGTACTCCATGACCGATTTCCTTCTTCCCGGAACTCCTCTCCACGCCAAGGGAAGGATTCCAGGGCCCGGGCCAGGGCCCCAAGCGAATGATCCAGCGCCTCTCCCCCGTGGAGGGCGCTCGCAAGGAAGGTCCCGTTGGTCCAGAGCCCCTCCCTCCGGCAGGCCGTGACGAAGGACTCCAGGAGTTCCTCCGGGCTCCGGCCCTCCTGCTCCTCGAAGGTGACCCGCATCATCGCCGGATGGCCCTCCATCCGGGCGCCGATTCCCCCGCGGCGGCACACCTCCCGGAAACCCTCCCTCAATCTCCTTCCCGCTCCCGCGGCCCTCTCCGAAACGCCGGGATCCTCGAGAAGGGGCAGGGAGGCCGCCGCCGCGGCCAGGGAGAGCTGTTCCGCCCTGGTGGTCATTCCAAAGCGGAGCTCTTCCAGTTTCCCGATCCATTCGGCCGGTCCCAGGAGTGCCGAGAGGGGCATGCCCGCCGAGAGGGCCTTTCCCAGGCAGGTGAGATCGGCCCGCACCCCGAAGGCCTCCTGTGCGCCTCCAGGTGACACACGGAATCCCGTAACTATCTCGTCGAAGACGAGGACCACGCCGAAACGGTCGCACAGGCGGCGGATCCCCTGCAGGTACCCCTCCCAGGGAAGCACTTCCCGGAAGGGCTCCACGATCAGCGCCGCCACCCTCTCTCCGTGGGCCCGGAGGATCCCCTCCAGGGCATCCAGGTCACCGTAAGGAATATGGTGGACCAGGTCCTGCAACGAGGCGGGGACTCCCCGGACCGAACGGTCCGAGGCGACGAAGCCGTCGTGGAAGCCGTGGTACCCGTAATGAAGCACCCCCTCCCTCCCCGTGATGGCCCTGGCGAGCCGGACCGAGGCGGTGCAGACGTCCGATCCGTTCTTGCCGAAGGCGGTGGCCCGGTGGTGTGGAAAGAAGGCAAGGACCTTCTCCTCCACCTCCTCCTCCAGGGAGGTCGGCCCGGGAAGGAGGATCCCCCGGAGAGCCTGCTCCCTCACGGCCTCCCTGATCTCCCGCCTGCCGTGGCCGAGGAGAAGGGCCCCGTGCCCCATGACCCAGTCCACGTAGGCCCGCCCCTCTTGGTCGAAGACGAGGGGGCCCCTTCCCTCGGCGAGGCGGATCATGCGTGTTTCCAGCGGGGAGCCCGGCCTTCCGCCCGGGCCCGGAGCCCTTCCAAGGCATCCTCCGATCCCATCAGCTCCTCCAGATACACACGTTTCACCTCTTCGGAGCGGGAACGAAATTCCTCCAGCAGGCCCAGGTTCAGGGTCTTTACGGCGAGACGGACCGCCGTGGCCGAAAGGGGGACCAGGTATTCCTCGATCTCCCCCCGGGCGACCTCCTCGGGGTTCTCCACGACGTGATCCACCAGGCCGATCCAGCTCGCCTCGTCGGCCCTCTTGATGTGCCCGCTCGCACAGAGCTCCATCGTGGCGGGCCTTCCGATCCGCTCGGGGAGAGTCACCGACCCCACAGGGGCGATGAGCCCCTTCCCCACCTGGGGGAGGCCTACCCTGGCATCGGGCGATGCGTAGATCCTTCCGAATACGGATACGAGTTCGAGCCCGGCCCCCAGGCATCGTCCCCGGAGGGCGGCGATGAGGAAGAGGGAGGAGGCGATCATCTTCCCGACGACCCGGAAGAAGAGGGGAAGGAAGTTCTCGATCCGGCCCGGCTCGAGCTCGACCGGATCGGCCCCGACCAGGAAATCCCGCCCCTCCGAGGTGAAGAGCATGGAGCAAAGCCTCTTCTCCCCGGAAGCGGCGTCGAAGAGCCTGTCCAAGGCGTCGAGGAGGGCCGAATCGACCGGGCAGCCCTCCCTTTCCTTCAACACAACCCGCCAGTAAGCCCCCTCCCCGCCGGGTTCCACCCGGATGGGGGCATTCTCGCCGAAGTGGATCATCGAGGCCTCCTTCGCCCGCAGGAAGGACCGGATGCCGTGGAAGAACAGGGCCTTTCAGGAAGGATTTTTCGATTCTGAAGCGGGCAAACGGCAAAGTCAATCCTCTCGGGCACCCACCCGGCCTCCTATCTCAAAAAGAGACCCAGTCCCAGGAGGATCAGGAGAATGCTCACGAGGCGGCGGAAGGCCGATTCGCTGAGGCTGATGTGGACCCGGTTCCCGAGCCAGGCGCCCAGGCCCACGGCGGGGAGGACGGCCAGGGCGGACCAGATTCTCGGCGTGGTGATCAGCCCTCCCGCCAGGTATGTGGGGCCCCGGACCAGGGTGGTGAAGAAGAAGAGGGCCATCAGGGTCCCCCGGAATACGCTCTTGGCCGTTCCCTGGACCTGGTAATAGAGGATGATCGGCGGCCCGCCCGTTCCGAAGAGCCCGGCGAGGATCCCCGAGGAGAGGCCGGCGGTGAAACCCGCCCAGGGAGGAAGCCGCCATTTCCTATGTACCGGAAGAAATAGGAAGGCCGAGCCGGCACAGACCAGGAAGGCACCAAGGAGAAGGAGGAGGAAGGAGGGATCCCCGAGCCCCAGCATCCACGTCCCCGCCGGGATCCCCGGGAGGAGGCCCAGGGCGGCGAGGAGGATTCCCTTCCACTGGATCTTCCGCCCGGAGGCGGCCACAACCAGGAGTTCCACAGGGAGGTTCACCAGGAGGAGGATCACGACGACGTCTCTCAGGCTCTCCATCACAAGGGCCATTAGGCCCACGGCGATGAGGCCCGACCCGAAGCCGAAGCTCACGTAGACACCCTCCGCCAGGACCAGGATCAGGCAGGCCCCCAGCCACTGGGGAAAGGAATCGAAGACCAGGGGAAGGCCGAGAAAGGTCATCTCGGGCCGGGCGGGACCTTGATCGTCCAAGCGTATTTGCAGGGGGGAGCCTTCACGGCCCTCTCGGGGATCTTCACGGCGAAGCCCTTTCCTCTCGGCTCCCACTCGAGGGGCTCATCGTATCCCAGCAGGACCACTCTGGATCCTTCGGGCGGCCCGAGGCAGGAAAGGGAGATCTCCCCGGGAGGGGACTCTTCGCCCGGTTGAGCCAGGTAGACCAGGTAGAGGCTTCCGTCCTTTCCCCTGGTGAGCCGGATCGGGCCCTCGGCGTAGGGTGGCACGGCCCGGGTCCCGTAGATCGCCTCTCCGTTCACCTTCAGCCAGGCCCCGATCCCGGCGAGCCTTTCGTAGGCGGCCCGGGGCCACCGCCCGTCGGGCCCGGGACCGATGTTCAAAAGGAGGTTCCCGCCCTTGGAGACGATCTCCACGAGCATGTGGACGAGCTTCCTGACGCTCTTGTACTTGTCCTTGGGATTGTAGGACCAGCCTTCCCCCATTGTGATACAGGACTCCCATGGATAGGGGAGAGCCTTCTTGGGGATCCTGTTCTCCGGAGTGAGGTAATTCTGGTAGGGCCCCCGGACGGACCGGTCCACGACGATGAGATCGGGCTGGACGGCCCGGATCTTCTTCACCAGCTCCCCCATGCGGATGTCCTGGTTCTGGATCCTCTGGAAACGGTAGTTCGGGGAGGCGATGGCCCTGCGGATCTCCTCCCCGGTCCTCTTTCTGACCCATCCTCCGTCGAGCCAGAGGATGTCCAGTGGGCCGTAGCGGGTGACGAGCTCCATGATCTGGCCGTGGGTGAACCGGACGAACTTCTCCCACCGCCCGGGGTAGCGGGAAATGTCGTAGTTGGGATTCCGGTCGGGCGTGGCGAAATAGGGCCACCAGTAGTAGGGACAGTGCCAGTCCGGCTTGGAGAAGTAGGCCCCAGCCCACAACCCCTCCTTGCGGAAGGCATCGAAGATCTCCTTGGCGATGTCCGCCCTCGGGTCCTCGTGGAAGGGGCACTCCTTGGAGGTCACCTTGTAATCGGTGAGCTTGGTATCGAACATGCAAAAGCCGTCGTGGTGCTTCGTGGTGAAGATCACGTATTTCATGCCCGCCTCTTTCGCGGCCCGGGCCCACTTTCCGGGGTCGAAGCGGACGGGGTCGAAGGTCTTGATCAGCGCCTCGTAGCGCTTCTTGTACTCGCAGTAGTTCTCCATGGACCGCCGGCACCAGGGCTTGTCCTCGGAGCAGAGCGACCAGGACTCCACGATCCCCCACTGGCTGTAAGTCCCCCAGTGCATGAGAAGGCCGAACTTGAGGTCGCGCCACCTCTCCAGCTTCTTTCGGACCACGGGGCTGGGGTCGGGGACGTACTGGGCCTCTCCCGCCGGGGCCGCCGCCCAGAGGACCGGCGCAAAAAGAAGAATGGACGGGACCGGACTCTTCATGGAAACCTCCTCTCCCGACGATCATGCCCGGAGGGAAACAGAATGGCCAGATCTTCCGGCACAAGAGAAAGGGCCCGAAGGGAGGGGCGCGGCCCCTTCTTTCAAGTCATTCCCCCGGAGGCCCAGTTGGAGGGCCTCCGTCTCCCCCCGGGCTGCCTCGATCACCCCGACCTCTCTCCTCTCCCCCTCCCCGGGGAGGATCCTCCCAGTGTCTCCCGGAGGGCATCGAGCGGCGTTTCCCTTCCTATCCACCCGGCCGGCCGGGGCGGGAGCCCCGGTCTGCCCCGCTGAATCCTCTTCCAGGAGTTTCCGGGCGTATGCGGCCGCGGGGATCGACCTTGGGTTCCAGGAGACCGTCCTTGCAGGTCCGGGTCGACCCGTTCCTGCGCACCTCGTCCTTCGGAGAGCCCCTACCTCCTCTTCCGTTCCCCGGGCGGGGGAGTCAGAGATTCCAAGCCCTGGCAAAGGCCTGGAAACTCCTGTCGTAGGTCTTCTCCACGTCGGGAGGGAAACAACAGGCCGGCAACTCCTTCATGGCCAGGTGGTACCGCAGGCAATCGCAACAGACCCCTTTCTTGGAGCAGGGCTCGTAGGTGCAGTTGCAGTTCTTCAGGTTCCTTTCCTTCTTGCACTCCATGGACTGCCTCCTGGGTCCGGGAAAATGAGGATGGAACTGCTGAGAATACAGCCTTCCCGCCCCCCTTTTCCAACCCCGCCCCTGAAAGGTCCGCCCGGGGCCTCTTCGGAGGGGATCCATGGCCTGGCTCCCCCCGGGGTCCGGGGAAGGCCGCCCTCGTGCCGCCGGGCCGGTCCGGGAGACGCCCCGGGCCTCGAGCCGGCCCTCGCGGCGCCCGGGATCCCCCCCGGCTCTTCGCCCCGGAACATCCCGGGGAAAGAAGGGCAAGGAAAAGCCCGGAGAAAGAGATTCTCAGCATTTGCCCTTCGCCGCATGTGGCATCCTTTCACCCTGTCTCCTCGTTCCCCACCCGCAAGGATGACCTGAAGCCGGAAAAGAGAGTCCCCCGGAGGGACTTTCTCAGTAGAGACGGGTTCCTGCCGGGGCGGAGACGGAGAGGAGGGCCGCCCGGGGAGAAGTCCTGAAGAGGAGAAAGGCAAAGGAAAGGGAGAGCCCGGAAAGCTCGGGCCTGCCGGGAAGAGGCAGGGAGACCCGAACCGCTCCCGAACCGTCGAGGTTGGAAAGATTGGGACGAAAGATTCCAGGATCCACGGCGCAAAGATACAGGAAGGGATCCCACGAGAGAGGAAGGATCAGGCCCGGTCTCAGAGGAACGCCCGGCGCCCGGGAGAGGGCCCCCAGGAGGAGGAAGGCCGCCCCCGGCGAGGAGGGTTCGCTCAGGAGGAGGGTCTGGGTCGTGCCGAGCTTCATCGTCGCCGGCACTCGAATGAACCCCTTGCAGTCGGGAAGGTCCGCCTTGGGAGCGGGAGGAAGGCCCGCCGCAAGCCGGACCAGGGCCCGGGCGAGCCGCCAGTCGGGAAGCTCTCCATCGGGATCCTTCCCGGCCCCGGCCGCCGAGAGATCCTCCTCCTCCCTGTCGTAAAGACCCTTGTCGCCGGCGAGGAAGGCCGGGTGGAAGGCACAGAGCACCACCCTGCCGCCTCCCGTCCCGGGATAGAGGAAGGAGACGATCGCCGCCGACCGGTCCTCGCCGTGCCGGGCCAGGACGGCCCACCCCGGCGGCGGCGAGGAAGGATTGGAAAGGACGAATCTCGGCCCCCCGTAGAGAAGGGGACGGACCGTGCCGGGAAGGCCCTGGCCCTTGAAGGCCGGCCGGCTCGTATCGAGGACGCACTTTCCGAAACAAGCCGAGAGCTTCCCCGCCTTCAGGGGGTTCCAGGGCAAGGGCCCCTCCCCGACACCGGGGAACAAGTTCCAGTGGTACTCCCAGGTCCGGCCGAGCCACTTGACCTTGTCGCAGGCGGCATACGCGCCGGCACAGAATCCAAGGTATCCGCCTCCCGCGGCGACGAATTTCCGGATCTCGTCGTCCCCCGGACCGGTCCCCCGCATCCCTCCCAGGGAGCGCTTGTAGTCCACGGCCCATCCGCCGGGCACAACCAGGACCCGGAACTCGGGCCTTCCCGAGGGGGACAGGAGGCCCCCGCCCCGGACGTCGGAGGCGTCCACCCACTTCCAGGTGAGGCCGGCCCACTCCAAGAGGGCCGGAAGGGCCCTGGTGACCTCGGCCTCCCAGGCCCCCCTGTCCCTGTAGAGAGCCGCATCGACCCCCCCGGCCCGGCTTTCGGGGAGGAGGAGGAAGAGGGAAGCGAAGAAGAAGGAGAGAGGAAGATTGCCTTTCATGACGAGCCTTCCTGGACTGAGAGAGGTCGCCCATCCATAGTAACCTCCGGGAAGGAAAGTCCCGGAAGGAAGGGAGAAAAAGGGCGATTCCCGGCTCGACCCGGAACAGCCCGGCCCTTCACCCCTCCAGGATCCGCCGGGCCAGGTCCTCTCCCGTCTCGGCCGTGGACCGGGCATCCTCCCCGGGTCCGGCCAGGTCGGCCGTCCGGTTGCCCTCGGCCAGGAAGGCCCCGACGGCCCTCTCCACGGCACGGGCCTCCTCTTCGAGGCCCAGGCTGATCCGAAGCATCATGGCCCCGCTCAGGACGGCCGCCAGGGGATTGGCGATCCCCTTGCCGGCGATGTCCGGCGCCGAGCCGTGGATCGGCTCGTAGAGGCCCTTCGAGCCCTCCGCCAGGGAGGCCGAGGGGAGCATGCCCATCGAGCCGGCCAGCATGCTCGCCTCGTCGCTCAGGATGTCGCCGAACATGTTCTCCGTGACGATCACGTCGAAGTCGCCGGGCCGGCGGACCAGGAACATGGAACAGGCGTCCACCAGGATGTCCTCGTATTCAACGTCCGGATACTCCTTCCGGACCCGGTGGGCCACGTCCCTCCAGAGCCGGCTCGAGGCCAGCACGTTGGCCTTGTCCACGCTGGCGAGCTTCCTGCGCCGCGACCGGGCGAGCTCGAAGCCCACCCGGACGAGCCTCTCGATCTCCATCTCGGTATACCGGAGGGTGTCCACCGCTTCCCGCGCCCCGGGATCCCCCGAGATCCCCCGGGGTTCCCCGAAGTAGAGCCCGCCCGTCAACTCCCGGACGATCACCAGGTCCGTCCCGGCGATCACATCCTTCTTGAGGGTGGAGGCCCCCTCCAGGCCGGGGAAGACCTTGACGGGCCTCAGGTTGGCGAAGAGCCCCAGTTCCTTGCGGATCTTCAGAAGCCCCTGCTCGGGCCGGACCTCGGCCGAAGGGTCGCTCCACTTGGGCCCCCCCACGGCCCCCAGGAGGACCGCCTCGGCTTCCCGGGCCGCCTCCAGAGTCTCCGGGGGAAGGGGATCGCCCGCCTCGTCGATGGCGGCCCCCCCGATGAGGGCCGAGGGGAACTCGAACTGGTGGCCGTAACGCTCCCCCACCGATTCCAGGACCTTCACGGCCTGGGCCGTCACCTCCGGGCCGATCCCGTCGCCCGGCAATACGAGGATCTTCGCTCTCATCGTCCCTCCAGGCCGGCCGTGTCCACCCTGGCCGGGTGGGTCCGCTCGTACGCCTCGATCCGCTCGATATGCTTCATCAAGTAACCCAGCTGGTCGATCCCTTCGACGAGGCACTTCTTGCTGAAGGAGTCGATGGGGAAGGGGGATTTCCTTCCCCCCGGAAGGACCACCTCCTGGGCGGGCAGGTCGATGGTCACCTCCGCCCCGGGCTCCTCCCGGGCCAGGCGGTGGATCTCCTCCAGGGTCTCACGATCCACCTCCACGGGGAGGAGGCCGTTCTTCAAAGCGTTGTTCCGGAAGATGTCGGCGAAGCTCGTGCTCACCACCGCCCGGAACCCGAATCCCAGGAGGGCCCAGGGGGCGTGCTCCCGGGAGGAGCCGCAACCGAAGTTGTCCCCCGCCGCCAGGATGGGGGCCTCCTTCGCGCCGGGCCGGTTCAGGACGAAATCCGGGTCGGGGCTTCCGTCGGGGCGGTAGCGCCAGCCGTGGAAGAGGTGCTCACCCAGGCCGGCCTTGTCGGTGACCTTCAGGAAGGAGGCCGGGATGATCTGGTCGGTGTCGATGTTCTCCCTGGGAAGGGAGAGGACCCTTCCCTTCAGGACGGTGAACTTCTTCATGCCTCCTCCAGGTATTTCCTGGGATCCGCAACGGCCCCTTCCACGGCCGAGGCGGCCGCCGTGAGGGGACTCGCCAGGAAGGTCCGGCCCCCCGGCCCCTGGCGCCCCTCGAAGTTCCGGTTGCTCGTGGAGACGCAATACTGGCCGGGTTCGAGCATGTCGCCGTTCATGGCGATGCACATGCTGCACCCGCTCTCCCGCCACTCCGCCCCCGCCTCGAGGAAGACCCGGTCCAGGCCTTCCGCCTCGGCGGCGGCCTTCACCTGCTGGGAGCCTGGAACCACGAGCATCCGCACCCGGGGGTGGACCTTGCGCCCTTCAAGAATCGACGCGGCCTGCCTCAGGTCGTGGAGCCTGGAGTTGGTGCAACTCCCCAGGAAGACCACGTCCACGGGAAGGCCCTGAAGGGGTTCGCCCGGTTCCAGGCCCATGTAGTCCAGGGCCTTGGCCAGGGCCTCCCGGCCCGCCCGGTCCGGCCCGTCCGAAGGGGAGGGGATCTTCCCCGTCACCCCGGCGGCCATGCCCGGATTGGTGCCGAAGGTGATCATGGGCTCCAGGGACGAGGCGTCCAGGGAGACCGACTTGTCGAAGGCGGCCCCTTCGTCGCCGGCAAGGGAACGCCACCGGTCCAGGGCCTCCTCCCAGGCCTTTCCCTTGGGCGCCAGGGGGCGGCCCTCCAGGTACCGGAAGGTGACCTCGTCGGGAGCGACCATCCCGGCCCGGGCGCCCCCTTCGATGGTCATGTTGCAAAGAGTCATCCGCTCTTCCATGTCCATGGAGCGGACCGCCTCTCCCGTATACTCCACCACGTGCCCCGTGCCCCCGCCCACGCCGATCTTCGCGATCACCGCCAGGATGACGTCCTTGGCCGTGACCCCCGGCGGGAGGTTCCCATCCACCCGGATCTCCATGGTCCCGGGCTTCCTCTGGAGGAGGGCCTGGGCCGCAAGGACGTGTTCCACTTCGCTCGTGCCCACGCCGAAGGCCAGGGCCCCGAAGGCGCCGTGGGTGGCGGTGTGGCTGTCGCCGCAGACGATGGTCATCCCCGGCTGGGTGGCCCCCAGTTCGGGACCGATCACGTGGACGATCCCCCGGCGGGGATCTCCCGGGCCGAGAAGGGGGATCCCCCACTTCCGGCAGTTCTCCTCCAGGCGGGCGATCTGCTCCTTCACCTGGGGATCCCTGATGGGAACGTCCGGCGGGGTCGTCGGAATCCCGTGGTCCACCACGGCCAGGCACTGGGAGGGCCGGCGGACCTTCAGCCCCTTTTCCTCCAGGCCGGCGAAGGCCTGGGGGGAGGTCACCTCGTGGAGGAGATGGAGGTCGATGTAGAGGACGGCGGGACAGCCTTCCTCCTGGAAGACCAGGTGGTCCTCCCAGATCTTCTCGAAGAGGGTCCGTGGACGGTCCGTCATGCCTGGGCGCTCCCGGCGGCGGCGGAGCCCCCTCCCTTTTCCTCCACCTTCTTTCCGGGCATCTTCTCCTCCCTGGCGGCGAGCATCTTGTTCAAGGCGCTCATGTAGGCCCGGGCGCTGGCCACGACGATGTCCGTGCTGGCGCCGTGGCCGCTGAAGGTCCGGACCTGGGTGGCCCCCGTCTGGGGATTGGTCCGGGCCGAGGCCCCGCCGTTGTGGGGCTGAATGCGGATGGTCACCTCGCCGAGGGAATCGATTCCCTCGGTGACGGCGGTGACCACGAACTCCGTGAGGGTGTTGGGCTCCCGCACGATCCGGTTGATGGCCTTGTAGACCGCATCCACCGGCCCGGCTCCCACGGCGGCGTCCTCCAGCTCCTCGCCCTCGGGGCTCTCCAGGATGACCGTGGCGGTGGACCGGGTATGGTCCCCGCAGGAGACCTGGACGTATTTGAGCTTCCAGAACTCGGGGGGCTGGTAGACCTCGTCGGTGATGATCGCCTCCAGGTCCGCGTCGGTGACGACCTTCTTCTTGTCGGCGATCCGCTTGAACCTCTCGAAGGCCCGGTTCAGGTCCTCGTCGGAGAGGTCCCCGTAGCCCAGCTCCTCGAGCCTGGCCTTGAAGGCGTGGCGCCCGGAGTGCTTGCCCAGGACGAGGGAGCTCGAGGCGAGCCCCACCGTCTCGGGGCGCATGATCTCGTAGGTGGAGTGGTGCTTGAGCATGCCGTCCTGGTGGATCCCCGCCTCGTGGGCGAAGGCGTTGGAGCCCACGATGGCCTTGTTGGGCTGGACGGGGATGCCCGTGTAGGCGCTCACGAGGCGGCTGGTCCTGGAGATCTGGGTCGTGTCTATGTTGGTATACACGGGAAAACGGTTCGGCCGGACGGCGATGGCCATGACCACCTCCTCCAGGCTCGTGTTCCCCGCACGCTCACCGATCCCGTTGACCGTCACCTCCACCTGGCGGGCGCCGTTCACCACGGCGGCCAGGGTGTTGGAAGTGGCCAGGCCCAGGTCGTTGTGGCAGTGGGTGGACCAGGTCACCTTCTCCGCGCCGGGAGTCTTCCCGATCAGGTAGGCGAAGAGGGCCCCGTATTCCTCGGGCGTGGTGTAGCCCACCGTGTCGGGAATGTTGAGGGTCGTTGCCCCGGCCTCGATGACCGCCGCCAGGACCTCCACCAGGAAGTCCCGGTCCGACCGGCCCGCGTCCTCGGGAGAGAACTCCACGTCGCCGCAAAGGCTCCGGGCGAAGGCCACGGCCTCGGCGGCCCGGCGGACGCACTCCTCCCGGGAGATCTTGAGCTTGTGCTCCAGGTGGATGTCCGAGGTGGCCAGGAAGGTGTGGATCCTGTGGCGGGGGGCGGCCTTCACGGCGTCGAAGGCCCGCTGGATGTCCTCCTTCCGGGCCCGGGCCAGGCCGGCGATGGTCATGGGCTCGCCGGACTTGCGGTTCTCCACCAGGGGCCCCACCTCCTCGGCGATCCGCCGGACGGCTTCGAAGTCCCCGGGCGAGGCGATGGGGAAGCCCGCCTCGCAGACGTCCACGCCGAGCCTGGAGAGCTGGCGGGCGATCTCGATCTTCTCCTCGATGTTGAGGGTCGCGCCGGGGCTCTGCTCTCCGTCGCGCAGGGTGGTGTCGAATACGATCAGTCTCTCTTTCGATCCGGGGGCGCCGGAAGCCATGGCTCGTTCTCCTGGTTTCGGGAACTTCCTGGAATGTGGCGGACGGGGGAGATCTGCTCGCAGATCGGGCCCTCCCTGTCAAGCCCCGGCCGAGGAAAATGGGTCTGTTCCCCGCCGGTAAGGAGGAGGATTCCCTTTTACCGGGGAAATCCACCACCCTTCCGGGGCGGGACACCAGGTCCTCCCGGTCTCCAAATCCCTTTCACCCGCTCCAGGTCGTCCAGGACCTTCAGGGCCCCGGTCCCCGCCCGGAAGGCCTGGATGGCCGGAATTCCCCCCGCGACGATCCTGGCCGGCGGGAACCAGGGACCGCCTCTTCCCAGCCGGGCCCGGGCCATGGATCCTCATGGCCGCAAACCTTCCTTTCTCCAACCGCCCTCACGGATCCGGACCCCACTTCCCTGAATTTTACCTGAAAAGGGAGAGAAACTGTTGCCCTCCCCCCGGATCCCCGGACCATAGGGAGGTCCCCCGGCCCAGTCTCCCCTGGCCGAACCGCGAGGAGTCGCCCATGACGTCCCACGAGATCACCAAAGCCTTGGAAGTCTGGACCCTCCAGAACCTCCTGAACTTCTCCATCCTGCTCGGCATCCTGGCCCTTGGCCTGGCCATGGTCCGTCCCTACCTGGCCGCCCTGGAGAGGCGGCTCACTCTCCGGGTCTCCATCGAAATCTGGCAGGTCCTCACGGTCCTCGCCGTGGACCTCATCCTGGCCGTGGTGGTGCTGGCCGGATTCGCCGTGTTGAATCCCGACATCATGGCGGACATCAAGGTGGCCGTGCCCTTCGTGCCCCTTGCGGTGGTGCTCTTCGCCCTGGCCCTCTACCTGCGGCTCTTCCGGGGCGGGCACGATACCGCCTCCAAGGCCTACAAGGGAGCCCTCTGGGCCATGTTCGCGGCGAACCTCCTCAACCTCCTGGGCTTCACCCTGGTCATGGAGGCCCCCAGCGGCGAATACCTGGCGATCCACCCCAGCCCCTTCTGGACCTTCGTGAAGACCCACCTGCGATCCAACGCCGCCCCCCACGGGCTGGAGCTGGCCCAGGTCACCTTCTACGTTTGCTTTCCCCTCCTGGTCCTGCTCTTCCTCCTCGCCTTCAAGGATTTCCTGGGAAGCCTGAAGGCCGAGGAAAAGGGGGAGTAGAGCCGTGCCCTGGACCTGGAGACTGATCAGGGAGAACTGCACGGGCTGCGGAATCTGCGCCGACGTATGCAAGGAAGATGCCCTGGCCATGCCCCGGGAGGCCGCCTACCCCTCCCCCGTCCCCGACAGGTGCACCGGGTGCAGGACCTGCATGGAAGAGTGCCCCTTCGACGCCGTGGAACTGGAAGAAAGGGAAGGAGAATCGATCTCCCCGGGCCCCTAGCGGCCCACCTCTTTCGCAAGAAAGCCCCGGCCCGAAGGATTCGAACCGAAAGGGGCCCCCTCTGGGGTGGGACCCCAAAGGTCCCCTTTCCACCAGGAAACCGGGGGAATCACTTCAGCCGGATCCACTTGCCTTTTTCCAGGTCGAACTTCGCCGAGAATTCCCTTCCGAATTCCTCGCTCACCCGGATCCGGCCCCTTCTCCCGAAGACTCCCTCGATCTCCAAGTCTCCCGAAAACGTTCGAAGGAACTCGAAGGCTCCCTCTCCCATGAAATGCGGCCAGTCCACGCCCCCGGAGGACTCCAGGATCAGAAGGGTTCCCTTCGTCCATTTCCCGGAAGGAGAAGACACAATGAGAGAGTAAGGACCGATTCCACGGGAGACCTGGACCTCGACAACCCCATCCCCGTCGATCTTCACGGGGAGGCAGGAGAAGACGACCCTCTTCTCCCGCCGGAAGAGGCAGGAGGCCTGAAGAAGGTACTCGCCCGGGAAAAGGCGCTGGATCTCCAAGGTCTTCTTCGGTTTTCCCCCGAAATCGAAGACATTGTGCCAGCCGAAAATCCCGCTTTTCTCCCGCCGCTGTGCCATGGAAAGGGTCAGGGACACCTCCGACCCGTCCCTGAAGGCGTCACAATAGACGAAGAGGGTGGCCCAGCGGCGGAAGGAGGCCTTTGCGGAGGATGTCTTTCCCGGCTCCACCGTAAAAGACTTGGAGATCGGGCAGGGAGGCTTGAACCCCGCTTGGGGAAGGAGAAAGGCCTTTCCTTTCTTCCCTTCGACGGAGACGTCGAAGACGACCCCCTCCCACTTCGGGCACGGCGGGGACACCTTGTAGATCTCGGGATGAGAGACGACGAGGACGTATTTCCGGCCGGCCGGGAGCTGATCCCAGGTCAGGTTTTCCGTTCCGGGGTAGAAGGGCTTCCTTTCTTTTTCCCAGGCATCCTTCAGCTCCCGGGAAAAAGCAGGAGAGGACGGGGAGAAAGACTCGAGGATTGGGATATGATCCCGCTTTTCCAGGAGTTCCTCCAGGAATGCGGAGGGGAGAATGGAGGCCGCTCCTTCCCCCGGATGATTCCCTTTCAGGGAAATCGTGACCCTGCCAAGCCCTTCCACCCGGATCTCTTTCGAATCGGGGTCGATCCTCTTTCGAGCCGGACGGAATCCCCAATCCTTTGGCGAAAGGATGTATTCCCCGGCCGGAGGCCTGGGGAAAGACCCGTCCCTCCCGGTCTCCAATTCGGTCTCTCCGCCATCCACGCTCCGAAGGACGATCCGCAACCCTCCCAGGGGCTTCCCTGTAGCTTTTTCCACCAGCCGGACGAGCCCCAGGCTCCTCCTGGCACCCTCTTTTCCCGCCCGCCCCCGAGGGTCCCCCATACTGATGAGAGGAACGGTTCCTTTCCGGTTCGAGAAAGAAGGTCCGTGTTCTCCTCCAGGGAGGGCATCTTTCTTCAGGACTTCACCCCTGGGCCAGAGCAACCCGGCCATGGCAAGGGCCAGGACGACTCCTGAAAAACCGATCAGGAAACCTTTTCCCATGGCCATCTTTCAACAACTCCCCTGGTCCCCTGGGAAGGGAATGAAACGACAGGATCATCCGGTGGAAGTATCACCCTCGAATTCCCCCGTTTTCAAGGGGTAAATGGGTTCGCCGGGGGGGACCCCGGCCTCATCTCGGTTCCGAAGTCCCCCTTGGAGCCGAAACCTTGCCTCTAAGATGGACACAGAGCAGGCAGGCGGAATATGCCTCGAAGCTCGAATATCCCACTGCGTGGCCCATGAGGGTGAGGGTCGCCGTTCCCGCCGTTCCCATGCCGACGACGGCTGAATCGGTCTCCTCTTCCCCGGCAGAGTCGAAATCATCGAAGAGAGCCTTCCTGGCCTGAGGAAGGTCCGACACCCAGGATGTCTGGAAGGAACCCCCGCTCCCAAGGACGGATACTCCTCCTCCGACACTCTTGGGCGTCCCCACGGTCGTCACCGCCAGGGCGGCCTTCCCCTCGGCGGTCACCTCTTTGTTTCCGTAGACCGCCTTCGATTTACCCCAGGCGAATGAGGTCCCGAACCCTAGACCCTTCAGAATATCCACCCTGCAAACCCCTTCGGAGGCCACCTTTCCTTTCACGAAGATCGACTCATTCTCATCGGGACTGATGAACTTGAAATCGAACTGGACGAAAGATTTCTCGCTCTTCGGGAAGTAGACCTTTGCGCCGGATGAGGGGTTGGCCCCGTAGATCCGCGCTCCTGACCGAGACCTCCTGCAATGGCCTTTTCGATAGTAAGCAGTCCATTCGATTTTCGGATAACGGCCTTTCTTGTCGGGAAACCTCACCACGACACACCCGTTCTTCGGGATCTCATAGAGAGACCTGGGGGAAGCGGAGCCTGCTTTCGCTTGGGTGACACCCGGAACTGCCGTCCCGAAGAGAAGAAAGGGAAAAAACAAGAGAGACTTTCCGGTCGCCATAACTGCCTCCTTCCAATTGTTCGAGCCTTGCGGGCCGCCCGCATCTACCCTCCTTTCACTTTAGAAATATCAATAGGAGACACCGGTGTAACAGGAATTTATTAATTTTTTTAAACGGATTTCCGCAGGCGGGACAGGACCGGTAAACCGTTTTCCGAACGATTTTCGGACAGCCCTGAACTCTTGCCCCTCCACCCAGGGAAACATCCTCCCGGGCCGAGCTCCTTCAGTCTTCCGGGTCCTCTCCAAAGAACATGGGAAACCACCCCCGACTGCGCCGAAAAACCCAGGATTCCGGTTCCAACCCAAAATAAGTTTCCGTCAAGTCGGTGTCACAGGGGGCGGCGCCCAGGATTCCCCAAGCTCTCTCCCGGCCCGCCCAGCCTGCACCGGCCCGGGGGCCCCACCAGGAAAGAAAAGGGGGCCGAAAGGAGGGTTCCGGCCCCCCGGCCTCCCGGCCTCCCGGTCCGTGGCGATCCCCCGCAGGCCCTCCACCGCCCGGGCGGGGCGGAAAACGAGAAAAGAAAAAAAATAGACCTTCTTTTCCCCAGGAAATAGATGGGGAAGTCTGCCGAAAAGAGAAGGAAGATCCGACCCATTCCGCCGCGGAGGCCCCCATGCTCGATCCATCCCGCCTTCTCATCCTCCTTTTCCTTTCTTCTCTTCCCACATCCCTCCTGGAAGGCCAGGTCCAGGTCCGCACCATTCCCCCGGTGGGACTCCCGGGAGGTTTTTCCGGCCCTCACCTCCTCAGCCTCCGGGGGCTTCCCCCGGGCTCCGGGGGCACTCCCATCAGCACGGAAGAACCCTTCCTTTCCCGGGACGGACGTTTCCTGTTCTTCAACTCCGGGAAGGAGGAAGGCCGCAAGGACATCTACTTCGCCGAGAAGGTGGGGGAGACCTGGGTCTTCCGGGGCGCCCTGGGCCCGGGCCTGAACGACGCCAAGAGCGTCCAGGCCACGCCCACCATGGACCGCACCGGGAGGTTCTACTACCTGGACAGCCGCTCCCCGACGATGGTCCGGACGGCCACATTTCTTCCCGCCAAGGGGGAGGTCCGCTCCATCGGCGATCTCCAGGGGATTCCTGGGAAGAAGATCGGTTTCCTCCCTCCCACCTTCACGGGGAACATGGGGGTCGAGGTCTCGGCCGACGGGAGGACCCTCCTCCTTTCCCGGGCCCGCTGGGCCCGAAAGGGCACGGCCCTGGGCTCCATCCTGGAAGCGGATATCCTCTTCCTCTCCAGGGGGAAGGACGGCCGCTTCCACTACGATCCGGCCGAGTCCCGGCGAATCATGGCCGGGGTGAACACCCCGGACCTGGAATACGCTCCATCCCTCGCCCCGGGAGGCCTGGAGCTCTTCTTCACCAGGATGTCCGCGGCGGACCTTCGGTCCGGCAAGGTCCGCTCCCGTCTCATGCGCTCTACCAGGTCTTCCCTCAAGGATCCCTTCGGTCCTCCTGTGGAGATCGAAGCGGCGGGCTCCTCCGATTTCGTCGAGGCCCCCACCCTCTCGGGCGACGGGAAGACCCTGGTCTACCACAAGAAGGAGGGAAAGAAGTTCCGCCTCTACATGCTTTCCCGCCGGAAGGGCGGCACCGGCAAGGGCTTTCCCGCTCCAGGCCTCTTCCTCCGTCACCTCCAGGTGGACGGAAGGAGAAGGCGCTACTACTGCTACGTTCCCCCGGGACTGGGCCCTTCCCCCAGGCCCCTTGTCATGGAGCTCCACGGCGGCGGGGTCTACATCGAGGACCTGACCGGACAGCGCCGCCACAAGACGCCCTACAAGCTCTGGATGCGGATCGCCGACAGAGAGAAGTTCCTGGTCCTCTATCCGGAAGGATGGAACGGGCCCAAGGGAAGGCCCACCTGGCACGACGGGCGCTCCAACGCCAAGGTCTACTCCAAGGCGGACGACGTGAAATTCCTCACCCTCCTTGCGGCGAAGGCGGCCTCCCGCTACCCCGTGGACCTTCACAGGATCTACATCTCGGGAACTTCCAACGGGGGCCTCATGGCTCTTCGGATGGCCGTGGAAAAGTGGGACATCCTCGCCGCCGTGGCGGCCGTGGGAGCCGCAATGCCCGACAAACCCTCCTGCGGCCCCCCCAAGCATCCCGTCTCGGTCCTCTTCATGAACGGCACGGCCGACGGGCACATGCCCTACTTGGGAGGATTCGTCTCCAAGCCCCCCAACCCGGACCACGGATCCGTCCTCTCCACCCCCGCCTCGGTGCGGATCTGGAGGACCCTGGACCGGTGCAATCCTGTCCCGGCCGTGGTGAAA
This sequence comes from uncultured Planctomycetia bacterium, assembly GCA_964561605.1. Lineage (GTDB taxonomy): Bacteria > Planctomycetota > UBA1135 > UBA1135 > JALUZX01 > JALUZX01. The sequence continues at coordinate 31,708 of CAZLQD010000030.1, forward strand.
TTCCCCGACCTGGACAAGAGGGACGGGTCCACGGTGATCCGCTATACCTATGCAGGGGGGATCGGGGGAACCCAGGTGGTGCTCTACAAGGTCCGGGGGGGAGGGCATTCCGCCCCGAGCATCCAGGAGCAGTATTCCCGGCTCTTCGAACTCTTCTTCGGCCGCCAGAACCACGACATCGAGGCCGTGGAGGAGATCTGGAAGTTCTTCAAGGACAAACGCCGTCCCTGACCCGCCGGACGGAACGGGCCCCGCCCTCACGGCGCCCCCCTGTCCGCCGGAAGGCCTTGGAGTCCCGGGGGAGTCCCTGCAAGATGGTCGCCATGGGACCGGGCCGCTACGTGGAACTCCACCGCTCGGGAAGGCTCGCCGCCAGGGCCGAAGAAGCCCTCGCCCTTCTCTCCTCCTGCCGGCTCTGCGGGCGCCGTTGCGGGGTGAACCGCCTGGAGGAGCGGGGCCTGGGGGGATGCCGGACGGGTAGATTCGCCAAGGTGGCCTCCTTCGGGCCCCATCACGGCGAGGAGAGCCCCATCCGGGGCAGGCGCGGCTCGGGGACCCTCTTCTTCGCCGCCTGCAACCTGGCCTGCATCTATTGCCAGAACTGGGAACTCAGCCGCCTCGACAGGGGAGAGGAGACCGGGCCGGAGGAACTGGCGGAAGCGATGCTCTCCCTCCAGGCCATGGGGTGCCACAATCTCAACCTGGTGAGCCCCACCCACGTCCTGCCTCAGGTCCTGGAAGCCCTGGTCGTCGCCGCCGGGCGGGGCCTGGAGATCCCCATCGTCTACAACACCGGGGGTTACGACTCGCCGGAGGCCTTGGCCCTCCTCGAAGGGGTCGTGGACATCTATATGCCCGACATCAAGTATGCATCGGACGAGGCGGGCCTCGAGTTCTCAGGCGTGCCCCGTTACGCCCGAGTGAACAGGGAAGCCGTCCTGGAGATGCACCGCCAGGTCGGGGACCTGGAGCTCGACGGGGAGGGCCTGGCCCGGAGGGGCCTGCTCGTGCGCCACCTGGTTCTCCCGGGAGGACTCGCCGGGAGCAGGGAAGTATTGCGGTTCCTCGCATCCCATGTGTCCCCCCGGACCGCCGTGAACGTGATGGACCAGTACCATCCCGCCTTCCGTGCGTTGCGGAGGCCGCCCCTGGACCGCAGGCCCACCGTCGAAGAGGTGAGGGAGGCCCTGGAGGAGGCACGGCGCCTGGGCCTGAGACTCGTCGATCCCCCTTCCTTTTGGTCCGCCGGTTCCCAGAGTATTCGCTGACCCCCGGGAAGATCTGCTATCCTCCCTTCCACATCCTTCCAGTCCACCGGAGCCGAACCGTGAAGCACATCTCCAGGAACACCCTTGTCCTCCTCCTCCTGCTGTCCCTCCTCTCCCTTCCCGGCCTGAGGGCCTGGGGGTTCCTCCCGGCCCCCCGGGGTCCGGAAGGCCTCCCCCGGGTCCTCCTGATCGGAGACTCCATATGCAACGGATACCGCAAGACCGTGCTCCGTCTCCTGGAAGGAAAGGCCTCCGTGGACGCCTGGATCACCCCCCTCCACCTGGGCTCCAGGGGCCTCCTGAAGGAACTCCGCCGCGTCCTGGACCATGGGCCCTACCAGGTCATCCACTTCAACCTCGGCCTCCACGGGTGGGAGGAGGGTAGAATCCCCAAAGGGAGATACGCCGATCTCCTCGGCCGTTACATCCTCTTCCTCCAGGCCCACGCCCCGGGAGCTTCCCTGGTCTGGGCCTCCACCACCCCCATCACCGTCCGGGGCGAACCCACCCGACCCGACCCGTCCCGGAACCCCGTGATCGTCAGGCGGAACGCCCTGGCCCTCGGGGTGATCCGTGACTTCGGCGTCGCCCTGGACGATCTCTACGCCACGGCATGCCGCCACATGGAGCTGAGATCCAAGGACGGCTTTCATTTCACCTCCAAGGGATCCAGACTCCTTGGAGAGCAAGTGGCCCGGTCCGTCGAGTCGGCACTGGAAGCCCGCCGGAAGAGCCCCCCGGCCGGGCCCATCCTCCTCTACGCCGCCCCTTGGGGCCGCCCGGGAGCATCGGGAACCCTGGAAGATCCTTTCCCCACCCTCCAGGCCGCCAGGGACGCCCTCAGGAAGGCCCGGAAGAAGGCCCCTCTTCCCAGGGGCGGAGCCCGAATCTTCCTGAGGGGGGGAATCTACAGGCTGGACCGGCCCTTGGTCCTGACACCCCGGGACGGAGGGCGGCGGGACGCCCCCGTGATCTACGCCGCCTTTCCCGGGGAGACCCCCGTTCTCACCGGGGGCGTTCCCATCACGGGATGGAAACGCCTGGACCGCCCGCCGGCCGTCCTTCCTGCCGAGGCCCGGGGAAAGGTCTGGTACGCCCCGGTTCCCGGAGGATTCCTTTTCCACTACCTCTTCGTCGACGGGAAGCGGGCCATCCGCTCCCGCTCGGTGAACCACGACGATTGGCGGCGTTGGCCGAAGGATTTCACCTTCGGCCCACCCGATCCCAAGGGACAACTCCTGACCTTCCGGAACAAGAAGATCCTTGCGGGCCTCCCCTCCAACGGCGACGTGGAGATGGTCCTCATCCTGGCCCAGTACGGAAAGATGGCCAACGGAGTCCTCACCGACATCGACCCGGCGAAAGGCACCGCCCGCTGGAACGACACCATGCAGAACGTGGTGCCTTCCCGGAACATCCACGAGCGGGCCTACCGCCTGGAGAACGCCCTGGCCTTCCTGGACGAGCCCGGCGAGTGGGCCGTAGACTCCTCCGCCGGCAGGGTCTACTACTGGCCTCCCGGAGGAAGCATGGAAGGGGCGCTGGTGGAAGCCCCCCGCCTCTACGAGTTGATCCGCCTTGAAGGAAATCCGGGGAGAGGACCCAAGGTGCGATTCGTGGAGATCCGGGGGCTGGAGCTCAAATGCACCGACCGCCTTCCCGAGAACCGGTGGCCCAGGAAGTGGCTCAGGCGCCAGTGGGAGATCCCCGACGGGACGGTCTACATCTCCGACGCCGCAGACTGCGCCGTCACAGGTTGCCGGATCGTGGACGCCGGAGGCTACGGAATCGTTCTCCACCACGAGGCCCGCCGGTGCCGGATCATCCGCAACGAAATCGGAAGGACCGGGGCGGGAGGGGTCTTCCTCGAGGGGTACGGCCCGGGCTTCACCGACGTGAACAAGCACAACCTGGTCTCCTGCAACTGGCTCCACGACCACGGCTTGGGCAACTACTGGCACTCGCCGGGAGTCCAGATCTACCAGAGCGGCTGGAACCTGGTGGAGCTCAACCTCATCCAGCGTTCCGCCTACAACGGGATCTCCACCACCGGAGCGCCCCCGGACAGCCTCTCCCGCATCGAATACGTGGAACCCGGACACTTCCAGGGCCAATGGGAACCCTGGAGCATGTTCGCCCCCAAGACAGAGGACTGGCCGAAAGACCTTCTCGAAAAGATCCGAAAGGGCAAATTCAAATTCGACAGGGAGACGGTAAAGCCCTTCCTGCATTCCAACGGGAACCTCGTCGCCCTGAACGTGATCGTCGAGCCCCACATCCTCCTCAACGAAGGAGGGGCGATCTACGCCTGGTCCATCGGCAAGTGGAACATCTGGAGGGCCAACCTGATCTACAAGTCGCGGGGCATGCCCGCATCTTCGGTGATCGCCCTGGACGACAGGGTGGAATTCACCACGGTGGAAGACAACGTCTTCTGGGTGGAAGGAACGATACTGAACGGCGTGGGAGTCCGGCCGACCGAGAGGGGCAATCTCTTCGACCACAACGTCCGCGCCTGTTACGATCCCCGATTTCCCTCCAGGCGGAACCGCCTCCTCGGAAAATCCTGGGTCGACGATCCCGGAAGGGCACCCCTGGACCGGCTCTTCCGGGTCGTCCTTTCCCGGGTCACCGCCATGGGAGGGTGGCCTTGCCATCCCCGGGTGGGCATTCCGGGGCCGGAAGGAAACCGTTCCGGCCGGAAGCTCCCCCGGGGGCCTTCGGTGAAGCCCGAGGACATGCACGACGTCATCGACAAGTGACCCCCTCCGGCCCCTTGCCTGGCGGAAGGCCCGGGAGAACGTCCTCCCGGCGCCATGCTCCGCCAGGGCCCGGCACTCCCTCCCAAGGTCCGCCCGGTCGCACCGGGACCACCTCTGTCCCGGGAAGGCCACGGAGAGTTTCCAGGCGGCCCCGGCGACTCTCCCTCGTTCTGGTAATCTGACCCCAGAGGCGAACCGCCTCCGCCGAGCCGAAAAGCCTCAAGAAGGAAGGGCGGAGCGGATCTTTCCTCTTCGGAGCTGGGACCCGAACCTCCAGGCGCCCGGCCGGTATCTCCATCGGGACGGAACCGGCCGGGCGTTTTCTTTGGGTCTCCGGGCGCCGGCCGTCCCCCGGCCCCCCTACCCTTCTCCCTTGATCGCCCGGATCATGGCCCAGAAGTTCTCCATGGGCGTATCGAGCTGGACGTGATGAGTGGGCCCCAGGATGAGCCCTCCTCCCTTGCCCACGGTCCGGATTCTCTCTTCGACTTCCGCCCGGACTTGTTCCGGCGTCCCGTACGGAAGGGTGTACTGCTCGTCGATGGTCCCCCAGAAGCAGAGCCGGTCTCCGTAGAGGCGCTTCAATCTCGCCGGATCCATGGAGCCGGGCTGGACGGGGTTGAGCACGTCCAGGCCGATGTCGATCAGGTCCGGGATGATCGGTTCGATGAAACCATCGGAGTGGTAGGCGATCTTGATCCCGGGATCGATCTCCTTTATGCGCCGGAAGATCTCCGCCATCCGGGGCTTGAAAAACTTCCGCCACAGAGCGGGGGAGATCATCATTCTGTTCTGCTCCCCCATGTCGTCACCCAGCCAGATCATGTCCACGCCCATGGTCGCCAGCCGGACGGCCGTAACCAGATGATACTTGTATGGAATATCCAGGATCTTCTCGGCGAGTTCCGGATTTTCCAGGAGATCCATGAGCATCCGGCTAAGTCCCCTGAGAGCCCAGGCGGTCTCCCAGATCGTGCATACCGCCACGCCCACGATCCAGTAATCCTCCCCGAACTCCCGGATCACCCTGCGGGCTTCCTCGTAGAGCTCCGGCCTGTTGGGATCGGGAGGGACGTATGTCTCGATCGCGTCGTCCTCGGCCAAGGGGTGGCCGTCGATCTCCATGTAGTATCCCTTGCCGAAGGGCGTCTCGTAGGGCGCGGCGATCCAGTGGACTCCCCACTCGTCGGTATACTCCGTCCCGGCGTGGCTGTAGGAGTTCACCCAGCCCACCGATGTGAGCAGCATGTCTTCCCCCAAGGCCCTCTCCAGGGCGTAGGTGTTCCCCCCGCCGTGGGGGTTGTGGGAGGAGATGTCGATCCCCAGGTCCTCGGCCAGCCTCCCGGCGAACTCGGGGGTGAAGCTCACCTGCATGGGAGGCCGATCGGTCTCCTTCATGGAGAGGGCGGCCCGGACACGCTCCTTGGGCTTCATGGGATCCTCCTGGATGGGACAGGGACGGTCTCCCCGGTTCGGGAGGGGGTCGGAAAGCCTACCACTAAGGGAAACGGTGAGAAACAGGTAATGATACGGCTCCACCCTTCTTCCACCAGACCCGGTGGAAAGAGGCCTCCATGAAGACCAACCGGCTCGACCCGTCGGCCCCGGCAGTCCTGCCCCCCCACGCACGGGACCGGCCAGCCGCCCCCGAGGAAGAAGGAAAGGACAAAAAGATCCTCGAGGCCAGGGAGGAGACTTACCTCAAGGCAAGAAGAGAAAAGCCCAACAGGAGGCGAGGCGGGATCAGGGATTGGAACTGGGTAGAGGTGGCCCACCTCGATCCTCCTCTCAAGAAAGAACGAGAAGTGTGGATGGCTCGATGTCAACCTTCCAGGCGGCATCTACCCTGAGACATACCGAAAGCAAAGGGAAACCTGCACCCCTGCCGGGACAGAGTCATGGAAAAGGGGAATTTTGCGCCTTGCGGAGCGCGAGTTACAACCAAGTGATTATTCGAAAGGATCCAGAATTTGCTATCCTTTCTACTTATCATCCACGAAATAATCTGGATGAATAGAATATTTCGCCCCCAACTTTCTAATCACCGTGTCCAAATCTTTCCCTGAAAACTTGACAAGCCCCTGGTTCGACCAAAAAGGATAACAGCCATAGACATAAAGGGATCCGGCTCCCAATTTTTGGTTACCCCATTCGATTCTGCCCAAACACAACCGTAGTTCAATCCACTTTGTCCACCATATTGAAATATTGCTTTTCTGTATGGCCGCATCCAATTCCGAAAGAATAGACCTGTCATGGACTAACATACTTTTCCCGAAAAACCAAACCCTGGCTTCCTCCAAACCCCCAAGCTTCGGTTTCCTGTAAATCCAATGCAGGAAAAACTTCGTGAAGACACCACCGGCGACAACGACAAATGCGGAAAACGTAGCGGCCCATAAAAAATGCCGCCGAGATGGTACCAATCTCATTTTACGTCCTTCCTTTTAGGAAAAATGGTTTTCTTTGAACAATATCCGATTATTGGGTAGGCAGCCCCTGTGCATCCTATTGCCTTTACCCCCATCACTTTGGCCGCAGCTTCCAGGAAAGCCCAACCTCTTTCCCCTTTTGCCACCTCACAGCCAAAAAAGAAAACCACCCCATCTTTACAAAATTTCCCCTTTTACTACCGGGAGCGGTAAACATTTTATACTCTGGTCGAGCGCATATCTGACATCCTTTGCACGAAAATTGCTCCTTGCCTTCATTGGAAACATCTGAACGCTCTTAAGATATGACCGAACTGCTGTCATCATTTCCCAAAGGCAATTCGGTCTTTGACGGCCAAGAGCGTCGCCTTTGACGTCGTTGTCAAGGTATTGGCCTGGTTCGAGCCCCGGTGCGAAATTTTGGTATAAGAAAAGGTTGATCCTGTCGGAATGACTGGAAATCCAATTTCCCTCTTTTACGGACCGGTGGACGGGATGCCCATTCAGAATCGAATGCGCCTTCCTATTGGTGTACCTGACAAGGCGACCAAGGAGCTTTACCATCCCCTTACTGGTGAAGCACTATCTTAATACCATGAAGGAAAGGCTCCCCCTGCTTGTAATTGCAGACACAACAATGCAAGCAAACCTATGACCTGCCCCAGGAATCACAGGAGTTTTACCTCGAGGAGCACAGCTTCGTCAAGCTTGGCAATCAGACCGCAACACCATCTAAGCTATTCTTGGGCCTCGGGAGAAATCCTTCGTGCAGCCTTCTTGCTCATGCCACCTTTTTAGTTTATCTTAGAGGCTTAATCCGGTATTTTTCGCACGGACAGGAAATGGGCGAGCCTTACAGGAAACTCTCTATTTTATTTTTCTAAGCGTTCCAATCTTATAACCAATTTATTGTGATCCCCCCAATTACCAGAAGGAACACTGAAAACCTTCCTCTTGTAACCTTTGGCCATGAAAACAATTCTGGTCAAAAAATACTTGAAACCTTCACCAAACGAATTCTTGCATAGGTATACTATAAATCCCCCCTCCTCATCATTCGATAGTGGAGCCAGGCAGCCAAACCTTCTCGAAAAGCCAACCCGAGCAAAAGAACTATTCCACCCAACAACTTGGGACAAATCGAGGGGGGAATATTCTATTGATCCCTCAAAATCTATGATTTTCTTCCCCGACCTGGAATCCAAACAAACTCCTTTCAAGGCCTTACATTCATTAAGATACCATACCTTCGATATTCTCTGTTCCACTCCACCAACCGATCCGCCATGGCAACCCAAAGCCAATCTATCCCCTTCGATGGGCCTAAAACTCCATGGATTGTCTCCAGGGGTAACCATAACATCGTAATCCGCCAAAGGGAGCTTCTTTATCAAAAAACGTCCCGACTCTCCCGTTTTTATCACCACTTTGTTCTGGGAATTTCCACCCAAATCCCTCAAGACAATTTCGGCGCCTTTGAGAGGAACAACTGTACCGTCCATTTTTCTGCCAAAAACCACACCCTCCAAAAGACACCCCCCCCTAAAAGGCTTCCCAGCCTCCGGGCTCGGGGCAAAGGCGACAATTGCACCACAAAGGATTCCCATGGGGAAGATCAGCCCCTTGTTGATAATTCTTTGCGTTTTCTTCATTTTCACATTTCACCTTTTCTTCTTTGGGCCATTGGGAGTAATATCGGAAGGTTTCGGTTTACATACAAAAGTGCAAGAGCATACTTGTCCGCTTACCCTGAAATGGCATTTATCATTTTTCTTAATGCTGAAAGCACATGATTCCTTTTTTGCAAAACAATAATTTTGGCCTGGAACACTTTTATCCAGCCCATATGGGCACCACTTTGGAGCAATATATTTTTCGAAATAGTCAAAGCATGTAAACCTATAGTGGACAGGAACTGTGGGCGGTTTGGGTGTATGGCCTGTTGGGGGTTTACTCGTTTCCTTTTCTTCCTTCTTTTCCTTTTCCCTTTTCGGGTTGGGCTTTACTTTTACCTCCTGTTGTTGAAAAAAGGTTCGGGTTTTTTGTTCAATCTTGCTTTTGCTTTCTTCCACCCCAACATTCTTATCTAATACAGGGTCAATAAAGGTCCCATGTATCTTGATCGGATCCAATTCAAACTTTTCCTCCTGGGCGGAATAACCACACTCTAAACTTGTTTCGTGCTGTTCGGTATTTGGATTGCCCGTAGCGGGATCGAAGCGGGTGAGGCCGCCGTAGTAGTCGTATTGCCTCCACACGTATAGGGTGAGGTTGGCCCGGTTCCGGGATTGACAACTCATCCCCCAAGAGTTTCACCATGTTTTTCAAAACGAACCATGGCCGGTCTCTGCACCTGGTTCAACAAACAAAGTCGATTCGGTCAATTACCGTAAATTCTATTTATTCTCATCCTTTTCACCCCTGACTCTTTTTGCGGAATCAAGAAATTTTTCCCAGGCTTTTTTGAAAACTTTGTCGTTCATGGCTTTCTCGAAGTTTACAAGAAGCTTGTCATCCTCCCGGAAAACAACCGGCCCGGGATGCTTGATATCGTTCCCCGGAAGACGTTCTTCTCCTGGAAGCACCTCAAAAATCCCCCATTTCCTGCAAAAATCCTTTTCTTCCAAGGTAAGGTAATCAGGCTCTCCATCAAGGCCGACCATGACCACATTTTTCCCTTTAGGAAAATCCAGGGTCATCTTCCCCAATACGCATTTCCCGGTATCAAAATCAACCTTGAGGCTGACGGAAGGATCGAGCCAGAAAACCACCCTCTTCTCTTTTGGATTATCGTTGTTGTGGACACAACAATACCAATACTGGAGATCCTTCTTTCCCGTTCCATGAGAGGTCCTGAACGCCAAGATACTCCATCCCCGGTAACATCCCCCCAAAGAACCCAAAATCAACAACGAGAGGAATCCTAATATTCTCTTTTGGAACTGCCAACCACGAATTTTTCTCATCTTGCCTGCCTCCTCAAGAGCAAATTCCTTCCACAAGTCAAAACGGCCATATTCTGCTATTCGTCTTCCTTTCAGAAAATGTGCGATGGAAAGCCAAAAGCTTATTTGTTACTATTTCATCTCCATGGGTTCATATGTGGGCCCATAATCAACAGGAACTTCCCCAGAAGGATACGGACTCTTGAAACCTTTTTCTTTGGCCTTATTCACACACCTCCACGTCCAAGAGAATTCCCCTTTTACGGGCTTCCAAAGCTTGCATCCTGGGAGCTGAAACCCAACCGTCCCCTTCTTTCCAATCGGAACCCCTACAGTTAGAACAGGTGTATCCCCAGTGCCTCCATAAGCAGAAATGTTTATTGACACAAATTCGGTTCCCTGGCCAGAAATGTCTGGATCAATAACACCCCATGCACTGGAATCGCCATCAATCTTGGGATCCGGATCGTGCTCCACATATTTTCGATAGTCTTTATCCAAATTTATAGCGATTTATCCTCAAAGCACGGCGCTTGATAAACATTAATAGCTAATGGACTTTTTTTACGCATCAGTACAATTGGATCTCTAAACTCCCCCTTCCACTGGGCAGGCAAACAGGATCTTTGAAACCTTAGTGCCGTTGCCCTCTGGGCACCGGTTCTCACCATTGCGCAATTGCACGAATCGACTCAATGAAAACCAATATTCCCTGCCTTTTCGAAGAGAAAGGAAAAATGGCTGACGATCCGACCATCCCGTGAAGATCAAAAAAAGGCTTTGGTTTTCTTCTACCATTTCTTCTTGATACCTTTCCTTTTTATTTTCTCCTTTTCTCGGCCCAGCCAATCCCTCAACCCTGTAAATATTCTGAATACGTACCCTTAAACCGTAGTACATCGACGGAACGAATCTAGGGGATGACTTTGGGCCTGAAGGAGAAATTTGAAAAATCCTTAAGACCTTTCCCCTGACCAAGGTAGCTTTCCCCAGAGCAACTTCGGGATACTTTCTAAGATAATCAAAGACGGGTTCATCGAAAGACCGTGGGAATGAGGGCAAAACACCGGGAAGGCCCACATGTTTACATAAAAGGTTCATATCCTTCCATATCTGGGAAAGGATTGAATCAAATTCCTCAATATCTTCAAGAGCCGTGTCGGAAAACCCGCAATGAAGATTATTTATACAATGCTTCAATTTTTCAACCGCCTCTTTCCTTTTCTTAATCACCTTTACCATCTGGGCCTTTCCTTCCTGGCCCTTCACCACAACATTCTTAACAGCATTCAAAAACACAGGTTCTACATATTTTATCCAAGAGTCACCCTGAACACCAAGCAATGCGGGCAACAAGTCTGTTCCACAAGGGGGGCTGATCACAATCCAATAAAGCTTTCCTACCTCGATATCTGATCCACCTTCCAGAAACTTCTCCCTAAAACCTCTAATCCATATGCTTTTTCCAGGCTCAAGGTCATCTTTTTCTTCACCCCGCATCCCTTCACGAAACCGGCCTAATGAAAACTTCAAGAACCTAGACCCTTTGGAATAGACTTTCTTTATCATGCACCGATAACGAAAGTAACCATCGAATGTCTTATCAACAATCCATGGATACCAGCACCCTTTTCTTTCTTTCCCCATCTCCTTTTTTATCTTTCTTCCTCTATGCTGTATTTGGTAGTTGCTTCTCCATTCCCATTTGTTGATTTCTTGGGCGGCTTCAATTTCCACCAGGATGACGGAATCCACTCGATGTGCAACCTCCATGCTTTTGGAGACAAATGCCCTTATGCCCGGTCCAAAGGTAACCGGAAACTCCGCAAGTCCAGGTGGCGGTTTCAGTGGGACCCCGAATCTTTCTTTAGCATCCGGGATGCTGTTCAATGCACCTAATGCCTTTGACAACACAGTTAAGGCTTTTTCATTTTCGGATGCCAGGACAAGTCTCTTTACCTCCTCCAATAATAGGGCCGCTTTGCGAAACCCCACAGACAATTCCACGAGGAGGTCGACATCCCGCTTTTCCCACCCTAACCAAAGAGGACCCAAAAGAATCACCAGTAACACGCCGACATTTGACAAAACCAGCATACCCTCACCTTTTTCCGGATTTATTTACCCCCATGTGGTTTTGGTTCCATTTATAAGTTTCCAAGTTTTATGAAAGATCGCCTTTGAACTATCGGTCCCATCTACTTCTCCACCCCTTTTTTCTTCTTCGGTTTCGCCTTTGGTTTCCCGCATGGGTTCTTCCCTGAAAGCGCATGACAGCAACAACACCAACAACCCTTCCATGGATTAAAATCATAAGTAAAATTCGGACCGCACCCACAGGCCCTTCCGATTTGATTGTAAAAGAGTATATCTGGAAGAGTTTCTTCTCCTATCCATTTCGTAAAATCATTAATTTGGAAAAACAAAAGCTCAAAAACCTCCCATACCAGACCAACCCTGTAACTCCTTCGAACCCCGTTTAACTTATTTAAACTAAAGGTCACAATTAAACAGTGCCACATGCAATGAGTTTGACCCCAAAACCG
>CAZLQD010000031.1:0-31989 GCA_964561605.1 uncultured Planctomycetia bacterium
AAGAACAGGATTCCCCGACGTCAGGGGAGTGGGTGGCAGTTCGGAGTGTTTTTTGGGGCGCTTTTGTTGTTGCTGCCACTCCCCGGGCGTCTCGGGCATGTCACTTCGTTCCATGCCCGAGCCGGCCGGGGCTAACGAGAAAAAACTAGATGGTCTTGCGCCCCAGACCTCGGCCGGCCGGGGCTAACGGGAAGAGAGAGAAAGTGGTCTTGCGGGCCGTGACTTGGCCGGCCGGGGCTGACGGGAAAAGAAAATTGATGGCCTTTGGGCCGGACCTCGGGCCGGGGCTGACGGGAGAATATATGCCCCTTGGGCCGGACCTCGGGCCGGGGCTGACGAGGGAATTTTGTGCTTCCTTCAGGATCGGGAGGGCCGGGGCTGAAGAAAAACTTTTGTGCTTCGCTCAGGATCGAGGGGGCCGGGGTTGACGAGGGGGGCTGGTTCTCGACGGGCTGGGGGTTCGATGGGAGGATGGGCGGGATCGGTCGGGGGGGATCACGTAAGGTCCTCCCTCCGGCCGAAAAGAGGTCCATGAGTCCATCTTCTTCTACTCCCTGCCTTCTCCCCCCCCTGAGAAAGGGCAACCTGAGGAAGGCTCCCCGGCCTGTGGGACCTCTTGCAGGGCCCAGGCGGCCCTGGAGGAGGTTTCTGTCCCAGGTCGTGGCGGCCTTGGACCGGTCCATCGACAAGGTGGGAGGGGGAAAGTTGCTGCAAAGGGCCTCCTTGAAGGCCCTTTCCTTCCCTGAGTCCCGTCTGCCCCTGGCCGGTGCAGGTCCTGGCCTGGATGGACTCAGGGTGGCCTTTTTGACCGACCTTCACGCCGGTTGCTCCATGGGGCCGGAAGAGCTCGAGATGGTCTTCCTGGAGACGGCGGCCCGCCTTCCCCACCTGGTCCTCCTGGGGGGAGACCTGACCAACACGAGGGAGAGAGAGGTCTTCTTCCTGGAAAGGGCCCTCTCCAGGCTTCATCCTCCCTTGGGGATCTTCGCCGTCCCGGGAAACCACGACTACTTCGAAGGGAAGGGGATCGATTCCTGGAAGGCCGCCCTGGAGGAGATGGGTGTGGGAGTCCTGGTGAACCAGGCGCGGCGGATCTCCTGGAGGGGGGACAGTTTCTGGATCGCCGGTGTGGACGACCTGACCGAGGGGAGGCCCGACCTCAGGAAGACCTTGAAGGACGTAGGAGAGGGCGAGGCGGTGATCCTCCTTTCCCACCACCCGGATTTCTTCTTCGAAGCCGCCGCCGCAGGCGTTCCCCTCACCCTGTCGGGCCACACCCACGGCGGTCAGATCGCCTTCCTGAAACCTCTCATGGGGCATACCCGGTTCGGATACTGGGAAGGCTGGTTCCGGGAGGCCGGGGCCAGGCTCCTCGTGAGCCGGGGTGTGGGGTGCACCCTCCTTCCCTTCCGGGCCGGGGCCCCCCCGGAGATTCCCATCCTGGAGATCTCGGCCGGCCTGTAGAAAAGAAACGGGCCGGGAAGCGGTCCACGCCTCCCGGCCCGGGTTCTGCGGCAAAGGGGTCTCCGGCCCTATTCCTCCTTGAGGGCCGCGTGGGCCGCCGCCATCCTGGCGATGGGCACCCGGAAGGGGGAGCAGGAGACGTAGTTCATTCCCACCTTGTGGCAGAAGGCCACGGAGCTGGGCTCGCCGCCGTGTTCCCCGCAGATTCCCACCTTGAGCTCCGGCCTGGCGGACCGGCCCTTCTCGACACCCATCTTCACCAACTGGCCCACGCCTTCCTGGTCCAATACGGCGAAGGGATCCACCTCGAGGATTCCCTTCTCGTAGTAGGTGGGGAGGAAGGACCCGACGTCGTCACGGGAGAAGCCGAAGGTCATCTGGGTCAGGTCGTTCGTGCCGAAGGAGAAGAACTGGGCCTCCGAGGCGATCTTGTCGGCCGTGAGGGCGGCCCTGGGGATCTCGATCATGGTCCCTACGAGATACTCCACCTGGACCCCTTCCTTCTCCATCACCTCCGAGGCGACCCGGCGGGTGAGTGCCGCCAGGAAGGAGAACTCCTTCACGTCCCCCACCAGGGGGATCATGATCTCGGGAAGGACCTTCTTGCCCTTCTTCTGGATGGTGATGGCGGCGGAGATGATGGCCCGGACCTGCATTTCGTAGATCTCGGGCATGGAGATCCCCAGGCGGCATCCCCTGTGCCCCAGCATGGGGTTCAGCTCCTTGAGGGCGTCCACCTTGCGCCGGACCGTTTCCACGGAGACACCCATGACCTTGGCCATCTCCTCCTGGGCCTCGGGCTCCATGGGGAGGAACTCGTGAAGGGGGGGGTCCAGGAGGCGGATGGTCACGGGAAGTCCCTCCATGGCCTCGAAGATCCCTTCGAAGTCCCCCCTCTGGTAGGGCTCGAGCTTGGCCAGGGCCTTCCGGCGGCCCTCTTCGTCCTCGGCGAGGATCATCTCCCTCACGGCCAGGATCCGGTCACCCTGGAAGAACATGTGCTCCGTCCGGCACAGCCCGATGCCCTGGGCACCGAACTCCCTGGCCCGGGCTGCGTCCTCCGGGGTGTCGGCGTTGGTCCGCACCTGGAGACGGCGGAAGCGGTCGACCCACTCCATGAGCTGGGCGAACTCGCCGGAGAGCTTGGGAGGAACGGTGGGGACGGAGCCCAGCATGACCACGCCCTGGGCTCCGTCCAGGGAGATCACGTCGCCCTCCTTCAATTCCACTTCGCCGATCTTGCACTTCTTGGCCTCCTCGTCGATCCGGAGGGCCGAGCAGCCGGCCACGCAGGGCCTGCCCATGCCGCGGGCCACCACGGCCGCGTGGGAGGTCATCCCTCCCCGGGCGGTGAGGATACCCTGGGCCACGCTCATCCCGCCGATGTCCTCGGGGGTGGTCTCGTCCCTGACGAGGATCACCTTCTTCCCGTCCTTGGCCGCCGCCTCGGCGTCCTCCGCGGTGAAACGGATCTCGCCCACGGCGGCCCCGGGAGAGGCGGGAAGGCCCGTGGCCAGGACCCGTGCCTTCTTGCGCTCTTCCGGATCGAATCCCGGGTGGAGGAGCTGGTCCAGGAGGTTGGGATCCACCTGGAGGACGGCGTCCTTCTCGTCGATGAGACCTTCCTTGACCATGTCCGTGGCGATCCGGACGGCCGCGGCGGCGGTCCGTTTCCCGTTGCGGGTCTGGAGGAGGTAGAGCTTCTTGCGCTCGACGGTGAACTCCAGGTCCTGCATGTCCTTGTAGTGCCGCTCCAGGATGTCCTTGATCTTGAGGAGCTGTTCGTAGATGCCGGGGATGAACTCGTCGATCCTCTCGATCGGCATGGGGGTCCGGATCCCGGCCACCACGTCCTCGCCCTGGGCGTTGTTCAGGAACTCGCCCCAGAACTTGTTCTCACCCGTCGAGGGATTCCTGGTGAAGCACACACCCGTCCCCGAGTCCTCGCCCAGGTTGCCGAAGACCATGGCCTGGACGTTCACGGCCGTTCCGAGAAGGCCCGTGATGTGGTTGATCTGGCGGTACTTGATGGCCCTGTCGTTGTTCCAGGAGTTGAAGACGGCGTTGATGGCCAGGGTCAGCTGCTCCTTGGGGTCCATGGGGAAGGGCTTGCCCACTTCCTTCTCGTAGATGGACAGGAAGTCGGCGCAGAGGGCCTCCAGGTCGGAGGCGTCCAGCTCGGTGTCGGACTCCACGCCTTTCTCCCTCTTCCTCTGGATCATGAGGCCGTCGAATCGCTCCCCGGGAATCCCCATGACCACGTTGCCGAACATGGCGATGAAACGGCGCCAGGCGTCCCAGGCGAACCTGGGGTTCCCCGTGGCCTTGGCCACTCCTTCCCGGACCTGGTCGTTCATCCCCAAATTGAGGACCGTATCCATCATCCCGGGCATGCTCACGGCCGCCCCGGAACGGACCGAGACGAGAAGGGGGTTGGAAGGGTCGCCGAACTTCTTCCCCGCCTGCTCTTCCAGCTTGGCCAGGGCATCCCGGACCTGGGCTTCCAGGCCTTCGGGCCAGGCGCCGCCGAGCTCGTTGAACTCGGCGCAGGCCTCGGTGCTGATGGTGAATCCGGGGGGTACGGGGATCCCGATGCTCGTCATCTCGGCCAGGTTGGCGCCCTTGCCGCCAAGGAGGGCCTTCATTCCTTTGTTGCCTTCGGCCTTGCCGCCGCCGAAGGAGTAGACGTACTTCTTCATTTCACATTCCTCCTGAAGGATGAGTTTTCGCGTCCCAGAGATCCCGCCGCCCTTTCCTCCGCCGGGGGCGCCGGGTTTCCCCGTCAAGGTTCGAGGCCGGAAATCCCGTCGATCTTCCAGTCCACGCTCACGGTGAAGGAGGCGACCTTCTCAGGTTTCAAACCTTTCAGGTCCTCTTTCCAGTCGGGCCGGTCCAGCATGCAGACCAGCGACCCGTCCGGGCGGACCAGGAGCACCGAGGAGATCCCGCCGGGGAGGTCGTCGTCGAGGACCGTGGCTGTCCGGATCCTACCCTTGGAACCCACTTCCCTTTCAAGGATTTCCACGTTGGGCTCGGGCTTGAAGACCACCTGGAACTTCCTTCCCGCCGCTTCCAGGACCAGGGCGTGCCTCTCGCCGGGGAGGTCCTTCCTTCCCACGATCTCCGCCCGGAAGAGGGACCGGAGGAAGGGGATGGAGTCCTGGAGTCGGCGCCAGGCAAGGTGGGCCGCCAGGTTGTCCAGGTTGTTCCTCTTCTTGAAATCCTGGGAGAGAGAGAGGTAGACCAGGTCCACCTGGTCGAAGAGGGCGGCCTTGCGGAAGGTTTCCCAGGTCTGCTCGGGGGTCCGCCAGTCCGTGGAGACCAGCCGGGCCTCGGGATAGCAACCCATCCAGTCGGCCATGTAACAACACCCTCCCAGGAGGGGGAGGGCGGCCGTAGATAGAAGGATGGCTGCCGTTCTGCTTCTCAAGGGCTCTCCTCGGCGGGACTCCCTCCGGGCGGGCCCTCCGCCGGGATGAGGTTCCCATGGCGCAGAGCCTCGGCCACGCCTAGAATGGAATCTTTCTTAACCCAAGGGAGCCTGGAAAGGTAGAGGATATTTCATGATTGCAACCCAAGGGTCGGACCTGAAGGGCTGGATCGTCCTGGCCCTGGTCCTCTTCCTCCCCGCCGGTTGCGGGGAAAAAGGGCCCTCCCCCGGGAAGGGTGAGGGCGCCCGGTCCGGGGAGACCGCCTCCTCCAGGCCCGGCCCGGCGGGCCGGAAGTGGTTCTCCCAGGTGAGTTTCGACGCCGGCCCGGTGGACGAGGGGACCCTGGTGAAACACACCTTTCCTTTTCGGAATCCCCATTCCAAGGCCAGGAAGATCCTGGCCGTCCAGAAGGATTGCGCCTGCGCCGAGGCCTCCATCCTCCTTCCCGGGGGGAAGCGGATTGCGGGAGTGAATCCCCTGAATCCTCCCGTCACCATCCCACCCGGCGGAGAGGGCAAAGTGGAGATCGCCCTGGACACCACCGGCGTGGACGGGCCCAAGTCGGCGGGGGTCTCCATCCAGGTGGACGAACCGGGCGTTCCCTGGATCCACCTCTCCCTCAAGGCCCTGAGCAGGATCTACTTCTGGCCCGACCCCAGGATGGTGGCCCTGGGGGAGATGGAGGGCACGGAAAAGCGGATCTTCACCTTCAGGGTCTTCTCCAAGAAAGTGGAGCACTGGAAGATCGTGAAGGTGGACGCCCCGGCGGAATACGAGGTGAAGTTGAGCCCCTTCCGTTTCGACGGCCGGGACGCCTGGAAGGGGGAGGTCACCCTGGGGCCCGGCTTGAAGCCCGGGGACCACTCGGCCGTCCTGGTCCTTCACACCGATTTCGAGAACCGGAAAGTCTCCCTTCCCGTGAAAGTCTCGGTCCGCCCCCCCTGGGAGACCGAGCCCGCCCGTGCCCTGAACTTCGGAGCCGTGAAGAGGGGGAAGGGGAAGACCCTCCTCCTGGTGATCCGCAACCTGACGGGGAGCAGGCGTCTGAAGGTGAAGGGGTTCCGCATCCTGGACTGCAACAGGCCGCTGGAGATGTTCCGCATCGACCCCAGGGTCAAGGAGCCCGGCTGGAGGGTGGACGTGCACTTCACCGCCCTGGGGTCCCTTCCCCTCGGGCCCTTCGAGGGGGTGCTCCTGGTGAAGACCGACTCGCCGGGCCTTCCCGAGAAGAAGATCCCTTTCCATGGCTTCGTGAAAAAGTGAGGGCCCTTCCTTGGACGTAGAGGAAATCCTCAAGAAGGCGGGCCTGCTGGACGAGCGGACGGCCCACAAGGCCTGGAGCCTGGCCAGGCAGAAGAGAATCCGTTTCGAAGAGGCCCTCCTGGAGATGGGGGCCGTCGACGAGAAGGTGGTCTTCAAGGCCGTTGCCAAGGTGGCGGGCCTGCCCTTCGTGGACCCCAGCAAGGGGAAGATCCCCCAGGATGTCCTGGACCTGGTCCGGCCCCATCTCCAGGTCTTCCTGGAGAACAAGGCCCTCCCGGTCCTCCTCAAGGGGGGAAGGCTCTACGTGGCCGTGGACGACCCGGTCCGGACCTTCGTGGCGGACAACCTGGGCTTCCTCGTCGGCAGGGAGGTGGTCTGCGCCATCGCCCCGCCGGGAGCCCTGGAGAAGGGTCTCTCCTACCTGGAGGGACGCCTCCAGGAAGGCGGGGAGGGGGAGGAGAGCCGGGAGGCCCCATCCCGGGCCAAGGCCCTCCAGGAGGGAGGGGAGGAGGACGCTCCCATCATCCGCCTGGTGGAGCAGTCCTTCCGGGAGGCCCTCAAGATGCGGGCCAGCGATATCCACGTGGAGCCCTTCGAGGACCGGCTCAGGATCCGCTACAGGATCGACGGGGTCCTGCGCACCGTGGCGGAGCATCCCGCCCACCTGCACGGCCCCCTGGTCTCCCGCCTGAAGATCATGGCCGGCCTGGACATCGCAGAGAAGCGAAAGCCCCAGGACGGCAGGATCCTCGTCCAGGTCGAGGGGCGGCCCATCGACGTGCGGACCTCCGTCCTTCCCACCAACCACGGGGAGACCGTCGTGATGCGCCTCCTGGACCGCGAGGCCAACCTCCTCTCCCTGGAGACCCTGGGCTTCCACCCCGACGACTACCTCTGGTTCAGGAAGATCATCAAGCGTCCCCACGGGATCTTCCTGGTCACCGGCCCCACGGGCTCGGGGAAGACAACGACCCTCTACGCGGCCCTCTCGGAGCTCAACCGGCCGGACGTGAAGATCATCACCGCCGAGGATCCGGTAGAATACCATATCCCCGGAATCAATCAGTGCCAGGTAAGGCACAACATCGGCCTTACCTTCGCCAAGATCCTCCGGTCCATGCTCCGCCAGGCGCCCAACATCATCCTGGTGGGGGAGATCCGGGACAGCGAAACGGCGGAGATCGCCGTCCAGGCCGCCCTGACGGGCCACCTGGTCTTCTCCACCCTCCACACCAACGACGCCCCCTCGGCCCTGACACGGCTGATCGACATGGGGATCAAGCCCTTCCTGGTGGCCGCGTCGGTCCAGGCCGTGATGGCCCAGAGGTTGGTCCGGACCCTCTGCACCAAGTGCAAGGAGGCCTACGACCCGGCCCTCTCGGAGCTGGAATCCATCGGCCTCACGCCTGCGGACGTGGAGGGGAGGAAACTCTACAGGCCCGCAGGCTGCCCCGCCTGCGAGGGCACGGGGTACAAGGGGCGCAAGGGGATCTTCGAACTCATGGAGATGGACGGCACCCTCCGGGAGATGGTCTTCCGGAAGGAGCCGACCTACAAGTTGGCCCGTTACGCCGTCACTTCCGGGGGGATGAACACCCTCCTCAAGGACGGATGCAGGAAGGTCCTGGCGGGGGAGACCAGCATCGCCGAGGTGTTGCGGGTCACCGTCCAGGCTTGAGAGACCAGGCGGAAGAGGACAGGTATGGACGTCTTCGAAATGATGGAACACGTGATCCGGCGGAACGGATCCGACCTTCACATCGGCGTGGGGAGGGCCCCGGTCGTCCGGGTCCACGGCCACCTCTACCCGATCCAGGACCTGCCTTCCCTCACGCCGGAGGACACGGAGCGGCTGATCCGGCAGTTCGCTCCCGAGAGGGCCCTGAAGGAGATCGAGGAGGTGGGGACCTCCGACTTCGGCTATCCCTTCCAGGACAAGGCCCGCTTCAGGGTGAGCATCTTCCGCCAGAAGGGGTGCTGGGGGGCGGCCATGAGGCTCATTCCCACGAGGCTCATGTCCTTCGAGGAGATCGGTCTCCCCGAGGGGATCAAGGACCTCCTCTCCAGGCCCAGGGGGCTCATCCTCGTCACGGGTCCTACAGGTTCGGGGAAGACCACCACCCTGGCCACCATGGTGGACCACATCAACTCCACCATGGACAGGCACATCGTCACCATCGAGGACCCGATCGAGTTCTACCACCAGCACAAGCTGAGCCAGGTCACCCAGAGGGAGATCGGCGTGGACGTGCCCAGCTTCGCCGAGGCCATGAGGCGGGTTCTCCGCATGGACCCGGACGTGATCATGCTGGGCGAGATGCGCGACCTGGAGACCACCTCGGCGGCCATCACCGCCGCCGAGACGGGGCACCTGGTCCTGGGGACCCTCCACACTACGGGTTCCGCCCGGACGGTGGACCGGATCATAGACCAGTACCCCACGGACCAGCAGGAGCAGATCCGCTCCCAGCTTTCCGTCTCCATCCTCGCCGTGATCTCCCAGGTCCTCATGCCGCGGACCGACAAGGAGGGCCTGGTCGCGGCCTTCGAGATCATGATCATGACCCCGGCCGTGGAGAACCACATCCGGAAAGGCGAAACCTTCAAGATCCCCTCGGTGATCCAGACGGGGAAGCGGGAGGGGATGATCCTCCTGGACGATTTCCTCCACAAGCTCTACAGGGAGGGGAAGATCGACAGGGCCACGGCCATGGACAAGTGCCAGGATCCCCGTGCCATGGCACAGAAACTCGGAGGGGTGGCCTGATGACCTTTCGGGAGGCGAATCGTGCCGCCTAGGAAACTCCTCGGGCAGGTGTTGAAGTCCCTGGGGCTGGTGAACGAGGCCCACATCCAGGAGGCCCTTGCCCTCCAGGCCCAGGAGGGCGGACTGATCGGCGAGATCCTGGTCCGCCAGGGGGTGCTGGACTCGAAGGGCCTTGCCCGGGGGCTTGCGGCCCAGGCGGGCCTCCCCTTCCTGGACGTGGAGGGTCTCCAGGTCCCCCGGGAGATCCTTTCCCTGGTGGACGGCTCCACGGCCCGGGTCTTCCTGGTCCTTCCGGTGAAGCGCGAAGGGAACGTCCTGACCGTGGCCCTGGCCGATCCGGCCAACCTCTCCGTCCTGGACGACCTGGCCTTCACGACGGGGCTGAAGGTGGAAGGGGTCGTGGCCGAGCCCAAGGCCCTGGAGGAGGCGATCCGCCGGTTCTACCCGGAAGAGCGGGTCCTGGAGGAGAGGCCCGCCAGCAAGGTCATGGAGGAGATCAAGGAGGGGGCCCTCTCTTTGGACACGAGCGACCCCCTGGCCGCCGCCCAGGCGGGTCCCGTGGTGAAGCTCCTCAACTACATCCTCCTCCAGGCCATCCAGGACAAGGCATCGGACATCCACCTGGAGCCCTTCGAGAACGACTTCAAAGTCCGCTACAGGGTGGACGGGGTCCTCTACGAGATGGAGGCTCCTCCCTACCACCTGGCCGTTCCCCTCATCTCCCGGGTGAAGGTCCTGGCCAACCTGGACATCGCCGAGACCCGCTTTCCCCAGGACGGGAGGATCCAGGTCAACCTGGCGGGCCGCTCGGTGGACCTTCGCGTTTCCACCCTTCCCACCATGTTCGGCGAATCCTGCGTCCTCCGGGTCCTGGACCGGTCTGTCGTCTCCCTGGACCTGGACAACCTGGGCCTGCGCCCCAGGGAACTGGGGGAGATCGAAAGGCTCATCGGCCTTCCCCACGGCATCATCCTGGTGACGGGACCCACGGGGTCCGGGAAGACCACCACTCTCTACGCCGCCTTGAACAAGGCCAACGAGGAGGGGGTGAAGATCATCACCACCGAGGACCCGGTGGAGTACGACCTGGACGGGATCATCCAGGTGCCGGTGAACGAAGAGATCGGCGTGACCTACGCCAAGGTGCTCCGCACGATCCTCCGCCAGGATCCGGACAAGATCCTCGTCGGGGAGATCCGGGACCTGGAGACGGCCCAGACCGCCGTGGAGGCGGCCCTCACCGGTCACGTGGTCTTCTCCACTCTCCACACCAACGACGCTCCCTCGGCGGTGACCCGGCTGGTGGACATCGGCGTGGAGCCCTACCTCATCTCGGCCACCCTCCAGGCGGTCATCGCCCAGCGGCTGGTCCGCCGGATCTGCAAGGAGTGCAAAGAGGCCTTCACCCCCGGGGCGGAGGTCCTGGCCGAGCTGGAACTCACCAAGGAGGAGGTGGGGGACAGGCCCTTCTATTACGGGAAGGGATGCGACGCCTGCCACCACACGGGCTACCGGGGGCGGACGGGCCTCTTCGAGATCATGATCCTCAACGAGCCCCTGCGCCAGCTCATCCTGGACCAGGCTCCTCTGGGGAGGTTGCGGGAGGCCGCCAGGGAGCAGGGAATGCGCACCCTCAGGGAATCGGGGCTCCAGGCCATCTTCGACGGGGTCACCACCGTGGAGGAGGTGGTCCGGGAGACCTTCCTGGGGGGCTGAAGGGAGCCCCCCCCTTCCGCCTCCCCCGGACGCCTCCTTTCCCCGGGGAGGGGCCCTCCCGGCCGGTGCCCCCCGGGGGGGATCCCCTCAAGTCCGTCCCGTTTCGGGCCGATAGGTCCCTTGGCAAGGGGGCTTCGGCCCCCGCAGGCGGCAAAGGGATCAAGTCATGGTGGACCTCTATTCCGGGTTCGACTTGTTCGGTCGGTTCCTGGACGTGAGCGCCTTGCGCGCCCGGATGATCGCCCACAACGTGGCCAACCAGAACACCCCGGGCTACCGGCGCAAGGACGTGCGCTTCGAGGAATTCCTCCGCCGCGCCATCGACCAGGGCGGGGGAGCCGGGCTCTTCTCCGTCCGGCCCGAGGTATACGAACCGGCCGGGGGAGTGACCAAGCCGGACGGCAACAACGTGGTCCTCGAGGACGAGATCGCCGAGAACGTCAAGAACGAGATCCTGTTCCAGGTGGTGGACGAGGCGTTGCGCTGGCGCTTCAGCCTCTACAAGGACGCTTTGATGGAGATGAGGTAGGAAGATGAGTCTCCAGGGAATGCTGGGCGGTCTGGACATCGCCGCGTCGGGCCTGGCCGCCGAGAGGCGGCACATGTCGGTGATCACCCAGAACATCGCCATGGCCAACGTGACCCGCACCCTGGAGGGCGGGCCCTACGTTCGCAAGACCTTGATCTTCCGGGAGGCCCTGGACAGGGCCATGGGGGACGGCCTCGAAGGGGTGGCCGTGGAAGGCCCCGTGGAGGACCGGCGCGGGGAATTCGTCCGCGTCTTCGACCCGAGCCACCCCGACGCCGACAAGGACGGTTACGTGACCCGGTCCAACGTCAACCTGGTCTATGAGATGCTCGACCTGGTCATCGCAAGGCGGTCCTACGAGGCGAACGTGGCTACCTTCAGGACCTGGGAAAACCTGGCCAGGAAGTCCATCGAGTTGATGAGGTCCTGACGATGGATTTTCCGGAACTCCGGATGGAACACCTGAAGAGCCCCCTCGAGCCCGATCCTCTCTCCGAGGGCGCCGGCGGGAGGGGGACCGGCGGGAGGAAGGGGTTCCTCGGGGAGCTGGAGAAGGCCATCCTCGAGGTGGACGGCCTCCAGAAGCAGGCCGACTCCGCCGTAGTGGGCTTCGCCGCGGGAAAGGTCCAGGACATCCACACCGTCGCCCTGGCCCTGAAGAAGGCGGAGCTCTCCTTCCGCTTCCTCCTGGCCGTCCGCAGGAAGGTGGTGGAGGCCTACCAGGAACTCACGAGGCTCAATGTCTGAGAAGGGGTGACGAGGAATGCCTGATACGCTGGCGCAGATCCTGGGACAGTTCAAGGAGATCTGGAAGCAGATCTCCCCGGGCCAGCGCCTGGTCATCCTGTCGGTCCTGGTGGGAGTCCTGGCCCTCCTGGGGGGAGCCGTGTGGTATGGAAGCCGGACCGACCTGGTGCCCCTCGCGGCGGGCCTCCAGGGGGAGGACCTCAAGAAGGTCCAGGACGTGCTCTCCGCCAAGGGCGTGGAGTGGAAGGCCCAGGGGGACACCATCCTGGTCCCCCGTTCGGAGATCTCGGCCATCCGCATGGAGCTGGCCATGAAGGGTGTGGGGCGCACCGGCCAGGGATGGGACCTCCTGGACAAGGTCTCCATTACGGCTCCCAGGTTTCTCTTCCAGCAGAAGGAGCTCCAGGCCAGGTGCCAGGTCATCGCCGACTCCATCGAGACCATCGACGGCGTGGAGAGCGCCAAGGTCACGGCGGTGGTGCCCAAGAAGGCCCTCTTCCAGGACGACGCCCGGGTGTCCCGGGTGAAGGCCTCGGTCACGGTCAGGACCCGCCAGGGCGTATCCCTCGCGCCCTACGTCCCGGCCATCGTGAACCTGGTCTCCGGTGCCATCGAGCGCCTGGAGCCGGAGAACGTCAGGGTCGTGGACGCCCGGACGGGAAAACTCTACACCGGAACCGGTGCGGCCCAGGGCGGCCTGGCGGCGGGCATGGACAAGGTGCGGTCCTTCACGGAGTACCTGGAGAAGAGGGCCCAGTCCTTCCTGGACAAGGCCCTCGGGCCGGGCCATTCGGCCGTGATGGTCCACCTGGAGATGGACCTGAAGGCCACCGAGGAGAAGGTGGAGGCCAAGGACCCGGATTCCAAGGTGGTCCTCAAGGAGAGGTCCTCCTCCATGACCTCCCAGTCTGCGAAGGCCACGGGCGGGGCCCCAGGTGTGGGGAACGCCGCCCTCGGGGGCGGGCTCGGCGGCGGAGGGGTCGCTCCCGCCTCCGGGCCTTCCAAGTCCCAGGAGGAGAAGGAGAGGGAATACGACTACAAGAAGACGATCCAACTGATCAGGGACCCCGGCGGGAAGATCACCAGGATGACCGCCAGCGTCCAGGTGGATTCGGACTTCCTGAAGGAACTTGCCGTGAAATCCCTGGAGCCCGTCCAGGGGAAGGGGAAGAAGGGCGGCCCCGACCCGGCGGCGGTGAAGAAGGCCGTCCAGGAACAGGTCGCCCGGATCACCCAGGTGGTGGAGGCCGCCGTGGGCTACGACCCCAAGAGGGGGGACCAGGTGATCGTCGAGGCCGTCCCCTTCGCAAGGCCCGAGGTGGAGGAAGTCTCGACGGGAGGATTTCCTTTGGGACGCATGGTCGGGTACGGCGCCCAGGTCCTGGGCGCCCTGGTGGTCCTCCTCTTCCTCAGGGGGCTCCTCAGGAACAGCCAGAAGCCTCTCCTGGAACCCGTGACCTCCGCCGTGGGGAGCAAGGAGGAGAAGTCCCGTGTGGATCCCGCCGTGGAGCGCAAGCGCCTGAGGAGGGAGATCGAGAGAACCGTCGCCGAGGACCCGGGGGCCGTGGGGCGCCTCCTCGTGGGATGGCTCCAGGAGAAGTGACATGGAGTTGACGGCCTGCCAGAAAGTCGCCTGCCTCCTTCTCTCGTTGGACCGGGAGCTCTCGGGGAAGATCCTCCGGACCATGCGGGATGAGGACGTCCACGCCGTCACCCTGGCCATGAAGGACCTGGAGGAGATCGCCCTGGACGACGCCACGGTGAACGAGATCCTCCGGGAGACGGTGGAGCGGTTGAGGAAGGGCGGGCTGGCCCTGGGGGACGTGGGCCCGGCCATGAAGGAGGTCCTGGCCCACGCCTTCGGCCCCCAGCGTTCCCAGGAGGTGGTGGAGCAGGTGGAGAGGGAGACCCTCTCCAAGTGGCCCTTCGCCCGCTTCGAGGCCATGCCCGCCCAGGACCTGCTTCGGCTCCTGGAGGGGGAACACCCCCAGATCGTGGCGGTCTTCCTGGCTCACCTGGACCCGGCCAAGGCGGGGGAGGTCCTCTCCCTCTTTCCCGAGGAGGCCAGGCCCGACCTGGTGGGAAGGATCGCCACCCTGGACCGGACGCCGCCGGACGTGCTCCAGCGGGTCATCAAGGTCCTGCAGACCAAGGTGAAGTCCCTCGGCGTGGCGGGCAACCTGGGGCAGAAGGACCCCAACGCCTGGGTGAAGGCGGCGGCCCAGATCCTGAACAACATGGAGGGGGCCGTGGAGAAGGAGATCCTTTCCGTCGTAGCGGAAAAGGACCGGGACGTGGCCGACAGGATCCGGGAGGAGATGTTCACCTTCGACGACCTGGCCGACCTGGACAAGAGGGCCATGCAGAAGCTTCTCGGAGGGGTGGACACCCGGGTCCTGGCCTACGCCCTCAAGGCCTGCGACACCCGGACGGAGGAGAACATCTTCAACAACCTTTCCAAGCGGGCCCGGGAGATGGTCCTGGAGGAACGGGATTCCCTGGGACCGGTCCCCCTCTCGGAGGTCCTGGACGCCCAGAAGGAGATCCTCGGGGTGGTCCGGCAGATGATGGAAACGGGCGAGATCAAGGTGAGCCGCGGTGGTGCCACCCAGTTGGTCTGAGAAGATCCGTTTCCCCGGGCCCCTGGCCGGCGTCCACCTGGCCGGGCCGAGGATGGGTGTCACCCAGGAGGAGATCCTGGCCTTCCTCCGGGACAGGCACGCCCGGGAGGAGTTGGTCCGGAGGCAGGAGGAGGACCTCCGCTTCGCCCGCCGGGTCCTGGAGGAGATCGAATCGGCCCTCGCCGGGATCCGGCGGGAGGTGGCGGAGAGGCTGGAGGAGTGGAAGCCCTTCCTCGTGGAGCTGGCCCTGAAGGTGGCCGAGAGGGTGCTCCACACGGCGCTGGAGAGGGGGGACTACGACCTGGCCCCCCTCGTCTCGGACCTCCTGGAGAGGGCGAAGAACGCCTCCACCGGCGGAGGAATCCTCGTAACCGTAAACCCGGCGGACCTCTCGGTCCTGGTGGAGCGGCTCTCCTCCCTGGGCGAGGCCGGGATGGATCCCTCTGTCCGGTTCGAGGCCTCCCCGTCCGTTCCCAGGGGCGGATGCCGGGTGACCACCGAGGAGGGGAGGATCTCCTTCGATCCCCAGGAATTCTTCGAGGCCGTATCAGGCGCCGTGAGAGAGGAGCTCGTGCCGGATGACCCTTCGGCTGGACCGGTTGGATGAACGGATCGCCTCCCTCAGGCCCGGGAAGGCCGAGGGGAAGATCGTCTCCGTGACGGGTGTGACCATGACGGCCACGGGCCTGGAGGCCGTCATGGGCGAAGTCTGCAGGGTCCAGGGGCTGCACGACCGCATCCTGGCCGAAGTGGTGGGTTTCCGCGAGGGCCGCTCCCTCCTGATGCCCCTGGGCGAGGTTGGGGGCATAGGGCCCGGGGCCAAGGTGGTGGGCCTGGGACGGCCCCTCCAGGTTCGGGTGGGAGAGGGTCTCCTGGGAAGGGTCGTGGACGGCCTGGGAAGGCCCCTGGACGGAAGACCCCTTCCCCCGGGCAGGGACGCCCCGGTCTTCCGGGAGGCCCCCCCGGCCCTGGACCGGGCCCCCATCCGGGAGCCCCTGGCCACGGGGGTCTCCAGCATCGACGGCTTCCTCACCGTCGGGAGGGGCCAGAGGATGGGGATCTTCGCCGGGTCGGGCGTGGGGAAGAGCACCCTCCTGGGGATGGTCTCCCGGGAGGCCGAGGCGGACGTGAACGTGATCGTCCTTGTGGGGGAGCGGGGCCGGGAGGTCCGGGCCTTCCTGGAGGACGTCCTCGGCCCGGAGGGTTTGCGCCGGTCCGTAGTCGTAGTGGCGACCTCCGACGCCGCTCCCCTGCTCCGGTTCAAGGCGCCCCTGACGGGGGTCACCCTGGCCGAGTCCTTCCGGGAGAAGGGAAAGGACGTCCTGCTCATCATGGATTCGGTGACCCGTTTCGCCTTCGCCGCCAGGGAGATCGGCCTCGCCGTGGGGGAGCCTCCCACCATGAGGGGATACCCTCCCTCCCTCTTCGCCCAGCTTCCCCGCCTGGTGGAGAGGATGGGCACCGACAGGAAGGGGTCCATCACGGGGCTCATCACCGTCCTCGTGGAAGGGGACGACATGAACGAGCCCGTTGCCGACACCATGAGGTCCCTTTTGGACGGCCACATCGTCCTCTCCCGGGAGATCGCCGCCATGGGGCGCTACCCGGCGGTGGACGTTCTCCGCTCGGTGAGCCGGACCATGGACCGGGTTGTGGACCGGGACCACCTCCAGGCCGCCCTGGCCCTGAGGGAGGTCCTGGCCCTCTACGAGGAGAACCGGGACCTGGTCCAGGTGGGGGCCTACAAGTCGGGCTCCGATCCCAGGCTGGACGCCGCCCTGGAGAGGATCGATGCGGTCCACGCCCTCCTGCGCCAGGGAGTGGAGGAGAAGCGCCCCTTCGACCAGACCCGGGAGGTGATGCTCCGGCTGGCCGGGGGGGAATCCCCCTCCACGCCGGGGGCCTGAAATGCCGATGACAAGGGAGTGTCCTTTCCCCAGGAAGGAAGGACGGGAGGTCCTGGACCTTGCGGAAGTTTCGTTTTCGCCTCGACCGTGTTCTGCGCCTGAAGCAGCGGGCGGAGAAGGCGGCCAGGATGGAACTGGGGCGGGCCCTTTCCGCCCTCAACGCCGCCCGGATCGGCCTGGAGAACTCCGAGAGGGCCTGTTCCCTCCTGGAGGAGGAAGAGATGCGCCTCACCGCCCGGGGCAGGACGGGAGCCCTTCCCCTCCAGAAGGCCCTGCTGGACTACGCCAGGCGTTTCCGGGAGAAGGCCGCCGAGGAGGTGGCCGCCGCCGAGGCGGGCCTGGAGAGGGCCCGGGCCGCCTGGCGGGAGGCGCGCAAGGAGGCCCGGTCCCTGGAATTGTTGAGGGAGCGGGCCTTCCGGACCTGGCAGGAGGAAACCTGGAGGGAGGAAGCCCGGGAGCTGGACGAGATCGGCAGGCTCCGTTTCCTCGCTAGGAGGTCGGAAGAAAGATGATCAAGAGTCTCCTGACGTCCATGGGGATCACCCTGGGGGCCCTGGTCCTCTTCGTGGGGACCATTCTGGCCGTGCTCAACATGCAGGGAAGGCTCAACCCGGAAGGCCTCCAGGGCACTCCCCTGGAAAGGCTCTATCCTCCGGAGAAGAAGGCCGGGCAGGAACGGTCCGCCCGGGAGAAGAAGGACCAGGCCCCCAAGGAGAGCGAGGCCCAGAAGGAGGCCAGGAAGATCCAGGAGAAGATGGCCCGGATCCGCACGGCCGGCGCCTCCCTTCCCGACGTCTACGCCCTGCCCGCCTCGGTGGACCGGGCCGAGCTGGACCGGATCGCCGCCAGGCAGGAAGAGAGGGAAAAGGAACTCCGCCGCCGCGAGGAGGCCCTGGCCCGGGCCGAGGAGGGCCTGGCGATCCGGGAGCGGGACGTGGAGGACCGGAAGGCCTCCCTGAAGAAGCTCATGGCCGAGCTTGACGCCCGGCGGAAGGCCCTGGACGAGGCGGCCCGGAAACTCGCCCGGGACCAGGTGATCCTGCGCCAGGGGGAGAAGAAGAACATCAAGCGCCTGGCCGACATGGTTTCGGAGATGAAGCCCGAGGACGCCGCCCGCACCCTCGGAAGTTGGATGCCCGAGGGGGAAAAGAAGATCGTCAAAGTCCTCGCTGCCATGGACCCTTCCGCTGCGGCCAGGATCCTGGGCAAGCTCCAGGGGGAAACGGCCCAAAGGCTTTTCGACCTGATGACCCGATACAGGGAGGAAGGGAGCAAGTAGCTCCCCCGGTCCGGAGGGACCGGAAGCCGCCCCGGCTCCGGGAGTCGCCGGGGAGGTCGTAGTGGATGGGGACCCTTCCCCGGTGGGGGGAGGTCCCGGGGGAGAAGGGGAATGGACCTCGCTACGGTCGTAGGTTTCGTCCTCTGTTACGGGGTTCTCGGGTGGGCCCTCGTGATGGGGGGGGACTTGGGGGTGTTCGTCGACATCCCCTCGGTCATCCTCGTATTCGGTGGAACGATCGCCTCGGCCTTTCTTTCCTTTCCGATGGAGAGGGTGAAGAGTTTTCTCAACGTCCTGATGAAGACCTTCAAATACCCTCTTCCGTCGGTCCCCGAGGAGATCGACAGGGTCGTCCAGTTCGCCAACCTGGCCCGCCGCGAGGGCCTCCTCGCCCTGGAGGAGAAGCTCGAATCCCTGGAGGACCCCTTCATGGTCAAGGGCCTCCGCCTGGTGATCGACGGGTTTCCCGCCGAGACGGTCCGGGACATCATGGAGATCGAGATCGACTCCCTCTCCAACAGGCACGCCCAGGGAAAGGTCATCCTGGACACCCTCGGGGCCTTCGCGCCGGCCTTCGGGATGATCGGGACCCTGATCGGCCTGGTCCAGATGCTGAACAACCTGAAGGACCCCTCGGGGATCGGCAAGGGCATGGCCGTGGCCCTCTTGACCACCTTCTACGGGGCGGTCATGGCCAACACCATCTTCCTTCCCCTGGCCAACAAGCTGGAGGCCAGGGCGAAGGAGGAGGCCTCCCTGAGGGAACTCATGATCGAGGGAATCCTCTCCATCCAGGCCGGGGACAAGCCCGCCCTGGTGAAGGAGAAATTGCGGTCCTTCGTTCCTCCCAAGGAGAGGGCATTGATGGAGGCCTCCAAGTAGGCCCGGGTCCTCTCCCGGCGGGAAAGGAGAGTCTTGGAAGGGGAAGGGGCTGAGCCGTGGCCAAGCAGCCGGAGATCAAGGAGGTGGGCGCCCCGGCGTGGGTGGTGACCTTCACGGACCTGACCTCCCTGCTCACGACCTTCTTCGTCCTCCTCCTCACTTTCTCCACGATGGAACCTGTCCAGGTCCGGCAGGTGACCTCCTACCTCAGGGGATCCATCGGGGTCTTCGGGGAGTCCCGGCTCTCCCGGCCCTCCCTGGTGAACCGGGACGTCCACAACGCGAACCGGGCCAAGAGGGAGGGGATCGAGACCCCGCCCGACCCGGAGGCGGAGGTCCAGGACGGGCCCCCCAGGCTCCCCAGGGGGCTCGTCGTGACGGAAGGGGACCTGGACAAGGGGATGCGGATCCGGTTCAAGACGGTCTTCCCCTTTCCTCCCGGCGAGGCCCGGCCCTCGGCCGCCCTGGAGAAGGCCTTGCGGATCGTCGGGGCCGGGTTGAGGGGAAGGGGGCTCCAGGTCACCGTCGAGGGATACCCCGACGGGGAATTCCACGAGACCGTGGCCTTCGCCACCCCCCTGGAACTCTCCCTGGAGAGGGCCCTCCAGGCCGCCAGGATCCTGGAGGAGGCGGGGATTCCCCCGACGGACCTGGTGGTCCGGGGGAATCCTCCGGGGGGAAAAGGGCCTTCCCGGGAAGGGGAGCTCACGGGACGGGTGGAACTTGTGGTCCGGGGAAGGGACTAGGGGGCCGCCGTGGGAAAGAGGGAGAAACCCGACGTCATCATCAAGGAGGGGGCCCCGGCCTGGATGGTCTCCTTCTCCGACTTGAACACCCTTCTCCTGACCTTCTTCATCCTCCTGCTGGTCTTCGCCAAGCAGAGGCAGTACGGCCTGATCGACGCCGGGCTGGGATCCTTCCAGAAGGCCTTCGTCTCCAACGGCCTGAACGGGATCTTCCGGGGAAGGAAGTTCCCCATCCTCCTCGGCGAGGCCCGGGCCCACTTCAAGGACGAAGTCCGGGAGGGGGAGGCCAGGAAGGACCGGATCCGGGGGGACGAAGTGGGGCTCGGGGAGAACGTGGAGGCCCAGGGTGCGGGAGGTGGGAAGTCCAGGGCCATCCCCCTTCCCGTGGGGGGAGTCTTTCCCCAGGGAAGCTCCCTTCTCCCCTTGTCCATGAAGAAGGAATTGGCCCGCCTGGCCGGGAGCCTCAGGGGGAACTACAAGCTGGTCCTCCATGGGAGGGCCGCCCGGGGCGAGGCGGGGGATGTGAGGGCCGACCGCCTCGCCTTGAGACGGGCCCTGGCGGCGGCCCGGGAGCTGCACGGACTCGGAGTTCCCTGGGAGCGGATGGTCCTGGAGGGATCGGTGGCCTCCCCGGGGGGACAAGGCTCAGGAATGGGGGCCGATAGGTCGATGAAGATAACCGTAGTCCGGTGAGTTTGATCCTCCGGCCCCGGACATCCCGCAACTCGTGGACGCAAGGAGCATTGGAGCCATGGCGGAGGACAAAGGAAAGGACGTCCAGAAGGAAGGGACCGAGGCCAAGGCCAAGGGCTCGGGAGCGGGCTTTCTCCTGGGCGCCATCCTCGGGGTGGTTCTCAGCGTGGCCCTGGGGTTCATCACCGTAGGGCTCCTCCTCCCTCCCAGGCAGGGAGCCGGGAAGAAGGCCCAGGCCGAAGAGGAGAGCGACAAGAAGCCCGTCACCGAGAAGGCCTCCGTGCCGGAGCTCACCTTCAACGTGGCGGGAACGCGCCTCAAGGTCGTGGGCCAGGCGGAGTGCAAGCTGGAGTACAAGACCCTCTACCCGGAAAAGGCCAAGAAGCAGGTCCAGGAGCGGATGGATACCTTGGAGAGTGAACTCAGGTATTTCCTCTCCAGCAAGACCATCCAGGACCTGGACGGCGGAGAAAACCAGAGGAGGCTCGCCCACGAGGCCCTGAAGATCGCCCAGAAGGTCCTCTTCCTCGACCCCCCCGAGGGAGAGAAGCCCAAGAAGGACGCCAAGCCCCTGGGGCAGGTCACCCATTTCTGGTTCACCAAACTCCTGGCGCAATAGTGAAGGAAATACTCACCAACGAGGAGATCGACGCCCTCCTGGACCTCTTCAAGTCGGAAGGGGCTCCCGACGAGGAGGAATTCCTCCAGGAAGAGGAGGGGTTTCCGGGCCGGGGTGTCTGGTCCGGGGATTCCGGTCCCGCGGGAGGGATGGGGCCCGCCCCCAGGAAGAAGAGGGTCCACAAGTTCGACCTCTTCCGGCCCAACCGGTTCACCCGCGAGCAGATCCAGTACCTGGAAAAGCTCCAGGAGGTGGCCGCCCTGGGCCTCACCTCCACTCTCACCGAACGGCTCGGCCTGGGAGGGCTTTGCGAGTGCGTCCTGGTGGAGCAGCAGAGGTTCGGGCCTTTTCTCTCCTCCCTCAGGTCACCCCTGGCCCTCTACACCCTGGAACTCCGGCCCTCCGGCGGAAGGGCCCTCCTGGCCGTATCCTGTTCCCTGCTTTTCACGGCCATCGAGAGGATCATGGGCGGTGCGGGCGAGCCCAGGGACGAGGAACGGGACCTGACGGAGGTGGAATACGCCGTCGTGGAAGACCTGGTGACCCACATGCTCCAGGACATCTCCGGCGGCTTCGCCGAGCTGGTCGAAATGGACATGGAGATCCTGGCCCGGCCCAGGAACCTCGCCCTGGCCCAGGTCGTGGGCACCCAGGACGTGGTCCTTTGCGTCCATTTCCAGGTGAGCGGCGAGAACCTGGCCGGGGACATCCGGCTCGCCATCCCCCACGAATCCCTGGCTCCCTACCTGGAAGGAATCGACCAGGCCGGGGGGGGGCAGAAGACGGGGGCCGAATCCTTCAGGGAGGCCATCAAGGTGCGCCTCCACGACGCGGGGGTGAAACTCTCCGTGGAACTTGGAAAGGCCTCGATCCGCCTGAGGGACCTGATGGAACTCAGGAAGGGGGACCTTCTGGTCCTGGACACCAGGCTGGGAGACCCCGTGGTGGTCCCCGTGGAAGGAAAGCCCAAGTTCCAGGGAGTCCTGGGGGTGAGGGGAAGAAGGTTGGCGGTGAAGGTGACCCGCGCCCTGGAGGCGGGGGGAACGGAAGGAGGATAGGCCCATGGTGGAAGAGAGCACGGCCGAACCGAAGGAAGGGAAGGAAGGAACGGAGGCTCCCCGAAGCGGTGGGGGTGAGGCCGGAGGGACGGCCGTGGAGGCGGCTCCCGTCTCCTTCGGGCCCATCGATGCCGGCGAGGAGGGGGGCGGCTCGTCGCGGAACCTGGATCTCCTCCTGGACGTTCCCGTGAAGGTCTCGGCCGAGGTGGGAAGGACGACCCTTCCCCTGGAGAAGGTGCTGGACCTGGGGCCCGGATCGGTGATCGAGCTGGACAAGAAGTCCGAGGAGCCCGTCGACGTCTGCGTCAACGGGCGCCTCGTCGCCCGGGGCGAGGTGGTGGTGGTGGACGATTGTTACGGAATCCGGATCACCCAGATCGTCACGCCCGCCTCGAGGCTGGAATCCCTGAGAGGGGAGGAGAGGTCCGGCTGAGTCCCCCGGAGGGGATGATTCAGCGGCCCCCGCCGCCGGTGCCCTCTCCCCCGGCCTTCCCGGCCCTCCGGAAAGGGGTGCCTCCTCCCCCCGGGGGAAAGGCCCTTCCCCCCCGGCGCCTTCCCCGGCCGGATTCGCCGGGGGCGAGGGATCTCCTCCTCCGGAGTGGGCGGAGCTCCTGCAGGATCCTTCCGGCCTCCTCCCAATCCTCCTTCTGGACCGCCTCTTCCAGGCGGGAGCAGAGTCCCAGGATCTTCTTGGAGGCCTCTTCGTTTCCCTTCTCCTCGAGGCGCTCGGCCATCCTCCGGGCGTTCTCCAGGATTCGTTCCAGGAGGGAATCCCGGCGGTCGGGGTCCATCCGGGAGAGGTCGGGCCTCCTGCCGCCCCGGAAGCTTCTGCCCCGGGGTGGAGGAATTTCCCCCGATTCGACTCGATCGAGGAGGCGGGAGAGGGACTCGATCCGCCTGCGGAGGGTTTCGATCTGGTCCGGGGAGGCCCCCGATTCCTCCATCTTTTTCAGGCGGGCCTTCATGGCGGCCAGGACCTTCCCCGTTCGGGCCGTCCAGGCACGGCGGGAGGCGCCCCCCTCGCCGGGGGGAAGGCGTCTCCTTCCGGCCCTGCGGGTCCGGTCGGGCCGGGTATAGGTTTTCCGGATTTTTTCGGCCTCGTCCCTGTCGCCCCTCGCCTCCAGGATCGAGGCGAGTTCCCGGGCGGCCCTGGGGGCGAAGCGACCCTCCTTGCCGGCCTTCTCCAGGTATTCCCTGTAGAGTTTCTCCGCCGGTGCCGCCCGGTTCTCGCCGTGCTGGAGGTAGAATGCCCGGTAGAACAGGTTTGCGAAGCGGTTGCTCTTCTTGTTCGTGCCCCGGCGCTTCTTCGCCGGGGAGGCCGGGGCGGACTGGACCTTTCCTCCGGCGGGGGGGATTTCACTCTTTTCCGGGGCCGGTTCCTGGCCGGGAAGGAGACCCGGGCAGACAAGGGCGAGGGAAAGGAGGATCGCGGCCTTCTTCATGGTTTCGCCTCCATTGGGTTCTGTTTTTCTGGGACCATTGGAGGTTACCCGGCGGGAAGGAGGAGGGAAGACCTCTTGCGTAAAGGGGGAGTAACAAAAAAGGGGGAAGGTCGGTAAGTAGGATTCCGCCCCGGCTTCCGGGTCAGCGGGCGGCCTTCTTTCCTTCCTTCAGGGCCGGTGTGTCGCCCAGGACCACGGCGATGTCGTAGAAGGCCCTGGCCGCCTTGAACAGGAGATCCCAGTCCAGGTCCTCCCTTCCGGGCCCGGGAAGGGAGAAGTCGGAACGGTCGCCGTGGAGGAAGAGGAAGGGGATCTTCCTGTCGTAGAAGGACCAGTGGTCCGCGCCGAAACTCGGGGAGCGGGCCCTGAGCGCCAGGGGGAGGCCCGCCAGGGCGGCGGCCTTTCTCGCCGCCGCCGGGAGGGCCTTGCTCCCGGGAGGATATTCCGCCACGAGGCCGCCGAAGGCCTCCTCCAGGCCCTTGCCGGGGCCCACGAGGTTGACCATGGCGAGGAAGCGGGAAAGGGGATAGGGGGGATTCGTCACGAAGGTCCTGGATCCCGCCAGGAACTTCTCCCGGGCCGAGAAGAAGGCGAAGAGCAGGGTGTTCTTCAGGCGGGGTTTCCTCATGGAGAGGACCCGGGCCGTCTCCAGGAGGACGGCGCACCCGGCGGCGTTGTTGTTCAATCCCGGGAGGACGACGGGCTTTCCGTTTATCCGTATGGATCCCCTTCCGTCCAGGTGGGCCCCCAGGACCACAACCTTTCCCCCGGGGTCCGTGCCGGGGTAGACCGCCAGGATGTTGGCGGTCTTGCGGGACTCCCTCACCAGGTTGACCTCCATCTCCACCATCTTTCCCGGGAGGGCCTTCCCCACCCGGTGGGTGACCTCCACGCCGGGAATGGTGGGGGGGAAGGCCTGGGCGATCTGGACCCCCTCGAAGAAGGCGAGCCTTCCCTTTTCGTCCACCGAGCCCGTTCGGAACCTGCCGGAGCGGGCCGAGTACCTGGGGGGGCTGGAGCGGAAGGAGACGGCCCCCACGGCCCCCCGGGCGGCCAGGCCGGCCAGGATGGCCCCCCTCCGGAAGAGGCGGTTCCGGACCTGGAGCCTCTTCTCGTAGGGGAGGCTGTAGTAGCGGCTCCTGAGCCCCTTCCAGGCGTCCCTGTCGATTACGGCGATCTTCCCCCGCAGGTCCTTTCCTTTCAGGAAGTCCACGCCGAGTTCCGGCGAGGAGAACCCCAGGCCGACGTATACGGCTCTCCCCGAGGCCTTCCCCAGGCCGCTGTCCTGGCGGGGGACGAAATCCCTGAAGAGCCGCATGGGGGTCCCCTCCACGGCGAAGCGGATCGGTTTGCCCAGGCGGATGAAGAGGAGGGGAACGGGCTGGAAGTAATCCTCCACTCCCGGAGGGGAGGGGAGGCCCCAGGCCTTCAGGTGCCGCCGGACCATCTCGGCCGCCCTGTCGAAGCCCGGCGTCCCCGCTTCCCTGCCCTGGGTTCCCGGGCCCGCCAGGGCCCGGACGAAGGCCCGAAGGTTCGCCTTCCTCACGGCCGGGGCCCGGATGAGTTGCAAGAGCCTCCTCGGCCCGGGGCGGGCCTGCGGGGACTGGGCCGGTGCGGCGCCCGCCGCGAGGAAGACCGCAAGGAGGGTTGGGATCGGCGGAAAAGGCAAGGCCGGACCTTTCTTGCCGGGGCCGGGGCGTCCAGGAACCAACAGCAAGAACAGGATTCTAACCCCTTCCCCGGGGCCGGGGAAGACCGGCACCTATTTGCCTTCCAGGATCCGGACCATCTCCTGGAAATCCTTGGTCTGGGAGGCCGTCTCCCCGGCGAATTCCGCGTCCGGGTCCTCCCTTCCCTTCTCCCTGGCCTCGAGCCAGCGGGCCCAGTTCTTCCGGAGATCCTTCACCAGGACGGGGAGGAGTCCCTTGGGCGGGGCCGGCAGGGGCAGGGCCTCCATGCACTCCAGGTAGGCCCCCTTCCTGGGGTCCTTCATGCCCCGGACCCGGTAGTTCCCCTTGGCCTCGAGGAATCCCATGAAGGGCATTCCCGGGAAGAGCCTGGACCGTTTCGTCTCCTGGTCCTTCGGAATCTCCCGGAAGCAGAGGAACCGCCAGGCCGGGGGCTCCACGATTGCCGGCCCTGGAAGGAGGAGGACCCACTCCCTTCCGGGGATCCAGGCCTCTACGGCCAGGGACGGCCGGGTAGGCCCCGGAGAAGGGGAGACGCCCGAGACGAGCCGGGCCGGGATTCCCGCGTTCCTCAGGGCCAAGGCCAGGGCCAGGGCGGGATCCCGGACCTTCCGGGCCGCTCCCGTCAGGGCGGGGAGGATCCGGGCCGGCCCGGTCTTCCCCTCCAGGGTTCCCGCCAGGCGGGAAGCCTGGTCCTGGACGGAACGGAGGAGCCTGGAAGGGGTCAGGTAGGGCTTGACCTTTCCCGGGAACTTGGGTCTCTTCCCCAGGCTCTCGGGAAGGGGGCCTCCCGGCGGGCCCGCCAGGACCAGGACCTTGGTCTCCATGTCGATCTTGACCTTCTCTCCCGCCTTCATGGGGAAGATCCGCAGTTCCAGGAAGGGAGGGCTCTTCCTGCCCCATTTGCGGAAGACCTTGATGGATCGAATCCCGTCGGCCGGCATGGATTCCACCTTGAAGTAGAAGGGCAGTTGGCCCTTTCTCACGGCGGGCAGGGCCACGTACAGGCGGCCCTGTTTCTCCTCCTTGAGGGCCCGCATCTCCAGGCTGTAGCGGACCAGGAAGACTCCGTTCTTTCCCCGGCCTCCTTTACGGGCCGAAGGAACGGGGGCCCGGGAGGAGGATCCTTCCTCCCCTCCGCCGGAGGACCCGGAGGGAAGGTTCCCCGGGGCCGAACCGGGCACGAGGAGGAAGTTGTCGAAGTAGGCCTTCCCCTTTCCCTCCAGGACGGCGGAGACCTGGAGGAGGTCGGCCTCCTTGGGGACCTGGAAGGTCAGGACCAGCCTCTTCCAGGGGGTGTCGCCCGAGAGGGGGTGGGCCCACCGGGTGGTGGCGGCCGAGAGGAAGCGGATTCCCTTCTTGGCGGCAATCTGGACCCAGGCGGCGCCGGTGACCTTCTCCGTCCGGACCTGGACGGTGAGGGTCACGGGACGGCCCTTGGGAATACCGTCCTTGACGTTTTGATACCACTCCCGCATCCCCCGGGGGACCTTGCCCTCGATGTAGAGGCAGGGCGTTCCCCCCACGCCGCCCTTGGGGTCCACGCCCAGGGAGACCACGTTCTTCCCGTAGAGGGGATGGTTCCAGGGCCAGGGCAGGGCCTTGGCGAAGTCCCCGTTCTGGAGCAACTGCTGGGCCCCGCAGGGGGGGGCCTGGAGGAAGAGGGCGAAGAGGAGGAGGGCCGGGACCGGCGAGGTCCGGGCCGCCCGGGGGGATCGTTCGTCTTTCATCGTTCCTGCCCTTTGGAGACCGACCTGGGGATAGGGGCAGGTCCGATTCTAGGCGGGGGGGCTAGTCTTTGGGAGCGGCAAGGCCTCCCCCCAAAAGACAGGCGGCGCAGAGGGCGGCTCCCGTCCAGGCCATGAGCTGGCCCAGGGAAATGGTGGTGGTGTAGATCCGGCTCCAGAGCCAGGCGTCGCCGAACCAGGAGAGGACGTGCCCCGCTGCGTAGAGGCCCAGTCCGCCCAGGAAGGCCGCCTTGGGAAGCCCAGGAGTCTCCGCCCAGATCTCGTCGATTCGTTTGGCCATGGTCGTCCTCCCTCGCTGTTGCCTTCCTCCCCTTTTTCTTCCTCTTTTTCCCTTCCGGGAGGGCTGGAAGCAAGGTCCATTCCCCTCCCTCCTTCCAGGCCGGGGGGGCCCGGGCAATCCTGATTGACAGGAGGGGGGGAAACGCCTAAGTTGCAACTTTCCAAGTGGTTCCCCCTCCGAACCGGGGGGAAGGAGTGGAACGGTGGCGGATTTTTCTGGCCGGAAACCTTACATCGCCGGCAACTGGAAGATGAACCTGGACCGGATGACGGCCCTGGACCTGGTGAAGACCATCAAGGGCCGTCTCGGGGATGGAGACGACCGGGAAGTGGCCGTCTTCCCCAGCTTCGTGTACCTTGCCGACGTAGTCGCCGTGGCCCAGGGATCCCCTTTGGGGGTGGGCGCCCAGAACCTCCATCACGAGGACCAGGGGGCCTTCACAGGGGAGGTGTCGGCTCCCATGCTCCGGGACGTGGGGGCCACCAGGGTCCTGGTCGGGCACTCCGAGAGGAGGCACATCTTCAAGGAGCCCAACGACGTGATGGGCCTCAAGGTCCAGGCCGCCCTGAAGGCCGACATCCTTCCCATCCTCTGCGTGGGGGAGACCCTGGAGGAGAGGAAGGCCGGGAGGACCAGGCAGGTGGTGGACAAGCAGCTCAAGGCCGGCCTTTCGGGTCTTCGGCCCGAGCAGGCCTCCAGGGTGACCATCGCCTACGAGCCGGTCTGGGCCATCGGGACGGGAGTGAACGCCACGCCCGAGCAGGCGGGGGAGGTACACGCCTTCATTCGTGGTAGACTCAAGGATTCTTTCGGCCCCGAAGCGGCTTCGACCATCCGGATCCTCTATGGAGGGAGCGTCAAGCCGGACAATGTGAAAGACCTGATGGCCGTGGAGGAGGTGGACGGAGTGCTGGTGGGTGGGGCCAGCCTGAAGCCCGACCTCTTCCTGCCCATCATCGAGTACGACCGCTGAGATACCGCCGGGAAGGCGGTAGGAGACGGAACACCGGTGTTTTTCTTCAAGATCCTGGAATTTCTTCTTTGGGCGGCCTTCTTCGTGTCGGCCTTCGTCCTGATCGTGGTGATCCTGCTCCAGGAGAGCAAGGGCGGCGGACTGGGCGAGGCCTTCGGCGGCGTGGGAGCCGAGACCTTCGGCGTCCGGCCGGGGGGAATCAACAAGTTCACCTTCGCCATCGCGGCGGTCTTCATCCTCTCGGCGGTCTTCATCCACCCCGTGGGCAGGCTGGCCCGGTCCGTGACGAGACTCCCCAAGAAAGCGGCCGCCCCGGGGCCGGTCCAGCCGGGAGGAGGAGCGCCCCAGGCTCCTTCCTCCGGCCAGGGAGGAAAGTAGGCCGGGGGCCTCTCCCTTGGCGGCCCGCCGGAAGGGGATCCGGAGCATGACCGGTTTCGGCGCCGGGCGCCGGACCGGGAAGGGCTTCGGCCTGGACCTGGAAGTCCGGGCGGTGAACCACCGCTTCCTCCAGGTGAAGATCCGCGTCCCCCGGGAGGCGGCCTACCTGGAAGGCCCCCTGGAGGAAGGGGTCCGCAAGAGGGTCCGCCGGGGCTCCCTGACCTTGCGGGTGGACCTGGAGAGGACGGCCCCTCCCGGAACCCTGCTGGACCGGGAATACCTGGCCTCCTACGTGAAGGAACTGAAGGGCCTGGAGAAGGAGCTGGGCATTCCGGCGGGGCTGGACCTGGCCCGCCTCGTGGAGTTGCCCGGGGTGGTCCTGGAATCCCAGGGGCCCGATCCCAGGGAGGTCCGGAAGAAGGCCCTCCAGGCCTTGGGGGAGGCCCTGGACCAGTTGGAGGAGATGCGCCTTCGCGAGGGGGCCGCCCTGGTGGCCGACATGGAGAAGAGAAGGGCCCGCATGGGGAGGCTCCTGGGGAGGATCC
The DNA here is from genome assembly GCA_964561605.1 of uncultured Planctomycetia bacterium. Classification (GTDB taxonomy): domain Bacteria; phylum Planctomycetota; class UBA1135; order UBA1135; family JALUZX01; genus JALUZX01. The sequence continues at coordinate 28,777 of CAZLQD010000031.1, forward strand.
GGAAGCTGGCCCCCCAGGTCCAGGAGAAGGCCCGGAAGCGCCTGGCGGGAAGGCTGGAAGAGGTCCTTGCCCCCTTCCTGGAAGGGAAGGAACAGGGCGACCGGGTCTACCAGGAGGCGGCCTTCCTCCTGGAGAAGATGGATTTCACCGAGGAGGTGGTCCGCCTGGAGAGCCACCTCGCCCAGTGGGAGCACCTCGTGGAAAAGGGCGGCGAGGTGGGGAAGCGCCTGGAATTCCTCCTCCAAGAAATGGGGCGGGAGATCAACACCTTGGGGACCAAGGCGGGCGATGTGGGGATCGCCCACCTGGTGGTGGAGCTCAAGGCGGAAGCGGAGAAACTCAAGGAGCAGGTCCAGAACCTGGAGTAGACCTTTGCCTGAAACCTCCCGTGGAATTCTGGGGGTGATCTCCGGTCCTTCCGGATCGGGGAAGACCTCCATCTGCAGGGCCCTGGCCCGGGACCCCCGGGTCTTCTTCTCCGTCTCCGCCACGACACGGCCCAGACGGCCCGGGGAGGTGGAGGGGCGGGACTACATCTTCCTCCCGGAGGAGACCTTCCTCTCCATGGTGGAGAGGGGCGAGTTCCTCGAGTGGGCCCAGTACAACGGCAGGTATTACGGGACACCCAGGAAACCCGTGGAGGAGGGCCTCCGGGAGGGGAAGACGGTCCTTTTGGAGATCGAGCTCCAGGGGGCGACCAAGCTGAGGGAGGCCGGCGTGGAGGGGATCTACGTGTTCATCGAGCCCCCTTCCATGGAGGTTCTCGAGGAAAGGCTCCGGAAGCGGGGGACCGAAACCGAAGAGGAGATCCGGAAGAGGCTGGGGATCGCCCGCCGGGAGTGGGAGGAGGCCCGCAGGGGCCGGGTCTACGACCACTTCGTCCGCAACGACGACCTGGCAAGGGCGGTGGAGGAGGTGCGGGCACTCCTGGGGCTCTCCGGGGAGGGGGACGGATGAAGGAGAAGAGAATCCTTCTCGGCGTATCCGCCGGGATCGCCGCCTACAAGTCGGTGGCCCTGGCGTCCCTCCTGGCCCGCCGGGGCGCTTCGGTCCGGGTGATCCTGACCCCGGCGGCGGCCCGTTTCGTGACCCCCCTGTCCTTCCAGGGGGTCACCCGGGGGCCCGTCCTGGTGGAATCCCTCTCCTTTGCGGAAGACGGAGTGGGGGCCCACGTCTCCTGGGGCCGGTGGGCCCAGGTCACCCTGGTCGCTCCCGCCACGGCGGACCTCCTGGCCAGGATGGCCGCCGGGATGGCCGACGACCTTCTTTCCGCCACGTTGCTTTGCGTGAGGGGAAGGAGGATCCTGGCCCCCGCCATGAACCAGCTCATGTGGGAGAACCCCCTGGTCCAGAAGAACGTGGCCGCCCTGGAGGCGGCGGGCTGGGAGATCGCCGGTCCGGCACGGGGGAGGCTCGCCGACGGGGACGAGGGTCCCGGGAGGATGGTGGAGCCGGAAGAATTGGCCGCCCTCGTCCTGGATTGAAGGCCCGGCCTTTCCCCGGGCGTCTCCCTTCTTCCCCTTCCCAGGGAGGTTTCCCGCCGCCGCCTCGATGCGGAACAGGAGGCGGGCCCCTTTTTTCCCGGCCCCTCTTTGTCCCGGGCGGTCCGGGAGCCGATCAAGCAGGGGAAAGGTGAGATCATGCCCAGCCGCGAGGACCTGCGTGTTTCCCTCTTCCTCCCCGTGGAGGTGGAAGACCTGGAGAGGGGCCGGATGGAGATCGGCCTCTCCCGGAACCTTTCCACTTCGGGGATCCTGGTCTCCTTGGAGAAGAGGGTTCCCCCCGACCGGGAATACCGGATCACCTTCTCCTTCCCGGGGGTGAAGAGGCCCCTCCAGTTCAAGGCCCGGTGCGTTCGCTCCAACCTGGAGAGGGGGAGCGGGGGGAGCGAGAGCTTCCTCACGGGATTCACCTTCATAGAAATCCCGACGGGCCTGAAGAAGGACCTCCAGAAGGCGGTCCAGGAGAAGGGCCTGGGGATCGTGAACTTCCTGGCCGAGAGGCGGCCCTTCCATTCCGCTCCCCGGGAGATCCTCTACCAGATCACCGGGGTGTTGAGGCTCCTTCCCCTGAGAGAGGGAGAGAATTGTCCCCCCGACAGGGAGCTCTCCCTGTCCATGATGCTCGTCCGGAAAGGGCTGGTGAAATTCTCCCGGCCTGGAAGCCGCCAGGGCAAGGAAGAAGCCGTCCTGGCCCTTCCTGGGCAGGTCATCGGAGAGGGCGCTTTCCTGGAGAAGGCGCCCCACGGTTTCCGGGTGAGGGCCCTGGAAGACTCGGAGCTCCTCGTCCTGGGCCCCTTGAGCCAGGCCTTCCTGGAGGTGGAGATGCCCGAGGCGGCGAGGGAGCTGGAGAGGATCTGCAGGGAAATCCAGGAACAGCGCAAGGCCGACGGCCTGAGACGGGCCGTTCCCATGGAATTGCTCCCCGCCCTGGCCTGAAGGAGGAGGACCGGGCCAAGGCGGCCTTCCTCCCGGCGCGGCGAGGGAGCCCGGGCCTTGGGATTCCGCCGGGGGTGGTCCCTCTTTTTCCGGGGGTGGATGTGGTCGTGGCGGTTCCCGCCGGGGCGGGGGCATATCTATCCTGCCCCGGCGGGGGGAACTTTTTGCCGCCTGCCCAATTTGTTGCTCAACGAATCGAGCAAACCAGCCTAATCCCTGCTAAATAATCCCAACCAGAAATAGCCATCCGTGAAGAACACGAACAGCCTGGAGGGATATCAGCAAAATTGCCCCCAACTACAACATAAACATTCTTATTATCCCCCCCTTTCCAAACACCCCCATGAGAAGGGGCCCCAAGATAATTTCCTTTCCTATGGCCATATATCCCGTGCCACCTGTCCTGGCACATCTCTGCCACATTTCCAACTGTGTCAAAAAGCCCAAAGGCATTAGGCTTTTTGACACCCGAAGCATGAGGATACCTCTCTCCCTTCACAGCCGTGTTAAAGCCATCCCAACAATATTCCTCTGCCTTTTTTCTTCCGCTTCGTCCATCGCCCCAATAATACTCTGTAGTCGTTGCAGCCCTCGCAGCATAATGCAGCTCACTTTCTGTAGGAAGCCTCAACCCAAGCTTAGAACAGAATTTCACTGCCTCCGAGGGCTTAATCCAATTTGCCGCATTGCGGGCATCTTCCTTAACATCTTTTTTGTTCTTCCATGGCTCACTTCCCATAATCCTCTTCCAAAGACCCTGGCTCACCTCTGTCCT
>CAZLQD010000032.1:0-39570 GCA_964561605.1 uncultured Planctomycetia bacterium
CTGTTCTTCGAACAGTCTTCCCCGCCGGCAGGGGCTAACGAACATTTTTTTCGTACGTCAGCCCCGGCCGGCCGAGGTCTGGGTCGCAAGACCCAGACCGAGGACGCCCGGGGAGTGGCTCCACCATCGACTGCGCCACAAAACAACCCCCCGAAGGCCCAGGCTTCCCCTGACGTCGGGAATGTTGCGGCCCTTCGGGCCGCACATCCCCGCCGGCAGGGGCTGACGATGAAAGAGAAACCCGAGACGCCCGGGGAAAATCCCGGGCTTCTTTTCTTCTTCCGGTCCCGCCTCTCCCTCAGGGAACCGGAAGGGACCTTTCGAGTAGACTTCCCTCCATGAACAAAGACTTCGATACGAGAGCCCAGGTGGTGAAAGACCTTGCCCGGGTGGACTTCCCCGGGAGGAAGGCCGTCCTGGTCTACGACAGGGCCCCCGCCAGGCGCCTGGCGGGTTTCCGGGAATGGAAGGGAAGGCTCCACGGGGCCCTGGCCCTTCCGGGAGGCGAGGCCGCCAAGGACTTGGAGGCCTTCCCCGCCCGGATGGCCCGGCTCCTGGAACTCACCCGCGGCCTATCCCGCAAGGAGATCACCTTGGTCGCCCTGGGAGGCGGCTCCATCGGCGACTTCACGGGCTTCGCCGCCTCGGTTCTCAAGCGGGGGGTGGATTTCCAGCAGATCCCCACGACCTGGCTCGCCGCCGTGGACTCGGCCCACGGGGGAAAGACGGCCCTCAACGCCGGCCGGGCCAAGAACCAGGTCGGCACCTTCCACCTCCCCTCCAGGGTCTACCTGGTCCGGGAAGTCCTGCTCTCCCAGCCCGAGGGCCTCGCCCGGGAAGGGATGGTGGAGTTCCTCAAGGCGGCCTTCCTCGACGGCGGGGAGTGGACCGCCTCCCTGCGCCGCTCCCGGCTGAAAGGAGGGAAGCTCCTCTGGCGCTTCCTCCCCCAGGCCATCCGCTTCAAGGAGAGAGTCGTCCTGAGGGATCCCCGCGAGGAAAGGGGGCCGAGGAGGATCCTCAACCTGGGCCACACCCTGGGCCACGTCCTGGAGGCCCACCACGGGCTCTCCCACGGAAAGGCCGTGGCCCTGGGGCTCGGCTTTGCGTTGCGCTGGAGCGAAACCAAGGGACTTCTCCCCCCCGCCGCCCGGGGGGAGATGGAAGCCCTCCTGGAGAAGCACGCCTTCTCCGCCCGACCGGAACCCGAACTCCCATCCATCCCGGCCCGGACTTTCCGCCGCCTCCTCTCCCTGGACAAGAAGGCCGCCCCGGGCGGGCGGGTGGCCTTCGTCTTCCTCCGGGGCTGGGGCCTGCCCCTGGTCCGGCCCGTGAGCCCCGACGCCCTGGAAGAGGCGGCCCGGAAGGAGGGATGGGTCCGGTGAGCACCCCCCTGGACGGACCGGTCCTGGTGGTGGGCCACAGGGGCACGGGGAAAACCCTCCTTCTGGGGCGGATCGGCCGCTATCTTCCCGGGGCGGCCCTCTTGGACCTGGACGACCTCGTGGAGAAGGAGGCAAGAAAACCCATTCACCGGATCTTCTCCGACGAGGGGGAGGAAGGTTTCAGGAAGAGGGAAAGAGAAATCCTGGAAAGGGTCCTCGGTTCCCCCCCCGGGAAGGACTTCTTCCTCGTCCTCGGGGCCGGTTTCGAAGGGCCCCTTCCGGGAGAGATCCCCGTCCTCTACACCCGCCGCCCGACCGACCCGGAAGGCCGGATCTTCCTGGACCGGCCCAGGCTGGACCCGTCCCTGGACCCCCTTGAAGAGTATAGAAACAGGTATACCGCCAGGGAGCCCCGGTTCCGCGCCCTCGCCTGGGAGACCCTGACCCTCCGTGAAGGGGGGTTCGACCCGGACCCGGCGGAAGAAGCCTTCTTCCGGGGGAGCTTCACCTCCCTGGGGGGCGCCCTCACATTGCTTCCCGGCCTCTTCCGGACCGCCCGCCGCTGGAAGCACTGGATCGGACGGCGCCTTCCCTGGGGGATCGACTTCTTCGAGGTCAGGGACGACCTCCTGGGGCCGGAGGAGATCGAGGCCGCCCTGGAATCGATTCCGGCTGATCGGATTCTATACTCCCACCGCCGGCCCGGGGGCCGCCCCCCTGTCCTTCCCGCCGGGGCCTGCACCGACTGGGCCCTGGAACTGGGCCCATGCCCCCTGGAGGCCCCGGCGGTCCTCTCCCTCCACCGGAGGAAGGAGGGCGAGTCCCTGGAGGATTTCCTGGAACGCCTGGAGGAGGCGGGCCGGTCCCGGCCGGGAGCCCTTCTCAAGGCGGCCCCCCGGGTGAACACCTTCGAGGAGATCCGGGAGGGCCACGAATGGGCCCTGGCCGATCCGGGGAAGCGGACCTTCCTTCCCGTCTCCCCGGGCGGGCGGTGGAAGTGGTACCGCCTCCTCACCAAGGGACTCTTCCCCCTCCAGTTCTTCCGGGAAGGCGAAGGCTCGGCGCCGGACCAGCCCTTCCTCCTGGAGTGGGCCTCCGCCCCTTCCCGGCCCGGAGCCTTCGCGGCGATCCTGGGAGAGCCCGTGGGCCACAGCTTCACCCCCGCCTGCCAGGGCCCATTCTTCCGGGAGAGGGGATACCCGGTCCTGGCCGTGGACGTCGGACTCGAAGAGTGGAATTCGGGAGCCCTCGGGGTCCTCGAGGACCTGGGCCTTCGCTACGCCGCCGTGACCTCCCCACTGAAGAGGGCCGCCTACGCCCTCCTGGAGAGGAAGACCGGGCCCGTGGAGGAGCTGGAGTCATCGAATACGCTCTACCGGGATTCTTCGGGAACATGGTGGGGAACCAACACGGACCTCCCGGGTCTCCTGGCCTTCCTCGAGGAAGAGGGGGCCTCTCTTCCGCGCCGGGCCGTGGCGGTCTGGGGCGGCGGCGGAACCCTTCCCATCCTGGAGAAGGCCTTCCCCGATGCGGCCTTCCACGCCGCCAGGACGGGAAGGCTGAGAAAGGGCCGTCCCGTCCCCTCCCCGGACCTACTGGTCTGGGCCTCCCCCAGGATGGGAGCCCCGCCCCCCGGGGAGTGGCGCCCCCGGGAAGTCTTCGACCTCTCCTACCGGGAGGACTCGCCGGGAAGGATCTACGCCCTCCGCGCAGGGGCCCGCTATACTTCCGGCCTGGGCATGTATCTCCGCCAGGCCGCCCTCCAGAGGGCCTGGTGGAAGGAGCGCGACCGTGGCGGGCAATGAATTCGGGACCCTCTTTCGAATCCTCACCTTCGGGGAGAGCCACGGCCCGGCCCTGGGGTGCGTGATCGACGGTTGCCCCGCCGGGGTGACCTGGGACCAGGAGCTCCTGGAGCGGGAACTCGCCCGCAGGAGACCCGGCTTCGACCCACTCTCCTCGGAGAGGCGCGAAGAGGACCGCCCGAGGATCCTTAGCGGCGTATACGATGGCAGGACCCTGGGCACGCCCATCACGATCGTGATCTTCAACGAAGACGCCAGGCCCGGCGACTATCCCGCGGGGAGGCCCCTTCCCAGGCCGGGCCACGCCGACGATCTCTGGGGATTGAAGTTCGGCCACGCGGATCCGAGGGGAGGAGGCAGGGCCTCGGGCCGGGAGACGGCCGCCCGGGTGGCCGCCGGGGCCGTGGCCCGCATGGTCCTCCGGGCTCTCTCCCCCAAAACGGAGGTGACCGCCTTCGCCCACCGGATCGGCCCCTTCGCCCTGGAGCCGGACGAGGCCGCCTCCGTGCCCGCGGGAGACGAGGACTACGTCGATTCCTTCCCGGCCCGCTTCCCCTCCCGGGAGAAGGGTCCCCAGGTGGAGGCCCTCCTCCTGAAGGCCAAGGAGGAGGGAGAGAGCTGGGGCGGGGCCGCCACGGTCCGGATCCTCCGGCCCCCGGCGGGTCTCGGCCAACCGGTCTTCCGCAAACTCAAGGCCGACCTGGCCGCGGCCTTCCTCGGCGTGGGAGGAACGGCGGGCGTGGAGATCGGGGAAGGTTTTTCCGCGGCCGAAGCCCGGGGAAGGGAATTCCACGACCCGGGGCGGAAACCCTCTCCCTACGGCGGCATCCGGGGAGGCATCTCCACGGGGGAGGAGGTCCTGGTGAGGGTCGCCTTCAAGCCCCCCTCCACTCTCGGGGAGAGCGCCCGGGCGGGACGCCACGACCCCTGCATCGTGCCAAGGGCCCTGCCCGTCCTGGAGGCCATGGCCCGCCTCGTCCTGGCGGACCACCTCCTCCTGGCCCGCTCGGACCGGGTCTGACCGCCCGCCCCCCGGGGTCACTCAAAAGGCGTAGGTCACCACCACCTTCTGGATGGTAAGGCTTCCCGGCGAGGGGATGCGCGAGGTATCCAGGAGGATCGTCCACCGGAAAGACCGGGGAGCGGTCCTGGGGTCGCACCAGTTCCGGCTGTCGTTGAAGGCCCGGGCGGAAGTCACCCACTTGGTGCAAGGCTCCTGGGGCTTCGCCCGACTGCCTCCCTGGAGGAAGAAGGCCACGGGGGTCTTCCCCAGGACCGGCGGGATGCCCCTGGTGGGATCATCCGAGTAGACGACCTTCTTCCCGTTCACCTTGGCCTCTATGACGAAATTCTTCAAGAAGGCCGTATACGAAAAAGTAGTGTAGAACTTGGAGCGTGCCCCCGTCACGGGATCCCTGTCCGCCAGGATACCCACGTTCTTCGAGGAGGGCCTGGGATAGGCGTTGTAGATGAGAGAGTAGGGCCGAGGGGGATCGGTCTCGAGCCGGTAATAACCGTCGCCCCCCTTGGCGCTGATCATCTCCACCGTGTTGTAGAGGTCCCGGGACTTCAAGGAAGGACCGCCGCGCACGTCCAACATCCCCTGGAAACCGGGAGTGGCGATCCCCCCAACCTGAAAGAGAAGAGTTCCGCCCCCACCTCCACCGCCCGGGGAAAGGCAGTTTCCCGCCGACGCTCCCGCGCCGCCCCCCGGGGCACCTTTCGCCAGGATCGCACCGCTCGATCCGATGAAAAGGTTCCCGCCGCAACGAAGGGCCAGGGCCCCGCCCCCACCGCCGCCGCCGTTCCCCCGGCTCCAGGTGGGAAAGCGAGAGCTGAAACTCCCCCAGGGGCAAACCCCGGCTCCCCCGCCGCCGGCGCCGCCGAGAAGAAGCTGGGAAAGGCTGGACCGCCCCGAGACCAAGGGAAGGAAGGGGAACGAATTGGAAGGCTTCACGAGCTTTCCATGAACCGTACTGAGGGAGATCTGCTTGAGGGATCCCACCCCTCCAGACGTGAAACTTCCACCCCCGCCTCCCGGAGCGGAAACCTGAATACTTGCTACCGCATAATAATCCAGGCGCACCTTCTTGGGATCGAGTTTCAGGGGATGCTCGGCGCTGCCCTTTCCTCCGGTACCGATCTCCTTCCCCTTCCGGGGATGGCCGGGAGGCACCAGCATGTCTCTCCCCGGCTTCCCTGCCGGCGTTCCTTTGCCGGGCTCGCTTCCCCCGTCGCCCCCGGGAGCCCCCCCTGGGCCGCCTTTTCCGCCGGTCACTCCTTTCTCCGGCACGATGTTCCACTTGGCCACCTCCTTGGGGGAGAATCCGCTCGCGTCCAGGGTTCCATCGATTCTCACGGACCCTCGAACGAAGATCCGGGCCGGGTAAGGTCCCTCGAAACGGACCTTCACGCCCTTGGGGATCCGGAACGAGGCGAACTCGAAGACACCGTTCCTGACCAGGTGGCTCTTTCCGTCCAAGGTGCGGCTTCCCGGGATCAGGGTGTTGGAGGTATCGAAGATGTAGACGTCCCCCACCTTCCTGGAACCCACGCGGTAATCGAAGTCCCCCAGGATTCCGCTCCCGCCGATCCGCCCGGGCACAAGCTTTCCTTGCCCCCAAAAGGCTCCGCTCCCGTCGCGATCCATCGCGAATGTCGAGGAGAAATCCTCGGTCACACGGGTCTCCCGGCCGATGCCCACGGTGAGGAGGGAAGTGGAGGCCATTCCCCTGGGATCCAAAGTCAGGCAGGAGAGATAGAGGGATCTATTCCACAGGGAAGATGGAAGGGGGCCCTTCCAGACGACGCCGGCCTTGGCGTCCCCCTTCCCATCGAGGGTCCCGATCCAGCCGGGAAGCAAGGGACTTCCCGCGGCGGAGAGAAACTGGATCAACTCCGGACTTTTCAACAGAGGAATGCGAACACCAGGGAGGTAAAGGCCTTTTCCGTAGTTCGAGAAAGACCCCAGGACGACGTAAGGGGCCTTTCCCTTCCAACGGGGAAAGTCCACCACGAAGTCCACCTTTCCCCCGCTCCGGGGCAGAAGAGCGGAGGGAGACTGGAGAAAGGGCTCCTGAATCCTGAGGGTCGGATCCCCAAGAAGGGTCATCCCGTAGAACCAGCGGACCTGTTCGCGGCCGTAGGGATAACGCTTCCGCAACCATTCGAGGAAGGCCTCGCCGAGGGAGGCTCCCTTTGCCAAGGGGGCGTAGAAATCGGAGAAGAAGACCATGGAGCCTATCTTGGTGGAAGCCACGACAGCCAGGTTCCTGGATCTTCCGAAGAGGTAGGCTTCCCCAAGATAGTTCTTTTCCGTGAACCGCCCGCACCCGGAGCCGAAGAGATTCAGAAGGAAGATCCCCGGGGAGAGATCCCGGATCTCGGCGCTCGTGACCGACTCCTTCCCCTTTCCCGGGACCAGGAAGAAGTGGGCCGTCGCCGTCGACTCCGCGCAAAGAACCGCCGAATCGTAGTTTGTCTCCAGTTCCGACTTCCAGGACGAGGCGGTCGTTCCCGCCGGAGCGTTGACCACCTTGACATTGTTCCAAGCCTTGCTCTGGCCCGTATCCAGGGATGCCCAGGGATCGTCCCGGAAAGAGAGGGCTTTCCCCGAAGGGGGCGTACCACCCGCTCTGAAGTCGAAGTCTTTCAGGAGATAGGCGTTCAATCTCTGGACTATGTTGCCCGCACCCGGCCCCAGGGTCAGACGCCCGACGAAGATCTCGGGCCTTTCATCGCCCTTGGCCGAGGCCTTGTGGCTGTCGAAGATCCCGTCCTTGTCCTTGTCCCCCCAGGTTCCGTCCAGGTCCATGTAATAGAGATCGCAGGGAAACTCGGAGTGGCGGAGGAAGAAATCATCGTCCATCTCGAACCAGGCGACAGGGAGATCTCCGATGATGAAACATCCCTCGATCCGATCTTGGGCATACCGTTTTTGCAGAAAGGCCCGCACCTCGGCGGGTCTCCCATCCCGGCAACTCCAGAGGGTCACCGCCCACCCGACCCTCTCCATCTCCAGGGCCACACTTCGAATTATGGAAGAACAGGCACCCCGATCGGCAAGCAGGTCCACCCGCTTCGCCGAATTGTACAGGACGGCGGGACTCTGATAGTACTTCACCGCCTGGAAGGGCCCGTCCGTCCCCTTCCCGGAGGGAGCGGTTTTTCCGTAAAAGGAGGCGCCCGAACCCGCCGGCGGCCGGAGAGACCGAAGCAAGGCGCTTTCCCCCGGATCTCCTCCTTTCACCGCCTGTTGGCCGGGAAGAAGGGGAAGGGAAAGAAAGGCCGGGAGAAGAAGGGAGAAGAGGACCGGGCAGAGAACATTCCGAGGGCTCATGAGAGATTCTCCTTCCGTTGCAGATGCCCGAGGGGAACTCGAATGTAACACAACCGCCCGCCCTGTCACCCCCCTCTCGGCATGGCGTCCCCCTTTTTTCCGGATTTCCTCCTTTCTTCCTCCTTCCGGCCCTTCTGGCGTGGAAACTGCCGAAAAACGGGCCGAAAGGCTCGAGAGCAGGCGAGATCATGGGGAAAAGAGCCCTCTTCATCCTGGTCCCGGCCCTCCTCCTCGGCCTGGCCCGGATCCTCTCGATCCCCACGCCCCCCGTCCCCGGCTCCCCGGCGGGAAAAGGAGGGAACCCGGCGGCGGCGAACCGGGAAAGACGCCCGGCCGGGCCAGGTCTTCCACGGGAAGGACCGATCGGGCAGACTCTTCCTCCCCTGGTCGGCTCCTCCCTGCCATCTTCAAGGAAAGTATCAGCCCTCCGAGGTGTCTCCCGTGAGAACCCACCCTCTCTTTCCGGCTCTTCTCTTCCTCTCCCTCCTGCTCCCCCTCCCCCGGGCCCAGGAGGGAACCGCCGCCCCGCAGGAACCTTCGCTCCAGGCCGTCCGCGGCCTGATCGGGCGGGTCCTCCCGGGGAAGGAAGACCGCTTCCTCCTGGACCTTTTGCCCCGGGCCGGGAGGGAAAGATTCGAGATCGGCCGGAGAGGAGAGAGGATCCTCCTCAGGGGGACGAGTCCCATCGCCCTGGCGGCGGGCCTGGGCTGGTACCTCCGGCACATCGCCCTGGTCCCCCTCTCCTGGTGGCCCTGGGCTCCCATCCAGGCCCCGGAGGAACTTCCCCTTCCGGAGAGGCCCGTGAAGAAAGAGTGCCGGGTCCGGCACCGCTTCTTCTTCAACTACTGCACCTTCGGCTACACCCTCCCCTTCTGGGGATGGAAGGAGTGGGAGCGCCTCATCGACTGGATGGCCTTGAACGGGATCGATCTCCCCCTCGCCCAGACGGGAAACGAGGCGGTCTGGCTCCGGGTCTGGAAGAAATTCGGCCTTCCGGAAGACGAGATCAGGTCCTTCTTCACCGGCCCGGCCCACCTGCCCTGGCACAGGATGGCCAACCTGGACCGGTGGGGCGGCCCCCTTCCCAGGAGTTTCATCGACGGCAAGGAGGCTCTCCAGAAGAAGATCCTCGCCAGGGAAAGGGCCCTGGGGATGAAGCCCGTCCTTCCCGCCTTCGCCGGCCACGTGCCCCCCGGGCTCCGCCGCCTCTTCCCCAGGGCCGGGATCAAGCCCTTGGCCGTGGGCTGGGCGGGGGTCTCCAAGAAATGCGCCACCTGGTTCCTGCCCCCCAAGTCCCCCCTCTTCAAGAAGATCCAGGTGGCCTTCCTGAAGGAACAGGAGCGGGCCTACGGCACGGACCACTTCTACTCCGCCGATCCCTTCAACGAGATCGTTCCCCCGAGCTGGGATCCGGAATTCCTGAAATCCGTCTCCCGGGCCATCTACGGGGGAATGGCCGAGGCGGATCCCCGGGCCGTCTGGATCCAGATGGGATGGATCTTCTACAACAACCGCAACTGGACCCCCGAAAGGACCAGGGCCATGATCGAAGGGGTCCCGCCCGGCCGGATGGTCCTGCTGGACTACGTCTGCGAGCGGGTCGAGTTCTTCCGGCGGATCGAGAACTTCTTCGGCGCCCCCTTCGTCTGGTGCTACCTGGGGAACTTCGGCGGGAGCACCACCCTGGAGGGCCCCCTCCGGAAGGTGGCGGCCCGCCTGGACGCCCTCTTCTCCTCCAAGGGCCCGAAAAACCTCTTCGGCCTGGGGTCCACCCTGGAGGGTCTGGACGAGAACCAGCTCGTCTACGAGTTCGTCCTGGAACGCCCCTGGCGGGACAATCCCATCACCCCCCGGGATTGGGTCCGGGCCTGGGCCCGGCTCCGGGCGGGGGGGGCCGATCCCCACGTGGAAAAGGCCTGGGAGATCCTCCTCGAGACGGCTTACAACGACAGCGGAATCCCGGGAGAGGAAAAAAGAGTCTGCCTCCAGGCCAAGCCCACGACGGGGGCTTCCGGATGGGGTTCCCCGAGGGTGCGGTGCCACTACGACAACGCCGTCCTGGCCCGGGCCTGGCAGGAGATGCTCCGGGCCCGGCCCGCCGCCTTCGAAAGGGACGCCTTCCGCTTCGACCTGGTGAACCTGGCCCGGCAGGTCCTGGGAAACCACTCCCTGAAGATCTGGCGGGAACTCAGTGCGGCCTACAGGAGAGGCGATGCCGGTGCCTTCCGGAAGGGAACGGCCGCCTTCCGCCGCCTCGGCCTGGACCTGGACCGCCTGCTCGCCACCCGCCCCGAGTTCCTCCTGGGGAGGTGGACCGCCGATGCAAGGGCCTGGGCGGCCGGACCGGGCGAGGAAGCCTACTACCAGCAAAACGCCCGCAACATCGTCACCACTTGGGACCGGCGCGGCGCATCCCTCACCGATTACGCCGCCCGCCTCTGGCAGGGCCTCACCCGGGACTACTACCTGGCCCGCTGGACGGCCCTCTTCCGTCGCATGGAAGACTCCCTCCTCTCCGGAGACCCCGTAGACCGGAAATCCTGGGACAAGGAACGCAAGGACATCGAATGGAACTGGGTCACAGACCGGGAAATGCGCTACCCGGAACAACCGGCGGGTGATGCGGCGGCCCTGGTGAAAGAGCTCTGGCGGCGTTACGGGAAGGAGCTCCACCCGCACGACCCGCCCCTTCCGGCAGGATCCTGGAAGCCCTCCGACCTGGTTGCGGGGAAACCGGTGGTCCTCACCTGGGACGTCACTTCCCTCCTGAAGGGACCGGGGGACTACCTCTTCACCTTCCGCTGGGAAAAGGGAGCCCACGCCCTCCAGGTGGACTGGGTCCGGATCGACGCGGGCGGCAGGATTCCCGCCAGGGACGTCCACCCCGGTTGGACGGGCATCGAGAACCGGGAGAACACCTACAGGATCCGCCTGGGAGAGGTCCTTCCGGGCAGGCGCTACCTCCTTCGCGCCTCCGTCCACGGAGCCGGTGGGACCGATTCCGCAGGGCGCATCTGGGTGGCCCGGCAATAGGTCCGATCCCACCCCCGGCGGGCCGGCCCGAAATGCGGCCGGCCGGCACCGATCCGGGCGGGAATCGGAGGGCCCCGGCTTCCACCACCGCCGGCCGGGCCGGCCTTTCCCGGCTTTTCCTCCCACCACAAAAGAGGGGATTCCTGGAAAACGGGCTCGATCCGACAAAGGGGGTGTTTTTCAGACAACTGCCCCCCCGACCGCCTCCAATGTAGACACTTTCCCCCTTCCATCCGGTTTTTTCGGCCCTCCCCCCTTGCCCGGCCCTATCCTGGCCGTTGCAATGTAACAAGATTGTGACGGAAGATGGGGGATGAAGGGGTCGGCCCCACACATCCCACCCAATCTCCACCAAAGTGTCTCAGGCTTTTTCTCAGCCCCTTTCGAGGACAAGACCCATGGGAAGAAAAACGGCTCGCCTTTTTCTCTCGGGCATCCTTCTTCTGGCCGCGAGCCTGGCCGTCTCCTGCTCCCGGGACCGGGACTCCTCCAGGAATGGCGAACTCCGCCTGGCCGACGTCTTTCAATCCCACATGGTCCTTCAAAGGGACATGGAGGTCCCAGTCTGGGGATGGACCGAACCCGGCGCCGCGGTGAAGGTCACCGTGGGAGGGAGGGAGGCCTCCACCCGGGCCGACGAAAAGGGGAAATGGATGGTGAAGGTGGGCCCCTTGGCCCCTGGAGGCCCCTACGAACTCACCGTGGAAGGACCGGGGGGAAAGATCCGCCTGGAAGACGTCCTGGCGGGGGACGTCTGGGTCGCTTCGGGCCAGTCCAACATGGACTTCCTTCTCGAAGAAGCCAAGAACGCCGAGGAGGAGATCTCCCGGGCCCGGTACCCCCGGATCCGCCTCCTCCGGGTCGGGAAGATGGTCGGGACCGAGCCCTTCGACTTCCTCTCGGGGGGGACTTGGAAGCCCTGCAACCCGGATACGGCCAAGGAATTCTCCGCCGTGGCCTATTTCTTCGGCAGGAAGCTCCACGAAGAACTCCGGGTCCCGATCGGTCTCATCCACACGGCCTGGGGAGGAACCTGCGTGGAGGCCTGGACCCCCTTGGAAGACCTCGAGGCCTGCAAAGCGGCCGCCCCAATCTTCGGCTGGTGGCGGAGCATCATGAAATCCTTCCCCCAAAGACTGAAAAAATTCCAAGAAGTGCACGGCCGGTGGAAGGAGGCCGCCGCGAGGGCGAAGGAGGAAGGAAGGCCCTTGCCCGAAGAGCCCTATCCCCCTCTCGGCCCCGGACACGATCACCAGCCTGCAGGCCTCTACAACGCCATGGTCCATCCCCTCGTCCCCTTCGGCATCAAGGGGGTGATCTGGTACCAGGGAGAGGCCAACGTGGGCCGGGCCCGGCAATACAAGACCCTTTTCCCCCTCTTGATCCGAAGCTGGAGGAAGGCCTGGGGCCAGGGCCCATTCCCCTTCCTCTTCGTCCAGCTCGCAGGATTCGGCAAGTGGGACTACAAGCTCTGGCCCTGGCTCAGGGAAGCCCAGGAGGCCGCCCTGGAACTTCCCGAAACAGGCATGGCCACGGCCGTCGACATCGGCGAGAAGGACAACATCCATCCCCGGAACAAGCAGGACGTGGGGCTTCGTCTGGCCCTGGTCGCCCTGGCCCGGGTCTACGGGAAGAAGATCGAATACTCCGGACCGCGCTTCGAATCCATGCGGGTCGAAGGATCCAGGGCGCTCATCTCCTTCACTCACGTCGACGGCGGCCTGGTCTCGAAGACCGGCCCGAACCTGGCGGGCTTCGTCGTTGCCGGGGAGGACCGGATCTTCCATCCGGCCCGGGCCCGGATCGAAGGCGGGTGCGTCGTGGTCACCAGCCCCAAGGTGTCCCGACCTTCGGCGGTCCGTTACGCCTGGGCGGGATTCCCCGCGTGCAGCCTCTACAACCGGGCCGGCCTCCCGGCGCCCCCTTTCAGGACCGACGCCTGGCCCGCCCCACCGGACCGGCCCTGTTCCTATCCTCTCCGGTACGCCGTAACCAGGAGAGACACGGCCCGGACCGTCCCGGCCGCCTCCCGCAAGAAGGCGGGACACTGAGCCGGAAAAGGCTTTCCTTTCCTTTACATCCCTCTTTTTGAGGTTCTCCCGGAAACCTCTAAGATGGCCGGGTCCCGTCCGGTAAAGTCCCCCGCCCCGGACTTCCAGAACACAGAGAGACCCGCCATGAAACGCACCCCGAGCCTCTTTCTCCCCCTTCTCCTCGCAGCCGGGCTCCCCGGAGCAGCCCAGGCCCGGAAAGCCCCACCCAAGGCCTTCCACAGCTCTTTCGCCACAACCCCCGACCGGACCTGGATCGGGCCCGACTACTGGGCCAATCCCATGGAGTGGTGGGAGATCAGGAAGGGCCGCCTGGCGGCGGTCCAAGGTCGGGCCGGTATGAACGTCCACCTCCTGACCTGCCGCCTGGGACCGAAGGCCGCCCCCTTCGCGATCTCCATCAGGGCCGAACTCCTGGGAGATCCCGGGACCCCCGGGTCCGCCGGGTTCCGGGTGGGGGCCAAGGACGAGATTCCCGACTACCGGGCCGTGGCCGTCCGGGGCAAAGGGTTGGATTGCGGGATCACCACGGAAGGCACCCTCTTCCTCGGGAAGAAGAGGCTGGAGACGGGGAAGCCCTTCACCTCCGGGCGGATCGTCCTGAAAGGGAGACCCCGACCGGATGGGACCTTCACCCTGGAAGTCTCCGCTGGAGAAGGGAACGGAAAGCCCGGGAAGAGACTGGTTCTCGAAGGAGTCGCACCTCGAGCCCTCGAGGGCGGCCTGGCCCTGGTGATGAACACCCCTGCCGCCCTTCCCTCCAGGGGCAAGACTCCGGGAAGAGGAAGGAGAGGGCGCAGGCGCCGGACCTTCCTGGGAGCACGCTTCGCCTTCCGGGACTGGAACCTCCGGGGGGAGAAGCTGGAGTTCCGTCCCGAAAGGGCCTTCGGCCCCATCCTCTGGGCCATGCACACCTTGAGCGATTCCCGCGGCCCCGAGGGCTGCGTCCTCAAGATGACCGCCCAGATGCCGCCCATGGGAGAGAAGGACTCCCACACCCTTCTCCTCCAGGCGTGGAGGGGAAAGGAATGGGTGGATCTCGGCTCTTCGCCGATCCACCCCGACGCCCGGACGGCCACCTTCCGGGTCCCCAAGTGGGACCGGACCCTGGACGTGCCCTACCGCCTGGTCTACAAGACCACCGACGAGTCGGGGCGTAACCAGGTCTTCACCTATACCGGCACGATTCGGAAAGAGCCCTCCGGGAGACCCGTGAAGGTGGCCGCCTTCACGGGGAACTTCGACGCCACCTTCCCCCACCTCGAGGTCAACAGGAACGTGTCCTACCTGGACCCGGACGTCCTCTTCTTCTCGGGGGACCAGATATACGAGCCCGTCGGAGACTACGCTCTCATCCGCAAACCAACAGATCTCTCCATCCTCAACTACCTGCGCAAGTGGTACCTCTTCGGATGGGCCTTCCGAGACCTTATGCGGGACCGGGTCACCATCTGCCTCCCAGACGATCACGACGTCTACCAGGGCAACCTCTGGGGCGAAGGAGGCATCGACTGCCACGGATTACCCAACCATCAGGCGGGTGGATACGCCCAGCCTGTTCGTTTCGTCAACGTGGTCCACCGGACCCAGACATCCCATCATCCCGACCTCTACGACCCCACACCGGCCGCCCGGGGCATCACCGTCTATTATGGAGACATGGTCTACGGCCGGGTGAGCTTCGCCATTGTCGGCGACAGGGAGTTCAAGTCCGGGCCCAAGGGAAAGGTGAACACCTGGAAGGGAAGGCCCGACTGGGTCCGGGATCCCAAGATCGACGTGAAGAGCCTGGACAAACCGGGCCTGAAGCTCCTGGGGGACCGGCAACTGGCATTCCTTCGGGCCTGGACCGGGGACTGGCGGGGTGCCGACATGAAGGTGGTTCTCAGCGAAACCATCTTCTGCAACCTGGCCAACTACCACGGAGGGGCCCAGACCTATCTCCGGGCGGACCTGGACTCCAACGGCTGGCCCCAGTCCGGCCGGAACCGGGCCCTCGACGTCATGCGCCGGGGCTTCGCCTTCCACATCGCCGGCGACCAGCACCTGGCGTCCCTGGTCTGGCACGGAATCGACGACTTCAAGGACGCCGGTTGGTCCTTCTGCGTACCTTCCATCTGCAACTTCTACCCCCGTTCCTGGAAACCCGACAAGGAAGGGCGGCCCGTGAGGAACCGTCCCGCCCCGGGGCTCCCGAACACGGGGGATTACCTGGACGGCCTGGAAAACAAGATCTCCGTCTATGCCGTGGCCAACCCCAGGCTCCCGGCCCGCCGGGGAAGGATCGCCTCGGCGGCGGACAAGTCGAGCGGTTTCGGCCTGGTCCGGTTCGACACCAAGAACCAGCTCATCACCGTGGAGTGCTACCGCCTGGACGCCGATCCGGCACACCCCAAGGCGGGGGACCAGTTCGAGGGCTGGCCCAGGACCATCAGCATGTTCGACAACTACGGGCGGAAGGCGAAGGCCTGGCTTCCCGAGGTGCGGGTGAAGGGCCTGGGGTCCTTCGTGGTGCAGGTGTTGGAGGAACGGACGGGAGAGATGGTCTACACCGTCCGCATCCGGAAGGATCGTTTCAGGCCCAAGGTCTTTTCGCGGGGTCCCTGCACCCTCCGGGTGGGTGATCCCGACAAAGCCCTCTGGAAGACCATCCCCCACCTGGAACCCCGGAAGGAGAAGACCGGGGTCCTGGAAGTCGCCTTCTGAGGTCGTCGAAGGGCCGGAGGTGACTTTGCTCCGCCGCATGCCCGGACCGGCGGCGTACCGGCTCGTACCCGCCGGAACCCGGGTCTTCCCCCTGAGTGACCGGGCGGCCCAGGCACACACGAATGGGTGGGTGGGCGGGGGGTGGGTGGGTACCCGGTCCCCTCCGAAGAACGGGGGCCCAGGAAGTGGTCTCCTCCCCCTGAGAGTGGTCTCCTCCCCCTACCCCAGCAAGTGGTCCCTCCGGGGGGGCTCTCCCCCGGAGGCCGGGCGGGTCGGACTCTCCCGAGGTCGGGTGCATGGCAAGAGCGCCCGCGGGGGCCCTTGCCGTCAGATCTTCCCGTCCTTGGTATACCTCGGACGGGCCGGGCGGACCGGAGAGGGGAAGGGATCCCCCGTCTCTTTCGCCGCCTTCCGGGCCAGGGCGAGGAGGTCCTTCTCCAGGGCGGCGGCGGATTTCTCTCCCGCCAGGTTCTTCGTCTCGAAGGGATCCTTCGAAAGATCGTAGAGGGCCTCCACCTCCCCGCCGGGACCCAGGACGAGCTTGTGCTCCCCCCTCACCAGGGCCCGCCACTGCTTCCCCCCATTCCTCTTCCCTCTCTTCCTCCTCCCGCCGGCAGCCCTTCCGGGCCCCGAGGCGACCCTCCCCTCGGCGTATACGTATTCCCGTGAGGGCCCCTTCTTCCCCTTCAACCGCCCGGAGAGGTCGAGACCCTCCGCCCTGGGAAGGGGATCCAGCCCGCAAAGCCCCAAAAGGGTGGGAGCGATGTCGATCGTGGAAACCAGGTCTTCCACCTGGAGGCCCGCCGGGATCGTGCCCGGGGCCCTCACGAAGAGGGGAACGTGGAGGGATTCCTCCTGGGGATGGTTCTTGTAGAGGAGCCCGTGGGAACCGAGCATGTCCCCGTGGTCCGAGGTGAAGAGCACGATGGTGTTCTTCTCCAGGCCCAGTTCCTTCAAGGCCGAGAGGACCCGGCCGGCCTCCCGGTCCAGGGCCTCGCAGAGCCCGTAATAGCCGGCGAGCATCCGCCGGATCCTGGGACTCTTTCGGGCCTCTTCAGGAACGTTCGGCCGGAACTCGAGGTTCTTCATGCGGAAGAACCGGCGGAACCCCCGAGGCGGGTCGTAGGGCATGTGGGGCGGCCCCCAGGAGAGGAAACAGAGGAAAGGCCTCTTCCTGTTCTTCTTCATGAACTCCAAGGCCAGGTCCGTCTGGAAAGTGGGCTCGAACCCCTTGGGACGCAGGGGTACCCCGTCATCCGAGAAGGTGGGGGACCTGTAGTAGGAGTGCCCCCGGTTGAAACCGAGGAACTTCTCGAACCCTCTCCGCCTCCACCCCTTCGGAACGAACCCGGGCTTGGCCGGCCCGTCGATGTGCCACTTCCCGATGTACAGGGTGCTGTATCCGGCATCCCGGAAGATCTCTGCGAACCCCTTTTCCGAGGGGGGAAGCATGAGGTTGTTCCGGATCATCCCGGTCTGGTGGGGATACCGGGAGGTCATGAGAGCCGACCTGTTGGGCGTGCAGAGAGGGTAGGCAGAATAGGTCCGCCTGCAGAGGGCACCTTCCCGGGCGAGCCGGTCCAGGTTCGGGGTGCGTACCAGGGGATCCGACCCGGCCCCGAAGGCGCTGAACCGCCACTGGTCGGCGAAGAGGATCAACACGTTGGGCGGCCTGGAGGACTTCTTGTCGGGCCCGCCCGAAAGAAGACCCGGAAGAGCCAGCCCCGCCGCCGCGGCTGAGGCTCCTTTCAAGAAATCTCTGCGATCCACTTCCTTTCCGGCCACGGCCACCCTCCTGGTAAGAACGGGGAAGACCAACCTAGCCGAGAGAAGGGCCGGGCAGAAAGGCCGGGATCCAGGTTTTACACAACCGGGACAGGGGAGCCGCCCGAGTCATGGGGGATTCCCTTCCCTCCCCCTGACGCCGGGCATGTCGCGGCCCTCCGGCCCGCACATTGTTGTTTTCGTCAGCCCCGGCCGGCCGAGTCACGGCCCGAAGGCCCATCCACTCTTTCCGTCAGCCCCGGCCGGCCGAGTCACGGCCCGAAGGCCCATCCACTCTTTCCGTTAGCCCCGGCCGGCCGAGTCACAGCCCGAAGGCCTATCCACTCTTTCCGTTAGCCCCGGCCGGCCGAGTCACGGCCCTTTGGGCCGTGACGAGGACGCCCGGGGAGTGGCTCCACCATCGATTGCGCCACAAAACAACCCCCCGAAGGCCCATGACTCCCCCTGACGTCGGGGAATCCTGTTCTTCGAACAGTCTTCCCCGCCGGCAGGGGCTAACGATGAAAGAGAAAACCGAGGACGCCCGGGGAGTGGCCACAACCAACAAATACACCTCAAAACAACGCCAATAATCCACGAAGGCAAAGTCTCCCCCTGACGTCGGGCATGTCGCGGCCCTCCGGGCCGCACATACCCGCCGGCAGGGGCTAACGATGAAAGAGAAAACCGAGGACGCCCGGGGAGTGGCCCCCACATACCCGGCTCCAGGGGCCAACGAAAAATTTACAGACGCGGATGCCCGACCCGTGAAAGGGCCTTGCCGATGCCTTCGAGGAGCCTGCGGTACGCCGGAAACCAGTCCTCACGGATAGAGGATCAAGCTCCTCGTGGAAAGCAGGTTGGCCGTATTCGCTCCCGGAACGAGGGCCACGCACTGGAGGCGCACCGAAAGGCCCGCCGCCGAAGAAGGGAGGTTGAAGGGCACCTTGGCCGTCCCGGTGGAAGAGGCGGGAACACCGAGCCCGAGGACGATGTTCTGGAAAATTCCACAACCCGGGGCTCCCAGGAACGCCAGGTCGATCGGGCTGGAAAGGCACTTCACCCCGAGGAACAGGAAGGCCGGTGAATTGGGAGCCATCCCCTCGATGCCCAGGGTGAAGAGATTCCCCGCCCGGGGAAGGACCTGGGGAACCAGCTTGGGCCCGGCATTGGTCTTGCCCAGGCATCCGTGGCCGAAGAAACGGGAGAAGCCCGCCGACCCGGCGTTGCTCAGGAAATCGATCTCCGTGCCGGGCAGAGAGCCGTCCTTGTTCTTCACCAGGGCGTAGAGACCGGTCCTGAGGGCGTGGTTCTTGAGGACGACAAGGCCCGCGAATCGGTTACTGGCGGTGGTCTTGAACATGGCCGCTTCGGATGTGAGGAACTTGCCGTCCTTCATCAGCCGGAAATAGAGATTCCTGTAGGACTCGGTGAACTTGCTGTAGAGGAGAATGACCGTATTCCCGGGAAGGAGGGTCAGGCCGAAATGTGTGTAGGAAGCGCTCCCTTTCATGGCCGGGTCGGCCGCCACGGTCTGCCTGGTCCACTTGGTGTAGTTCCCGGCCCGGGCGAAGGCCACCTTGAGCTCACCCTTCCCGGCGGCGGAGCGGTTCCCGATCCCGTAAAAAACGTAGAGATTCCCCTTCTCGTCGCCGAGCATCACGGAATTCCGGGTGGCTTCCTGGGGATCCCCGGCGGCGGTTCCGCCCACGTGGACCTGGGGAGAGAACTTCTTGGTGTCCAGGTCGTAGGCCCTGTAGGTGCATTGCCGGAAAGCTCCCAGGGTGACCTTCGTCGTGGAGTGGATCACCTCCCCATGGAGACAGACCTCGGCGCTCTGGCCCGTGTTGGACAGGTTGAACCGGAAAGGAGGATCGAAAGCGGTCTTGCCCGGCTGGAGGACGTACATGCAGACGTTCCAGCTCCCGTTGTAGGGGGCAGGACAGTTCCTGTGGCCCAGCACACTGATCACGACCCTCCCCTTGGGACTCACGTTGATGTCCTGGTAGCGGTACTGGGGCTGCTGAGGACCTGAGCCGGCGGCCTTGGCGATTTCGAGAGGTTTCCCAATCCACCGCATCCTCGTCGTGTCGAAGGCCTGGTAAAAGACGCTCAACCCCTTGTTGGTCGGGTCCTTGGCGGACCAGGCCGCGTGGAGGGTATTGCAATCCCTGCCCGCGGCGAGCCCGGCGTACGAAGCATCGTCCGACGTGGAGGTGGAGCCGTTCGGCACGGGAACCCAGGACTTCCCCCTGTCGGCGGAGAAGTAGAGGACCAGGTCGGTCGGCTTGTTCTTCTCGGTCTTGTGAAGGATGGTCCACATCCATCCTCTGTCGGTGACGGCGATCCGGTGGGAAAAATTGAACCCGAAAGCGTAGGAGACCGTGGAGGTCGGCCTTGCAACGGGGACCATGGTCTGGCCCGGAAGGCCGGTCCCGGCGAGAAGCCCGGTCAGGGCCAGAAACAACCGAATTCTCTTCATGGGAATGCTTCCTCCTTTTTCAGACGGATCACGGACCTCCGACGACGCCTTTGCCGCCGTTGGAAAGAAATGCCTTCAAGGAAGGGCCGCCGGTATCCAGGACGAGAGCCTGCTGGTAGAACGGCAGACCAAGCAGAGAGACCGCCGCGGGAACGGGAAGACTCCACAGGTAGGTCCCGGGAGAGAACGCCGTCAAGGGAACCCCCACGTCGGGGGAGGCCAGGAGGAAACACCCGGGAAGGCCGATTCCCGAGAGATCCACCCTCTTTCCGGCCGCCCCGAGAAGACCGAAAGCCGCCTTTCCCCCGCCCCGGACCAGGACCTGGAAGGTCTTTCCGAGGAGGGGCCTCTGCCCGCCCAGGGGCGCCAGGACCGGCACGGCCCCTCCGCCTGGCGCGCAGCCCTTTCCGTAGATCCTGTAGGAAGCCCTGACCGAATAGAGCCTCCGGCGGAGCTGATCCTCGTAGAGAGAGAAGGGGGCGAGGGTGTCCCCCCGCCCGACCCCTTCCACCCAATCCCTCGGGGCGGTCTCGCGGCCCTTCACCAGGGTGGGAGCGGTCACCACCTTGGTCGCCCGCCCCCGCGTCCCTATCACGTAACCCCAGCCGAACTGGCGGGAATCGACGATGTAGCCTCTGCCCCGGGCGTAGGCCCTTCCCAGGGTATTCCAGATCACCGACTGGGTGGTGGTCTGACCGTGGATGATGGTTCCGTAGGGTCGATATCCGGCGTGGATGTAATCCTGGTAGAGATCGGTGCAATCGAACAGGTTCGCCGCCGAGAGGTGCATGTGGAAGTCCGACGCCAGCCTGGGATGGAGACTCGCACAGCGCAGGAAGACGTTCCCGGTCGTGCGCATGCTCTTGAGATCGAAGTCGTGGCGGCAGTCCTCGGCCGTATCCTCCTTGAAGAGACATTCCGATCCGGCCGCGATGAATCCGTACCCGTTGCCCCCACCGCCTTCGTACTGGGGATAGGCCGCCCTGCAACGGACCACCGTGACGAACCGGGAATGGCTGAGAAGAAAGGCGTTCGAGTGGAGGTGGACGTTCCTGGTATTTACCTTGGGCCGGTAGGTTCCCACCCGGCGGATCCAGCAGTTCAGGGCGTGGTGGAACAAGACGCCGTACGAGGCGTGGACTTCCCAGGCCCCCGTGCCCGGCTTCTTGTAGTCCCCGTCGCCCCAGCCGGAATGGGGGTTCCGGCGCATTCCCAGGGAGAGGTCCTCCAGGCCCGCTTCTTCGAGGGGGGGCGCAACCCTGTAGATCCGCAGGTGGTCCCTGGTGAGCATGGGCTGGCGTAAAGGCGTATCCAGGGTGATGGTCCCCCCGGAAAGAGAGACCCTCTCGATCCGCCTGAAGAAGACCAGGCCTCCCAGGGCAGAGGTCCACAATCCCGTCATGCCGTGATCGGCGATGAAGGCGGCCGTGCAGTCGCAGCGCAGGACGATCCTCTCCCCTGCCTTGAAGGATCCCGGCCGGGGCACGGGCACCAGGACTGCCTGGTTGGGAAGATCCCGGTCAAGGGAAACAGCCGGCCCAACGGGGCGGTACCAATCCCCCCCTCCCGCCGGGGCGAAGCGGATCATGCTCTTGAAACGGGTCACCACCTCGTCCAGGAAGAGAAAGGTCCTGTCACGCCCGGCCCCCTTCAGAAGGACCCCGTCGTAACGGACCCGGAGAGCGTACCCGGCCTTGGGAGGAAAAGTGAGCCTGTAAGTGCCGGCCGGGAGGAAAACCGTGCCCCCTCCTTTCTTACCCACGTAATCCAAGGCCGCCTGGATGGCCGAAGTGGAGTCTTTCTTCCCCGAGGGATCCGCCCCGAAAGGGGAAGCCGTTACATCCACGAACGGGCCGGGGACCTTCGCCGGCGGATCCTTTTCGCCCCTGTGGTATCCGGCATAGGAAAAATCGTGGAGAAACCGGCCCTTGGCGTCCTTGAAACCCGGCTTCCAGTCCGCCGGGTAGAGTGCGCTCCGCCAGGACTGGGCCGGAAGAAGGGAAGAAAGAAAAAGAAGCACCAGGATACGGAAAAAGAGCACCACCTGCGCCTTTCGCGGCTGTTCAAAGGAGTGAAATCGGAAGAGAAGAACATTCTGGCGGCATTGCAAGACGATTGCAACAGGATCGAGGCGACTGGAGATACCGAATTCCCCGAGCCGTTCCGGAAAACTCCGGCCGGCGACCGAACATCCCCCTTCCCCCCCTTCCGGAGCCCTCACGGCAAGCCGAAAGGGACCCCACGTCGGACCGGACCCTGGAGGCCCTGGAAGAAAAACCGCTTGTCGGGGTTGCTTCCCGCCCTCTCCATGGAGCGCGGGGACGCCCGGTCTTTCCGGGAGAAACCGGAGAGAAGGGGGAAAAACCGGCCGGCCCGCCTGCCCTTCCCGCCCCTGGTCTTCAGAGGACCCGGCCCCGGTAGAGCCAGGCGATTCCGCCTGTGAGCGGAAGAGCGCGGAGTTCATCCAGGCGGCCCGTCTCCTCCATGAGGGAGAGAAAGTCCCCCCCGCAGGGAAAGCGGGCCGAAGATTCCTGGAGGTAGCGGTAGGCGTCTCGCTTGCCGGTGATCCAGCCTCCCAGCCTGGGCAGGACGTGCCGGGAGAAGAGAGTATAGACCTGGCGGAATCCGGGGACCCGGACCTGGCCGAACTCCAGGACCACCACCTTGCCTCCCGGCCGGACCACCCGGGCCATCTCGGCGAGACCCGCCACGGGATCGGCCACGTTCCGGATGCCGAAGGCGATGGCTGCCAGGTCGAAAAGCCCCTCTCCGAAAGGGAGCCTCAAGGCGTCCCCCTGCACGAAGGAGGCCCGGAGCCCCCTCTTCTCCGCCTTGGCCCGGGCGATCTCCAGCATGGGCCGGCAGAAGTCCACCCCCACGGCCGTCCCTTCCCGACCCAGGACCTGGAGAAAGGCGAAGACCACGTCCCCCGTCCCGGTGGCGCAATCCAGGAGTGCCTGGCCCGGCCGGGCCCCGCTCCAGCGGACCATGCGCCTCCTCCATGCGTGGTGGATTCCGAAAGAGAGGACCGTATTCGCCAGGTCGTAGCGCCCTGCAACGGAGCCGAAGAGGCGTCCGATCCTCCCCGGGTCGGGTCCGGCCGGTCTTTCCTTCACGGCGCCTCGTGAAGGGGCCGGTCCAGGGCGGACAGGAGGGACCGGAGCCTTTCGGTGAGCCTCCGGAAGCCCTCCAGGTCCAGGCTCTGCCTCCCGTCGGAGAGGGCCCGGTCCGGTCTGGGGTGGACCTCCACGAGGAGCCCGTCCGTTCCGGCCGCCGCGGCGGCGAGGGCCATGGGCTCCACAAGCTCCCTGAGGCCCGTCGCGTGGGAAGGATCCACGATCACCGGGAAAGGAAACCTGGCCTTGATCCAGGCGGCCGAGGCCAGGTCCAGGGTGTTCCTCGTGGCGGTCTCGAAGGTGCGGATCCCCCTCTCGCAGAGGACCACGTCTTCGTTTCCTTCCTTCAGGATATACTCCGCCGCAAGGACCCACTCCTCGAGGCGGGCCGAAAAACCCCGCTTGAGGAGGATGGGTTTCCCCGTCTTCCCCGCCTCCGAGAGCAAGGGGTAGTTGAACATGTTCCGCGACCCGACCTGGAGCATGTCCACCACGGGGAGCATGGACTCCAGGTGTCTCGGGTCGGTCACTTCCGTCACCAAGGGAAGGCCCAGTTCCTCCTTGACGGCACGGATCTCCTCCAGCCCCTCCCGGCCCAGACCCTGGAAGGAGGAGGGAGCCGTGCGGAGCTTGAAGATGCCCCCCCGCAGGAGGGAGGCCCCGGAGGCCCGGACGGCCCGGGCCGTCTCCAGGAAGAGATCCTTCGATTCCACGGCGCAAGGCCCGGCGATCACCACGAAAGGCCCTCCGCCGATGGTGACGGACCCCACCCGGACGGCGCGGGTGGCGCCGCCGGCCCCTGTCCGGGTCGTGGTCTCGGGGGAATCCACCTTCCAGGCTCCTTTCTGCAGGTCCCCCTCTTTTAGCCCCCAGGACCTCCCTTTCCAAGAGAAGGAGGAAGGACTTGACCTCTTGGGAGGGGGAAGGAAGAATGTTTTCGGGATTTATCCATTCAGAATATTTATTCACAAATGCCATGACCAAAGAGGAACGGCACAAGCTCCTGGCCTTCGCCGCCCGGCTCTACTACCAGGACGGATTCTCCCAGGGGGAGGTGGCCCGCCTCCTCTCCATCTCCCAGGCCAAAGTCTCCCGCCTCCTGAAAGAGGCCAGGAACAAGGGGATCGTGAGAATCCAGGTGGAGGATTTCCTTCCTTACGAAAACGATCTCCAGGACAGGCTCGAGGAAGCCTTCGGCCTGGAAGAGGCCGTCGTCCTCCGGATCCCGGCACCCTCCTCCCCGGAGGCGACCCGGAGGTCCATGGGATTCCTCAGCGCTCCCAAGGTTACGGAACTCCTGAAAGGTGTCCGAAGCCTCGGGATCACCGGCGGCCGGTCTCTCCTGGAGACCGTGCGCTACCTTCCCACCCAGGGGTGGGAGCCGGGACTCCAAGTCGTTCAGCTCATGGGCAACGTGGGCGCCGTGGCCCAGGAATCGGACGCCCTGGAACTTGGAAGGATGATCGCCAGGAAGGCGGGAGGGACCTTCTTCGCCCTCAATACGCCGGCCTTCATTCCAGACCCGGAAACCCGAAACGCCCTCTTCCGCCACGAGCAGGTCAAGTCCGTCCGCCACATGTTCAAAACCCTCGACGCGGCCCTCGTAGGAGTGGGCTCCCTGGAGGACTCCCTCTTCATCGTCCAAGGGGCGCTGAAACCCTCCCAGCTCAAGGCCCTCCTCGCTCACGGAGCCGTGGGGGAAATCTGCGGGCGGTTCTTCGACGAAAACGGGAAGGAGTGCGCCACTCCCCACAAGGACCAGGTCGTGAGCATCCGCCTGGAAGAACTGGCCAAGGTCCCCCTGGTGATCGGTGTGACCATGGGAGCCGACCGGGCCCGGGCCGTGGCCGCCGCCCTGCGGAGCGGCATCCTGAAAGCCCTCGTGATCGACGCCGAAGGGGCGAGATCCCTTCTCGAGATCCATTCCTCCCGGAAATCCAAGGGAGAATCCCTGAAATCGGGAAAGAAGGAGACTTGAACATGACGCCGACCTGGCTCCTGGAGATGGAGGCGAGGATCGACCGCGCCTTGCCCGAGGACGGAATGACCAGGCTCGTGAAGATCGGGCCGGGGATCCTGGAAAGGGCGGGAGAAATCTTCCGGGAACTCTTCCCCGGAAAGGCCGCCCTGATCGTGGCCGACGTGAACACCTTTCCCGCCGCCGGGGAGCGGGTCCGATCCGCCCTCTCCCGCGCGGGCTGTCCCGCAGAAGAGCCTTTCGTCTATCCCCAGAAGGACCTCCACGCCGAGACCCCCCAGGTCGAGGCCCTCAGGGAGAGACTGGCCTCCTCCCGGGCCGTTGCCTTCTGCGTCGGCTCGGGCACCCTCAACGACCTGACCAAGCTGGCCTCTCACCAGGTGGGCCGCCCCTACATGGTGGCCGCCACGGCGGCCTCGGTGGACGGATTCACTGCTTACGGAGCATCCATCACGGACCGGGGTTTCAAGCAGACTTTCTACTGCCCGGCACCTTTGGCTCTCCTGGCGGACCTGGAGGTGGTGGCCTCCGCCCCCGAAGGCATGAACCCCGCCGGATACGCCGATCTCCTGGCCAAGATCCCCGCGGGAGCCGACTGGATCCTGGCCGACGCATTGGAGGTGGAGCCCATCCACCCCAAGGCTTGGGAACTGGTCCAGGGAAGACTCCGGGAGTGGCTCTCCGATCCGGAGGGCGTGGCCCGGGGCGACCTGGAGGCCCTGGGAAACCTCATGGAAGGGCTGGTCTTCTCGGGTCTCGCCATGCAGGCCGCCCGGTCATCCCGGGCCGCTTCCGGGGCGGAGCACCTCTTCAGCCACCTCTGGGACAACCAGGGCCACACCTACCGCGGGAAGGCTCCCTCCCACGGTTTCAAGGTCGGCGTGGGGACCCTGGCCACCTCGGCCTCCTTCGAAAGGCTCCTGGCAATGGACCCGGCGGGCCTCGAGACCGACCCGGCCGCCCTCGCCCGCCGCAGGCCCACCAGGGAGGAAGTGGAGGACAGGGTCCGCCGGGCCTTCCCCCACTCCCCCCTGACCGAGCAGGTCCTGGAACAGAGCCTGGCCAAGTTCGCGGAGCCGGAAGTACTGGCCTCCCGCCTCGAAAGGCTGAAAACCCTCTGGCCCGACCTCACGGCGAAGATCTCCGCCCAAGTCCTCCCACCCTCGGAAATTCGAAAAATGCTTAAATCCGCAACTGCGCCCTCCTCGCCCGAGGATATCGGAATCTCCCGGGAGCGCCTCCACGAAAGCTACGCCCTGGCCGGAATGATCCGCTCGCGCTACACCATCCTGGACCTCCTCTCCGAGGCGGACTGGTGGGAAGCCTGCGTGGACGACCTCTTCCGTCCGAACGGATTCTTCGCCGGAGGGGAAACACGGGGAGGATCCCTCCGATGAGCACACCGGAAAACCGAAAAGGAAAGAGCCCCCTCTTAGGAATCCCCGCCGCCAGGGGGGAGAAGCCCCTGGACATCCTCGTCGTGGGCGGGGGAATCGTGGGGGCCGGGGTGGCCCGGGACGCCGCAATGAGAGGGCTCTGGGTCGGCCTGGTGGAACAGTACGACTTCGCCTGGGGCACCTCCTCCAGGAGCACCCGCCTCCTCCACGGCGGCCTGCGCTATCTGGCCCAGGGAAGGGTGGGCCTGGTCCGCCAGGCGAGCAAGGAGAAGGGCATCCTGCACAGGATCGCCCCCCACCTGGCCGACCCCCTTCCCTTCTACTTCCCCTGCTACCAGGGGACCTCCTGGCCGGCGTGGAAACTCAAGCTGGGCGTAAAGGTCTACGATCTGCTCTGCGGGAAGCTCCTCCTGGGGAAGTCCCGCTCCCTCGACGCGGAAGAGATGGCCCGGGAGATCCCCGGCCTGGAGAGAAAGGGCCTCAAAGGCGGGGTCCGGTATTTCGACGCCCTCACCCAGGACGCCAGGCTCGTCCTGGACACTCTCTCCTCGGCGGCCCGCCACGGAGCCCTCCTGGGAAACTACACCAGGCTGAAGGACGCCGCTCCCCGGGGGAAGACCTGGATCTGCACCCTGGAGGACACCTTCACGGGAGAGACCTGGGAGGTGGAGACCCGCTCGGTGATCAACGCCGCCGGCCCGTGGGCGGAGAAACTCCCCCACAGCGGGGTGAAGCTCCGCCTCACCAAGGGAGTGCATCTCGTGATCCCGGCGGGGCGCCTCACCCTCCCCGGGGCGGTGGTCTTCACCGACGGGGACCGGATCCTCTTCGCAATCCCCTGGGGGGAAAGGACCATCCTGGGGACGACCGACACGGACTACGAAGGCCGTCCCGAGGACGTACGGGCCCGCTGGGAGGACGTGGATTACATCCTCACTGTCGTAAACCGAAACTTCCCCGGCCTGCGTCTCGGGCCGGAAGACCTGAAGGGGGTCTGGGCGGGCCTCAGGCCCCTCCTCTCCAGCAAGAAGGGCGGACCATCGGACATCTCCAGGGCCCACAAGATCCGTATGCCCCACCCGGGCTGGATCGACGTGGCGGGAGGAAAGCTCACCACCTACCGGCTCATGGGCGAGGAGGCCGTGGATCACGCCGCCCGCTACATCGGAAGGAAGATCCCCCCCAGCCCGACGGCCCGGACCCCCCTCCTGGAAGGAAAGGAACCGACCTTCACGGGCATACTCCCTCCCCCCATAACGGAAGAAGCCGTGGACTACTATTGCCGGGAAGAGTGGGCCCGCCGCCTGGAGGACGTCCTGGTGCGCCGGACGAGCTGGCTCTACTACCTGGACGACCCGAGGGACACGGCCGAGAAGACCGCCCGCTGGATGGCCTCCCGCCTGGGCTGGTCCGAGGAGGAGACTCAAAAGGAGGTCGAGGCCTTCCTCCAGCAGGAAACCCTTCCCCGAAAGGACGACTGAATGAACCCCAGGGAGAACGCACCGGCAAAGGGAAACCTCCTTCGCAGACTTCTCTCGGTCTACGAGCCGCCGCCCCCGGCGGAGAAGGCCGTTCCGCCGGAGCGGATCCCAGGGGAATTCAAGAAGCGCCGGGCCGGGGTCATGGCCGTCACCATCATCGGGTACGCGACCTTCTACCTGGTCCGGAAAAACCTCTCCGTGGCCATGCCTTCCATGGAGAAGGACCTGGGTATCTCCAAATCCGATCTGGGCACCTTCCTCACCCTCCACGGCCTGCTCTATGGAGTCTCCAAGTTCTTCAACGGCTTCCTGGCGGACCGGGCCCACCCGGCCCGCTTCATGGCCACAGGTCTCATCCTGGCGGCCCTGGCCAACGTCTTCTTCGGCCTCAGCGGAGCGGTGCTCACCTTCGGCCTCTTTTGGATGATCAACGGCTACTTCCAGGGAATGGGCTTCCCCCCCTGCGCCCGCTCCATCACCCACTGGTTCAGCCCGAGCGAGCGGGCCACGAAATTCTCCATCTGGAACACATCCCACTCCATCGGCGCCGCACTGGCCCTCATCCTGGGGGGATACCTGGCAGGTATCGACTGGAGGCTCTGCTTTTTCGTGCCTGCCGGGATCGCGGCCCTGATCGCCCTCTTCCTCGTCCTCAGGCTTCCCGACACGCCCCGCTCCGTGGGACTCCCCCCGGTGGAAGAGTTCCGGGGCGACGCCCAGGCCGACCAGGAGGACCGGCGCCGGAAGGAACTGGACGCCAAGGAGTTCCGGGCCTTCCTCAAGCGCCGGGTCTTCGGGAATCCCCGCATGTGGGTCCTGGCCCTGGCCAACTTCTTCGTCTACACCGTGCGCTACTCCATCCTCGACTGGGGCCCCACCTTCCTCCAGCAGGAAAAGGGGGTCTCCATCCAGGCCTCGGCGTGGATCACGGCCTCCTTCGAGATCAGCGGCATCGTGGGGATGCTCGTGGGGGGCATCGTGACGGACCGCCTCTTCAAAGGCCGGGCCGGGAGGGCCTCTCTCGCCTACATGGCCGTCTGCGCCGTATTCCTCTTTCTCTTCTGGAGGATTCCTTCCCACGACCCCTTGGTCTACGTCTTCTTCCTCTGCGGGATCGGGTTCTTCATCTACGGGCCCCAGTGCCTGGTGGGGGTCATCGCCGCCAACCTGGCCACCAAGCGGGCGGCCGCCACGGCCATCGGGCTCACGGGGATCTTCGGGTACGCCAGCACATCCCTCTCCGGCTGGGGCATGGGCAAGCTCGTGGACAGTTTCGGCTGGAAGGCGGGATTCGCCATGCTCGTAGCCTCGGCCTTCATCGCCGCCGTCCTCTTCCTCGGGCTCTGGAACGTGGATCCCCAGACCGAGCTGGACGTAACCTCCGCAGAAGCAGGTTCCAAGGAAGAGTAAGCCCTAAGTTCTCCCGGCCCCCCTGACGTCGGGGAATCCTGTTCTCCGAACAGGCTTCCCCGCCGGCAGGGGCTGACGAACGTTTTGTACGTCAGCCCCGGCCGGCTCGGGCATGGGCGAAGCCCTCCTTCCTCCAACTCGTCAGCCCCGGCCGGCCGAGGTCTGGGTCGCAAGACCCAGACCGAGGACGTCCGGGGAGTGGCTCCAGAAAAAACCGGTTCCCAGGTTCCCGGATCCACCCTCCCCCCCCAAAGGGCACGAAAGCGGGGTCGAAACCAGCCGTGTCATGTAACCTGGATGTAATCTTTACCTATATTTCTACGACTCTACGACTCCATCCCCGGGAGGACCTCCATGAAACCCCTCTGTCTCTTGCTGGGTATCCTGGCTTCCGCTCCACTCCTCCCTGCCCAGACGGGCAAGGTCTACGTGGAATTCAAAGTCACCTCCAACTGGAATTCCGCCTTCAGCGGTCAGATCAGCATCACCAACCACGCCTCCTGGACCATTTGGAACTGGAAACTGGAATTCGACTTCCAGCACAAGATCGTGAGCCTCTGGAACGCCGACTGGCGCCGCCTTCCCAGCGGCCGGGTGGTGATCGAACCAGGCAAGAAAATTTGGGTCCCCAAGAACCTGGAGCCCGGCAAGAAACTCACCTTCGGCTTCACCGCCAAGCCGGGCGGCACGATCCATACGCCTTCGAAGGGAACCCTTTGCGGCTACCCCATCGTTTTCAACGGGTATTCCAACGCTCCGCCCCCCTTGAAGCCCATCCCCGCCCCGGTCTGGCCGAAGAGGGTCTTCGCCCCCTACGTAGACGTCACCCAGTATCCTCCTTTCGACATCGTCGGTGCCGCCGGGGAGGCGGGGATCCAGTTCTTCACCCTGGCCTTCGTCGTCTCCAAGAGCACATCCAAGCCTGTTCCGAGCTGGGGCGGCTACTACCCCACGGACAAAGGGTTCCTCCTTCCTGAAATCATCGCTCTCCGGAAGCTCGGCGCCGACGTGATCGTCTCCTTCGGGGGCCAGGCGGGGACCGAGCTCGCCGTGACGGCATCCAGCGTCCAGGAGCTGGTCAAGGTCTACCAGTCGGTGATCGACGCCTACAAGCTCACCCACATCGATTTCGACATCGAAGGCGCCTGGGTGGCCCATCCCAAGTCCATCCAGCTCCGCTCCAAGGCCCTGGCGATCCTCCAGAAGAACGCCGCCAAGGCGGGGAGGGAACTGAAGATCTGGCTCACCCTCCCGGTCATGCCCTACGGTCTGGCCCCCGACGGGGTCAACGTAGTCAAGAGCGCCGTCGCCGCCGGTGTGGACCTGGCCGGGGTGAACATCATGGCCATGGACTACGGCGGACCGACGACGCACATGGGCAAGGACGCCATCGACGCCGCTACGAACACCCACAAGCAACTCATGGGCATCCTCAAGAACAAGACCAGCCGGCAGGTCTGGTCCATGATCGGCATCACCCCCATGATCGGGAAGAACGACGTGAAGGGGGAATTCTTCTACCAGAAAGACATGCGGATGGTCCTGGCCTTCGCCAGGCAAAAGGAGATCGGCATGCTCTCCTTCTGGTCCATCACCCGGGACTTCCCGCCCCCGCCGGGCCAGATGGGCCAGCTCTCCCCCCACCACAGCGGAATTCCCCAGAAGCGCTTCGAGTTCTCACGGATCGCAGCCCCCTTCACTCCGCCATGGCGGAACCTGGGTCTGGGCCTTGCCGGCTCCGGGGGAATCCCCTCCCTGGAGGGAACGGGATCCCTCGTAGCAAGGCGGTCCTTCACCCTGGACCTGGCCAAGGGCCCGGCCCAAGCGCCGGCGGTCCTCGTGGCCGGTCCCAGCCGAAAGGACCTTCCCTTCCTGGGAGGGATCATGGTGCCCGCACCGGCGGTCTTCCTGGCAGGCGTAACCAACTCCTCGGGCGCCTTCCAGTGGAAGGCCCTCTGGCCGGGGAACACTCCCTTCGGTACGGCCCTCTACTACCAGGCATGGTGCCTGGACAAGGGAGGCCCCATGGGCGCCTCGGCGAGCAACGCATTGGAAAGCAGAAGCCGCTAGCCCCCGCGGAAGAAATGGTCCTCAGGGAAACCCGATTCACGGAGAAACGCCCATCATGAAACGAGCCACGCCCATTCTCTTCGCGGCCCTCGCTCTCGCAAGTGCATCCGCCCTCTCCCAGAAAACACCGGCCAAGCGGGTCATCGGCTACTTCGTCTCCTGGGGGGTCTACCTTCGCAACTACCACGTTGCGAACATCCCTGCAACCCAAGTGACCCACATCAACTACGCCTTCGCAAAGATCGTGAACGGGCGGATCGCCCTGGGCGATCCATACGCGGATACCCAGAAGTTCTATCCCGGAGACTCCTGGAAGCCGGGCACGCTCAGGGGGTGTTTCCACCAGCTCCAGATCCTGAAAAAGAAACACCCGCACTTGAAGGTTCTCATCTCCATCGGGGGATGGACCTGGTCGGGGAGGTTCTCCGACGCCGTCCTGACCTCCGCCTCGCGGAAGACCTTCGCCCGGTCCATCGTGGACTTCGTCGTCCGCTACGGTTTCGACGGGGCCGACATCGACTGGGAGTATCCCGGCGGGGGGGGAAAACCCGGCAACATCAGCCGCCCCCAGGACCCCAAGAACTTCACCCTCTTCCTTTCCGAACTGCGGAAACAGTTCACCGCCAAGAGCCAGGTCACGGGAAAGAAATACCTTCTCACCATAGCCGCCTCTGCGGACGCCCGGAAGATCGCCCGCCTGGAAGTGGCCAAGATCCATCCCCTCCTGGACTGGATCAATCTCATGAGCTACGACTTCCACGGCCCCTGGAAGGGCGTCCCCGACCCGGTGACCAATTTCAACACGCCCCTCTACGCCGTGAAGGGCGACCCTTGCCCCGCTCCCTTCAACACCACCTTCAACGTCTCCCGGGCCGTGGAGGAATACCTCAAGCGGGGTGTGCCCCGGGAGAAGCTCAACGTGGGCCTGGCCTTCTACGGCCGTGGGTTCGGAGGAGCCACGGGTGGAAAGAACGGCCTCTACGCGAAGTACACCGGTCCCGCGCCCATGGGCACCTGGGAACGGGGCGTCTTCGATTATACGGATCTCAAGAAAAACTACATCGGGAAAGCCGGGTTCCGGGTCTTCCGCCATCCCGGAGCCAGGGTCCCCTGGATCTACAATCCCTCCAGGCAGGTCATGATCAGCTACGACGACCCCCGCTCCATCACGGAGAAGGCCTGGTTCGTCCAGGCCAGGGGCCTGGGAGGGATCATGTTCTGGGAGTTCAGTTGTGACCGGGACAGGGATCTCCTCTCTCCAGTGAGCCGGATCCTTCGCGGCAAGGCAGAACTCTGGTCTCCCCTGGCCAAGGTCAGCCTGGCCAAGCCGGCCTCTCCGGCCTTCCACATCGAGGGAGGGACCTGGAGGGCCGGGCGGACCTACATCCTCCTGGGATCGGCCCGAGGCTCTTTCCCGGGAACACCCCTCCCAGGCGGAATCCTTCCCCTCAACCTGGACAACTTCACCTGGTGGGCCCTTTCCAACCCGGCCTTCTTCTCCGGGGCGGTGGGAGTCCTGGACCAGAAGGGGGCCGCCCAGGCGGTGCTGAACTTGAGGGGACTTGCTCTCCCCCCGGCCCTGGCGGGAACCTACCTCACCTTCTCTGCCTGGACTCTGAAGAATCCTGCGGGCCTGGACGGCGAGGAGTCCAACGCCCTGGACATCTTCTTCATCCCCTGAGGGAAATTCCCCGTCTTCCTTTCGGCCGATACGATCCCTTGGATCGTATCGGCACCGCCGGCCGGGGCTGCCGGCGGACTACCGGGGCCGACGATGAAGGGGCCGGAATTCCATACCCTGAAATTGCGGAACGTCACCGGGAAGGAAACAGGCCCCGTCCGGCCGGAAAGAAGGGCCGCCTTCCGCCTCGAGGGCGGCTTCTTCCGGCTTTCCGGATCCGATCCAGCATCTCCTGGAGCCGCCGGGCCCTGTTCTTCTTTCTCCCATAGAGATTGACTCGCTCCGGAAGGTCCGCCTCCAGGTCGAAGAGTTCCCGGGCCTCCCGGTGTGGTACCACGCCGCGCATCTTCCTGAACCACTCCGGCTCCTGGCGGCCGTTGTCGCCCGTCCGCCCTTCCACGAAGAGCCACTTCCCGGAGCGAAGGGCGTACTTGTCGTCCGCCGAATGGTGGACCAGGGCCGTCCTGGCCGGGGTGGACGGCCGGAAACGGGGATCGATCTCATCGGCGAAGCTGAAGCTGTCCTCGGCGGCGTCCTCGGGGAGGGGGAAGCCCAGCACGTCCGCAAGGGTGGCGAAGATGTCGAGCTGGCTCACCAGGCGGTCCCTCCGCCCCTTCTTCCGGACCCCTGCCGGCCAGGAGAAGATGAAAGGCACCCTGTGGCCCCCCTCCCAGACGTCCCGCTTCACCCCCCGCAATCCGTCCATGCTGAAGTGGCGGTACTTTCGGATCCGCTCGTAACAGAACCTTTCCGGGCCGTTGTCGGAGGTGAAGATCACGATGGTGTTCTCCAAGAAGCCGTTTCGCTCGAGGGCGGCCATAATCTCCCCAACGGCCCAATCCAGCTCGAGGACGTAGTCCCCGTAAACGCCCGCCCCGCTCTTGCCTCGAAATCGTTTGTCCGGAACCAAGGGAGTGTGGGGGATGTGGGGGGCGTAGTAGAGGAAGAAAGGGGCCCCCTTCCTCTGGTGGAAGGGAGGATGGTCCAGCCGCCCCCCCTTGGCGTCGATATATTCGGTGACCCGTTCCACCTGGCGGACCTGGGCCCGGCACATGTCGAAAGCGGGGAAATCGGGCCTTCCCCCTTCAGCCATGCCGTTCTCGAAATACCAGCGCCCTCCGTCCATCCTTCCGGGCGTGGGATCCCCCGGGTAGACCTTGCGGAAGGACTTGTATCCGAACCAGAGGTGCAGGTAGTCGTAATCGAAGCCCGCCGGCCTTCCGGTGGGAATGGGCTTGGAGTAGTCGATGGCCCCGGGGGAGATGTCCAGGCCCTTCCGGCCCGGTTTCGCCGCCGACGCCCAGTCCGCCCCGAGCCCCCACTTGCCCACGGCGGCCGTGTCGTATCCCAGGCCCTTCATCATCCAAGCCAGGGTGAGACGGCCCTTCCCGATCCAGGGCTGGGAACCCGGCGGAGGATTCCCCTTCTTCAAGGAGGTGCGCCAGGAATAACGTCCCGTCAAGAGGCCGTAGCGGCTCGGGCTGCAGATTGCGTCGGGGGAATGGGCGTCGGTGAACCAGATCCCCGACCGGGCCAGCCTGTCGATGTTGGGCGTTCGGATCTTCGAAGCCGGGTTCAGGAAGGAGACGTCGCCGTAGCCCAGGTCGTCCGCATAGATGATCACTACATTGGGTCTCTTCTTACTCCCGCCGGTCTCTCCCTTCCCACTCGGCCGGGGAAATGCACACCCCTTCAGGGCCAGGCTCCCGAGACCCAGCCCGGCCCACTGGAGAAATTCCCTGCGATCCCTCATGGCCGCCGCCTTTCCCGCCCTCCCTATTCCTTCCCCGGGCCCCTGGAATCGGAGAAACCCGAAAGCAGGAAGATAGTCTCCTCTTTCTCCCGGGAAAAGAACCGCACCTTGTCAGAGGGAAAGATCACCCTCTTCGTCCCTCAGGTTTGCCCCTCCGCCGACATCCCGGGTAAAGTCCTCCCCCCGCCAGGGCCACCCTCCATCCGGCCCGGGGAAGACCGCCCATGAAGACCCAGGAAAGACACGGCCAAGGGGCCCTGCTCGCCCTCTCCCGGGAAAGGGTCGCCCTGGGCCTGGGCCCCTTCCAGGCCAAGGCCGCCCCCGACCCCGACAGGCCGGCCTTTTTCGCTCCCGATTTCTTTCTGGAAGACCCGGCCCCCTGGAAACACCCGGCCCGTTTCCGGATCGCCCCACCCGAAGAGATCCTGGAGCACCTCCCGCCGCTGCCGGAGATCGACCTCTCCTGGTCTCCCCCCTGCCGGGAAGCCTACGGGGAAACCTTCCGCGACTTGAAGACCCGGATCGAGAAGGGCCTCCTGGAAAAGGCCGTCCCCCTGGTCTTCCAGGAGGCCCCTCTGCCTCCGGAGAGTCCCTCCTTCCTGCCCGGACTGGTCCGCCGCGCCCTCCAGGCCGGGACCTCGGGCCGGGCCTTCGCCTTTTGGGAGGAAGAAGGTGGGATCCTGGGCGTCTCACCGGAAGTCCTCTTCCGGATCGGGGCGGACGGCCTGGTCCGCACCATGGCCCTTGCCGGAACACGGCCCCTGGAGCAGGCCGAGGAACTCCTCCAGGATCCCAAGGAACACAAGGAGCACGACTTGGTGGCGGAATTCCTGGAGCAGACTCTGGCCTCCCTGGGCAAGGTCCGAAGAGGGCCCATCCGCCTGGCCCGCCTGGCCACCCTGGCCCACCTGGAGACCCCTTTCACCCTGGAACCCTCCCGGCCCCTCGATTTCCAGGACCTGGTCGAGGCCCTGCACCCAACGCCCGCCCTCGGGGGAACTCCAAGGAAGGAGGCCTGGAAGTGGTTGAAGGAAAAGGACCGGCACCAAAGAAGAGGCCGGTTCGGGGCCCCTTTCGGCCTTCGCCTCCCGGGGGGTGAGAGCCTATGCCTGGTGGCCATCCGCTGTCTCCAGTGGGAGAAAGAGCGGGCCCGGATCGGGAGCGGTTCGGGCGTAGTGGCCCAGAGCACCCTGGAGAGGGAATGGAAAGAACTGGAAAAAAAGCGGGAGGCCCTGCGATGGATGCTGGGGATTTGAATCTCCGCCGGGCCGCCGCCTGGCTCCGGGCCATGGCCGGAGCCGGAGTGGAGGAGATCTGCGCCTGTTCCGGCGCCCGCTCGGCCCCCCTCCTGGCCCTCCTGGCCGGGATCCGGGGGATTCGGGTCTACCGTTTTTTCGAGGAGAGGTCCGCCGCCTTCTTCGCCCTGGGCCGCTCCCGGGCCGCCAGGCGGCCCGTGGCCGTGGTCACCACCTCGGGCACGGCCGCCGCCGAGCTCCTCCCCGCCGCCGTGGAGTCCTACTACGAAGGAATCCCCCTCCTCCTGGTCACGGCCGACAGGCCCGCCCGTTTCCGGGGAACCGGTGCGCCCCAGTGCATCGAGCAAAAGGACCTCTTCGGCATCTACGCCCCCACCCTGGCCGACGACGGGGGCGATGCCGCCCCCACACTCGAGGCCTGGGACAGGCGCGGCCCGGCCCACTTGAACCTCCGCTTCGACGAGCCACTCCTTCCCGGGGAGATCCCCGCCCTGGAGATCCGGTCCGTCCCGGCGGCCCCGCCTCCTCCGCCCGAGGCGGACCCCAGCCTCGCCGCCCGGGCATTGGAAGACCTGGAGCGCCCCCTGGTGCTCCTGGGAGCCCTGGCCGAGGAGGAGCGCAAGCCCGTCAAGGATTTCCTCCTCCGCCTTGGAGCGCCGGTCTATGCCGAAGCGGAATCGGGCCTCCGTGAGGACCCGGAACTGGAAGAGCTGCTCCTCAGGGCGGGCGAGGCCTTCGT
The DNA here is from genome assembly GCA_964561605.1 of uncultured Planctomycetia bacterium. Lineage (GTDB taxonomy): Bacteria > Planctomycetota > UBA1135 > UBA1135 > JALUZX01 > JALUZX01. The sequence goes on from CAZLQD010000032.1 coordinate 36,444, forward strand.
GCCCTGCCTGGACCGCCGGGGGGTCCTCAGGATCGGCTCGGTCCCCACCCTTCGACTCTGGCGGGACCTGGAGAGAAGAGACCCGGGCGAGCCCGTGGTCTCCCTGTCGCCCCTTCCCTTCTCCGGCCTCTCCCTCTCCACCCACATCTGCTGCTCCCCGGGGAAGATCCTGGGAAGGATCCGGCCCAGGCCCGCCGACCGGGACTTCACCAGGGCATCCATCGAACAGGACCGGGCCGCCGCCGCCGAGCTGGAAGCCCTCTACGCCGCCGAACCCCTCTCGGAGCCCGCCCTGGTACGGGAACTCTCCCTGTTCCCGCCGGAAGGCTCCCTTGTCTACCTGGGAAACAGCATGCCCATAAGAGAGTGGAACCTGGCGGCCCGCCCCTTCCCCCGGGGACTCTCGGTCCTCTCCAGCCGGGGGGCAAACGGCATCGACGGGCAGGTTTCGACCTTCCTGGGCCTGGCCCGGCCCGGCCGGGAGAACTGGGCCGTCCTGGGCGACCTGACCGTCCTCTACGATCTGGCCGCCCCCTGGATTCTCCGGAGCCTTTCGGGCATACGAACGAGGATCGTCGTCATCAACAACCGGGGGGGCCGGATCTTCGGCAGGATCCTGAAGGACCCCTTCTTCCAGGACGAGCACGGCATCGGCTTCTCCGACTGGGCGGGCATGTGGGGCCTCCATTACTACTCTTGGGAAGGGGGCCTCTTCGACCCACCCGACGGAGAGGCCCTCCTGGTGGAAGTCCTTCCGGACCTGGAGGCCTCGGCCCGCTTCTGGAAGGCCTACGACGAACTTTTCGGTGCATGGAAACGAAGGATGAAGCCATGAAAGAAGGATACTGGCGCCTGGATCCCCTTTCGGAGAACTTCCAGGACGTAATCTACGAGAAATCCGACGAAGGTATCGCCAAGATCACCATCAACCGCCCGGAGGTGCGCAACGCCTTCCGGCCCCGGACCGTCCGGGAGATGCAGGCAGCCTTCGCCGACGCCAGGGACGACGCCCGGATCGGTGTAGTGATCCTCACAGGCGCCGGGGACAAAGCCTTCTGCTCCGGCGGGGACCAGAAGATCCGGGGAGACGCAGGGTACGTGGGAGAGGACGAGGTCCCCCGCCTCAACGTCCTCGACCTGCAGCGCCAGATCCGCTCCCTCCCCAAGCCGGTGATCGCCATGGTGGCGGGTTACGCCATCGGCGGGGGCCACGTGCTCCACCTCGTCTGCGACCTGACCATCGCCGCCGAGAACGCCCGCTTCGGCCAGACCGGCCCGAAGGTGGGCTCCTTCGACGGGGGGCTGGGAAGCTCCTACCTGGCCCGGGTCGTGGGCCAGAAGAAGGCCCGGGAGATCTGGTTCCTCTGCAGGCAGTATACGGCCCAGGAGGCCCTCCGGATGGGCCTGGTGAACACCGTGGTCCCCCTGGAGCGGCTCGAGGAAGAGACGATCCAGTGGTGCCGGGAGATCCTGCAGCACTCCCCCCTTGCGCTCCGATGCCTCAAATCGGCCCTCAACGCCGATTGCGACGGCCAACTGGGCCTCCAGGAACTGGCCGGGAACGCTACCCTCCTCTTCTACATGTCCGAAGAGGCCCAGGAAGGCCGGAATGCCTTCAACGAAAAACGCCCCCCCGACTTCTCCAAGTTCCCCCGCCTGCCGTGAGCCTGAAACCCTGGATCCTGGCGGCCCGCCCCAAGACCCTCACCGCGGCGGCGGCGCCCGTGATCGCCGGCGCCGCCGCCGCGGCGGGCGACGGCCTCTTCCACCTCCGGCCCGCCCTCCTTGCCCTCCTCGGCGCCACCGCCATCCAGGTCGGTACGAACTTCTTCAACGACGCCCTGGATCACGAAAAGGGCGCCGATACGGTGGACCGCCTCGGTCCGGTCCGGGTCACGCAGAGCGGACTCATCCCCCCCCGAAGAGTCATGCTCGCTGGTTTCCTCTCCATGGGAATCGCCATCCTTTGCGGCATCCCCCTGGTGATCCGGGGAGGAACGCCCATCCTCGTCCTGGGGCTCGTCTCCCTCCTCCTCGGTTACGCCTATACAGGGGGCCCCCTTCCCCTTGCCTACAAAGGCCTGGGGGAGATCTTCGTCTTCCTGTTCTTCGGGCTTGCCGCTGTTGGAGGCGTCTACTACCTGGAGACGGGAAGTCTCACATGGACGCCCGTCCTCGCGGGATCCCAGGTGGGACTGCTGGCAACGGCCCTCCTTGCCGTGAACAACCTGAGGGACCACGAAGAAGACCGGCGCACGGGCAAACTCACCCTGGCCGCCAGGTTCGGCCCCACCTTCGGCCGCCTCGAGATTGCCTTTCTCACCCTCGCACCCTACCCCCTGGGGTTCTTCTACCTCCTCCAGGGAAAGAACCCCGCCGCCCTCCTTCCCCTTCTCACCCTCCCCCTGGCCCTCACCATTACCCTCGCCGTCCACCGAACCCCCCCCTCCAAGACCTACAACCAATACCTGGCCCGGACAGCCGCCCTCCAACTCGCCTTCACCCTCCTCCTCTCGGCGGGCCTGCTGTTTTGAGGGGCCCCTCTCTTCCCCTCCCCTTCCCTTTCAATGCCCTAGAAAAAATACAAGAGGCCTCTTCGACTTTTCTCAAAAAGGTCTCTCTCCACACACCATTTCTACACTTCCAGGAACATCACAACCGTATTCTTCCACGTCCAGCTCAGTATTCAACTGGAAGAAATCCCGGACTACCCCCCCATGAAACCTATAAGATTTCTTTCGGCGTCCCAAGTTCTCCAGGAATCGATAGGCAATGATGTGGGCAAGGGGATCTCCCAGCTGCCCCCCCCTGTCTCAGGGAAGTTGCCGCCTCTTCTGTAAGCCCGAGGGGCCCCTGGGAAGATATTTTCCCGTTAGCCCCGGCCGGCCGAGTCACGGTCGAAGACCGTGACGAGGACGCCCGGGGAGTGGCTCCACCATCGAAAGCGCCAAACAAAAAACAGCCACCCACTCCCCTGACGTCGGGAATGTTGCAGCTCTTCGAGCTGCACATACCCGCCGGCAGGGGCTGACAATGAAATCGGGAGTGGCTCCAACATCGAAAGCGCTACTCCCCGCAGCAGTATCGAACGCCCCCATGTTGAAATTCCCCCTGAAAAACCCGTGAC
>CAZLQD010000033.1:0-17809 GCA_964561605.1 uncultured Planctomycetia bacterium
AAGCTGGACCATGCCGGCCTGGGCCTGGAAATCCCTGCCCAAGGGGATCCCCCTGAAATGGAAAGTGCGGGTCGTCCCGGACCGGTCCAAAGGGGAGTCCGTGGACGAAATGCCCGAAAGTGAATTCAGGACCCTGGTCCGCCTCCGGTGAGCTCCAGGGCGGGGCTCACCGGAGGCCTTGCGGTTGGATGGGGACCGGTTCTACTGGACCAGGGATTCCCTGGCGTTGGTCATGACGATGCCCAGGTTGTTGGCCCCCTTGTCCAGGATCATCCACTGGGAGTAGAGGGTGTAGCCCTTGGCGGCGGAAGGGACGGAAGAGATCAGGAAGTCCGCCTTCCCCTTGCCGGGGCCCGATCCTGAAGCGGTGAAGGGCACGAAAGTCTGCGCGGAGCACCGCAAGTAGTTGCCGGGGGCGCCGAAGGGACCCAGGTCGAAGGGGAGGGGGATCCCCGCCCAGGATGTCTTGCTCACACCGAGGAGGAGGATCGACGGAGCTCCGCCCGTGGCGTTGTTCAGGTGGAAACCGAACTTCTTCCCGGCGATGGGGTAACCCAGGTTCAGGTTGGCCGGCCAGAAACGGTAGGTCGAGGTCGCCGGGCTTCCCAGGCCCCCGTTCCCGTAGGTGGCGGTCCGGGCTCCCGAGGGAAAATAAGTGATCCCCGTCACGCTGTTGTAGGCCGCCGTCGGGGAGGTCCCCACGCCGGGAACGAGGTCCAGCACTCCGTGGGAACCGGTGAAGGCGTCCACACCGCCCGCTCGGGTTCCCGTCCAGACGTCGCCCGTGTCGGGGTTGAAGACCCCGCTGTTCAACATCTTGTAATAGTAGGGACGCATCGTGCTGGAGCGAATATTCCCGGCGTGATACTGGGTCACCTTCTTCGTGACGGGGTCGATGCAGACGATGTCCCTGTAGAGCCCCACTACGATGAGCCGCTTGCCCGCCTTGTCCACGGTGATGTGGACGGGATAAATATATGTCGTATAGAGCCCCTTGGGAAGGTCCATGACCTTGGCGGCCGTCTTGGTGGCCGGATCGTATTCCCACAGCTGGCAGCCGAGAGGCTGGCCGTAGGGCCAGGTCGCCACGTAGATCTTTCCCCCCAGGGCGGCCAGGCCGTTGGCCAGGCCGGCGTACCCGGTGAGCTTGCCGAAATCCACGATCAGCTTGGGTGCTCCTCCGCCAGCGGGCACCGACCAGAGGAGTCCCGCCTTTCCGGAGGCGTCCTGGGTGCAAAGGTAGAGGTCGGACCCGACCTGGGCCACCTGGGCGAGGTTTCCTCCCGTGAAGGGCTTGGTGTTGAGTTTCACCAGGGTGACCCTGGTGCCTGCCAGGATGTAACGGTAGAGGTCGCCTCCCGATTTGGGGTTGGCCGAGGGCCTCCCGTCGATGGTGGTCAAATAGCCCGTGACGGGGGAAACGGCCGTGATGGAGTTGAACCCCACCTGCTTGGCCAGGGCCGGAACGGTCAGGGGCTGGGCCTTGAGGGTGACAGGGTCGATCAAGTACATCTCACCTTTATAATTGGTGAGCTTCCCGGATACGTAGACTTTGACGGAAACCGTTGCTACGTATTTTCCGGGTCCCGGAAGGACGATCTGGGCCGGAAGGGTCAGGGCGGAGAGAAGTGCCGCCGCGAGGAATGAAACGTGCTTTCGCATAGGTCCTCCTTGAGCTGGATGACGGAACGCCTCCCGGCGGGGTGGATGGGAGGCCGGAGAGGAAGGCCCTCCCCTGGGAGGAAGGACCGGTGATTCCTGGCTCGGAGAAGCCTAGCGAAGCTAGCGGTGTTCTTACGTTCTTTCAAGTCCTTCCCGTCCCTCCCCCTTTCGGAGGGAAGGGACGGGAGGAAGGTGAATCATTATTCCTCTTCGATCCTTTCGAACATGTCCTTGTCCACCCCGCAGAGAGGGCAGACCCAATCGTCGGGAATCTCCTCGAAGGGGGTTCCCGGAGGGATGCCTCCGTCGGGATCCCCTTCGGCGGGGTCGTAGATGTAACCGCAGGTGGTGCAACGCCACTTGGTCATGACAGATCCTCCATTGGAAGGGTTGCTCTCAGAAAGAGGCATGATCGAAAGGGGGCCCTGGCGGCGCAAGAGGTCTCGGGAGGAAAAAGGGCGCGGCCCGCGGGCTTTGCCCCCTTCCGGCGTCTGTGGAAGACTGAGTGCATCTGCTCCTCTCCCTTCCCGGTGAAAGGAGGCGTGCCTTGAGCCCCCGCCGGACTCACCAGGTTCGGAAGAAGGTGCCTCCCCTGGGGGGGGCGGCACTATCCCTGGTCCTCCTCCTGGGGGCGGGCTGGTTCTTCCTCCACTCCTGGCGTCCCATGGCCCTTCCTGGGGTCCAGGACGTGAGGGAGCTCGGGAAAGGGCCGGTCCTTCCAGGGAAGGTCTTCCCTCTCCTCGAAGGGAAGGAGTCTTCTCCCTCCAGGCGGTCCCTCCTGGGGCCGGACGGGGGGGGAGGCCGCCTTGCCGGGAGGGTCCGAGTCCTGGACGCCCTGACCCGCCGTCCCTTGGAGGGAGCCTCCCTCTTTTCTCTCGGCCGGCCTCCCTCCCTCCTGGGCCGGACCGATGGAGAGGGCCTGGCCCCTCTCCCGCCGGGACTTCCTCTGGAGCGCCTCCTGGTCCGGAAGGCCGGATACCTGGGGATGTTCCTGGGGCTCTCTTCCCCTTTCTTCCGGGAGCTCCGGGCCCGGGCCGGGAAGGGGGACCTGGTCCTGGGTCTCCCCCCCGACCCTGTGACCCGTCCTTTGCATGGCAAAGTCACCCGAAGGGGCGGCCAAGGGGGGATGGCCGGTGTGGAAGTCACCCTCCTGGCCCTGGAGCCTTCCGATCCCGCCGCTCCCCCCCGCCCGGTTCCTCCCGCCCTGGCAGGCTCCTGGCGCCTGGCTCTCGCCGTGGAGTCCCTCTGCAGGGGGGCGCCGCTTCGGGGTCCTTGGGAGCTGGGCACCTGGGGACCCAGGGTGGCGACCCGCTCCGGAAGGGACGGGCGGTTCCAGTTCCGGGTGATCTCCCGGGGTAGGGGGGTCCTCTCCGCCTCCGACGCCTCGGGGAATACGGCTAGGCGTGTCGTCGACCTGGAGAGGGAAGGGCCTTGGGACCTGCCTCTCTCGCCGGGCTCCTGGTTGTTCTTTCCCGGAGAGAGGGGGGGCGGGAGGGTGGAGGTCCTCTGCTCGGACGGGTGGCGCCTCCAGGGGAGGGCCGGAGGGAAACTGGGGCCCTTCCTTCCCGGAGAGATCCTGGACCTCAGGTTCTTCCGGGCCGGGACACGGGCGGGCATAGCCAGGGTCACGGCCCCGCCGGCGGGGGAGACGCTGAACCTCTCCTTTCCTCCCCCGGCGGACCTCGTCCCCTGGAGGGCCCGGGTCCTGGAGCGGGGCTCGGGGAGGCCCGTCGAGGGCGCCCGGGTCCGGCTCCTCGGCGGAGGGGAGGCCAGGACGGGGAGGGACGGCCGTTTCACCCTCCTTCTGCCGGAAGAGGGCTTCCGCCTGGTGACCGTGGGAGGAGAGGGGATCCAGGAGCGCCGCCTCTCCCTGGACCCGGGGAAGCCCCTTCCCCTGGAGGTCGAGGTCCTGCCTTCGAGCGGGGGGAAACAACTCGGGAGTGGAGCCCTGACCTTGCTGGAGGGGATGGTCCGGGATCCTTCGGGAAGGCCTGTGGCCTCGGCCCGGGTGGAGGCCTTCGACCTGGAAGGCCCCGCCCCCGGGGAGCTCCGGGCCCGAGGGAGGCTCCGTAGCTCTTCGGACCGGATCGGCCGCTTCGAGCTCCTTCTCCCTGCGCCGGGGCGTTACCGCCTCCGGGCCTTCCATCCCCGGGTCGGGGCGGCCTCCAGGGTGGTCCGGCCCGTCCCGGGAGAGAAGGTGTCCCTGGATCTGATCCTGTCTCCACCCCTGGAAGTCCGGGGGCGGGTGGTCTCCCGGGACTCGGGCCTTCCCGTGGAGGGCGCCCGGGTCCTGCTCTCCCGTGAGGGATGGCCCTCCTGCCAGGGAAGGACCGACAGGGAGGGACGGTTCCTCTTGAAACCCTGGCTCCCCGGCTCCTGGACCCTCCAGGTCTTCGGCCCCCAGGGAGAAAAGGCCTGCAGGAAGCTGGACCTCCCACCTGGAGGAAGGGAGGACCTCCAGGTTGTCCTGGGCCGGTGAAGCATTACCCTCTTCCCCTCTTTTCCCTTCGACCGGGCAGGTGAGACCCAGAGGTGCGACCATGAGCAAAGCCAAGAATCCTTACATGCGGGGGCCCCAAGTGGAGCCCCTCTTCCTGGAGGGAAAGGGGGAGATCGCCCCCCTGGTGGACCAGGTCTTCGCCCGGTCGGGCTACAACGCCCGGCGCCTGGCCGAGGCGTGCCACAACTTCCGGAGGATGATCGAGGCCGACGCCACGGTCTGCCTGACCGTGGCCGGGGCCATGACCCCCATCGGTATGTCGGGGCCGATCATCACCCTCATGGAGAAGGGCTTCGTGGACTGGATCATCTCCACCGGGGCCAATCTCTATCACGACCTGCACCGCCCCTTCGACGCGCCGGTGGTCCAGGGGGATTTCCGGGTGGACGACAATGAGCTCTACAAGCACGGCGTGGCCCGGATCTACGACACCTTCATCGAGGACAAGGACACCCTGGAAGCCACGGACAGGGTGATCCTGGAAGCGGTCTCCGCCTGGCCCGACGACGAGCGACCCCTTTCCACGGCCGAGTTCCACGATCTCCTGGGAAAGGGTGTCCAGGAACTGGCGCCCCACCCGGAGAAATCCTTCCTGGCGGCGGCCCACAGGCTCGGCGTCCCGGTGTACACCTCCTCGCCGGGGGATTCCTCCATCGGGATGAACCTGGTCCTGCCCAGGTTGCTGGGGCGCAAGGTCCTCCTGGATCCCGTCCAGGACGTCCTGGAGACGGCGGCCATCGTGAGGGCCTCCCGGAAGAACGGCGTGGTGGAACTCGGAGGGGGCTCGCCGAAGAACTTCTTCCTCCAGACCCAGCCGACGCTCTGGCAGATCCTCAGGGACAACAGGGGGGGCCACGATTTCTTCATCCAGATCACCACCGATGCGCCCCATTGGGGCGGGCTGTCCGGGGCCACCCCCTCGGAGGCCAAGTCCTGGGGCAAGGTGAAGGACGCCCGAAAGAACAACGTGGTCGTATATGCCTGCAGTTCCCTGGCCTTCCCGATCCTGGCCAAGTATGTCCTGGAGACGGTGGAGCCCAGGGAGCCCAAGCGTCTCATGGAGAAGCGGGCCTCCTTCCTGGAGCGCCTGGAGAGGCGGGCGGCCCGCAACCCGGTCCTCCAGAAGGAGCTGGACGTGGTACGCCGCTGGATCGGCGGAGAGGGCGGGACCAGGAGGAAGGATGGCCGGAAGAAGAAGGGACGCTGAAGTGGAGAGGCGGGTGGAAGCCCGGAAGGGCTGTGGTATGGTTCTTACTCGTTTCCTTTCCGGCCCGGAGGCGTCCCATGCTCTTGAGTGACCACCTGGATCCCGAACGAATCGGTGTGCCCCTGAAGGGGACCACCAAGGAAGAGGTCCTGGAGGAGCTGGTCCGCCTGGCCGTTCCCGAGCCCGCCCGCCAGGGGGAGACCCTGGAGGCCCTGATGCGGCGGGAGGCCATCCAGAGCACGGGTGTGGGGGAGGGGGTGGCGATTCCCCATTGCATCGCCCCGATTCCCGGGGAGTTCGCCCTCTCGGCGGGGCTCTCCCCGGAAGGGATCGACTTCGGGTCCAGCGACGGATCCCTTGCGAGGATCTTCTTCCTCGTCGTCTCCTCTCCGGGCGGGAGGTCCCACCACCTGCGCCTCCTCTCCAAGATCTCCCACCTCCTGGGCCGGGAGGAGTGCAGGAAGGCTCTCCTGGAGTGCCCTTCCCCCGAGGCCTTCCTCAAGGTCCTCCTCCGGGAAGAGACCCGGAGTTGAGCCCAAGGAGGACTGGCCCGAGGGGGGCGGGTGGGTTTATCTTCCGTCCTTTCTCTTCGCGGGGGTTCCAGCCTTTTCGGTTTCGTCGTTCTCGAGGTGGAAGATGGGCGTGAAGCTCTTTGCGGCCTGGCTGACGAGTCTCCTCTTCTTCTTCCTGCCCGCCCAGGTCCGCGGGCAGGACATCCCCGGCTGGGACCAGGGGGCCCTCCCCGGGGGCGGAGGGGAGTTGACGGCCAAGGCCTTCTTGGATCGAACCCTGGTCCACCCTGGAGAGTCCTTCCGGGTGGTCCTGGTCCTTACCATCGAGAAGGGGTGGCACATCTACGGCAACCCCCTGGGCCCGGGGACGGGCAAACCCACCGAAGTGACTCCCCTTCCGGTGGAAGGGTTCCGCTTCGGTCCTCCCCTCATGAGCCCTCCGGAAAGGCTGGATCAACCCGAGCTGGGCCCGGGTGACTGGGTCTGGGGATACGAGGGGGAAGCCCGGGTCTACTTCCAGGTCGAGGCGGGGAAGGATCTGAAACCAGGAACCTATACCCTGGCCTTCGACGTGGACGCCCTGGCCTGCAAGCAGTCCTGCGTGCCCCAGAACCTGCGAGTGGAGGTCCAGGTTCCCCTGGGCCCCCGGGGAGCGGCATCCAAACCGGCCCACCAGGACCTCTTCGCCGCCATGGCAAAGGCCCGCCCGGCGGGAAAGGGCCCGGAAGGCCCAGGTACCCGGCCCGCCAAGGGAGAAGCCTCCCCGGGAGGAGAAGGGCCCGGCTCCCCCGGCGCCGCCGGCGGGAAGGGGGCCCTTCCCCTGGAGAAGGCCCTCGAGGAGATCCGGAAGTTCTCTCCCAGGGGGAGTGAGGGCATCACCTCCCTTTGGTGGGCCCTGCTCCTGGGCTTCCTGGCGGGGGTCATCCTGAACGTCATGCCCTGTGTGCTTCCGGTGATCTCCATCAAGGTCCTCTCCTTCGTCCAGCAGGCCAAGGAGGACCGGGGCCGGGTCTTCAAGCTGGGCCTTTCCTTCGCCGGGGGGATCCTCTTCGTCTTCCTGATCCTGGCCTGGCTCGCCGCCTTCGCGGGACAGAACTGGGGTGGGCAGTTCCAGAGCAACACCTTCCTGGTGGCCATGATCGCCCTGGTCTTCCTCTTCGCCCTGGGGATGTTCGACCTCTACGAGTTCACCGTGCCCGGTTTCGTGACGAAATCCGGTTCGGAGTACAAGGAGGGCTACCTGGGGGCCTTCTCCAAGGGAATGCTGGCCACCGTCCTTGCGACGCCCTGCAGCGGGCCCTTCCTGGGGGGAACCCTGGCCTGGGCCCTCAAGCAGGATCCGGCGGTGATCTTCACCATCTTCGCCGCCATCGGGCTGGGGATGGCCTTTCCCTACGTGGTGCTCACGGCCCATCCGGCCTTCCTCAAGATCGTTCCCAAGCCGGGGACCTGGATGAACCGCTTCAAGGAGTTCATGGGGTTCGTCCTGATGGGAACGGTGGTCTACCTGATGACCATCCTTCCTTCCAACCGGGTGGTATGGGTGGTCTGTTTCTGCCTCTTCCTCGCCATGGGGGCCTGGATCTTCGGCAAGGTCACAGGTCCCTGGAAACCCAAGGGGCACAGGGTGTTCTGGCGCACTGCGGCCATTCTGGTGATGGCCTTCGGGGGGTGGCTCAGCTTCTGTGTCCTCCAGCCTCTCTACCTGGCCGGTCCGGCCGGCCATGGAGGGTGGAGGCCCTTCGAGATGAAGGCTTTTCTTGCGGCCTTGAAGGAAGGGCGGAACGTGGTCGTGGACTGGACGGCCGACTGGTGCCCCAACTGCAAGTTCGTGGAGAAGACCGTCCTCGACTCGGAGGCGGTGAGGAAGGCCTTCCGGAGGAAGGATGTGGTCCTGATGAAGGCCGACATCACCCAGAAGCGGCCCGTGGCGGAGGCGCTCCTGGAGAGGCTGGGTTCCCGCTCCATCCCCTTCCTGGGCGTCTTTCCCGGGGACGATCCCTACCATCCCTGGGTGCTGAGAGACATCTACACCCGGTCGGACCTTTTGAGGCTCCTGGAGAAGATGCCCTCTCCCGGGAAGAAAAAAGAAAAAGAGGGGGGCGGAAAGCCCGGCCGGTAGTTTCGTTCCCTGCCTTCCGACGGCGGCGTTCTTCCCGGGAAGAGGGAAACAACCCGAACAAGACCCTCATTTTTCTGGGGTGGTGGTTTGCTTCCGAACCACGACGGGTATAGGGTGCCTGGGATTTTTTCGTTCCGGCCCAGAGCCTGGGAGGGCGACGCGATGAAGAACCTGGTTTTCTGGCTGGTCCTCATCCTGATCACGGGAGGGGCCGTGGCGGCCATCCTCGGTTTCACCGGGACGCCTCCACCCCCCGACAATCCAAGGGCCCACCTGCCCCTCAGGCCCGACCACGTGAACCACAGGGGCTTCTTCTCCGGGCCCATCAAGGATCCTCATGCCGTGACGCGGGCCTGCCTCGAGTGCCATCCCGACGCGGCCACCCAGATCATGGCCACCTCCCACTGGACCTGGGAGTCGGACGAACTGATCCCCCCGGGGCACCACGAGATGGTCCGGGTGGGCAAGAGGAACCTCCTCAACAATTTCTGCATCACCGTCATCGGCAACTGGCCGCGGTGCACATCCTGCCACATCGGCTACGGCTGGAAGGACATGTCCTTCGACTTCAAGAAGAAGGACAACGTGGATTGCCTGGTCTGCCACGACCACTCGGGAACCTACGTCAAGGATCCCAAGGGGGCGGGCTATCCGGCGGCGTCGGTGAACCTCCTGACCTGTGCGGAGTCGGTGGGGATCCCCACGAGGCGCAATTGCGGGGCCTGCCATTTCCGGGGTGGAGGCGGAGACGCCGTGAAGCACGGCGACCTGGACAACTCCCTCATCCTTCCTTCGGTGAAGGTGGACGTCCACATGGGCAAGTTCGGCTTCGAATGCGTGGACTGCCACCGCACGAAGGATCACCAGATCCCGGGCTGCGCCATGTCGGTCACGCCCTACAAGAAGCTCCGGGTGGAGTGTACCGACTGCCACGCCCCGCGTCCCCACGCCGACGAGAGGCTCAACGCCCACGTCACCACCGTGGCCTGCCAGACCTGCCACATCCCGTTCTTCGCCGTGGACGATCCCACCAAGATGACCTGGGACTGGAGCCAGGCCGGGAAGAGCGCCGCCGAGCTCAAGCGGGACAACCCGGAGCTCTTCCGGAGGGTCATGGAGCACTGGAAGCCCTCCGAGGAGGTGAAGAAGCTCCCCCCGGCGGAACGGGAGAAGAAAGCCCTGGAATTCTTCATGGACTACCTGACGGAGAACCACCTCTACTTGAAGATCAAGGGCCTCTTCACCCTGGCCAAGATGGTGGTCCCCGAGTACTACTGGTACAACGGAAAGGCCTATCGTTACCTCATGGGGGACAAGATCGATCCCTCCAAGCACGTGGTCCTGGCCAGGCCGATCGGGAGCATCCGTGATCCAAAGGCCAAGATCTACCCCTTCAAGGTGCACCGGGCCGTCCAGCCCTACGACAAGAAATACAATTACCTCCTCTATCCCAAGCTCTACGGGGAAGGGGGGTTCTGGAGCGACTTCGACTGGGACAAGGCCTTCCGGCTGGGGGCGAAGGCCTCGGGTCTCAAGTACAGCGGAGAGTACGGGTGGGTCCACACCGACATGTGGTGGCCCATCGACCACATGGTGGCCCAGAAGCAGGGCGCCCTCCAGTGCGTGGATTGCCACAGTCCCAAGGGCCGCCTGGATTGGAAGGCCCTGGGTTACGATCACGACCCCGCATTTTCGGGGACCCGATATTTCATGGAGATGCCCCTGGGGTGCAAGGACGGCGGGAAATGAAGAAGACGATCGTTCTCTTGTTCCTGGGCGCCCTCCCGGCCGTCCCGGCGGGACTGCCCGCCCAGGATGGCTCCATGCATCCCCCGGTCCGTCTTCTGGACGGCGCGGGGAGGAGCGTCCTGGAGTCGGGCGGGCCCGTCTCGGCGGTGCGGACCTGCGGCGCCTGCCACGAGGCGGATTTCATCCAGACCCACAGCTACCACGTCTGCGTGGGCCTCAGGGAGTTCGTCTCCCCGGGAAAGGTCCCGGGGGGACGCCCCTGGGACACGAGCCCAGGCGTTTTCGGCCGGTGGGATCCTCTCTTCTACCGTTACCTGACTCCCAAGGGGGACCCCAAGCTGGACATGGGGACGGCCGACTGGGTTCGGATCCTGGGTTGGCGGCACGCCGGGTACGGTCCCGCGGCTCTCTCCAGGGACCTGAAGCCCCTGGAGAGTCTCAAGGGGGGCGGTGAGTGGAACCCCGAGACCTGGGTCCTGGACCCGGAGACGGGAAAGCCCAGGCCGTGGGACTGGAAGAAGTCGGGAACGGAGGACATGGACTGCTTCCTCTGCCACCTCCCCGTCCCGGATACCACCGCCCGGAAGGCCGAACTCCGTGCGGGGAGGTTCCGGTGGGGGGATACGGCCACCCTGGCCTCGACGGGACTCGTGGAGAAGAAGCAGGGCCGGTGGGTCTGGAAGAAAGGGGCCTTCCTCCCGGGCGGGATGGTGGGGCGGCGGTTCCTGCCGGTGAGCCGCCCGACCTGCACGAATTGCGGCGCCTGCCACGGAAAGGTCCACCGGGGCCGGGATCCCCTGGTGCTGAAATGTGATCTCGACAGCGAGTATATGACGGAAACGACGGGCCAGGTCTGTTCGGGCCAGAAGATCGGCGCCTCGGGGTTGAACCTGAAAGGCAAGTACAGGCTTCTCCGTCCCTGGGACATCCACGCCGAGAGGGCCGTCGAGTGCGTCCACTGCCATTCGGCCTTGAACCACCCGGGCCTCTACAAGGAGCGGAACAAGACCCGGCCGTCCTACCTGTCCTTCGACCCGCGGCTCATGGACCTGGGGCCCTACCTGAAGCGTCCCAACCACCACTTCGCCAAGGGCCACGCCGCCCAATACCCGGGAAACGCCCTGCTCCGGGGCTCCATGAGGACTTGCCGGGATTGCCACGAATTCGGGAGGACCCACCAGTGGCTTCCCTACGCGGACCGGCACGCCGAGAAACTCCGGTGCGAAGCCTGCCACGTACCCCACATGTACGCCCCGGCCAGGCGGGTCACGGACTGGACCGTCCTCTCTCCCCAAGGGAAACCCAGGGTGGAGAGGCGGGGGGTCGAAGGGCCCGCCTGCGACCTTCGATCCCTGATCACAGGCTTCGACCCGGTGCTCCTTCCGGGAAGGCTGGATGGTTCGGGCAAGGCCAAGATCACTCCCTACAACCTTCTCACCTCCTTCTACTGGGTGGAGGGCGATCCTCCCAGGCCGGTGCGCCTCTTCGACCTGAAGAAGGCCTTCTTCCAGGGCAAGGGATATCACCCGGACATCCTGGCCGCCCTGGACACCGACAAGGACGGCAGGATCGAGCCTGGGGAACTCCGGTTGGACACGCGGGCCAAGGTGGAGGCCGTGAAGAAGAGGCTCCTGGCCGTGGGAGTCGAGAATCCGAGGATCCGGGGGGAGATCCAGCCCTACTCCATCCACCACGACGTGGCCGGCGTAGGGTGGTCCGTGAAGGATTGCCGGGAGTGTCATGACAAGGAATCACGGCTGGCCGGGACTTTCCTCCTGGCCGATTTCGCCCCGGGAGGGGTGAAGCCCGTCCCCGTAGGGGACTCCTTCACGAAGATCGATCCGTCCTGGGTCCGCCTGGACGGGGGGAAGGTCGTCCTGGAACGTTCTCCCAAGGACATGGGTCTCTTCGTCCTGGGCCACGACAGGATCGACTGGATCGACAAGTTGGGCGTTCTCTTGTTCGTCCTGACCCTGGCCGGGGTCTTTCTCCACGGCGGGGGCAGGATCCTGGCCTCCCTTGCGAGGAAGAGGAGGGGATGATGGCGGGAAAACGTGTCTACATGTATACGGGCTGCGAGAGGATCTGGCACTGGGTCCAGGCCCTGGCCATCCTCTTCCTCCTGGCGACGGGGTTGGAGATCCACGCCCCCGGGAGCTTCAGCCTCTTCGGATACAAGGACGCCGTCTGGATCCACATCGTCCTGGGGTTCTTCCTCGTGGCCGACGCCTTCCTCGGCCTCTTCTACCACCTGGCCTCCGGCGAGATCCGCCAGTATCTCCCCGAGCCGACGGGTTTCCTCAACCTCGCGGTGAAACAGGCCCGCTATTACATGGTCGGGATCTTCCGGGGAGAGCCCCATCCCCTGGAGAAGACCCCCCAGTCCAAGCTCAACCCTCTGCAACGGGTGACCTACCTGGCCATCCTGAACATCCTCCTCCCCCTCCAGGTGGTGACGGGCGTGCTCATCTGGGGGGCGAAGCAGTTTTCCTTCTTGCGGGATGCCCTGGGCGGGCTTGGGGTGCTGGTTCCGATCCACGCCCTTGGGGCCTGGTTTTTCGGCGCCTTCGTGGTGATGCACATCTACCTCACCACGACGGGCAAGACCCCCCTGGAGAACATCAAGGCCATGATCACAGGGTGGGAAGAGGTGGAGGAACACGGGGCGGAATCGACAGGAGAAGAATCTTCCTGAGGGAGTCGTGGTGTCATGAGAAGCAAGGTGCCGAGCAGTGTTTCCTGGAATCCCTACCTGGGGGGCGTCGTCCTGGGAACGGTCCTCTTCCTCTCCTTCGTCCTCACCGGGTCGGGCCTGGGGGCGTCGGGCGGGTTCTACAGGGTCGTGGCCTGGGCGACGGACCTGGTGGCTCCCCACCACGTGGACGTGACCCCCGACTTCGCCAAGATCGCCGGAGGACACAAGAACCCCCTGGACAACCGGATGTTCTGGATGGTCATCGGCGTGGGACTGGGGGGGTTCCTCTCCGGGCTCCTGGGGGGAAGGGTCAAGGCGGAGACCCAGAAGGGCCCCAGGGTGAAGCACGACTGGACCCGATGGATCTTCGCCCTCGTCGGAGGGGCGGTCTCGGGATTCGGGGCAAGGATGGCCCGAGGGTGCACCTCGGGCCAGGGGTTGTCGGGAGGGGCCACCCTGGCCGTCGGGTCCTGGCTCTTCCTCATGGGGGTCTTCGCCGGGGGATTCCTCCTGGCCCGGCCCGTCCGGAAACTTTGGACCTGAGGGGGGGCGTCATGAGCATCGGAGCGATCCTTCTCAACCTTCTCATCGGAGCCGCTTTCGGCTTCACCCTGGAGCGATCCGGTTTCGGGGATTCACGGCGGCTGGCCGCCCAGTTCTACCTCTATGAGCAGACCGTGCTCAAGGTCATGTTCACCGCAATCGTGTGGTGCATGCTCCTTCTCTTCTGGTCCACCGCCATGGGTTGGATCCAGCTCGAGAAGATCTTCATCGACCCGACCTTCATCTGGTCGGCCATCCTGGGAGGGGTCATCCTGGGAGCCGGTTTCATGATCGGCGGATATTGTCCAGGGACGTCCATGGTCGCCTCGGCCACGGGGAAGGTGGACGGGATGTTCTTCATGGGCGGGATCATGGCGGGGATCTTCGTCTTCGCCGAGACGGAGCCCTACTTCCAGACCTTCTACAACCACGCCGGCGCCAAGGGGCGCTACACCCTCTTCGACTGGCTCGGCGTGGACCCGGGCTGGGTGGCCCTGGCAGTGGTGATCATGGCCTTGGGGATGTTCTGGGGGGCCGAGAAGCTGGAGGGGATCTTCCCCGGTCCTTACGGGAAGCAGGAAGGAGGTGCGTCGTGAGCGCCGCCAAGAAAGCGGGGGCCCTGGTTCTCCTCGCCATGGGCGCGGGCCTGGCGGCCGTGGGGCAGCCCACGCCGGAGAGGCGCCTGAAGTGGCTGAAGCCCGAGATCGACAAGGCCCTCGGGGAGCGTTCCGTCCAGATCGATCCGGGAGAGCTCATGGACCTGCGGTACAACCGGGGGTTGCGGCTCTACATGTTCGACGTCCGTCCCGAGGCGGAATACAACGTCTTCCACCTCTGGGGGGCCGACCACCTGCCTTGGGAGAAGATCACCCCCGCTTTCGTCAAGCGATTCGACGAGGCCGCCGTGAAGGTGGTCATGTCGGACGACGAGGCCGCCGCAACCAAGGCCTGGATCCGGCTCAGGGCCTGCGGGATGCTGAACGTCTACATCCTGGCGGGAGGGGTCAACCTCTGGCTCGATATCTACAAGGACCACAAGTGGGACGCTCCCGTGCCCGTTCCTCCCGTGCCCTCCGACACCTTCCGGCACTGGGGGGATTTCAAGCTCGCCCTTTGTTCCTGCTACCGGAGGTACTATGATTTCGCCAGGCCGAATCCCCACCACGTGAAGCCCCGGAAGTACGAGAAGAAAGTGAAGATCAAGGTGGTGGAACCTCCCAAGGGAGGGTGCGGGGCCTGAACCGCGGAACTCTCCGCCGCGCCTTTGGTGCAGGGGGGCCTTTCCCGCAGCGCGGGAAGGGCCCCTGCCGCAGGATCAATATCCTCCCACGAAATGCGTGCCCGCCCGGCCCTCCAGGGCCTCGTCCAGCTTCTCCGGGCTCGTGATGAGGCCCCGCTTCCCTCCCGAGGAGAGGAAGTGGAGGATGGCCCGGACCTTGGGACCCATGGAACCCTGGGCGAAGTGGCCTTCCCGGGCGTAGCCCTCCATCTCCCCGATGGTGACGGCTCCCAGGGGGCGCTGGTCCGGTTTGCCCCAGTTCAGGTAGACGTTCGGGACGTCCGTCAGGATCACCAGGAGATCCGCGCCGACTTGCCCTCCCAGGACGGCGCTGGTCAGGTCCTTGTCGATGACCGCCTCCACTCCCTCCAGGGTCCCGTCCTGCCTGCGGAAGACCGGGACTCCTCCGCCGCCACAGGCGATGACGATGTGCCCCGCCCGGACGGAATCCCTGATGATCTTGTACTGGACCACCTCCTTCGGGGCCGGAGAGGGGACGACCCTCCTCCAGCCGCGGCCTGCGTCGTCCATGATCTCCCAGCCCAGTTCCTGTTTGCGCTTTTCCGCCTCCTCCTTGGAGAGAAAGGGCCCGATGGGCTTCGTGGGGCTGGAGAAGGCCGGGTCGTCCCGGTCCACCACGACCTGGCTCACCACGGTGACCACCCGTTTTTCCCTCCTCGTCCGGGCGAGCTGGTTGAGGAGGGCCTGCTGGAGGATGTAGCCCAGGCTTCCCTCGGTCTGGGCCACCAGGACGTCCAGGGGCATGGGGGGGACCTGGGAGCCCGTGAGTTCCGTCATGAGGAGCAGGTTCCCCACCTGGGGGCCGTTCCCGTGGGTGATGACCAGGTCGTAGTCCCGGTCCACCAGGTGCATGAGCTTCTGGGAAATCCCTTCGGCGTTTTGCAGGTGCTGTTCGAACGTGCCCTTCTCGCCGGGGAGCATGAAAGCGTGGCCCCCCATGGCGACGACGGCGACAGGTTTTCCTTCTCTTTCCAAGGCGCCTCCTCGGGTTCCGGGTTCCATCCTTGAAGCCATTGTAATCCCCCGGTTAGAACCGGGTTTTCTAAAAAAACAGGCTCTCTTCCCCAAGGAGGGATCACAACATGGCGCACAAGGATTTCGTCACGCTCCACGACTGGACCCCGGCGGAAGTGGAGGCCCTTCTGGACCTCTCGGCCCGGATCAAGGCCTCTCCCGGGGAGTTCCGGAAGGCCCTGGACGGTCTGGCCCTGGGCCTCTACTTCGAGAAGCCCTCCACACGGACCCGGGTCTCCTTCGAGGTGGGCATCTTCGAACTGGGAGGAACGGGGCTCTACTTGAGCCCCCGGGACCTCCAGATCGGCCGGGGCGAGACCATCGCAGACACGGCCCGGGTCCTTTCCCGCTACCTGGGGGGGATCATGGCCCGGACCTTCGGCCACGAAGTGGTGACCGAGCTGGCCGAGTGGGCCTCCATTCCCGTGATCAACGGCCTCACCGACAAACTTCACCCCTGCCAGGCCCTGACGGACTACTTCACCCTCCGGGAGAAGAAGGGCCGCCTGAAGGGCCTCAAGCTCTGCTACGTGGGGGATGGGAACAACATGTGTCATTCCCTGGCCATCGGCGCCGCCAAGACGGGCGTACACTTCACCGCCGCCTGTCCCGAGGGCTACCTCCCCGACGAGGAGATCCTGGATCTGGCCAGGGAGGACGCCGGGGAGACGGGTGCGGTGATCGAAGTGGTCACGGACCCCAAGGAGGGCGTGAAGGGGGCCGATGCGGTCTACACCGACGTCTGGGCCTCCATGGGCCAGGAGGAGGAGAGGGAGAAGCGGCTCCGGGACTTCCGGGGGTTCCAGGTGAACATGGATCTCTTCTCCCGGGCCAAGGAGGACGCTATTTTCATGCACTGCCTTCCCGCCCATCACGGCGAGGAGGTGACCGAGGAGGTTTGCGAGCACGAGCGCTCGGTGATCTTCGACGAGGCGGAGAACAGGCTCCATTGCCAGAAGGCGGTCATGGTCACACTGATGGGAAAGAAGTAGGAGGAGTCCCCATGGCGAATTCCAAGGAGCTGATCGAGATCAGCGAAAAATACGGCGCCCACAACTACCATCCCCTTCCCGTGGTCCTCTCCAAGGGCGAGGGCATATGGGTGTGGGACGTGGAAGGCAGGAAGTACCTGGATTTCTTGAGTTGTTATTCCGCGGTGAACCAGGGCCACTGCCATCCCAGGCTGGTGAAGACCCTTTCGGAACAGGCCTCGCGGCTCACCCTGACTTCCCGGGCCTTCCACAACGACCAGCTCGGCCCCTTCCTGAAGGAGCTCTGCGAGCTTACGGGGTACGAGATGGCCCTCCCCATGAACACCGGGGCCGAGGCGGTGGAGACGGCCCTGAAGGCGTCCCGAAGGTGGGGATACCAGGTGAAGGGGATTCCCGACGGGAAGGCGGAGATCATCGCCTGCGCCGGGAACTTCCACGGGAGGACCACGACGATCGTGGGTTTCTCCACCGAGGAGGAATACAAGAGGGGGTTCGGGCCCTTCACGCCGGGCTTCAAGGTGATCCCCTACGGCGACGCGAAGGCCCTGGAAGAGGCGATCACTCCCGACACGGCGGCCTTCCTGGTGGAACCCGTCCAGGGCGAGGCCGGAGTCGTGGTTCCGCCGGACGGATATCTCAAGGAGGTCCGCCGGATCTGTACCGAAAGGAAGGTCCTCTTCGTGGCCGACGAGGTCCAGACCGGGTTCTGCCGGACGGGGAAGATGTTCTGCTGGGAGCACGAGGGCGCCCGGCCGGACATGATGATCCTCGGAAAGGCCCTGGGGGGTGGGATGTATCCCGTCTCCGCCGTGGTGGCCTCCAAGGAGATCCTTGGGGTCTTCGACCCGGGTTCCCACGGCTCCACCTTCGGGGGGAACCCCCTGGGAGCGGCCGTGGCGAGGGAGGCGATCCGGATTCTCGTGGAGGAGGGGTTGGACCGGAAGGCCGCCGAGCTGGGCGGGTGGTTCATGGAGGAGCTTCGCTCCATGGAGAGTCCCTACGTGGACCACGTCCGGGGGAAGGGCCTCCTCATCGGGGTGGTCCTGAAACCCGGGGCGGGAGGGGCCAGGCCCTTCTGTGAAAAACTCCAGGCCCAGGGGCTCCTGGCCAAGGAGACCCACGAGGACGTCATTCGTTTCGCCCCGCCCCTGGTGATCGAGAAGGCCGACCTGGAGTGGGCCCTGGAACGGATCCGAAAGGTCCTGGCCTGAAGGTGCCGGAGTCCTGGTTTTCTTTTCCCGTCAGCCCCGGCCGGTCGAGTCACGGGCGAAGGCCTGGTTTTCTTTTTCCGTCAGCCCCGGCCGGCCGAGTCACGGCCCAAAGGGCCGTGACGAGGACGTCCGGGGAGTGGCAACACCATCGAATGCGCCCCAAAAAAACTTCGAACACCCATCCACTCCCCTGACGTCGGGCATGTTGCGGCCCTTCGGGCCGCACATCCCCGCCGGCAGGGGCTAACGAGTCCCTTTTTGTACGTCAGCCCCGGCCGGTCGAGTCACGGGCGAAGGCCTGG
>CAZLQD010000034.1:0-40990 GCA_964561605.1 uncultured Planctomycetia bacterium
TCCATCCTTGAAGGGATCATTTTGTAATTCCTTACAACCCCCTAGCATCATGGGTTTCATTCTTCTCGATTCCCGGGCGGATTCGGGGGCCTGGAAGGGGTTTCTCTCCATGCCGGGTCCGCGGCCGGTTTGGTCCGGAAACCCTACGGCGGGAAATCTCCTCCTCTTTGACCCTCCAAGTCCCTCTTGTCTCTTTCGGGCCGAGCCGCCGCAACCGCCGGGCCGGAAATCCTGCTTTGCCGAAAAGATTCGAACTTCCGCCGGGAACAGCCGGCTCGGTGCCGGCAGAGGCCCGCCCCGGCTCGTCCCCGGTTCTCCCCTTACGAGCCGGCCAGGGCGTCCCGGAGGATGGGATTTTTCTCCAGGATCTCCCGGGCACGGGCGAGAGGAAGATCCCGGGCGGCCGTGAGGACCGCCAGGGGGACGACCCGCTCCACGGCGGACCCGGCCCGGACATGTTCCGAGAGGGGGGCTTCCAGGAGTTCCCGCGAGGGGTCGTCCCTTCCGTGGATCGCCCCCACCAGGGCCCGGAAGGCCCGCTCCCTCTCCGCGCCGGAAAGGTCCATCACGATCCTCAGGGCCCGATCGAAGAGCTTGGAGTTGTTGATCTTGAGATCCACCATCCGGTTGCCGTAGACCTTCCCCGCAAGGACGTGGGCCCCCGTGGAGAGAAGGTTCAGGAAGAGCTTCGTCTGGAAGAAGGTCTTCCCCTCCCACGACACGGGCTCCAGCCCTCTCTTCCTGAAAGCCCGGTCCATCCCTTCCGGGCCTCCCAGGAGTACGGGAAGGCTCCCCCGGCCCAACCTCGCCAGGTATTCCCTCCTGCAGAATTCCAGGTCCACCGGCCAGGCCCGCTCCAGGCGATCGGCCCGCTCCCCGGGCCCGAGGAGCTCCCCCCACCCGCCTTCCAGGAAGGCCCGGACGTCGTCTTCCGCCGCCCCGAAGGTGGGCGGGCACTCCGAGGCGTCCAGGAGGCCGGCCAGGCCGGGATCGCCTTTTCCGGCGTAGAGGATCGTCTTCCTTTCCCTCAAGGCCTTGCCTCCCCGGCCCAGGACCGCCGCAAGGAATTCCTTCTCTCCATAGACCCCGGCCCGCTCCCCGTCGGCCCGCTCCAGGTCCTCCGCCAGGGCCCCGGCCAGGTCCCTTTCGGGGGTTCCGTCCAGGGCACGCCGGAAGAGGGCCGAGAGGAGAATCCACGTGGCCGAGCCGCACTTGAGCCTGGTGGAGCCCGTCACGGCCTCGCCCCCGACCAGGGGGGCCAGTACCGAAGCCCCCGGGGAGGAGGCGGCCCGCAGGACCAGGTCCCGCAAAGTCGTTCCCTCTTCGTCCAGCTTCACCGGCCTCGCCCGCTCGGGAGTATTCGTCCCAAGGAGGATCACCGCCGTCTCCCTCCTGGAGAAGGCCTCCAGGAGGCCTCCTCCCACGCTGGGCGCCGAAAAGCCGCAGGTGATCCCCAAGAACAGGGCCTTCCCCTCCGGGCCCAGGGCCTCCCGGGTCATCCTGCGGGCCTCCTCCACGTCGTCCTCGGCCTCCTCCACGGCCTTCACCAGGGCCAGGTCCCCCCCGGCGATCAGGGGGACCACTTCCCCCCCGGCCTCCTGGAAGGCCGGCCCGAAGGCCCGGGCAAGGAGAAAAGCCAACCGCCCCGACGTCCCCGCCCCCGAAAGGACCACCCTTCCAGGAAGAGAGGCCCTGAGAAGGCGGACCCCCGAAACCAGGGCCTCGAGCACCCCGGGATGTAGGACCCCTCCGGGAGGTCCGTCCCTGGGGCCCCGGAAGAGTTCCTGGTCGCAGAGTTCGAAGAGCTCGACCATCTCCTCCGGGCCGGCCCTGTCCAGGTCGGAGGTGAGGGGATTGGGAAGCTCCGTGAAAGAGATGCCGGGCTGGGTTTCCATGAAAGATCTTCTCGCCCCGATGTTTCCTGGAGTCAATGAAAAGGGGCGTTAACCTTTCGGGGATGCGGCAGGAACACCCAGCCTGGTGGCGGTCCTGGGGGACCCTCCTCCTTCTCTTCCTACCCCCGGCCCTGGCGGCTCTCTTCTCGCGGGGCCCCTGGGGCCTGGACGAACTCCGCCTCCTCCAGGTGACCCGGGAGATGGCCTCCCGTGGGGCCTGGCTCGTCCCCACCCTCCTGGGAGAGACCTACACCCACAAACCGCCCCTCCTCCTCTGGCTCAACAGGATCCTCCTGGAGGCCGGCCTGGACCTCTGGATCTCCTCGCGGATCCTCTCCATCGCGGCCGGCGCCGGGACCCTCCTCTTCTTCGCCGCCCTGGCCCGACGCCTCTCCCCACAGGCCCGGAAATCTCCCGCCGCCCCTCTCGCAGCCACGCCCTTCTTCCTGCTCATGGCCCAGCTCGGGACCTACGACATGTCCCTCCTCTTCTTCCTCTCCGCCGCAGCGTATACCTCCATCCGCAACAAGAGGGCCTGGATCCTGCCCGGGATCTTCACGGGCCTGGCGGTCCTCACCAAGGGTCCCGTGGCCCTCCTCTTCCTCCTGGCCTGGATCCCCGCCCTCAGGTGGGCTCTCTGGGGAGGAAGGGCCCTGGTGCCGACCAGGCGCATCCTCTTCTTTCTCCTCGTCGCCCTGGGGATCGTGGCGGCCTGGTTCCTTCCCTTCTGTCTCGCCACGGCGGGGAGAGGTTCCTGGACGGAGGCCCTCTTCCGGCAATCCCTCGGGCGGGTCTCGGGAGCCCAGGGTTTCGGCCATCCCAGGCCTTTCTGGTACTACATTCCCCTTCTTCCCCTCCTCCTCCTCCCCTGGTCCTGGACCTTGCTCCGCGGCCTCCCTCCCACACCGGAAGGCCAGGAGGATCCCTGGAAGCCCTGGGAGTGGGCCGTCCTCCTCTCCGGGCTGGCCACGGTCTTCCTGTTCTCCTGCTTCAAGACCAAGGCTCCCCACTACCTCCTCCCCCTCCTTCCCTGGTTCCTCCTTCTCCTCCCCCGGGCCCAGGCTCTCCTCCCCCCGGGAGAAGGCCGGTGGCTCGCCTGGATGGGTCCTCCCGCGGGCATCCTTCTCCTCCTTTTCGGGACGGGCCTCCTGACACCCCTCCTCTCCCTGGCCGGGATCGATCCCGGCCCGGCCCTCCGGCCCGCCCGGCTCCCCGCCCTCTTGGGAGGAACGGCCCTCCTTCTCCTCCCCCTCCTCGGCCGCCGCCTCCCCGTAGAAGGGCACCTGGCCCTCACCTGGACCCTCCTCTTCCTGGCCGGCCTCCCCCTCCTGGACCGCTTCCAGCTCCCCTACCCCTTGATGAAGGCCCTGGCCCAGGACCGGCCCCGCCGCCTCGTGGTGGTCCACAGCCGGTACGGCGGCTCTCTGACCTTCCTGGCCGGAAAAGCCGGGCTGCCCGACTCGGACCCTTCCGCCTTCTCTCCCGGCCTGAGACCCTTCCTCCTCGGGCTGGGAGCCCGGGGCGTTCCCGCCCCCATCCTCAAAGGACCCGACCTCACCAGGGAGAGGATCCTCCTCCTCCAATACCTCTCCCGGCCGGGAAGCGCCGCACTGCTCACCAAGACCTACAAGAGAAAACTCCGCCTCCGGGACGCCCGGCTCCCCGTTGCGGCCCGGGGCTTCTTCCGGGGAGAGGAAATCCTCCTCCTGGAAAGGAAAGCGAAGAAAAAGGAGTCCGCCCGATGAAACAACAACACGCCGACTATTGCCTGCTGAAAACCCCCCTGCCCGGGACACCGGATTTCACCGACCAGGATCCCTGGAGGGTCCTGCGCATCCAGGGAGAGTTCGTGGAAGGGTTCGACGCTCTCTCCAAGGTGGGGCCATGCGCGGCGGTCTTCGGCTCCGCCCGGACCAGGCCGGGAGACCCTTACTACGCCAAGGCCGTGGAAACGGGGAGACTCCTCGTCCGGTCCGGACTGGGCGTAATCACCGGCGGCGGCCCCGGCATCATGGAGGCCGCCAACAAGGGGGCCTTCGAAGGGGGAGGACTCTCCATCGGGTGCAACATCGAGCTCCCCTTCGAGCAGAAGCCCAACCCCTTCCAGAACATCTCCCTCTCCTTCCGCTACTTCTTCGTGCGGAAGATGATGTTCGTAAAATACTCCATAGCCTTCATCATCTTCCCCGGCGGATTCGGAACCCTGGACGAACTCACGGAGTCCCTCACCCTGGCCCAGACCGGCAAGATCGAACAATTCCCCGTGGTCCTCTTCGGGAGGGACTACTGGAAAGGCTGGGTGGACTGGCTCGAGTCCACCGTTGCCGGCGCCGGTTGCATCAAGGCATCGGACCTGGATCTCTTCCGGACCTTCGACGACCCCGAGAAGGCCGTGGAGTGGGTCGTCGACACGGCCCGGCGCAAAGGACACCTCCCCCCCCTCGCCTAGGGTCTGCGTGCGGGACCGGGGAGGGGGCCGGCCGGGAGCCCCCAGGCTCCGGGCGGCCCCGCCGCCGGACCTTCCCAGCGCCCCGCCTCAGGACTCCTTCCGCTCCTCCCGGACCGGGTTCTCCAGGGCCCCGATCCCTTCGATCTCCACCCGCACCAGGTCGCCGGCTTGAAGGAAGCGGGGAGGCTTTCGTGCCGCCCCGACACCGGCGGGGGTCCCCGTGAGGATCACCGTGCCTGCCAGGAGGGTCATCCCCCGGGAGAGCTCCTCCACCAGGCGGGCCACGGAAAAGATCATGTCCTCGGTCCCCGCGTCCTGGACCACCTGGCCGTTCAGGAAGGTCCGGATCCTCAGGGACTGGGGGTCTCCCACCTCGTCGGGGGTGACCAGGACGGGACCGAGGGGGCAGAAGGTGTCGAAACTCTTGCCCCGGACGAACTGGCCTCCGCTTCCCTCCCTCTGCCACCAGCGGGCAGACACGTCGTTGGCCGCGGTGAACCCCAGGACGTAGTCCAGGGCCTCGCCGGCGGACACGTCCTTGGCGTCCCGGCCGATCACCACGGCCAGCTCCCCCTCGTAGTCCACCTGGGGCCTGTCGGCGCAGACCGGGGGGATCACGATGGGGGCTCCGGGGTCCAGGAGGGCCGCCGGGTTCTTCATGAAGACCAGGGGCCTTTCAGGAAGGGGCCGTCCCGTCTCGGCGGCGTGGGCCTTGTAGTTGAGCCCGATCCCGAAGACGGCCCTGGGGACCAGGGGTGCCAGGATCCTCCGGACCGGGAGCCGGTAACCCTCCTTCCGGAAACTCCCGAAGATCCCCCCGCCGATGGGAACGGCCGTTCCGTCCTGGTAGTCCACGCCCCAACGGGCTTCTCCCCGTGGATCGAGAAACCTGATGATCTTCATGGATCCTCCCTCGGCTCCTGCGCGGGAACGCACCTTCCTCCACCCCTTCCCGAGACGAGGAGGATCTCAAAGATCGGGTCAGCGGGCCAGGATCTTCACCCGGACCATATTGGAAAGTTCCAAGTTCGCCAGGGAGAGGCCTTTCGCCGGGACCACCAGCGCCTGGTAATAGGTGTGCCCGCCGATGAGGGCCGGATCCGACGGGATGGGGAGGGGGAACTTCATGGTCCCTCCCTTGGAAGCGGCGGGAAAGGCCGAAAGGAAGGAGGGGGCGACCCGGAGGACGCACCGCCCTCCCAGGCTCAACGAATTGATCCGTTCCGAGAAAAACAAGAAGGCCGAATTCCCCGCTGTGACGCGGTCGAGGTGGAGCTCGTGGGACTGGTTCCCCAGGTTCGCCCTGCCTGACTCGTGCAACCAGGGAAAGGCCTTTCCGCCCTTTCCGCACCCCCCGTGCAGGGAGCGCTCCCACCCGGCCACGACGCCCCGGAACCAGGGAATGAACTTCGCCGTGGCCGCCTGGAGCCCCACGGGCAGGGGGTGGGAGTCCTTCCCCTTCCGGTAGGCCGCCTTCAGGGCGTTGGGGTAGGAGGAAGAACTGTCCGGTTCCGCCAGGACGTCGAAAAGATCGAAGACCGCCACGTTCCTCAGCCCCGTCTCGGCCCGATAGCCGGGGAGCCAGGAGTCCCTGACCCATTCGGTGAAACGCCTGTAGAGACTTCCGGAACGCCTGGTCCATCCGTCGAAAGGATTGAGGGGGGGGCTGGTGACGTAGATGAAGAGCACATGGGGGTAATCGTCGAAGAGGAGACCCAGCTCCTCCATCACGGCGATGTAGTTCAAGAGGGTCTTCTTCTTGGAATCCGGGTCGCCCGGCGGGTTCCCCACGGAGGAAAGGGCGGTTTCGGTGAAGCAGGACTTGAACATTACGATCTGGTTGTATCGCCCCTTCGTCTTGTAGTAGATGTCCGGATGGAAATCGAACGTGAGGACCTTGTCCATTTGGTCCCGGAACTTCCTGCGCCAGTCGCACATGTTGGTGTTCCAGCCGATGGTGTCCCCCATGGTGGCCAGGTGCATGTTGATCTTGCGGCCCCCCACGTTCGCCGGGTTGGTGAGGCTCTTGTAGAGGCCGCCCTGGACCACCCAGTAGAAGCCCACCGAATGGTGGATGAAGAGGAAGTCGTAGGTCGGGGGTGTCTGGGCCGGCGCCGGCCGGAGAAGGGCGGAGAATGCGAAGAAGAAGAGCGCCCAGGCGGGGAGGCGGGCCGTCCGCCGGAAAGGATGTTTTTTCATAGTTCGCCGGTCCTTTGTCCAGGGGTCGAAGGGAAGAACCAGGAATCAGGCGTGACTCCCACAGGTTAGAGAGGAGCGGCCCTCCGGTTCAAGAAAAACTCCGGCGCCCCCGGGAGCACCCCCTTTCCGGCCCGGCCGGACGTCTCTTTCCGGGACACCCCCCCCTCCGGGAGGGAGGGATCAATTCCTGACTTCCACGTCCACGCTCTTCGTCGTGGAGTTCCCCCTGTCGTCGGTGGCCCTCAAGGTCACCCTGTAGATCCCGTTCGGGAACAGGGGCCGCCCCCAGGGATCCCGGGCCGCCGTATCCCAGGCGCCGGCCTTGTCAGGAACGCCATTTATCGTATTCGTGACGTTGTAGTAGAAGGTGTGGCAGGTGTAGTTCCCGCAGGTCCTGTGGGTGTAACCGTTGTAGTAGATGGACAACTGGAAGACCGTATCCACGAAGGCGAAGCGGTTGCTTCCCCCGGGAAGGCTGTCGAAGCGCCACAACGGGGTGAAGGGCACGTCGTGCCCCGCCGCCGCCCCAAGGCCTTTCACGGACCACTCCATCAGGTAGATCGTCCTCTGGTAGGGCTGGTTGGGCTCCCTGTCCTCGGCCTGGGCCACGATGTCCACGGCGCCGGAGAGGACCGGCCTGGGACCGCCCGGTCGGTTCAAGGCCCGGTTGGAGCCGTTCTTCGTGAACAAGACGTCCTTGATGACGGGCTTCAGGTTGTCGTTGGACTTCAGGATCAGGTGAACCGGATTCACGTAACGGCCGTCGGGATCCAGGACGTTCATGTGGGTGTGGTGGAAGTACATCCCGTAGGCCTTCACGGGCCAGTAGACGATGTTCCCCACCTTCGTCCCGGCCGGGATCGATGTCCCCTTCTTGTAGGCGTCCCGGATGGTCTGGGTCACCGTGGGCTCGTCCACGTGGTGAAACTGCCAGGTGAACCCGTTGGCGTCCCTGATCCCCACCTCGAAGTAGTAGGGCTTCCGGCCGTACCAGTAGAGGCTGACGACTTTCCCCCCCATGGGGGCGTAGATGGTGGAATGGGCCGGAACGCGGATGTCGATCCCGTGATGGAAGTAAGGGCTCCCTCCGTAGTATTGATACTGGTGATGCGTGTGGGCCAGGGGATGAGGCCGGTTGGTGGGGTAGAAGGGCCAGGGGGCGCGGTGCGAGTCGTCGAGCACCAGGAAGGTGGAGGAAGCGACCGCAAGGTTTCCCAGGACGTCCTTGACCTGGACCACGAAGACGTGCTTGCCGTCCTTCAGGGGGGAAGAAGAGGGGACTTCGTAGAAAGCGCCCCAGTTCCTGATGTTGAAGGAGGATGTCACGTCGTTGCCGTCCAGGAGGATCTTGGCAGAATGGAGGTCCACCCATGTGAGGGCGTCGGACCAGCGGACTTCGAGGCGCGGCTTGTTGCCGTGAAGGAAGGCACGATCCGCCGGGTGGAGTTCCAGTTCCGGCGGGTCGAAGTCCTCGACGCGGATCACGGGGCCCCCGCCGGCCCGGGCGATCCTCTCGGCCAGGGAGAGGGCCCTCTGTGGCTGGTAGACCGTGAACTTCCCCCACCACCGAAGCCTCCCGCCCGTCCTGGTCCTTCCCGAGAGGACCCAGGCATGTCTCCCCGGAGGCAGGTCGGCCGGAACGGAGAGAGTGAGCGTGGAGATCGCCGGTTCCCACTTCACTCCGCCCGTGGCCGCCGCCGCCCGGAAAAAGAGCCCCGTCACGTCCAGCCCGTCCAGGGTGAGCCGCAGGGAGCCCAGGTCCATCACGGCCAACCCGGAAGGATCCAAACCCGAAAGTTCCAGGACCAGGCGGGTCGGGCGGGGCACCCACCGGCTCCTCGAAGGCTCCAGCCGGGCGGAGAACCCGGGTTCCCCGGAAGCCCTGAGCGAAAGCCCCGGAAAGAGAACCAGGAAGGCCAGGGAGGGGAGAACCAGGGAGGGGATGGATTTCATGACTGGAAAGCTCCTGCTCCAGGTGAACAATCGGGGGCGGGACTTCCAAAGGTAAACCACGGGCCGGGACCCCGCCAGGGCCTGGCACGGCGAGGAGCCCGACATGCATCCTCTTCTTTCCCCGATCCCAAGGGCCTGTCTCTTTGCGAGCCTCTTCTTTCCGGTCCCCCCCCTGCTTCCCCAGGAAACCGGTTCCTCCATCCCCCTGGAGGTGCGGGCCGGGTCCGGGGATTCCAGGTGGAAGAGGGCCGATTTCCTCCTGGACCACCGTTACTCACCACCTTGGTGGGTGACGGCCATCTGCCTTCCCGACGACTGGCACAAGGGGCTCGTGGGACGCCGGGGGGAACTGCTCCAGGATCGGGGAAGGGGGTTTCATTTCGCCTCCACCTGGTTCACCTTCCAGGTTCCCGGTGCCGGCGGACCCCTCCCTTCCAGGCAGTTTCTGGAGAACCCCAGGATTCCCCTTGTGCATACATCCCTCGCCTGGAAAGGCGGCGCCCGCCTGGACCTCACCACCTTCACGGTGGTTCCGGGAAGCCCTCTCCTGGAACCCCTTCCTCCTCCCCCCGTCCCCGCCATCCCGGTCGCGGGACGGCCCGGTACCCTGGCCGGGTGGGCCCATCCCGGGCCGGACACCCCCCCTTGTTTCCGCCGGGTCCACGTGGGATGGGGAGGCCGGGTCCTGGCCTACAAGATCCCCGTAAACACCAACGGATCCTGCCTCGTGGCGGCCGGACTCTGCGAGGGTTATCACAAGAATCCAGGGATCCGCCCCCTTCTGCTCGAAGTCGAGGGAGGAAAGCGGACCAAGGTGGATCCCGTGGCCGATGCAGGCCCCGACGAGCCCCTCGTCCGCCTCCTCGAGGGAAAGGACGCCGACGGCGACGGGTTCGTCCTCTTCCGGGTATCCCCCGTCCCCGGGGCCCGGGACGCCAACACCATCCTGAACGCCCTCTGGGCCTTCCCCCCCGGCTCCAGGCCGGACCTCACGGCCCTCGTGCAGGGGAAGGATCCAGGTGTGAAACCCATCGCCTTTCTCGATTGCGGACTTCAGGATGACCGGGACAAGCCTCCCAGGATGGATCTCTGGTCGGGGATCCTTCACGGCGCCTCCCGAATGGAAGTGGACCTCCACTCCTCCCGCCCCCTCACCTGGGACCCCGGAAAGAACACGGTCCTCCTGGACGGCTCGCCCTTCCTGGTCCCTTACCCGGCGCCGGCCCGGGTGGACAAGACGAAGGACGGGCTGGCCCTCTCTTTCTCCTTCCCGGGCGAAGGAGCCCATTCCTTCTGCATTGCCCGGCCGGCCGCCGCACGGCCCATCCCCGTGCCCCCCGCCGCGGCGCGGGCCGAAGCGGAGCGGGCCCTCTCCTGGTGGAAGAAGAGGGGGCTTCCCTGGGGGCGCATCCTCGTCCCGGACCGGGCGGTGCAAGGCCTCCTGGACGCGTGCATCCGCAACATCTGGCAGGCCCGGGAGATCGAGGAGGGGCGGCCGGCTTTCCAAGTGGGCCCCCTGGTCTACAGGGGCCTTTGGATCGTGGACGGGGCCTTCCTGCTCGAGGCCGTCACCTACCTGGGCCGGTGGCGGGAGGCCCGGGCCGGGATCGAGCATATCCTCACCTTCCAGCGCGGGGACGGTGGATTTCAGCTACTGCGCAAATACTGGAAAGAGACCGGGATCGTCCTCTGGATCCTGAAACGCCATTTCGAGCTGACCGGGGACAAGGCCTGGATCGAGTCCCTCTGGCCCAGGGTCCGGCGGATGGTCGCCTTCATCCACGGGCTCAGGCTGAAGGCCGAAGGCCGGTGCGAAGGTCTCCTTCCCCCGGGATTCACCGACGGCGGGATCGGCGGAATCGAACCGGAATACTCCAACGTATACTGGACCATGGTGGGTCTCGAATCCGCCCGGGACATGGGCCGGGCCCTGGGCAAGGGCGAGGACGCCCGGGCTTTCGGAGAGGAGGCGGATTCCTTGAGAAGGGCCCTCGAGAAAGCCGCCGCCAGGGACGGTAAGGAAACCGCCGACGGGCTCGTTCTCCCCGTGGTGATGCCCGGGGGAAGGAAGTACAGCGACGTGAGGGGCCAGTGGGCCTTCCTCCACGGAGTATTCCCCGGGCGCCTCTGGCCGGCGGACCACCCCCTGGTCCGGGGGATCATGGCCGCCCTGGAGAAGTCCAAGAGGGAGGGAATCATCTACGGTTCGGGTTGGAACGCCCGGGGAGTGTGGAACTACCTGGCCTCCTTCTACGGCCACGCCCTCCTTTGGCTCGGGAGGGACCTGGAGGCGGAAAAGGTCCTCTACGCCTTCGCCAACCACTCCTCCCCCACCCTGGCCTGGAGGGAGGAGCAAAGCCTCCGGGGGGACCCGCCCCGGGAGACGGGCGACATGCCCCACAACTGGGCCTCGGCGGAATTCATCCGCTTCGTCCGCCACCTTCTCGTCCTGGAGCGGGGAAGAGAACTCCACCTCCTGGAAGGGATCCCCCCCACCTGGCTCTCCCCTGGGGCCCGTACGGCGTTGACCGGAGTTCCCACCACCTTCGGCCCCGTCGGCCTGGACCTGCAGGTGGCCCCCTCGGGAAAGAAGGCCCGCCTCACCCTCACCCTCTCTCCATCACGCCCACCCGGCAAAGTGGTCCTCCACCTTGGCACGGGAACCTTCCAAGTCCTGGCCGGCCGCCTCCCGGGCCGCATCGTCCTGGAAACGGAACTCCAGGAGTAAGAAGCCGCAACGGGAAGCCCGGTTTCTCCCAAGGTGGGTGATGCCGGGAAACCCGGCATGGGATCCTGGAACAAAGCGGATGGACCCCAGGTTGAAGCGACCCCACCGCCCTAACTACTCCCCATGATCTTCCGGAGAAAATTTTCCCAGGTGTGGGCCAAGGCTTGGGCGCATCGCCTTTCCGCCCGGTGCGACCATCTTCCCTCTTCCGCCGGTTTCCGAATGGAGGATCTCCTGCGGGCGACCGGCTCCAACGCTATGCAGGGGAGCCATCGAAAAAGGGGGCCAGGCGCTCCACCCAGAGTGCGAACTCCTTTCCGAGGGCCGCGTAGGCGTCGGCCTGCCCCGGGCCCGCCTCGGCCCGGGTGGCGGGGTCGATGCGGACGATCCGGTCGGTGAGGCCGGGAAGATCCTCCCTCCTTCCCCCCTTCCAGGTCCAGAGGGCCTGGAGGGCCGCCCCCAGGGCCGCCCCCTCCTCCTCGACGGGGCGCACCACGGGCACGCCGAAGACGCCGGCGCAGATTTCCCGCCAGAGGGCGCTCCTGGATCCCCCCCCCGTGAGGCGGATCTCGTCGGGCCGGATACCGAGGCTTCTCATTCGCCCCAGGACATAGCCCAGGCCCAAGGTGGCCCCCTCCATGGCGGCCCGGACCAGGTGGGCGGGGCTGAAATTGTCCGGCCGCAATCCCAGGATGCCGCCCTCGGCGCCGGGCAAGTCGGGAGTCCGCTCCCCGGTGAACCAGGGCAGGACCAGGACGCCCTCGGAGCCGGGCGGGACCGACCGGGCCGCCTCCTCCAGGGCCGCGTGGTCCATCGAGAAAAGCCCCCGGAAGAGTTCGGTCGTCACCGTGACGTTCATGGTGCAACCCAGGGGAAGGAACCCGCCCGTGCTGTCCCGGAAGGCGGCGATCTCCCCCTCGGGATCCACGATCGGAGAGGGGCTGAAGGCGTAGATCGTACCCGAGGTGCCCAGGCTGGCCGTCACCCTCCCCGGCAGGACGTTGCCCGTTCCCAGGGCCCCCATCATGTTGTCCCCGCCCCCTGTGGCCACCTTCACCCCCGGGGGGAGGCCCAGGGCCCCGGCCCTCTCAGGGAGGACCTCTCCCACGAAGGTCCCGGGCTCCAGGAGGGGAGGGAGTTTTTCCTCCAGGGCCGGGTCGATCGCCCGGAGGACCTCGGCGGCCCAGGTCCCGGTCCTCACGTCCATGAGGCCCGTGCCGGAGGCGTCGCCGGGCTCCATGGAAAGGATTCCGGTGAGATGGAAGTTCAGGTAGTCGTGGGGAAGGAGGATCGTCTTCAGGCGGGCGAAGTTCCCGGGCTCCCGCTTCTTCAGCCAGAGAATCTTACTCGCCGTAAATCCCGGCGGGAGACCGTTCCCAGTGAGCTCCAGGAAGCGCTTTCTTCCCCCCACCTTCTCCAGGATCTCCCGGCACTCTCCGGCCGTGGAGGTGTCGTTCCAGAGCTTGGCCGGGCGGATCACCCTTCCCTCGCCGTCGAGAGGCACGAACCCGTGTTGCTGGCCCGAGACGGCCAGGGCCTTCACCGCCCGGGCGTCCGTCCTGGAGAGCACCTCGCCCAGGGCGCTCTCCAGGGCTTCCACCCAGGCGGCCGGGTCCTGTTCGCTGTGTCCCGGGGGAAGGCCGGGGATCACGTCGTATTTCCTGGAGGCCCGGGCCAGGACCTCCCCCGTCTCTCCCTCCAGGGCCAGGCACTTGAGGCCCTGGGTCCCGCAATCCACCCCCAGAAAGATCTCCTCCATGGCGCCTCCCGGCACTCCTCCTCCCCCAGGACCATGAGAACCTCTCTCCCCGGAGGAGGACAAGTCCCGTCCTTTCACGGAGACCGCGGCCTCCCTCTCCTGCTATCCTTGTGCCCCGTCACAAGGAGAAAGGCACCACCGTGAAGTCCGGCACTCCTTTCCGCACGGCCTACCTCTGGACCATCTGCCTCGTCGCAGCCATGGGGGGACTTCTCTTCGGCTACGACTGGGTGGTCATCGGCGGGGCCAAGCCCTTCTACGAGCCCTTCTTCTCCATCACCGACCAGACACCCTTCCTGAGGGGGTTCGCCCAGAGCAGCGCCCTCGTGGGCTGCCTGGCGGGAGCCCTCATCTCGGGGGCCCTGACGGGCCGGTTCGGCCGGAAAAGGATGCTCCTCCTCTCCGGTTTCCTCTTTACCGCTTCCGCCGTGGGGACGGCCCTGGCCTGGGACTTTCCCTCCTTCGCCGCCTTCCGCATCCTCGGAGGCCTGGGAATCGGACTGGCCTCCAACCTCTCCCCCATGTACATCGCCGAGGTCTCCCCCGCCGACAGGCGGGGGAAATTCGTCTCCATCAACCAGCTCACCATCGTGATCGGGATCGTGGCGGCCCAGGTGACCAACTGGCTCATCGCCCAACCCGTCCCCCCGGGCGCATCGGCCGGAGAGATCCTCCGCTCCTGGAACGGAACGGCGGGCTGGAGGTGGATGTTCGGCGCCGAGACCGTGCCGGCAGGGCTCTTCTTCCTGCTCATGTTCTTCATCCCCGAAAGCCCGCGCTGGCTCGTGAAGGCCGGGCGGAAGAAGGAGGCCCGGCGGATCCTGGCCTCCCTGGGCGGAGAGGACTACGCCGCAACGACCCTTCCGGAGATCGAGGAGAGCCTGGAAGGTGAGGGCGGGGGGAGCGGGTTGAGGGAACTCCTGGAGCCGGACCTCCTGAAGATCGTGGCCCTGGGCGTCTTCCTGGCGGTCTTCCAGCAGTGGTGCGGAATCAACGTGATCTTCAATTACGCCCAGGAGGTCTTCTCCGGGGCCGGCTACCAGGTCAGCGACATCCTCTTCAACATCCTGATCACGGGGATCGTGAACCTCCTCTTCACCTTCGTGGCCATCCGTACGGTGGACCGTTTCGGAAGGAGGGCCTTGATGCTCCTGGGAGCGGGGGGGCTCGCCCTGGTCTACACCGTCCTGGGATGGGGATACTTCCAGGAGAGCAAGGGCCTTCCCATGCTGATCCTGGTGGTCACGGCAATCGCCTGCTACGCCATGACCCTGGCCCCCGTAACCTGGGTGATCCTCTCGGAGATCTTCCCCAACAGGGTGCGCGGGGCGGCCATGTCCCTCTCGGTCTTCGCCCTCTGGGCGGCCTGCGCCCTCCTCACCCTCACTTTCCCCTACCTCCAGGGCGGGCTGGGCACGGCCGGAACCTTCTGGCTCTACGGGGCCATATGCCTGGGGAGCTTCTTCCTCCTCAGGAAGAAGCTCCCCGAAACCAAGGGAAAGACCCTGGAAGAGATCGAACGGGAACTGCTCGGCCCCGGCGGAAGCCGCCGGGCCTGAGGGTCACTTCCCGAATCCGATCCCCAGGATGAGCTTGACCAGGTTGGACTTGAGGAACTTCCCGACCAGGCCCTTGCCGTGAAAGATGTCGAAGGTGAAGTGGAGCACGTCGGCCTGGAGGTAGAAGGAGAAGGTCTTCACGCCCTTGTTTCCGAAGGGAAGGGTAAGGAGGAGGTTCCCCTTCTCGTCCAGCTTCCCCACGGGAAGGACCACGGCCTTGTCGATGTCGAAGACCATGTCCGAGAGGAAAGTGACCTTCTTGAAGCTGTAGGTGGTGTTCCCCTTCTTCGTGCCGAAACCGATGAGCACGAAGTCCGGGAGCTTCACCAGGTTCAGGAAAGGCTTGTAGTGGATCTTCACCACGGTGGTCTCCGCCGTCTGGGAGACCGTGAGGCTCGGCTTCTGGGCCCGGACGGCAGGGGAGAAGGAAGCCAGGACCAGGAAGGAGAGAGGGAGAAGAAAGGCCTTTCTCATGAGAGGTTCCTCCTTGGGATTCTAGGGAGAGAAAGTGTCTGTTTTCTTCATTCTCCTGGTCTTCCCCCGACAATCAAGGATACAGGGGCATCTCTTCCGAAGGGAGGCCCTCCGGTTCTTCTTCCAGGAAGGGTCGGCCTCTCGTGGACCCGAACTGGAACACTCCCCTCTCCCGGGTCCCGGCCGGTCCCGGAAAGGACCCGCCGGGATCCGGACGGGCAGGATCCCGCCCGGAGAACCTCCCGGACGGGATGGGGCCGGGAAAGGACCCTCAGAGCTGGAGGAACCGCTCTACGATCCGCCCCTCCTGGGAGAGAAGTACGGCGTCGCCCGGCTCCAACCTGTCGATCCTCTTGGCCGGGGGAATCCGCCGCTCCGAGGCGGGAAGGGCGAAGAAATGGAGAGGAGCCCCGACTTTCGCCACCTTCCTCTGCACCAGGGCCAGGCCCACCTGGTCGTCGCCGACGACGCAACAGGAAGTGACAACCCCGGCGTACCTGCCCCGGCCGTCCACCACGGGATGGCCGTGACGGATGAGGGACTTCCCCCGGGCGCCCGGGACCTCGAAGCGCACGATCTCCCGGGTCCGGTGGAGTTCGTTCTCCAACAGGGCCTTCCTTCCGGCGAAGAAGGGCTTGTGGAACTTGACCGACACGCCGTAACCGGCCTCGATGGGGGTCACCTCCCAGGGGCCGGCCAGTTCGTGTCCGTAGAGGGGGAAGCCCGCCTCGGTCCGGGTCGAGTCCCTGGCCCCCAGGCCGGCCGGCTTGATCCCGAAGGGCTCCCCCTTCTCCATGAGGAGGTTCCAGAGATCGACCAGCCGGTCGGGATGGACGTAGAACTCCACCCCGTTTGGCTCTCCCGTATACCCCGTCCTGGAGAGGACCACGTGGATCCCCGCGACGAATTCGCCCTCGACGAACTCGAAGCGGGCCTTCCTGAGGAGCTCCTCCACCATGGCTGGGTTGTCCGTGGCGGCCAGGAGGATCTCGTGGGCCTTGGGGCCCTGGAGGGCCAGGTCGACCCGCATCTCCTCCCCGGCGGAAGGATCCTTCAGGTTCGTGATCTCCACGGGGAGTTCGGGTCTCTTCCAGGGGAAGTCCGGGTCGATCAGGAACCTACCCGTGGCGTGGTCCCGGAAGTGGGCCAGCACCTTCTCGGCGTTGGCGGCGTTGACCACCACCATGTAACGGTCCCAGGAGCGCCGGTAGACCAGGATGTCGTCCAGGATGGATCCGTCCGGGGCGGCCACGTAGGAGTAGTGGACCTGGCCGTCCCTCAGCCAGGCCACGTAGTTGGTGGTCAAGGCGTCCAGGAAGCGCTGGGCGTGCTCACCCCGCACCTGGAGCACTCCCATGTGGGCCACGTCGAAGAGCCCGCAGGTCTTCCTTACCGCCTGGTGCTCCTCCTGGATGGACGTATAGACCACGGGCATCTCCCAGCCGGCGAAGGGCACGAGGTTGCTCTTCTTGGTGAGAGAGGCGTGAACTTCGTAGAGGGGCGTCCTGCGCAGGGGCGAATCGGGCTGCTCCCACTTCCGCTCGGGCAGAGGTTTGCCCTTCACTTCGATGCGGGGCTGGCCCACGAAGTAGACCTTCGTGGGATCCACGAGGCCGTCGAACTTCCTTGCCAGGGCGGCCGGGTCGACCTTCTCTCCCGAAGAGTAGGCGGGAAGGCCCGTTCCCTTGCGCCAGGCCGCCCGGGTTCCCGGGCCGCCCTTCTTCCCCTTCAAGGAGCCCCGGACTTCCTCCACGGCCCCGGCAGGGCCGAAGACCAGGTAACGATCCTCGCCGAACCTGGGCGCCGCCACGAGGACCCGGCCGGCCTGGATGGTGCGCCCCGCCCCGGGGGGATCCACGCCCAGGCGGACCAGGGCTTCCCTGGCCTCGGGCCCGTAAAGGCCCAGGCACTTCCACTTCTCCCCGCCCCGGGCCGGGCCCTCGCCCGTCAGGTCCTCCACGATGACCGGACCTTCCACCTTCCTGTGGACCTCCTCGTCGAAGAGAACGTATCCGTCCGAGACCGCCCGGAACCAGGTTCTCAAGGCGGTCGCCCTCTCGGGAGAGGCCAGGAAGAGGTAGCGCCGCCAGCCGGGCACCTTTCCGGGAAGGCGGATCACCTCCGGATCGTCCACCAGGCCCAGG
This sequence comes from uncultured Planctomycetia bacterium, assembly GCA_964561605.1. Lineage (GTDB taxonomy): Bacteria > Planctomycetota > UBA1135 > UBA1135 > JALUZX01 > JALUZX01. The sequence goes on from CAZLQD010000034.1 coordinate 17,161, forward strand.
TCCTTGTTCAGGATCAGCGTATGAGCACTCTCCCACTCCCCCAGGCGGGAGACGTCGGCCGTGCCGATGCTCTGGGCGAAGTAATGGGCCCTCTCGCTCCACACGTCCAGGACGGCGGCGTCCTCCTCCACCAGGGCGAAGCCCTTCGCCGGGATGCTCCCCTCCTCGGGCTCCCGCTCCGACTCCATGGGGTAGTCCAGGAAGTGGGGATACCCGCTCCTCCCGTCCACCTTGCCCAGGATCTCCGCCACCTTGGCCCGGGTCTCCTCCAGGAGGCGGAGGTCCACCTTGGCCCTGCCCACGTAGCCCGAGTTCTCCATGTACTGGAAGGGATGGGCGCCCTTGAGGAGCCTCGCCACGGCCCGGGCGAGCTCGGCCGCCTCCCCGGGACCGAACCCCCGCTGGGTCAGCCAGGTCGTTCCGAAGCGGAGAGCCGTGGGATGGGCGGCGTTGTCGTCGCCCGGGATGGTGTTCTTGTTCACCACGATTCCCGCCAGGTCCAGGATCCGGGAGGCCAGCTCCCCCTTGAGGCAACAACCCAGGTCCACGGGGTACTTCACGCTCTTCAGGTCGATGAGGAAGAGGTGGGTCTCCGTTCCCCCGTATACGAGCCCGAAACCCTCCTCACGGAAGGCCTCGGCCATGGCCTTGGCGTTCTCCACCGTCCGGGCCATGAGGTCCTTGAACTCGGGCCTGGCGTCCAGGGCGAAAGATACGGCCTTGGCGGCGATCTGGTTGAGGTGGGGTCCCCCCTGCTCTCCCGGGAAGACCCCCAGGTTCACCCTGGCGGCGATCTCCGGGTCCGTGCAGAGCAAGGCCGCGCCCCTTGGACCGCAAAGGGTCTTGTGGGTGGTGAAGGAGACCACGTGGGCCTTTCCCACGGGGTTGGGAAAGAGCCCCGCCGCCACCAGTCCCGCAGGGTGGGCTATGTCCGCCAGGAGGACGGCTCCCACCTCGTCGGCCGCCGCCCTGAGCCGGTCCCAGTCGATGGCCCAGGGGTAGGCCGAGGCGCCGGCCACGATCAACTTGGGCTTGTGCTCCCGGGCGAGGCGCTCCACCGCCTCGTAGTCCAGTCGGCCCGTGGCCGGATTGACGCCGTAGGGGATCACGTGGAAGAACATGCCCGACCGGTTGGCCGGGCTCCCGTGGGTCAGGTGCCCTCCGTGGGTGAGGTTCAGTCCGAGAACCGTGTCCCCGGGCTTGAGGAAGGCGTTGTAGACGGCGTTGTTGGCCGCGGCCCCCGAAAGAGGCTGGACGTTGGCGAAGATCTTCTCGGCGGGCCACTCCTCCGTGGCGAAGAGGGCGGCAAGCCGCTTCTGGGCGAGGGTCTCGATGAAGTCGGCGTAGTCGCAACCCTTGTAATACCGGAGATCCGAATACCTCCGGTAGTAGGCCAGGTGCTTGGGATAGTCCAGGGGATCCCGGTTGGCTCCCTCGGTGAAGCGCCAGGAGGGATAGCCTTCGGCGTAGATGTTGGAGAAGTTCGACGAGAGGGCCTCCCGAACCGGGGCGGGGCAGACGCTCTCCGAGGCGATGAGGATGATCTTCCGCTCCTGGCGCTCGTCCTCCAGGTCCAGGATCTCCTTGACCTGGGGATCGGCCTCCCCCAGGGAATCGACGATCAGGTAAGGGTGTCTCTTGCCGGTCATGGCCGCTCCCAAATGTGGTTTTCTTCTCCGGGTTCGCTTCTCCCCTCCAAATGGGGGGGAAGGTACAGGAATTGCATCGCCTTGGGAATGGCCGGGCCGCCGGGAGGCTCTCGAGGAGGGCCGGGAGGGAACCTCCCCACCCTCACCCACGCCGGGCGCCCTGGACGGTGAGGGGCTTCAACGAAGCTCCCTTTCCAGCGGAGCGCCCTTCCGGAAGGGGCCCGACAGGGGCCGGGGCTAATCCACCCTCCCCCGGCCTCCCAGGAAGTCGATCTTGTGAACAGGTTGGACGACGGCGCTGGCGATGTTCCCCAGGTGGGCCGCCACCCGTTTCAGGTAACGAAGGAGAAGGACGTAGCACACGGCCTGGTTGGTGGAGAGATCCGACTTGGCCACCTCCTCCACCTTCTCGTCGCAGAGCTTGGCCAGCCGGTAGTCCTCCTCCATGACCCGGGAGGCGTGGTCCTTGGATGTCTCGAAGAAGGCCGCCCTGGTCTGGGGGAAGAGGACCTCCACGTCGCAGAAGAGGCGGGAGAAGAAGGTGCGCCAGTTCCCCGATAGGGGAGTCTCCATCAACTCGGCCACCTCCACGAAGTTCTTGCAGTAGTCGCCGATCCGCTCGGCGTCCTTCACGACGGACATCATCACCAGGGTGGCCATGGTGTCCTCCTCGGGGTTGACCGAGAGGTGTTCCACCAGCCGCTTGCGGATCTTCCGCTCCGTCTTGTTCACCTTCACGTCGATGGAACGGATCTCCTCGCGGGCCGCCTCGATGTCCTTCTCCTCGAGGAAGAGTTTCTTCGAGGCGCGGAACATCCCTTCCCCCTGGAGAAGCATGGATTCGAAGTCCTGGAGGACCTGGTTCATGAAGGAACCGCCACGCCAGGCCTGGATCAAAGTTCGAAAAAGCATGTTCTTCTCTCCCGGGTCTAACTGAGAAGCTCCTCGAGGAACAGGAGCAGGCCAGGAACCCCGAAAAACACGATCAACACGTAGAAGATGGCCCATCTCTTCTTCTCCGCCGCGAAGGCCGCGAAGCTCCTCGCCAGCCAGAGCGTGGCCCTCCTCACCGGGGGGATGGGGAAGAGGATCAGGATCCCCGAAATATTGAAGAAAAGATGCACCAGGGCGATCTGGAGCCCCGCCGGGGCGGCAAGGCTCGCCAGGAGGGCCGTCACGGTGGTTCCCACGTTGGCCCCCAGGGTGACCGGGTAGACCTGCTCCAGCGTAAGAAGTCCCGCGCCGGCCATTGGGACCAGGAGGGAGGTGGTGATGGAGCTGGACTGGACCAGGACCGTGACCACCAGGCCCACGATCATGGCCTGGACCCAGTTCCTCCCGATGAAAGTGGAGAAGAACCCCTCCAGCTTCGTGAGCATGACCTTGCGCAGGGATTTGACCAGGTAGATCAGGGCGAAGGCCACCAGGAGGATCCCCACGACGGCCGCCAGGATCCCCGAGACCTGGGCGGAAAGCCCGATCCCCTCCAGGCCGTGGACCAGGGCCTTGGCCGGGGGCTTGAGAAGGAGTTCCACCGGCCCGTGGATCTTGTGGGCCTGGGCGCCCTGGGCCCCGAGGAGCCCCGCCGCCCAGCCCGACAGGTGCCTGAGGTAGCCCGTGGTCAACTCCAGGGGAAGGAGGATGCCAACGGCGGCCAGGTTGAAATAGTCGTGCACCGTCGCCGCGGCGAAGCACCGGCGGAACTCCTCCTTGCGGCCGATGCTTCCCAGGGCCACCAGCAGATTGGTGATGGTCGTCCCGATGTTGGCCCCCATCACGATGGGAATGGCCAAAGGGACGGAAAGGGTCCCCGAGGCCACCATCCCCACGACGATGGAGGTCGTCGTGGAAGAGGACTGGATGATGCTCGTCGCCAGGACCCCGATCATCAAGGCCACGATGGGATTGGACGTGGCCGACATGAGTTGCATGGCGAAAGGTTTCCCCAGGGCCTTGAAGCCCGTCCCCATGCAGGTGATCCCCTCCAGGAAGAAGAGCAGGAGGAGGAGGATCCAGGGCACCTGGATCCACATGGATTCTTTGTGAGGACGGAACCAAGGAGGGCGCCCTCCCCCCTCGATCTTTCCCGGGGACCTGGAAGGCCCGGGAGGATCGGAAGTCCCGACTTCCAACTCGGGCCCGACGGCCAAGGACGGACCCGAACCATGGGAACGGACACCAGGCTTGGGCAAAGACAAGGCGGCACCCTCTATGGCAAACAAGCTCCCGTGGAGATCGCGAAAAGGACGGCGGAATCTTGCTACAGCCGTCCCGAGGGCTCAAGGGTTTTCACCAAAGTTGTCGGCCCCCCGGGAAAATCCGCCCGAACCCGGCTCAACCCAGGTCGGCCAGGACCTGGTCCCCTTCCACCTTCACAGGGAAGTGCCGGACCTGGCAATCCGGGACCATGGCGCACACGCCTTCCCGGACATCGAACTTCCAGCCGTGGAAGGGGCAAAGAAGGTCTCCCTCTTCGGAGACGACGGCCTTGCTGAGATCGGCCCCTTCGGGACAAAAATCCTGGAAGACGTAGAATTCGCCGTCCAGGTTGAAGACGACCAGGTCCATCTCCTCCACCCGGACCTTCCGGCCCGTCCCTTCCGGGACCTGGGAGACCTTGGCCACGGGAACGAATCTGCTCATAGGGTCCTTCCTTGCTGGAAAACCTGATGATGGGACCCCCCTTTGAGCCTTTCAAGGGAAGGGGCCAAGCCCGTCGGCCCCTCTCCCGGAAACCCATCCAGGGGGGAAAAGGAGAGCCCCATCGAAAAGCCGGAAGAAAAGAAACATGTTACCATCCTGCCCCGGCAGGGAGGGAGGAGGGCCGAATGGGCCTGCCGGACCCAAGGAGGGAAGGCCATGATCTCCCCTGACGACTACATCGAGGATCTCCTGGAGCGCTACCCCGGCATCAACGCCTTCCTCAGGGAGAGAGGAGTCGTCTGCATCCAGTGCGGGGAACCCGTCTGGGGAACCCTCCGGGAACAGGCCGAAGCCAAGGGCCTGGACGTGGAGGCCCTGGTGAAAGAGTTGAACCAGGCCTTCGGTGAGGAAGAGAAGGAAAGCTGAGGCCATCTCCGTCCGTTCCCTGAAAAACGAGGACCGGCCCGGGCCTCCCTGGAATCCCACCTTTTCGAGTTCTTCCCGCCCCAGGTCCGGGCTTCACGGGCGGGCAGGCAGTCTTGGCCGACCCGGAGTCGCCTATGAGGAAGCCCGAGGCTGAGGACAGGGCCAGCTGGCTGGTGGAACGGGAGCTGGTCTCCAGCGTGGACTGGTTCATCAGGATCCGCTGGGCTCCCGCCCTGGCCTTGAGCCTCTTCCCTTGGCCGGCCTCCCTGGTTCCGGGGCTCTCCGTCCACCCCCTGCCCCTCTCTCTCTGCGGATTCGTCCTTCTCCTGGCCAACACGCTCCTCTTCTTTCTCCAGAAAAGGGTCAAGGCCAGGCCACGGGGCGAGGAGGGCTCCCGGCGGCAGGTCCAGATCGCCCGGTTCATGATCCTCGCCCAAGTGGTGCTGGATTGGGTGGTCACCCTTACGGCCCTCCACTGGACGGGAGGCGTGGACAGTCCCCTCCTCCTCCTCTTCCTGGTCCACGTGGTCCTGGCGGCGGTCCTCTACAAACCCTGGGAGGCCTGGACCCTGGCGGGCCTCTCGGTCCTTCTCGTGGCGGGCCTGGCCGTGGGACGTCACGTGGGGATCTTCGGCTGGCACCCCCTGGTCCCGGGGCTCCAGCCCGAACCCTTCCTCCAGGAAGCCCTGGTCCTGGGAGCCTACGCCCTGGTCACCTTCGCCATCACCTGGCTCGCCACGGTCCTCTCCGCACGGGTGCGAAAACGGGAGAGGGTGATTCTCTCCCTGGGAGAGAACCTGGAAATGGCTTTCGCCCGGACCCAGGCTCTCTACTCCCTCGCCAGGGCGACCAGTTCCATCCTGGACCTGGACGAACTCCTGAACCTCCTCACCGAGAGGGTGGCCCACACCATCGGCTCCCGGGCCTGCATCATCCACCTGGTGGACCAGAAGACGGGAGACCTGAAATTCGCCGCCGGTTACGGAATCGACCCGGAAAAACCTTCGCCCGAGGTGGACCTCAAGGCCAGCGGCCTCGCCCGCCGGGTCCTCGCCGGGGAGAGTATTTTCCTGGACCACCTTCCCGAGAGCGAGGATTCCTGGGCCCGCAAGCTGGCCGCCCGGGGATGGTGTTCCCTGGCCGCCGCCCCGGCCCGGGGGAAAAAGGGAGTCACCGGGGTCATCTGGGCGCTCTGCCTCCAGTCCGCCCGGCTGGGACCGGAGGACGCATCCTTCCTGGAGGCCGCCGGCATCCACGCCGGGATCGCCATCGAGAACGCCCTGGCCTGGCGGGCCATGAGGGATCTGGACAAGGCCAAGAGCAGCTTCGTCCGCCTCGTGACCCACGAGCTCCGCTCCCCCATCGCCGTGGTCCTGAGCCTGCTCAGGACACTGACGGGCGGATATGCGGGGGAACTCCAGGAAAAACAGAAGGACCTCCTTCTCCGAGCCCAGAGCAGGGCGGAGTTCCTTTCCACCCTGGTGGACGACCTCCTGGCCCTGGCCGAGAGCAAGGCCCTCCCGGAGGTGAAGGGCCCCATGGAGAGGATGGACGCGGCGGCGGCCCTCCAGAAGATCCGGGAGCACTTCGAGATACCCGCCAAGGAGAAGGAGCAGGACTTCCAGGTCGGAATCGAAGGAGAGGGCCCCTTCCTCGTATGCGCCCCCCAGGGCTCCTTGGAGCGGATCCTGGAAAACCTGGTCTCCAACGCCGTCAAGTACACCCCGAGGGGAGGGAAGATCCGGGTCCGCCTCTGGAAGGAGGAAGGAAGCGGAGACGTCCTGGTGGAAGTCGAGGACACGGGCATCGGGATCCCCAAGGAGTCCCTGGACAAGCTCGGGAGCGAGTTCTACCGGGCCCCCAACGCCAGGAGACTCGAGCCCTCCGGCACGGGTCTCGGCCTGGCCATCGTGAAGGACCTCCTGAGAGCGGTCCACGCCGAGCTCTCCGTCCGGAGCGAAGAAGGAAAGGGGACGGCCTTCACCATTCGCTTCCCCGCAAATCCAAGGGCGTCCTCCGGGGAGAAGACCTGCTGACCCGTGAAGGATCGTGCCCCTCCGCCACGGGCGGTCGGGCCTGGAGAGGAAGGCCCCTCCATCCCGGGTCCTCCTCTTTCCGGCCCTTACGCTCCCATCCCGCCCGAGTCCATCCCTCTCCGCCGGGAAGGGGGATTCCCGGGTCTTTCCAGGGCCTTCGCCGCAAGGGAGTGGAAGGCCCCGACCAGGTAGAAGGAGCCCGCCACGAGCCAGGGCTCCCGGCCGGAGAGAACGAGGCTCCGGCCCTCGGCGGCCCCTCCCTGGAGGACCCGGCCCGCCAGGCCCGCCGCCCTGGCCGCCTCCAGGAGGACTTCCGGAGCACGCCCCCGGGAGGAATCGACCTGGAGGCAGACCACTTCACCTGCCCCACCCTCCGCCAGGGCCGCCATCACCCCTGGAAGGTCCTTGTCCTTCCCCAGGGCCAGGAGGACCTTGGGCTTTCTCGAGAGGGGGAAGGCCCGGTTCCAGGCGGCCAGGAGGGCACGGAAGGCCAGGGGGGACTGGGCCCCGTCCAGCACCAGGGGGGGATCCAGGCGAACCACCTCGAACCTTCCCGGGGGAACCTCCAGAGAGACCTGGGGAAGCCCTTCCGGGCGGCGGGGAAGGCGGCCCGTCCTCTCGAGGAAGAGGTAGGCCGCCGCCGCCAGGGAGACATTCTGGTCCAGGAAGGGAGCCAGGCTCCGGACCCTGAGCCGCCATTCGCCCTCCCCTCCCAGGAGGGAAGGGGAACGGAACCGGATCTCCCGGATCCCCGGGCCCCACTCCAGGCCATGGAAGAAGAAGTCCTTCCCCAGAAAGAAGGGTGAGGCCCCCCTGTGGCGGGCCAGGCCCAGGGCGACCGCTCCCGCCACGGAGCGGATCTCGGCACCTGAGATCAGGGTCCCTCCCGGAGCCAGGGCGGCCGTCTTCACCCGGGCCCTTTCCTCTTCACTCTCCCCCAGGACGTCCAAATGGTCCCGGTCCAGGCCTGTGAAGACGAGGAGATCGGCCCCAAGGGCGGTGGTGGAGTCGGTCTCCCCGCCACGGCCTGCCTCGAAGACGGCCAGGTCCACACCTTCCCGGGCGAAATGAAGGGCCGCCAGGGCCGTGACCAGGTCGAAGAACCCTGCTTCCCAGGCCCGGGGAAAGGAGAGGATCTCCTCCAGGAGGGAGGCCATCCGGGAGCCCGGGATCTCTCTTCCGTCCACCCGGATCCGTTCGGTGAGGCGAACCAAGTGGGGAGAGGTGAAAAGCCCAACCTTCAGACCGCAGGCCCTCGAAAGCTGGGCCAGGAAGGAGGCCGTCGTTCCTTTTCCCCTGGAACCTACGACCTGGACCGAAAGGAACCGGTCCTGGGGCCTTCCTCCTTCCTCCAGGAGGGATGTGATCGGTTCCAGCCCTCTCCTGCGGGGCCTGGGAGGAAGGAGCCCCCCGTAGGAAGTGTTCCTGGCGAACCAGGCCTCCAGGTCGGCCAGGGTCTTCAAGCCCAGGTCCTTCCTCGAATTCACCTCGAGCCTCCGGGGGAAAAAAAAAGAGCTCCCTCCTTCGAGGGAGCTCCTTGGCGAGGGCGACGGGACTCGAACCCGCAACCACCAGATCGACAGTCTGGTACGCTAACCAGTTGCGCCACACCCCCACACCAGTCCCACCGGGAAGGGGCCCTTCCCGATGGATCGGGGGGAATTATAGGTTTTCCCCAAGCCGACTCAAGCCCCGGCAACCCCGATTTTTCCACTCCCCCGAAGGTGCCGGGCGGGAAGGAGGAGCCCTTCCCCCGGGGGGCCTGGGCCCGGGCTCCATCCCCCCATCCCAAGGCCCGGCAGCGTCTCCATTCTTCCATCGAGCGCCCAGGCTTCCCGAACCGGCCGGGGAGGGCCGCACCCCCCAAGACGTCCCCTGCCCAGGCCCCCCGCTTCCCGGAGGACGGGGCTCTCCCGGGGCCTGGAAACTGGTGGGCGAGGAGGGACTCGAACCCCCGACTTCCTGCGTGTAAGGCAGGCGCTCTAGCCGGCTGAGCTACTCGCCCGAAAAAGGCCCTTCCAACTTAAAGGGAGTCCGGCGAAGAACAACAGCCTGGAAGGAAAAAGCCCGGCTTCTCTGGCGAAAAGGGCTTCTCCTCTTTATTTTCTTCCCCTCGGGGAAGGACGGAAAAGTACCTCCTGACAGGAGTCTTTCGCAATGAAGATCGCCGTCGTGGGAACGGGCTATGTGGGCCTCGTGGCCGGGACCTGCTTCGCCGAGACGGGGAACCGGGTCGTCTGCGTGGACGTGGACGAGGCCAAGATCCAGGCTCTCCAACAGGGGAAGATCCCCATCTTCGAGCCGGGCCTCTCCGAGATGGTCCACAGGAACGCCGCCGAGGAACGGCTCCTCTTCACAACGGACCTCAAGAAGGCCGTGGAGGAGTCCCTGGTCATCTTCATCGCCGTAGGCACCCCTCCGGGAGAGGACGGCTCGGCCGACCTTCGTTACGTCCTGGAAGTGGCCCATGGGATCGGCAAGGCCATGAACGGCTTCAAGATCATCGTGGACAAGTCCACCGTTCCCGTGGGGACCTCCCGGAAGGTGGCGGCGGCGATCCGGGAAGAGACGGATCATCCCTTCCAGGTGGTGAGCAACCCCGAGTTCCTCAAGGAAGGGGCCGCCATCGACGACTTCATGAAACCCGACCGGGTGGTGATCGGCACGGACGACCCGGCCACGGCGGAGATCATGAAGGAGCTCTACGCCCCTTACGTCCGAAACGAGAACCCCATCCTGGTGATGGACCCGGAAAGCGCCGAACTCACCAAGTACGCCGCCAACGCCATGCTGGCCACCCGGATCTCCTTCATGAACGAGATCGCCCGGATCTGCGAGAAGACCGGCGCCGATTTCAGCATGGTCCGCCGCGGCGTGGGAACGGACTCCCGTATCGGTATGCCCTTCCTCTACGCGGGATGCGGGTACGGCGGTTCCTGTTTCCCCAAGGACGTCAAGGCCATCATGAAGACCGCCCGGGACCACGGTTACCGCTTCCGGATCCTGGAGGCCGTGGAGGACGTCAACAGGGACCAGAAGTCCCTCCTGGTCCACAAGGTGAAGAGCCGCTTCGGCGAGGATCTGAAAGGAAGGCAGTTCACCCTCTGGGGCCTGGCCTTCAAACCCAAGACCGACGACGTCCGGGAGGCGCCAAGCCTGGTGATCGCCCGGGAACTGGTCGAGGCGGGGGCCGCCGTGGTGGGGTCCGATCCCGAGGCCATCGAGACCACCAGGGCCGTCCTGGGAGACATGATCCGCTACGAACCCCACGCCATGAAGGCCCTGGACGGGTCGGACGCCCTGATCCTCGTCACGGAATGGCATGAATTCCGCCACCCCGATTTCGAGGAGGTGGCCCGCCGCCTGAAGCAACCCGTCATCTTCGACGGAAGGAACATCTACTCCTCCTCCCTGGCGACCTTGAAGAGGCTGGGATTCTCCTACTTCGGAATCGGCGTCCCCGCCCTGGAGCCAGGAAAGGCCTGACCCTCCTCCTGCCGCTCCCGGCGGGCGGGAAAACCGGAGAGCAGCAGAAGGCTCTCCCGGAATCTTCGAGGGGCCTGCCCGCGGGAACCGGCCCGCCCCTTCGGGAGTCCCCCCAGAGAGGACCCGGCGGCGGGACCGCCGAAAGAAGCCTAAAAAAAAAAGGCGGGCGCCCCTCCGCGCCCGCCCGGGCCCGGTCTGGTTCCGGGCCCCGGCTCCCCGCCCGCGCTTGGAGACCAGGTGGGAGCCTCGATGTTCCGCTCTTCCGGATCCCCTGGGAAAGCCGCCGGAGGGAGGCGCCCGGAGACCCAAGCATCCCCCACTCCCGCCGCTTTCTCCGGGAGAAAGGGATCGCCGGCGTCCCCCGTCCCAAGGCACCGGGAGGCGCCGGCGACCCGGAGGTATTTCACGCTCCAACGGAAGAGGACACCCGGCCGCCCTTTTCGGGCGCCTTTTTCCCGGGAGATTCCCCTCCTTTTCCCGCCGCCCTCCTGGCACGCCGAATCCTGGCCCCGGAGCGCATGCCTTCCAGGGCCTTCTTCGCCGCCCGTGCCTTCCTCTCGTCACCCCGGCCCAGTCGGTCCAGGGCCGCCTTCGCCTCCCGGAAGGCCTCCTCCGCTTTCTCCAGGTTCCCCTGGCGAAGCCAGGTCCGGACGATCAAGTCGTAGACGTAGGCCAACCGCCCGGCCGAACCGGTGACCCGCGCAACCTGTTCGAAGGCCTCCCTGGCCTTGTCCATCCTCCCGGCACGCATGTGGATCTTCCCCACCCAGACGAGGGCCTCCTGGACCGGAGCATTCGACTTGGGAAAACGCTTGACCGCTTCCTGGTAGAGTTCCAGGGCCTTTCCGGTCTTCCCCCCTCTCCTGGCCAGGTCGGCCAACCCGACGAGGGCCCGGGCTCCGAGGCGGTCCGGGTCGAGCTGGAGAACCTGTTTCCAGGCCGCTTCGGCCCCCTCGGCGTCCCCGGCAAGGCCAAGGAGGACCGCCTCCCTGAGCCGGGCCCGGGCCGCCCTGGAGGGATTCCCCTTCTGGGCTTCGGCCGCCCGGGCCCAGGCCTTGGCCGCCTCGAGCTGGGCCGCCTTGCGCCTCTCTCCCCTGAGTCCCTTGAGGGCGGCCTCCTTCGCCCTTGCCTGGTCCACCTCGGGAAGAACTCTCCCGGCTCTGGACGGGGTTCCCCCGCCGGGTCCTTTCTGGGCCGGCACGGCGATCCCGCCGAGAACCATCCCCAAGGCCGCATAGGCAAGCATCCGAATCGCAGGACCACTCTTCATCTCCGCCTCCTTTCGGCGCTGCGTCCGGTCCTTCCCTTTTTCCTTCCGGGAAGGGCTCCGCCCCCTTCCAAACCCAAGGCCCGGACCAGGAAGGGGCGGAGACTTTTCCTGGCCCGGAAGAGCTTCATCTTCATCCCCGAGAGGGAGGTCCCCTCCCGGCGCGCCAAGACATCCAGGGGGATTCCGTCCTGGTGGTGCTCCCTCACAAGGGAGCCCAGCTCCCGGGGAAGGCGCCCCAGGGCCTCCCGGAGGATCTCTCCCAGGTCGTCCAGGGGATCCGCTTCCTCTCCGTGCAGGAGGAGCCGGGCCTCGCCGTTGTCCAGGAGGGAGAGCAGGATCTGGGGGTCGTAGGGGACGGCCCGCTTCTTCCTGAAGGAATTCAAGGCGACCCGCTTGGCGATCCTGCAGATCCAGGCGTCGAAGCACCAGGGGTTCCGGACCCGCCGGACCCCCACGAAACTTCGGATCAGGACTTCCTGGAGCAGGTCCTCCGCCATGTGGGGGTCACCCACGGTTCTCCGGAACCACCCCCCCAGGCGTTTCCTGTAGAAGGCGGCAAGGCGCTCGAAGGCGGCCGCTTCTCCGTTCTGGGCGGAATGGACCCATTCCGCCACGAGGCGCTTCTCCTGGACCTTCATGGCATCCTTTCCTGCAACGGACTTCCAAGTGCCAAGGAAACCCGGGCATCCAAAGAGGGCGCCCTTTTCGATTTCCCCCGCGACTTATCCGTCCTCACGGATGCGGGAAGGTCACAAAAAAACCGGGGAAGGCTTGGGCCTTCCCCGGTGGGAGGAGTTTCCTTCGTTGGGGGCGTCTACTTCCTGCGCCCCCACAGAGTGGTCTTGTAGCGGACCTTCCGGCGGGCCCTGAGGCGCCTGCAGCAATCCTGCCACTGGGGGCCGCCCCACTTCTTGTAGCAATCCTCGGCGTAGTAGAGGGCCTCGGCGATGAGGTTCCGGGCGTAGAAGCTCTTCTCACCCAGGTCCTCGAAGTTGATCACCACTCTCATGAAATCCAGGAGGGCCTTCTTGTAGCCTTCCTTGTCGATTCCCTTTTTCTGGATATACGAAAGGCCCAAGCCCAGCCACGCCCTGGCCTCGTGGATGTCGCAGAACATCGGCTTCCAGCGGGCCTCCTCGAAGTTCTTCCTGGCCTCGTCCGCCCTTCCCAGGGCGAGGAGGGTCCAACCGAGCTCCACCTTGGCCCGGGTGGCCGCCAAGGGAGCAGTGGAACCGCACTTGGACAGGACGGCCTGGATCTTCGGCAGGGCCTGGGAAGGGCTCAGTTTCCGGAGGATGTCCCGCTGGACCATGATCTGGTCCAGCTGGGCCAGGTAGAGGTAGGTGTCGGGATATTTGTTGGCCTGGATCTTCTTGATCCAATTCGCGATGAGCCGGGTCAGGTTGACCTTTCCCTCATCCCCCTGGTCCAGGTAGTGGACGAACTTGAGCTTGTAGTACCGGGGCAGGAAGAAGTTGTCGGGGAACTTCTTGTTCATAGCCTCGATCTCGGCCACTCCGTCGGACCACCCCTTCGCGTCTCCTTCCTGGATGAAGAGCATGGCCACCTTCCAGAGGGCGAAAGGCCTCAACCAGGCGTGGGAGGACTTGGGGGAGGTCCTTTCGGCGAACTTCCGGAAGGAAGAAACGGCGCTCTCCACATCGTCCTCGTTGAGCGCCTGGAGGCCCAGCCTGTAGTACCTGGGGGGATTGGAGGGCTTGATCTCCTCCACCTTCCAGGAAGGTAGGGACTTGGACTTCCGCCCGTCCCGGAAGGTCACCTCCTGGATGCTCGTGGAAAGGACCGTCACGTCCGAAAGGACCGTCCCGTCCACGAGGGTGATGGTGTCCGCCGGGACCCGCCCGGCCAGGATGGCCAGGGCCGCTGAGCCAAGGAACATAGGGATTCGCATCTTTTCCACCCGTCCGTCCAGGATTCCTTCTTCTGCCCGACCCACAAGGAACCTTGGACTATAAGTGCCTCCAGGCCCCATGGCAACCACGGGGAGCTTCCAGGTTCCTCCTTGGTGCACCGCCGCCCGCCTTCCGGAACGGGCCCTTCAAATCCCATCCTCCCGCCTCCAAGATGTCTTCCATGAAGACCCTCTCCATCATCGTTCCCGTCTACAACGAGAAGGCCACCCTTCCCGCCCTCCTGGAGGCCGTGGAGAAGGCCGACTCCCTGGGGCTGGAAAAGGAGATCCTCCTCGTGGACGACGGTTCCACCGACGGGAGCAGGGAACTGGTCCAGGAGATGGCCCGGGAGAAACCCCACGTCCGGGCCCTCCTCCAGGAAAGGAACCAGGGGAAGGGTGCGGCCCTCCGCCGGGGATTCGCCGAGGCCCGGGGAGACATCCTCCTGGTCCAGGACGCCGACCTGGAATACGACCCCCGGGAGTATCCCGTCCTCCTGAGACCCATCCTGGAAAACAAGGCCGACGTGGTCTACGGATCCAGGTTCATGGGGGAAGGGCCCCACAGGGTCCTCTATTTCTGGCATTTCGTGGCCAACAAGTTGCTGACCCTCTTCTCCAATTGCCTCTCCAACCTGAACCTCTCCGACATGGAGACCTGCTACAAGGTCTTCCGGGCCGAGGTGATCCGGGAGATCCTGCCCAGGCTCAAGTCCAACCGTTTCGGGATCGAACCCGAGATCACCGCCCGGGTGGCCCGAAAGAAGTTCCGGGTCTTCGAGGTGGGCATCTCCTATGCCGGAAGGACCTACGAGGAGGGCAAGAAGATCGGCTTCAAGGACGCCCTGGAAGCCCTCTGGTGCATCTTCCGGTTCAATCTCTTCCCTTGAAAAAGGACCTCCCCCCTGGCCCAGGGAAGGTGGTCTTTCGCGGAGTTCCTCTCCCCCCTCCTTGGTGGCCCCCTTCCTGCGTGCTATTTTCCAAGGGATCGTAACACCAAGGGAGGCGCCCCATGCACATGGAAGATTCGCTCCTGAGCCCCGGCGTGGCCCTCACCTTCCTGGCCGTTTCGGCCTTCGCCGTGGGCATCTCCTCCAAGAAGGTGGCCTCCGAAGAGGGAGAGGAGAGTCGCCTGCCCCTCACGGGGGTCCTGGCGGCCTTCGTCTTCGCCGCCCAGATGGTGAACTTCAAGATTCCCGGCACGGGAAGCTCGGGCCACTTCGTAGGAAGCCTTCTCCTGGCGGTTCTCCTTGGACCGGCCAGGGCCATGATCTGCATGGCCGCCGTCCTCCTCCTCCAGGCCCTGGTCTTCGGCGACGGGGGAGTCCTGGCCCTGGGATGCAACTTCTTCAACATGGGCCTCGTCGGAGCCTTGGGCGGCTGGTGGGTCTACAAGCTCCTGGCCGGGAAGGCCCCGGGCCCGGGCAGGAAATCCTGGAGCGCCGCCCTGGCCGCCTGGATCTCCGTCGTGGCCGGCTCGGTGATGGTCGTCGTGGAGACCACCCTCTCCGGTAGAGTGGACCTGGCCTTCCTTCCCTTCCTGGAGCTCATGGTAGGGATCCACTGCCTCATCGGAATCGGGGAGGCCCTGATCACCTTCGGGGTGGTGGCCTTCCTCTCCCGGGCCCGGCCGGTCCTCCTGGAGGAGTCCAGGGGCGTGGGAAAACTGGAGATCGGCCTGGGCATCCTCACCCTGGTCGTGGGAGGCCTTCTCTCCCTCTACGCTTCCCCCCTGAAGGACGGCTTGGAGCACGCCCTGGGCAAGATGGGATGGAGTGAAGGCACGGCCGGAAAGTACGAGACCTGGCTCCACCACCTGGCGGCAAGGATCCAGCAGGCCCTCTCCTTCCTTCCCGACTACAAGTGGACCAGCCTCTCGGGCATCCTGGGGGCCGCCCTGACCTTCCTGGCCGTCACGGGAGGGCTCTGGCTGGTCCTGAGGAAAGGCAGGAAGAAAGGCGAAGGCCCCCGTTGAATTCCACCTTGGCGAAAATCCCCGCTCCCCAAGCCCTTGCCGGCGGGAGGGATCTTTCCCTCGATCCCCTGGCCGGGCTCCTGGGCCTCCTGGCGGTGATCTTCAGCGTGGTCTCCTTCGGAAAATACGATCTCCTTCCCCTCTTCCCCTATTTCCTCTTTCCCTTCTTCCTCCTCCGGCTGGTTCCGGGCCGGGCCGGGCCTGTGGCCCGGAGGACCCTCCTCCTCATGCCGCTGGCCGTCCTGGTCGGAGCGGCCAACCCCTTCCTGGACACCCTTCCCAGGACTCTCCTTCCAGGGGTCGTCCTCCCGGGAGGGTGGATCTCCTTCGCCGGAATCCTGGTCCGCTTTCTCCTGTGCGTCGGTTCCGCCCTGGCCCTGACGGCGGTCTTCCCCTTCGCCGAACTGGTCCGGGCCACCCGGAGGATGGGCCTCCCCCATCCCCTCACTTCGGTCCTCCTCTTCCTCTGGCGCTACCTCTCCCTCCTCCTGGAGGAGACGAACCGCATGACCCGGGCCAGGGCGGCCCGGGCCGGGGGAAGGCCCACCTGGCGCTCGGCGGCGGGCATCATCGGAAACCTCTTCCTGCGCACCCTGGAGCGGGCGGAACGCATCCACGCCTCCATGCTCTCCCGGGGATTCGACGGCACCCTTCCGGCCCTGGACGAAAGGCGCATGACCATGGAAGACTGGGCCTTCCTCGCCCTGTGTGCCGGGGCCGCCCTGGGCTGGCGGCTCCTTGCGCCGGGGTGGATTCCCGCACCGGAGGTCCTTTCATGAACGATCCCGCCCCTCCCCTGCTGGAACTCCGGGAGGTCCGTTTCACCTGGCCCGGAGGGGTCCGGGCCCTGGACGGAGTGACCTTCTCCATGGAGGAAGGGGAGTCCCTGGCCCTGGTGGGTCCCAACGGGGCGGGAAAGTCCACGACCATGCTGGCCGTCCTGGGCTTCGTCCGGCCCCAGGAGGGGACCATACGAGTGGCGGGACTTCCCGTCGTGCCCAAGCACTTCCGGGAAGTGCGGCGCCTGGTGGGGGCGGTCTTCCAGGATCCGGAGGACCAGCTTTTCATGCCCACCCTGGAGGAAGACGTGGCCTTCGGCCCCCTGAACATGGGCCTGTCCAAGAAGGAAGTGGAGGAGCGGGTCCGGAAGGCCCTGGCCGCCATGGGCCTGGAAGGCATGGAGAAGCGCCCCCCTCACCAGCTCTCGGGAGGGGAGAAACGAAGGGCCGCCCTGGCCACGGTCCTCTCCATGGATCCCTCCCTCCTGATCCTGGACGAGCCCGCCTCCAACCTGGATCCCCGGGGGAGGAGGATGCTGATCCGTTGGCTCCAGGAGAGCCCCCTGGCGAAACTCCTCATCACCCACGACCTGGAGATGGTCCTGGACCTATGTCCCAGGGTCCTCCTCATGGACAGAGGGAGGCTCGTGGCCCAAGGGCCCTCCCTGGAGATCCTCGCCCGGGAGGACCTGATGGCGGCCCACGGCCTGGAGGTCCCCTACTCCCTCAGGGGAGATCACCTCCATCGCTTCCCTCCCCGGGACCCCCACCACCAGGAACACCACGAGAAAGGCACACCCCACGCCCATCCCTGGAACCCGCAAGGAGAGGCCCCCCTCCCGGACCGGGAGAGACCCTAGGAAAAATCGGCCGGCCCCGGCTCACCCCGCACTAGAATCGGGCCGATAAGACGAGGGAACGGAAGACCTTCCCATGGCAAGAACCAGGAAAACCAAAGAACCCGCCCTTCCTCCAGCGCCGGCGGTCCCCTCCGCGGGGCCCCTGCCGCCCTATCCCCAGGGGCGCCCTCCCCGGGACCTGGCCTCCACGAGGAGGCTGGTGGACTACGTGGAAGAATTGTGGCGCTGGCGCTGGCTCCTCTTCGGGGCGAGCCTCCTCGGGGCGCTCCTGATGTTCCTCTACGCGGCGGCCAAGCCCAACGTCTACGTCTCCCGGGCCCAGCTCATGGTCACCGCTCCCAGGGGAAGGGTGGACATCACCCAGGTCCTGGGCCTCAGGCCGGGCCAGACCAACTTCACCCCCACCCAGGAGGCCATCGCCATCCTCTCCAGCCGGGATCTCGCCGAAAAGGTGGTGGACAAGGTGGGGCCCGACGAACTCCTCCGGCCCTCCCTGCCTTCTCCCGAGGAGGACGCCAAGCTGAAGGGCCTCCACGGATTCCTCACGAGGATCCTCCACAATCTCCAGCGGGCCATGATACAGCAAAGGGAGAGCAGGGATTACCTCACCAGGGATATAGCGGTCAGGGTCTTCCGTTCCTCCCTGAAGATCTACTGGGCACCCCGCTCTCCCTCGATCCGGGTGGAGTTCCGGTCCAACGACCCGGCCCGTTCCAGGAAGATCCTCCAGGCCTACCTGGAGGAAGGGCTCCGCTACTACATCGAGTGCCAGTCCTCCAAGGGGGACGATTCCTTCCTCCAGAAGGAAGTGGACCGGGCCGAAGAGGAATTCCGCAAGGCCCACAAGGCCTTCCAGGATTTCCTGGACAAATACAAGGTCCCCGACGTTCCGGCGGAACTGGCCCGTCTCCAGGAGGAGCTGGCCAGGCTGGACGAACGGGTCCGCCAGGAACGCCTGAGGATCGCCGCCCTGGAGAAGACCAAGAAGACTCTCCAGGAGAACATCCGCCAGTTCCCGCCCTTCCTTCAGACCGAGTCCCAGGTCACGGCCGCCCCCGATCCCGCCCTCCAGCTCCTGGAAGAGGAGATCCTCCGGGTCCAGATCGAGCTCGAGAAGGAACGGGCCAAGAGCGCCTCCCCCACGGGTTTCCGGATCCGGGAACTGGAAAAGGAACTTGCCTTCCTGGAAAACCGAAAGAAAGAGATCCTCGCCAAGGGTCCCATCCTCACCAAGACCACCCAGAACATCCCCAACCCGGACTACGAGACCCGCAGGACACGGCTCCTGGAGGTCACCCTGGAACTCCAGGGGTTGAAGGCATCCCTCCCGGCTCTGGAGAAGGAGGAAGGCGAACTCCGGCGCAGGATCCAGGAGCTCACCGAGCTCGAGCCGGTCTGGACGGAGCTCCGGTCCCGCCTGAGGCGGGCCCAGGAGCAGCGCACCATCCTGCGCCAGAGGGTCAAGAACTACCGCCTCTCCCGCCAACTGGACGCCCTGGGCATGTCCAACCTGAAAGTGATCGAGACCCCCTCCCTCGAATTGAAGAAGGAAGGCCCGGTCCGGGGGAAATTCATCCTTGCAGGCTTCTTCGGCGTCCTGATGGTGCTCTCGCCTCTTCTCATGATCCTGTTCCGCGTATCCACCAGGGTGGACCGGGGGGCCCAGATCACGGCCCTCCTGGGAGT
The DNA here is from genome assembly GCA_964561605.1 of uncultured Planctomycetia bacterium. Classification (GTDB taxonomy): domain Bacteria; phylum Planctomycetota; class UBA1135; order UBA1135; family JALUZX01; genus JALUZX01. The sequence goes on from CAZLQD010000034.1 coordinate 35,883, forward strand.
GGAGGTGCCCGCATCGATTCCAAGATTGCGAAAAGGATATATCAAGCGTTTCGTCAGGGCCAGGAACCTGGGGTGGGATTGAGACCATGAAGCCGGAAAAGCTCCTCCTTCTGGAACCCGGAAAGTCCCAGGTGGACATGGTCCTCCAGGACGAGATGGGCCAGCTCTGGGCCCACCTGGTGACCCTCTCGGAAAAGGCGGGCGCTCCCTGGAAGAAGGTGGGGATCGTCTCCTCGGCCTCCAGGGAGGGCTCCACGACGACGGCCATCGCCCTGGCCCGCTACCTGGTCTACGGGCTCCAGAAGACGGCCTGCCTCGTGGAGGCCAACCTGAGGAGGCCCGTCCTGGGAAGGCTCCTTCCCAGGCTGAAGAAGGGCCCGGGATTCCGGGAGATCCTGGAAGGGACGGCCCAGGTGGAAGAGACCATCTACCACCTGGATTCCCGGGGGCTCTCGGTCATTCCCGCCGGCCGGGAGGACAGCCCGGCGGGCTACCCCTCCGGGGAAGGCCTGGCCAAGGCCCTGGACAGGCTCTGCGAGCTCCACGACGCGGTCATCCTGGACTGCCCGCCCCTGGGAATGGCCGCCGAATCCCACTACCTCCTCAAGGGAGTGGACGCGGCCGTCCTGGTCGTCCAGGCCAGGCGGACCCACCTGGAGACGGTGAGCCAGTCCATCAAGACCATCCGGCACCTGGAGAAGCCCCTGGGCGGCGTGGTGATGAACGACGTGGTCCACGCCCTGCCGGGAGCCCTCCGGGCCCTCTTCTGAAAAGGCCCTCCTCAGGAGGACTCTCCGGCCCCTCCGATCCGGCTCTCCAGGCCCTCCTCCTTCGAGACCTCCCGGGAAACCAGGGCACCCGCCAGGAAGAGGTGGAAGGGAGTGATGAAGGCGTCTCCCCAAGAGGTGAAGAGGAGCCATCCCGTCTGGCCAGCCAGCATGGCGCCCAGAAGGGGCCTGGAGGCGAAAGGGTGGTCCTCCAGGGAAGGGGCCCGCTTGATCAGGGAAAGGATCCATGAAGTGTAGGCTCCCAGGGACAGGAGCCCCCCTTCCATGATCACCAGAAGCAGGGTTCCGTCGATGATGGGAATCCAGGAATCCCGGGGGATGGGATTTCCCCAGCCCAGCCAAAGGCGGGCCTGCACGAAAGAGGCGTATGCGTCCACTTCCTGGAACCGGTAGGCCAAGGTCTGGGAGAGTTCCCCCCCTTCCAGGCCCAGGAAGGAGGACACCTTCCAGGCGTTGCCCCCGAGGACCATCCAGAGGAAGAGGACCACCCCGGCAAGTCCCAGGGCCCCCGAGGGAATCCAGGTCTTCTCCCGGAAGAAGAAAAAGAACCCCAGCATCAGGAAGGCCCCCAGGATGGGGCCCCGGCTCAGGGAGAAGAGCACGGCCAGGGCGAAAAGGGGAATCTGGAGGGGGAGCCAGGAGGACTCGTCCCGCCCCGTTTCCTTCTGGTGGATCCGGAAGGCCACGGCCAGCCCCAAGGTCAAGGTCATCAAGGCGCCCAGGAAGAGGGGCGTATAGAAGAAGACCATGGGCCGGTAGAACCCGAACCTGGGCGGGGAGACCTCCCGGGGGAGGCCGTAGAGGGCGTGGGAGAAAAAGGGCCCGAGAAAGAATTCCGCCGCCATGAGGAAGACGTAGAAGGTGGCCACGGCGAAGAAGAAAGGAAGCCAGTCCTCCACCTCTTCCTCCTCGCCGAGCCATACCCGCCCCGCCAGGTAGGGAACCAGGTACTGGACCAGGATGGAGACCAGGCGGCTCCCCGTGGCGTAGGCGCCCTTCCCGGCAGCCAGGTTGGCCGCAACGAGGGCCAGGATGAAGAGAGACCCCAGGGTGTCGCACAAATTCCACTGGAGGCGCACCAGTTGTCTTCCGCTCACCAGGAGGAGCAAGAGGGCGGGAAAGGAGACGGTCCCCATTTTGTCCAGGGCAGGTATGGGCCCGGGAATGGTCAGGGTCACCCCGGGGGGGAGGAAGAAGAGGGCCAGGACGAAAGCCCTGGGGATCACCTTCTCCGGCCCCCAGACCAGGCCCGAAAGAAAGGTCAGGGCCATGAAGGCCAGGAGGACCAGGTGGGGAAAGCCCAGTTCCATTCCATCTCCTTGGACAAGCGGGGCGAGCCTTGACTCCTCATCTATCGCCCGATGGAGTAGCCCGCATGAAGATCTATACCCGAGGCGGCGACCAAGGAGGAACCTCTCTTCCCGGAGGGGGAAGGAGCCCCAAGGACGGACCCCGCATTCGAGGGTATGGATCCCTGGACGAACTGGCCAGCCTCCTGGGCTGGCTCGCCGCCCAGGAGGAGCTCCAGGACCCGGCCCTCCAGGCCCGCATCGAAGGGATCGTCGCCTTTGCCATGGAGGCTGGAAGCTGCGTCGCCCGCGGCTCCGGTTCCCCGCCGGGAGGAAGGCCGGGAAACGTTGCCGACCTGGAGGCCTGGATGGACGAGATGGACCGGGACCTGCCCGAACTGAAGAGCTTCCTCCTGCCCATGGGGACCCCCGGCGCCGCCGCCTGCCACCTGGTCCGGAGCCAGTGCCGGCGGATCGAGCGGGAACTGGTCGCCGCCCGGAGGGAGGCCTCCTTTCCCGGCTGGGTCCTGGCCTGGGTCAACCGGCTTGGTGACTTCCTCTTCGTCCTGGCCCGCCGCCTGAACCACCTGTCCGGCCGGGGGGACACCCCTTGGGAGGGCCCTCGGACCTGATTCCCGGGCCTCCGGACGGCCGGTTTCCTCTTGGAATGGGCGGAGAGCCTGGCAAAATGCCCGGCTTTCCGGCAAAGAGGCCCCCAGAAGCATCCCACGGAGGAGCCATGATCATCCAGGATTCCAAGTTCAAGAAGATGTACGACCTCTCGGAGGAGCAGCTCATGCTCCGCAAGACCCTGCGGGACTACACCGAGGAGAACATCGTTCCCCGGCGGGAGGAACTGGACAAGGAAGGCACCTATCCCCACGACGTCCACGCCGACATGGCCGAACTCGGAGTCCTGGGCATGGGGATCGCCGAAGAACACGGGGGCCTGGGAATGGGCATGCTCGAGGCCGCCCTGGTCTACGAGGAGCTGGCCCGGGGATGCACGGGCGTTGCCACGGCCATCGGGGCCAACTCCCTGGGGAGCGACCCCTTCCACCTCTTCGGGACGGCCGAGCAGAAGGCCAAGTATCTCCCCAAGATCGCCGAAGGGACCATCGCCGCCTACGCCCTGACAGAGCCCAACGCGGGAAGCGACGTGGGGGGAATCCAGACCACTGCCCGCCCCGAAGCGGACGGGAAGACCTGGAAGATCACGGGACAGAAGACCTTCATCACCAACGCCGGCGTGGCCAGCATCTACACCATCTTCGCCCTCACCGATCCCAGCAGGGGTCCCAGGGGCATGTCCTGCTTCATCGCCGAGGTGGATCCCGAGAACCTCCCCCCCGGGATCTCCTTCCCCAAGAAGTTCGACAAGATGGGCATCAACGCCTCGGAGACCAGGGAAATTCTCTTCGACGGATTCGTGGTGAGGACCGAGGACATCGTGGGAGGCAAGCCCAACAGGGGATTCCTCCACGCCATGGGGGTCTTCGACGCCTCCCGCCCCATGATCGGCTCCATGGGTATCGGCCTGGCCCGCTCCGCCTTCGAGGAAGCCCTGAAGTACGCCCACCAGCGGATCCAGTTCGGGAACCCCATCATCCAGTATAGAGGCCTCAGGGCCATGTTCGTGGACATGTGGCTCACCGTGGAGGGGGCAAGGGCCATGGTCCTGGAGGGGGCCCGAAGGGTGGACCGGAAGATCCACCAGGGCACCAAGGAGGACGTGACGGCCTGGTCGGCCATGGCCAAGCTCATGGGAAGCGAGGCTTCCCGGATCACCCTGGACGCCCTCCAGAGCACGGGCGGCTTCGGCTACATGAACGAGACGCCCTTCCCCAAGATGGTGCGGGACCACAAGATCCTCGAGATCTACGAAGGAACCAACCAGATCCAGCGCGAGCAAATCGCCCTTCAGGTCCTCAAGGAGTTCCAGAAGAAGGGAACCGGCGCGCCCCCCGAACTGGAGGAGGCAGCGGGGAAATTCGCCTTCTCCGGCGGAAAGACGGCCGCCCTGGCCTGGAAGGTGATCGACGCCACCCTGGAGCAGGCCCGCCGTGAAGAGGCCGGGGAAGAACCCCTCACGGCCCGGCAGGACCTGGTCTGGCTCCTGGGCGAGATGGCGGCCTTCGCCGAGGCCTCCCGGGCCCTGGCCGCGGCGTGCGGGAAGGCCGGGGAGCCCGAGGGCCACTGGATCCCCGTCCTGGGCGAAGTCTACGCCCGGGAAGCCCTCTTGAAGGTGGCCGCCCGGGCCGAGAGGGTCCTCCGGGGAGTCCGGCCTTCCGCCGTGGAGACCGTGGCCCCGGTCCTCGAGGAGGCCCGGTCCGCTGCGAACGGTCTCTATACGCTCAGGGACAAGCTGGGCGACGTCCTCCTGGAGAACCCTCCCGCCTGAGGGGATTCCGGCGGGGAGCATGAAGGAAAGGGCCGCCTCCGGGGCGGCCCTTTCCTCATCCCCACCTCGCGGCGAGGACCTCCCCTTCCGATCTTCCCGCCTGCCGGCCCGGGAGGGAGGGCCTCACCGGACCAGGAGGACCTCCACGTTGGACACCGTGGAGAGGTCGTCCGCCGTGACGAAGGCGAAGGCCAGATCCTTGCCCCGGAAGAAGGAGAGCTCACCCGGCCCCACATGGAAGGAGGCCGCCGCCCGGCCCGAGGAGTCCAGCTTGCCCAGGAAGTTCCGGAAGTAGCTGGTGTTCACCAGGAGGATACCGGCCCTTGTGAAGGCGTCGGCGTTCAAAGGTAGGAGGTTGCCTCCGGGCAAGGGCGTCCCGGGGGAGATCCCCGAGCCCCCCACCAGCAGGAGATAGGGCCTGCCCGCCGCCTTGGCCCCGGCGTTCAGGTTGAAGGTCACCTTCCCGCCCTGGGAGGCCTTCAGGGTCGCCGCCGAGGCGGTGAGCATGGGGTTGTAGCTCGTGCCGTTCACCCCCTGGGTGAGGATCCACTTGTCCGGGTCCAGGACCAGGCTGGAGACCCGGCCCTTCACGGGGACGGTGTAGCTCTGCTTCCAGTCGGAGTTCCAGAC
>CAZLQD010000035.1:0-48335 GCA_964561605.1 uncultured Planctomycetia bacterium
AGAGGGCGGGATTGGAAGGATTGTAAGCGTAGGTATTGTCTCCATGGATGGGATCCACGTAGACATGGAAGGTGAAATAGGTCCGGTCGATGGGAACAGTCTGCCCCATAACAGGGCCGGCACTCACAAGAAGGAAGACGGCGACCAGGAGAAGGACCCAACCGTAACCGCCATGAAAGCTACAAAATTTCATTTTTCTTTTCTCCTCCAAATGTAGGACAAGCATCCCGTTTCCTTGGGGCAAGTGGAAAAGACCCTTTTCCTTTCCAACAATAACCTTTCCTCTTATTGAGAACATCATATCCGGCTTCCCGGTTTTTATCTCAAGAAAAGAAAGGAAGGCGGGCCCCTAGAAAGAGGAGAGAGAGAGAGTGTGTGTGTGTGTGTGTGTGTCGACTTTGGTTTCAACTCTATCGGGGTTGGGCGGCTCTCTCGAGGGAAGGCCAGCGCCGGGTGACCCCAATGGAGGGTCTTCTTCGGGGAGGTAGACCAGGCATAGGGATCGTCCCTTTTCAGGGTCCCGCCCGCCCTGGGCCCCGCTGGAAGCTTCATTTTTGTCCCCCTTTCAGCTTCAACAAGATGATTGTACCGGGATATTGCTTCATTTCAACCACTTTTTTGGTTTTTTCTAGGGTTTGTATCTCCCTTCCCTGAAAGAGTTTGGGTTAATCCTGCCCATTTTTCCTTTTTCTCGTAGTTGCTAACACCTCTTTTTCACCCTTTTCTGGGCAAACATGGAGGTTTTCTCCCTTTTCCGGCCCATTCGGATGGTTCAGGGGCTGAATCTTCTTTCACTTCCTGGCCAGGTGCTTTCCCCACCCTCCCTAGTCCCGGCATAAAGGGTCATCCCTTGTGACCCATGGTTCACTGGGGGCCGAAGGGGAATGAACAGGGGATTGTCCTTCGACCGGGACGGGCCGGTCTCCTATCCTTGGCCTCTTGGCAAGGGGGAAGGGAGGCACCCATGGAAAAGACTGGAAGGGACAAGACCGGACCCGCCGGGGGGGCCGGGGCAACGGGGCCCGGCGGAGCGGCGGCCCGGCTGGACCGGCTCTACGAGTTCGAGCGGGCCCCGGTGACCCAGGAGAAGCTCCTGGGGCCGGGGTATTTCGCCGGGTCCTTCGCGGGCGAGCACGTGGCGGCCACGGAGTTCGTCATCGGCGCCCTCTTCGTGAGCTGGGGCGCGGGGCTGAAGGACATCTTCCTGGGCCTGGCCATCGGAAACCTGCTGGCCGTCCTGAGCTGGACCCTGGTCTGCGCCCCCATCGCGGTGAGGACCAGGCTCACCCTCTACTGGTACCTCCGCCGGGCCTGCGGGCCCCTCTTCTCGGTGGTCTACAACGTCCTCAACGCGGTCCTCTTCTGCATCCTGGCGGGATGCATGATCACCGTCTCCGCCTCGGCGATACGCATCCCCTTCGGCATCCCCTCCCAGGTCCAGTGGTATCCCACGAGCCCGGCCTTCGTGCTGGTGGTGATCCTCGTGGGCGCCGTGGTGGTGACCCTGGCCATCCTGGGGTTCAAAAAACTGGCGGCCTTCGCCTCGGTCTGCTCCCCCTGGATGCTGCTCATGTTCGTGGCGGGGGCCCTGGCGGTCCTTCCCGTGCTGGGGGAGCGAGCCGGCGCCGGCCCGGTGCGCTCCCTGGAGACCTTCCTGGAGACGGCCCACAAAACCATCTGGACCGGAAAGACCCCTTCCGGCGGCCCGCGGGCCATCACGTTCTGGCAAATCGCCGCCTTCGCCTGGATCTGCAACCTGGCCATGCATCTGGGGCTCTCCGACATGGCCCTCTTCCGGTTCGCCAGGCGCTCCTGGTATGGCCTCTGCTCGGCCTTCGGCATGTTCCTCGGCCACTACCTGGCCTGGATCTGCGCCGGGATCATGGGGGCCGGAGCGGCTCTGCTCCTGAAAAGGCCCTTGACGGAGCTGGACTCGGGGGCCGTTGCCTTCCAGGCCCTGGGCGTGGCCGGAGCGATCGCCGTGGTGATCGCCGGATGGACCACCTCCAACCCCACCCTCTACCGGGCCGGCCTGGCCCTCCAGGCGGTGACCCCCAACTGGGCCCGCTGGAAGGTGACCCTGGCGGCGGGGGCGGCCACCACTCTCGTGGCCTGCTTCCCCTTCGTCTTCACGAAGCTCCTCGATTTCGTCGGTCTATACGGTCTCCTCCTCTCTCCGGCGGGGGCGATCGTCATCGCCGAGCACTGGCTCCTCCCGAGGCTCGGCATGGAGAGTTTCTGGAGGGAAAGACGGGGCATCGCCAACAACGTCCCCGCCCTCATCGCCTGGGGCGGGGGCATGGTCCTGGCCCTTTTGCTCTGGGCCACGGGCGCCCTCCACCTCTTCTTCCTCTTCATCCCGGTCTTCCTCTTCACCATCCTCTCCTACATCCTCCTGGCCAGGGCCGCCGGCGGGGGAAAGGGAAAAGCACGGGCCCGGCCCGCCGCCCCGGAAACTTCCCTTCCGGAAGGATCCGCCTCTCCTCCTGCAGGCCCTCCCGGGAGGGACCGTTCCGCCCCCCGCCGGAGAACCGGCCCCTTCACGTGGTTCCTGGGCTCCCTGGCCCTGCTCTCGCTCCTGGCCTGCCTGGTCCTTCCCCTGGTCGTCTTCTTCGCCCCGCCCGAAGACTTCGGCGTCACCTTCCACTGGTTCCGAAACTGGCTCCTCTTTCCCACTCTCCTCTACTTCCCCGCCGCAACGGCCTTCGCCCTCCGCAAGAAGAAGGAGGCACCGAAGTGAGAATTTCCCTCCGGCCCCCGTCGGACCGAAATCCTCTCCACCGGTATTTTCCTCCATCCTGCCGACCCTTTCCTCTTCGAGGTGCTCCGCATGCGTACAGTCTCCCTCCTCTTTCTCCTTTCATCCCTTCTACCCGCCCAAGCCGTGCGTCCCGTCCGCTTGAGATGTGAATACCGCTCCGCCCCTCTGGGAGTGGAGACGAGAAGGCCCAGGCTCTCCTGGGCCCTCGAGGCGGGAGGCCGGAGGGGGGCGGCCCAGAGCGCCTTCAGGATCCTGGTGGCCTCGAGCCCGGATCTCCTCGCCAGGGACCAGGGCGATCTCTGGGATACGGGCAAGGTGGAATCCGCGGGGAACATCCACGTGGTCTACGCGGGCAAGCCCCTCCGCTCCCGGATGGGCTGTTTCTGGAAGGTCCGGGCCTGGGACGAGGAGGGCAGGCCCTCTCCCTGGAGCGCCCCTTCCCGGTGGGAGATGGGCCTTCTTGAGCCTTCCGACTGGGAGGCCCGGTGGATCACCCCCGGTCCCCTTCCCGCGGAGAAGGGGAAACCGGAAAAGGGGAAGAAGGAGAAAAGAACCCCGGCCCAGGGACCGCGCCGCTCCCAGAGGGCCCGCAAGGAGTTCGTCCTGGAGAAGGAACCGGTCCGGGCCCGGGTCTATGTGACGGGCCTGGGGCTCTACGAACTCCACCTCAACGGCAGGAAGGTGGGGGACGACCTCTTCACGCCGGGCTGGACCCTCTACTCCAAAAGAATCCCCTACCAGGTCTACGACGTGACGGGGCTCCTGAGAAAGGGACCCAACGCGATCGGCCTCCTCCTGGGAAATGGCTGGTGGTCCTCGGGACTGGGCTGGAGGACCAAGGCCTTCTTCTCCAAGCCCTCCGAGAACCTCCGCCTCCTCCTCCAGCTCGAGGTGACCTTCGCCGACGGATCGAAGACCAAGGTCCTCTCCGGTCCGGATTGGTCCTTCCACCCCTCTCCCATGGTGGAGAACACCCTCTACGACGGCGAGACCTGGGACGCCCGCCTGGAGCTTCCCGGCTGGGACAGGCCCGGGTTCGAGGAGAAGGGATGGACCCCGGCGCACCTGGTGGAACCCCCGCCGGCGGCCTCCCTCACGGCCTCGGCCGGCCCCCCCATCCGGGCGGCGGAGACCCTCAGGGCGGTGCGGATCACCTCCCCCGCCCCGGGAAAGTGGATCTTCGACTTCGGCGTCAACCACGCCGGCTGGTGCGTCCTCAACGTGACCGCCCCCGCAGGCACGCGGATCAGAATCCGCCACGGCGAGATCCTGAATCCCGACGGGACCCTGTATACCGCCAATCTCCGCAGCGCCGAGGCGACGGACGTCTACATCTGCAAGGGCAAGGGCCCGGAGCGCTGGGAGCCCCGCTTCACCTACCATGGTTTCCGTTATGCCGAAATCACGGGCCTGCCCGGGGAACCCACCCCGGAGACCCTGGTCTCCAGGGTGGTCCACTCCGATCCTCCCCAGGCCGGGATCTTCCGCTGTTCCAATCCCCTGCTGAACCGGATCGCCGGGAACGTGCGCCGCGGCCTGGAGTCCAACCTCTTCTCCGTCCCCACCGACTGTCCCCAGCGGGACGAGAGGCTGGGTTGGATGGGAGACGCCCAGGTCTTCTCTCCCACGGCCTGCTGGAACAAGGACATGGCGCTCTTCTTCACCAAGTGGTGCCGGGACATCAGGGACTCCCAGGGCCCCGGCGGGGCCACGACGAACGTCTCCCCTGTGATCATCGTTACGGGCCCGGCCAAACCGGCCTGGGGGGACGCCGTCACTGTGGTGCCCTGGACGGTGTACCGCTTCTACGGGGACACCCGGATCCTGGAGGAGAACTACACCGCCATGAAGGCCTGGGTGGAATACATGCGCCGGAACTCCAAGGACGACCTCTACGAGAGGAAGGGGTACGGCGACTGGGTGCCCGTGGTTCCCTCCCCGAGCGAACCCGTGGGGTCGGCCTACTACTACCGGTCCACCTCCATCCTGGCCCGGACGGCCCGGGTCCTGGGAAAGAAGAAGGACGCGAAAGAATACGCCTCCCTGGCGAAGAGAATCGCCGCCGCCTACCAGAAGAAGCACTTCAAGCCCGACAAGGTCCTGTACGACACGGGCACCCAGACCATGAACCTCCTTCCCCTGGCCTTCGGAATCACCCCCCAGGGACTGCGTCCCGCCGTGGCGGCCGCCGTGGCGGCGGACGTCCGCTCCCGGGGGGACCACCTCTCCACGGGCTTCCTGGGCACCGATCTCCTCCTTCCCGTGCTCACGGCCTGGGGATACCACGACCTGGCCTACCGGGTCCTGGCCACAGAAGAGTATCCCTCTCTCGGATACATGATCTCCCAGGGCGCCACGACGGTCTGGGAGAGATGGAACTCCGACAAGATGGGCCCGGGCATGAACTCCCGGAACCACTTCGCCTTCGGCTCCATGACGCGCTGGCTCTTCGAGGACCTGGGGGGCATCCGGCCCGATCCGGACGAACCGGGCTTCCGGCGGGTCCTTCTCGCCCCCCTTCCCGCCGGGGACCTGGCCGAGGCGGAGGCCCGTTACTCCTGCCTGCTGGGCGCCTTCCGGGTAGCCTGGCGGATCCGGCCGGGCAGGTTCCACCTGGAGGTGGAGCTCCCGCCCAATACCCGGGCCCGCCTGGAATTCCCCTGGCCCGACCCGGAGGCGATCCGGGAAGGCGGCCATCCCCTGGAAGAAGCCGAGGGAGTCACCCTCCTGGGAAAGAGGGGCCGCAAAGTCCTCATGGAACTTCTCTCAGGAAACTACCACTTCTCCAGCCCTTGGAGATGATCCGTAGGATTCTCCCGGCGGGGAGGCCGCTCACCGTCCGGGGCCGAGAAGGACCAGGTCGAACTCGTCCCGGACATGGTCCCCCCTATGGAGGGGCCGCCTTTCCCGGGCGACGTGGCCCCCGAAGAAGCCCTCCCTTCCCATGGTGGTGAAGCGGGCCACCAGGAGGAAGGGCTTCCCTCCCTGGAGCCAGGCCCTGACGGATCTCACGGCTTCCCCCTTCACCAGGAGACCTTCTCCCCCGACGGCCCTGAGGGCGGCCCAATAGACGTCCTTCTTCGTGGAGCGGAAGTCCCGGGTCCCGGAAGGCCCCCCGTCCAGAAACCAGGGTCCCTCGGGCGGGGTGCGGCTCCAGGGATCCCTGGGGCCGCCCGGGGGGAGGGCCCGGGCCGTTCCGGCGGGCCTTCCAATGTGGTCAGGAGGATACCAGGACCACCGGGTCTTCCTCCTCCATGAGAGGGTTCTGCACCCCCCGGGGAGGCGGAAGACCACGCCCCACTGCCTGGGATTCACATCCTTTTCGATCTCGAAATCGTAGCCCACCCGTAACTTCCCCCCGGGATGGATGGTGTAGCTGAATGTCCCCCGGGCGGTGGGGAAACGGCCCGCCACGCGTAGGGTCACCGCTCTTCCCGCCTTCGAGGCCGTGACGGACTCCGCCTTCCAGCCCCGCAGGATGTCGTTCAAGGGCTGGATGTCCTTCTTGAAATTGGGCCTGCAGGGCCCGCCCGTCAAGGGCAGGATCATGAGGAAAGGCCCGCCCTCCAGGACCGGTCTTCCCCCCTTCCGGCATTCCTCGAGGAGCCCGGAAGATGCGTTCACGGAGACCCGGAAACCCTCCCCCGAGACGACGATCCGCCCTTCCCTCCGGGAGAGCCGCAGGGGTGCGCCCCCGTCCTCTCCGGCCCCGGGAGGCGCACCGGGCGCCGGGTCTCCCACGGGAATCCTGTATACGTCTTCCATGATCCCGCCGGGACCGTAGACCCGGATCAGGAGGAAATCCCCCTGGCGGAGGGCCCGCCCCGGATCCACGATCAGCCGGGCCTTTCCTCCCGGAGGAGCGGAGGTCTTCGCCACCCCGGAGCCGCCCCGGGAATCCCGCCAGCGGAAAGAACATTCCGAAAGATCGGAGAACAAGTGCCTGTTGAGCACGGAAAGGCTGAAAGGCCCCGCCCCCGGCTCGATCCTCTTTGTGAGGATCTTCACGGGGGAATAGGTCTTCTTGACCTCCCAGTACTCGGGCTTGGGCCTTCGCCACACATCCACGATCCCCCAGGGTCCGTAACCGCAGAGCCGGCCCGAAGGAAGGAGGAAGACATCGTCGATCCCGGCCCAGATGGCCCCCCCCAGGCAGGCCGGGACGGCCAGGATCTTCTCCCACATCCTGTGGAACCCCTTCCCCCAGAGGACCCGGATCCCCGGGTCGGCGGCGAGTTCCCTCCTGTCGTAGACGGGGACGTGGCAATATTCGCCGAAGAGCACCGGCCGCCCCACGGCTGCGGCCCTTTCGGGGCCCTTGGGGCCGGGATAGTGGACGTTGGCGATCTGGGTCCGGCTTCCAAGGTTGTTGAAGCGGCCCCAACACTGGTCGTGGAAGGAGAAAGGTCTGGAAGGATCCCTTTCCCGGGCCGCATGGAAGACCCGGGCGAAATTCAGGGTCCAGAGGGACTCGTTCGCCAAGGACCAGATGATCACGCTGGGGTGAGAGGCGTCTCTCTCGATCATCTCCAGCACGGGCCGGACCAGGTGGGGAAGAAAGTTGGGGGCGAAGGGATCCCATTTCCCCCAGATCGTGGCCGTCGGGTGCCCGACCCAGCAAAAAGGGGCCTCCTCCTCCACGAAGAGGCCCGCCTCGTCACAGGCCTCCAGGAAGGCCTCGTCCGGAGGATAGTGGGAGGTCCGGATGTAGTTGACGTTGGCCTTCTTGAAGAGGAGAACGTCCCTCTTCCACTCTCCCCGGACCAGGGACCTTCCCCGCAGGGGATCGATCTCGTGACGGTCCACGCCCCTCAGCTTCACCGGGATCCCGTTTACGTAGAGCCGGTTGCCCCGGACCACCACCTCACGGAAGCCGATCTTCCTGGAGACCCGCTCCAGGAGACCCCCCTCCCCGAGGAGTCCGCCTTCCAGGAGGTAGAGGTTGGGATGCTCGGGATCCCATTTCCTGGGTTTCGCCACATCGAGAAGAAAGCTCCTCTCCAGGCACTTCCCCCGGGATGGGACGGGGAGGAGGAAGCGGGATTCCAGCAGGATCCGCCGGCCGGGAAGGGGCCCCCTCAGGCGGAGCAGGATTCTCATCTTCTTCCCGGGATGGAGCCCTTCCGAGGCGATCCGCACTTTCACTTTCAGGCGGGCCGAAGCACCGTCCGCCTTGAAGGATGGGTAAGCGTGAAAAGAGGCGAAGTTCACCGATGGGAGGGGAAAGAGGAAGATGCTCCTCGTGATCCCCCCGAGCTGGTGGGCCGCGTACTGGGTCCCGGAGGAGAGGGTGTCCTGGAGGGATTCGTTCGTGACTTCCAGGTAGATGCGATTCTTCCCGGGCTTCACCAGGGAAGTGACGTCCAGCTCGAAGGGAGTGAAGCCACCTTCGTGGGACCCGGCGAACCGGCCGTTCAGGTAGACCCGTGCCAGGCTGTATACGCCGTTGCAACGGAGCTTGATCCTCTTGCCTTCCCAGGAGGGAGGGAGGCGGAAACTCCTTCTGTAGCCCGCAGCGTTGCCGGGCTTCACGTGGAAGCCCTGCATGGTCCACTCGCCCGGGACCTGGATGGGCCGCCACCCACCCTCAGGTCCGCCCCGGCCGGAAGAGGCTTCCTTCCCCGGGGCGGGGTGGAAGAGCCAGGTGCCGTCCAGGGAAAGGCGAAGAGGGGAAAGGCCCGGGATCTCCCGGGGAGTGGGAGAGAGCCTGGGAGAAGAAAAGTCGGGGACCTTCCTGGGTCTCAACCTGGCGGGGTTGGAGGAAAAGATCTCCAGCCGGGAAAGGACCGCATTGGGGCCTTCGACCCTGAGGATTCGAATTTCCAGGTTTCCCCGCCCATAGGAGCCGGGCGGCAGGGTCCACCTCTTCCGGAGGACCTTCCCCTTTTCCAGGACCAGCCTGGGCGAGAGGACCAGCCCGCCGGCAAGGACCTTCTCCACCCTGTGAGCGTCGGAAAGGAAGGTGAGAACCAGGTCGTAGCGGGCCCGGGGATCCAGCCCCTCGAATCCCAGGATCACCTGGGAACCGAAAACGACCCGGCGGAGGGGATCCTCGAGGCCGATCTTCCCGGGAGGGAGATCCTTCTTGGAGAAGGTGTACCAGGCTCCGGCCTCGAGAAAGCCCGCTTCTCCCCGCACCTGGAAATCCTGCCGGGCCACGAGAGCCAGGTCCGGCACCCCCGAAAAGGAGGGGATCCAGGGGAGGGCGAAAAGGGAAAGGAAGGTCCAGGAAGAAAATATTCTTTGCCTCATGAGGAAAGATTCTATGTCGCCCAGGGAGAAAAAAAACGGCGCTTCCTCCCAAGGATCCGAAAGCCGCCGGGGGACCTGAGGAGCGGCCCCTTCCAGGCCTTTCATTTTTCTCACATTTCCTGAAACATCCCGGGCTTCTTTCGGCGTCCGGAAGAGAATCGTCACTCCCCGCCGGGGAGACCCGGGAGGAAGAGAAAGCCCGCGAATCCTTCCACCTTCCACCCGTGGAAGTTACGGTAGACTTCCGGGGACCCCAGCAGGAACATCGCCATGGACAGGATTCCTCTCTTTCTTCTCTCCCTTTGGGCGGTCCTTCCCCTCTCTTCCTCCGCCGGGGCGGGGGAAGCCCCCGAGATCGGGAAGGGGATCCGGGCGGGGCGGGTGGTGATCCGGGTCCTGGACGGCAAGGGCAGGCCCGTCCCGGGAGTCCTGGTCCACCTGGTGCAGACGTCCCAGGACTTTCTCTTCGGCTGCAACTTCTTCATGTTCCACCGGAACGGGGCTCCCGGCCTGGACAGGAAGTACGAAGAGCGATTCGCCGCTCTCTTCAACTTCGCCACTCTCCCTTTCTACTGGTCCACCTACGAAAGGAAACCGGGAAAGACGGCCCGGTCCAAGGTGGCGGCCATGGCCCGGTGGTGCCTGGCCCACCGGATCCGTCCCAAGGGCCATCCCCTGGCCTGGAACCACCCTGCCGGAGTGCCCTCTTGGCTTTCCGGCCCCCCGGAAAAGATCCTGGACCTCACCCGCCGGCGGATCCGCTCCTGCCTCCTGGACTTCCAGGACCTGATCGGGACCTGGGACGTGGTGAACGAGGCGGCCCGGCCCTTCCGGTTCGGCGCAGACCCCATGAGCAAAGCCATCCGGGCCTCCGGAAGGGCGGGCTGGACCCGGAAGTGCTTCCTCGCCGCCAGGGAAGCCGCTCCCTCGGCCTTCTTCCTCGTCAACGACTACGACACCACCCAGGCCTACGAGGAGGTGATCCGGGGACTCCGCAAGAAGGACGGCTCCTATCTCTGCAACGCCGTCGGCATCCAGAGCCACATGCACGGCCGGGTCTGGTCCGCCGCGACGGTCCGAAAGGTATGCCGCCGGTTCTCCGCCTTCGGTCTTCCTCTCCATTTCACGGAGATCACGATCGTTTCGGGCAAACGGAAGAAGGACGGCCGGTGGGGTCCCACCACGCCGGAGGGCGAGGCCAACCAGGCGAAGGCCGTGGCCGCCTTCTACAGGGCCCTTTTCGCCGAGCCTTGGGTTACGGCCGCCACGTGGTGGGATTTTTCCGACAGAGGGGCTTGGCAGGGGGCTCCCGCAGGCCTCCTCAGGGCCGACATGAGCCCCAAACCGGCCTACCGGGTCCTGGAGAGGCTCATCCGGAAGGAGTGGCGGACCGACGCCGTGGCCCTGACGGACCGGAAGGGGAAAGCCGCCTTCCGGGCCGTCTTCGGCGAATACAAGGTGGAAGTCCGCTCCCCAGAGGGTAGGCGGGTGAAGGCAGTCTTCGCTTTTCCCAGGCCCTGGCCTCCCTCGGAGGCCGCGAAAGCCGAGAAGAGCCTGACTCTCACCCTCCAGCCCCTCTAGGCCGCCCTCCCCGCCGGGGATTCCGAGGGTCCCGAGGCCAACAGGTCCAGGAGCGGGAGGATTCCCCTCCTGTCAGGGCCGGTCTTTTTCCTGTCCTCCAGGAAGAACCTGCAGGCCGGAGTCCCGGCCGGTTAGAAACCCGCCAGAACCTCTTCTTTCCCGAACCCTACCTGTGCTCCATCCACCACTTCTCCCAGAGTCGGGCGGCGTCCTGGTTGGCTTTCCAGGTCGGCTCCTTCCCCGGGTCGAAGGAGGTTCGGATTCCGGTGATCCGCTCCAAGGCCAGGGCGGCGGCCCTTCGCCTGGCCGGAGAGGGCCCCCTGAGGGCCTTGAGGCAGGCCGGAACGGCGGCCTTTCCCGCTCCCGCCAGCCTGGCCGCCAGGGAGAGGACTCCCTTCTCGCCGGGACTCCTCTTGAGCCTGAGGAGCATCTCCTCCGGAGAGACCCGGGTCACCGGGGTGATGGGCCTGAAGGACCGGGCCAGGAAGAGAACGGCGAAAGAGGTCGCCGCCACGTCTTCGCCCCACGAGCCGTCCCTGTCCTGCCTCGCCACGAGCCAGGACGCACCATGGGGATACCAGCGGATCGCTCCCAGACGTTCCCTCCCCAGCAGGACCATGGCCCTCTCCAGGGCGTAGAGGAAATACCCTCTCTGCATTCCCATGGCGGCGTTCTTCAAGGACGAGGGAAAGACCCTCTCCAGCCACCAGATCCCCTGGCGCAGGGCCCTCTCCACGGCCTTCTCCCTCTTCTCCCCCAAGCCGTCCTTTCCGGCGATCTCCCTGCAGATGGCCAGGCTCCCCAGGGTCCCGGCGGTCATGCTGTCGGTGGGGAAGGACTTCCTCCCCTTCAAGTAGGAAAACCCGCCCTCCCGCCCCTTGGTGGACAACAGGTAGTCCACGGCCTTCCGGAGGACCCTCCCGGGGATCTTCTCTCCCCCTTCGAAGGCGGCCCTCAATCCCAGGAGAGCATACTGGGTGTTGCTGGCATCGCACCGCATCCGCCCTTTCCCGTAACTCCACCCTCCTTCCGACTTCTGCCACCCCAGGAGCCGGCGGAGGGCCTTGCCCGAGAGCCGGCGGGCCTTGGGCCCTCCATACTTCCGGAAGAGCATGAGCTGGATCCCCGTCCCGTAGACGCTCTCCGAGCGGAAGGACAGGATGCGATCCAGAGCGGTCTTCACCTTGGGCTCCCCCTTTTCCGCCCCGCCTTCCAGGGCTGCGAAGAGGGCCAGGGAGAGATGATCTCCCGCCAGGTGGGGCAACATCTCCACGAGCCAGGCCGTTCCGGCCTCCAAGGCACGGTCGATCTTCCGATCCAGCTCGGAATCGCCCGTAGTCTTCCGGAGGCCGCCCTGAGGGGAGGCCCTCCCCCCAAGGGCCAAGAGGGGCAGGATCACCCCCCCGAGGAAGCGGGCATTTCGGAAAAACCTCACCTGGTGTCCTTCCTCGCCGGAACGGGCCCCGGGTCCCCTTTCCAGGAGGGCCCCGCCCGCTCCCAGGCCGGAATGTAACTTACACACCCCGCCCCCTGCAGGGCCACACCCTCCAGCCGGAGCAGCCGGGGGCCGGCCCTTCCCGGCCCGGAAAGGCCCCCCGGGCTAACGGCGCCGGACCATCTTCCGGATCTTCTCCAGGGAGGCCTTCATCCCCGGTGCGGGAAGCATGCCCTTTTGCGGGACGTACCGACAGTAGTCGGGGGAATACAGGCTGGCGCAGTCGGGATGGGCCGCCTTCAGGGCCTTCCACTCCTTCCAGAGACTGTCGTAGTCCTCCAGGGCCGAAAGGATCCGTCCCCTGGGAAGGGGGCCCGCCTTTCCGGCGGCGAGGGCCAGGAGCATGGCGGTCCAACCTTTCCAGAAGATCCCGTACTTGATCCGCCCGTAGTCGCAGGAGACCCGCACGTAGTCCCCGATCCCCCGGTCCCTGAAATGGACCCTCCTGGAGAGGGCGGCGATCCTCATCCAGACGGCGGCGGCCTCCTCCTTCTCCGCCAGGGCCTCCTCCACCCTGTGCCTGCGGATCAGGGCACGGAAGGTCCCCCCGAGCTGGCCCAGACCGCCCATGTACTGGTCCCTGGCCCAGGTGAGGGGAACCCCGGCGTAGGAACAATACTGGCCGAGAAGGACCCCTTCGGCCGAGAGGAGGCACAGCTTGCGGAAGAGGCGGGCATCCTCCTCGCCCAGGCCTAGTTCCGACGTAACGTAATCATGGAAGACCGCGGCCTCGCTCTTCCCGGGATTCCGGGCCCAGAGGGAGAGAATCCGGGCGTTCAGGGCGCACCAGAATTCGTTTTTCAAATATGGCCCCCTCCACCCGCCCCCCCTGCTCCAGGTCCAGATGCCGGCGAACCTGGGATTGCCCAGGAGATCCCTGAGGCACTTGGGCCTCCGGGCGTTCCGGTATTCCGTGAACCCCTCGATCACCCCCCGGGCGATGTAGTCCGGATGGGCCCCCTTTCCCTCGTATTCCCTCTGGCACTGGACTTCCACGATCTGCCTGTGCCGCCCGATGCCGATGGTGGGATTGAAGGGAAGGGTCCTGAGGAAGTCGCCCCGGGTGTGCTTGATGGAAAAGACGAGATTCTCGTGGGGTTCGACGGGATTCGTGGCGGCCAGATAGAACTTGGGATTGACGTGGAACCGGTTCCCGAAGTCCCAGGTCCGGTAGAAGACCGTCTTTCCCCGCTTCACGCAGACTTCTTCCCTCAGGATCCGCAAGAGGAGAGTGTGGTCCGCCGGGCTCCGGACGGGACTCTTCCCGCAATGGTAGGGCGTGTCGTTCAGGTAGGTCTCTCCGAAACGGAGGACCAGCCCGTCCAGGCCCGGAAAGCGCCGGAAGATCTCGTCGATCTGGGCGAGGAGGATCTTTTTGACCATGGGGCGGTGGATGTTCCAGTCGCCGATCTCCTTCTTGTGCCTTTCGTATAGGGAGATGGGAATCACAAGGATGTCCGTGAAGGGATAGACACGGAGGCCGGCCTCGTGGGCCGCGGCGATTCCCGCCCGGATCCGGGCTTCCTCGCCGGCCATCCATTTCCTCGCCTTCGATCCCTCGGGAACGGCCCCCGGGTCCAGGGACTCGTAGGTGAGAGCGCACTGGACGAACCACCGGGGAACCTGGCCCGAATAGCCGAGCTTCGCCAGGAAGGCCGGGTCCCGGAAGGCCGTGGGCTGCTTGGGCTCCCCCGGGTTGTCGAAGACCATGTCCAGGAGAAAGGTCGGGCCCCCGGTCTTCCCCGGCCCCCCGCCGGGGAAGGCCGGGGAGGAGGAAAGGAGGAAGGCAAGGAGGAAGAGGAGCAAGAAGGGGGAAGAGTGGAGTCGGGTCTTCAAGGGAAAGAGGCCTCCTGGTACTGGGCCAAGGGGAAGATCATCGCTTCCACTCGGCGAGAGCTTCGCACATGGCCTGGAGATTTTCGATGGGCGTTCCCGGGGACACCCCCCCGCCGGGGGAGAGGAGCAAGGGACCGACCGAGGAGAGCCGCTCCAGGATCCCCCGGGTAGCGTCCTTTACTTCTTCCGGCTTCCCCCGGACCAGGAGATCCAGGGGAGGGAGGTTCCCCATGAGGACCACCTCGGGGCCCAGGAGTTCTCTGGCCCGCTCCAGGCTTGTCTCGTGGGAGAAGTTGAAGACGTCCAGTTCCAGGGGGGCCAGCTCGGGGAAGACCTTCTCGTTGGGCGTATCGTTGTGGAAGAAACGGAAGAGGCCCGGGAAGGCGCTGAAGACGTCCTTCAGGAAAGGAATCGCGAAGGTCCGGGCGTCCTTGGGGCTCATCATGCCCACCAGGTCGTCCAGGACCAGGATCCCCACTGGCTCCTCCATACGCTCCAACTGGGCGGCCAGCCAGTGGACGCAGAGCTTGGTGGTCTTCTCCAGGAGGGCACGGATCTTCTCCGGCTCCGTCTTGATGGCCACGAGGAACTCGGTGACCCCCATGAGATGGGCCGCCACGGCCAGGGGGCCCCTGGCGGCGGCCACCCGGGGGGAGAAATCCATCTCCTCCAGCCGGCTGGCCAAGCTCTGGTAGCGCCTGAGGATCAAGGGCATGAGGCCTTCCCGCTCCGGGTCGGGGAGGGGAAGTTCCAGGAGCAGGTCCAACCCTCCGGGGAAAGGATGGATCGCCGGGGGGCCTTCGTGGTTCCACTGGACCCGGCAGGCCCAGCCGCTCGGCTCGGCGGCCATCCCGAACTCGATCCAGGCTCCGGGAAGGAAGGCCACTCCCGGAAGGTCCTCCAGGAGCCATTCGTGGACGGCCAGCCAGACGCAGGGATCGAAGAAGAAATCCATGGCGTCCACCCCGGCGTAACCTGGAAGCCAGGGGGAATCCACGATGAGGGTGACCAGTGTCTCCTCCCGGGGCCTTCGCTCCAGGATGTCCAGAAAACGGCGGAATGTGCCTGTATAGGAGTCCATCGAATTTCCCAAAGGACCGAACCCCTTTCCCCCGCTCCTTACAGATGAAAAGCGGCGGAGGGGGGGAATGTTTCTCACTGGAAATGAATCTTCACCCATCCCGGCCCGGCGGCGAAGAGCATCTCCGCCTCCCTGGCGGCGGGAAGGTCCGTCGAGGGCCTGGCCAGGCTCTCCTGGGAGAGGAGCCTGGCCCCTTCCACGGAGAGGAGAGTCCTCCCCCGGGGACGGACCAGCAGGGTGTAGGGCGCTTTCGGCGGCAAGGGCCCCCGGAACCATCCCGGGTGGGCCAGGCGGACCCGGAGCACCCGGGCCGCCGGGTCCCAGGCGCACTCCTCAACGAGGGCGGAAGCAGCCGAGAGATGGGGACCGTCGGGCTCTCCCGGAAATACTCTGATCTTGTATATTCCCTTCTTCCTGGGAAGGAAGACCCTCTTTCCTTCGAAGAAACTCCAGGGTTTCCCGTCCAGGAGCACCGAGCCGACGGGGGCGCCCGTCTCGACGGAAGGGGCGAAGAGGAAGGGCCCCGTCCTGAGGACCGCCGCCTCCAGGGCCTTCCCCTTCTCCAGGATTCGAAGGGCGAGGAGCCCGGCGGCCCCCCTTCCAGGCCTCCATCCCCCGGGGAGAACGGGAAGGACCACTCCCCCCGGCCTCCTGCCGGCGGGCCCGATGTAGGTCCTCCGCTTCCCCGCCCTCAGGAGGGAGGTCTCCCCCGGTCTCTGGTGGAGGACGAGGGCCGCCCCGCCCTTGCCGGCCAGGGGGGCCAGGGGCCGGCTCACCCACCAGCCGTTCTCCCGGACCAGCAAGGGTGCAGGGGGAGGATCGAGGACCTCCAGGACCCGGGCCCAAGGAAAGGGGAAGGGATGTTTCACCCTCCCGAGGCGGGCCGGGCCGATCTTGATCTTCGGAGGATCCAGGATCTCCAGGAGGGCCCCCCGGATCTGGAAGCGTTTCTCCCGGGGGATTTCCCCCCGGGGGAGAAAGAAGCCCAGGGAGGAGCGCTCCGAGGCCTGGGGGAAATCCTCGAGGACAAGGCCGAACCCGGGCCTCCAGGCGAGTTTCTGGTGGGCCGATTTCTCGAGGTGCACCACCAGGAGGTCGGGAAGGAGCCCCCTGCTGTCCCTCAGGACCCAGGGGCCCTCCACCGGCCCGTGGACGGCCCCCTCCCTCGTGATCTTCCCTCCCCGGAGAAGCTCATCATATCCGGTCAATAGGATCTCCCTGTCCACCCGGCAACCCCGGTCCGCCCGCTCCACCTCGATCTCTACGACCAGGCCCGGCGTATCCTGGGCCATCACGACCCGGCGTTTCTCCACGAGGTGGCTGGACCAGAGCCTCTCCTCCAGGACCGCCCTCGGTCCGGAAGGAAGGACGACCCGGGAGGCGACGGCCACGTCCCCGACCCTCTCGAGGGAGATCCTTTTCAGGACGAGACCCGCGCCGCTCTCCAGCACCAGGTCCACCTCCATGTTCCCCTCGGCCGTTTTCGGAAGGTCCGCCTGGAGGACCACTTTCTCCCCCCGGACCGCAAAGGAGCGGAAGGCCAGGGGTTCTCCCCCCGTCTCCAGGCGGAGCATCCCTCCCCCCCCGAGGGCGACCCCTTCCAGGCGAAAGCGGTAGAGGCCGGGCGGAGGACCCGCCAGGATCCGGAGCATCTCCGGCCATTCCGGAGCGGCGCCGGGGACCATCCTCTGGGGGACCACCGCCGGGAGGGAGGGGTCCAGGTTCACCCAGGCCCGGGCCTTCCACTTGCCCGGACCCGTGAAGGACCGGGTGCCGGCGTCCCGGACGACCCGCCAGGGGGCCACCTCCGAGGGCGAGGCGGCGACACCCCTTACGAGGGTCCGGAAGAAGGAGACGGAGAGGACCCGGCGGGGATCGACCTCGTCCCCCGCCCGGGGGAAGTCCGAAAGGCCGGCAGGATCGTAGAGCAGGCTTCCCCCCGTCCCGTAGAGGCGCAGGAAGCCGTTCTGGAGGCAGGCCGTGGAGCAGGGACGCTCGTCCAGGGCGCCGAACCCGGCCTGGACCCCGGGGACCCACCGGCGGGCCTGGTCCCTCCATCCGCCCTTTCCTGTTGCGGCCAACCGGAAGCAGAGGGCCGCCCGGGAAGGGGCGGTCATCAAACCCCGGGCGAAATTCCTGAGGAAAGCCGGGGCCCTTCCCTCCTCCCATCCCAGGAAGGCCAGGGCCGCCTCGGAGGAAGACCTGGACCGGGCGAAGTCCTGGACCTGGGCGGCCACCCAGTCGGGCCAGGCGCCCCGGCCGGCCAGGATCCTGCCTGGATCGGCGCCGCTACAGGGGAGGAGGCGGATGTCCGCCTCGGCGGCCTGGTAGAGGGGAGGAAAATCGTCCCAGCGCCAACCCCGGGCCAGGCCGCCGGCCTCGATACCCCGGATCCTGCCGAACTGGGCGTTGAGGGCCCTGGTGGCCGAAGGGGTGATCCTGTGGGGCACGGCGGGCTGCACCATGAATGCACCTGGGTGGTATCTCCAAAGGAGCCCCTGGAGAGAGCCGGAAGGGTCGGCGGGCCACCAGGCAGGGACGATTCCGTCCATGCAGGGTCCAGGACCCTGGAGGCCCCAGTCGAAGCACTCCCTGAAGATCAAGGCCGCCGCCCGGCGGAGGGCGGCGGGACCGCCCGGCCTGTTCCAGCCGGCCACGGGGGCCTCCTGGAAATAGGGGGCGACGAGGAAGCCCGCGCCGTGGGCGGCCCTGGCGAAGTTGCGGAAGTCCAGGAGACTCCAACCTCCAGGGCGGGGTCTCCCGAGCCAGCCCGGCGGCGGAAGGAGGGGGTCACCCTGGGGCCAGGCGAAAGGGTAGCCCTTCCCGGGGCCCCATGTATCCAGCTCGAGGTAATCGGCCCCAGCGGCGCACAAGCCTTCCACGTCCCGGCCCAGTACCTCCCTTGGAGTCCGGGGTTTCTTCCGCGGGCTCCATCCCAGGGTCCTGGTCCGCACCCCCCAGTGGGCCAGGGAAGGAAGGAGAGGAAGGGACTGCTTCCACCAGGGAGGACCTGGTTTCGGGGGGGGAGGAGGAAGGACCCAGTCGTCCGTCTCGGGGGCAGGGTCTCTTCCCCTGAGCCAGCCCAGGCGTGCCCCTTTCTCCTTCCCCGTAAGGAAGGCCGTCATTTTCAGAAGGAGGGCCGCCGCGTTGGAAGGGAGAGAACCATCCCGGTCGGGCCGAAGCCCCAGTCCCAGGGCGAGGATCCTCCCCCTGCCGGGCCGCCAGAGGTGGAAGACTTCCAGGGGAAGGACCTTGGCCGTTCCTTCCTTGATCCGGAAGAGACGGCCCAGGGGAAGGCCCAAGGCGGGTTTCCTCTTCCTCCATCCGGCGATCTCCAGGTCCACGATGGATCCCCCCCCGAGGAGATAGGCATTTCCCCCGGGTTTCCAGGCCTGGAGCCCCTGGAGGAGGGAAAGGTTCTCCCTCGTCCGAATGGCCTGGAGCCCGAAGAAATAGGTCCCCCGAAGGGCCTGGTCGGTCTGGCCGTGGCGGAAGAGATAGACCGAATCGGGCCCCCGCTTCTCGAACCCCAGGGCCTCGATCCAACGAGGAGCGTATCCCAGGAGGAGGAGGCTTCCTCCTTCCCTGACCCACTTGGCCAAGGCCCGGCAGACCCCCTGGTCCAAGGCCCGGGGCGGAAAGGCCCGGGAGCGGAGGTCCAGGACGGCCAGGTCCAGGTCGGCCAGGGCAGGCCAGGCCCGGGCCCCCGGGGAGGGCCAGGCCAGAGGGAGGACCCGGTGGGTCCCGGCAAGGGCCGCCCGGACGGCCCGGGGACCGGGATGGCCGAGGGGCGGGCCTTCCTCCACCGGGGGGGGAGCGACACAACTCCAGGCCAGGAAAGAAAGGAGAAGGAAGGAAGCGATCCTCGGGATCCAGAATCCGACTCGTCCCATGGACACCATAGTGGCGCCGGTCCTCCCCTCAAGGAAGGGCGTGGTTTCCCTTCGGGCCGGGACGGTGCCCACCTGCGGAAAGGAGATGGGCTTTCCCGCCGCCGAACCCGGGGGAAGAAAGCCTCTCCCCGGGAGTGGACGGAAGGCACCCCTTCGGAGAAAATCCCTCCCCTTCCGAAGAACCCGGGCGCGCCCGTAGCTCAGTTGGACAGAGCGGCGGACTTCTAATCCGCGGGTCGGGGGTTCGAATCCCTCCGGGCGTGCCAGTTCGCTATCCCCGCCAAAAGAGGACTCCCCCCCAAAGACCTAGTACCGGGAGAGGGGAAACCCGCCGAAACGGGACAATACCCCGCCCCCCCGTTCCCCCTGGCGCCAGGCACGTTGCGGCCCTTCGAGCCTCACAGATTTGTCCCCCTTGGCTTTGTCCCCATCAGCCCCCCCCCCGTTCCCCTCGTTACCCCCGGCCCCCTTTCCCCTCGTCAGCCCCGGCCCCCTTTCCCCTCGTCAGCCCCGGCCGGCCGAGTCACGGCCCAAAGGGCCGTGACGAGGACGCCCGGGGAGTGGCTCCAACCCCGACAGCGTCACTTCCCGCAGCAGAATCGAACGCCCCCTACATTGAAATCCTCTTCGAAAAACCCGTGACCCATCGACCTGGAGGCCAGACGAATCGGGTGGTTGGGCGGGGGTGGTGGGTTCCAAGGGCGTCTCGTTCCGAGACGTTGCGCTTTTCCGTTTTCTTTCTTCTTAAAAAATCGGCTTGCTCGGCCTTCAGGGGCCGGGCTCGGCCCGGCCCCTGAAGGGCAACTTGAAAAGGGCTATGGTTGGAAGGGCGCAGAAGACTAACAACACCTGCTTCCCCTGACGTCGGGAATGTTGCAGCTCTTCGAGCTGCACATACCCGTCGGCAGGGGCTGACGATGAAATAGAGCAGGGGCTGACGATGAGATAGAAATCGAGGACGCCCGGGGAGTAGCTCCAACATCGTTAGCGCCACAAAACAACCGGAAAGCACCACACGGCTTCGGGACGACGACAAGGTAAGGGTCGCCTGCATCGAACCTCTGGTCCCTGCGCGTTGTTTCCGCATCAGGGATTCCGATGGCTATCCGGGGCGGACCACTTCGTCTCTCAGGACCCCTATGAATGGCAGGTTCCGGTATTTCTCGTTGTAATCCATGCCGTAACCCACGACGAATTCGTCCGGGATGACGAACCCCTTGTAGTCGATGGTCAGGTCCACCTCACGCCTGGCGGGCTTGTCCGTCAGGGTCACCAGCCGGACCGACCTGGGGTCGAGGTCGGCCCGGATCCTTTCGAGAAACCCCTTCATCTGGTTTCCCGTGTCCACGATGTCCTCCACGATCAGGAGGTCCTTGCCCGTTACGTCGTTCTTCAGGGGTAGGGTCATCCTTCCCTCCCCCGTGGACTTGTCCCCCACGTAACTCGAGATCCGGATGGAGTCGAACTCCACGTACTCGTTGTCTATGAGATAGGCCAGTTCGGAGGAGAATTTCTGCGCACCCTGGAGGACCGTAACGATCACGAGCCCCCTGGAATCCCGGTAGTCCTCGGTGATCTGCCTTGCCAGGAACCGGATCCGCCTCTGGATGATGTCTCCCGGGATCAGAATGTACTTGATCTTCCTTCTGACCCAGTTGAGCTCGATGGAGTCGGGGGTCTCCCGGTAACTCCCGTCCCTGACGTCGATGGGCTTGGTGAAATCCTTGACCATGCTTTCCCGGCCTTTCCTCCTCCGATCTTCCCGAGAAACGCCTTCTCGTCCTTGCTCCCGCCCTCCAAACCCGTGGGGAAGGGAGCCCCCGGCCCGCACCGGCAACCGGAGAGGGACCCGTCCCTTCAAGCCGGGAGGACTGAAACATCCATCCTACCACAACGCCCCTCCCCCCCGCCCGTGCCCCTTTTCCCTTGAGCGCCGGGGCGCCTCCATCTACTTTCTTCTCCTCTCCGCCAGCCCCCGGAAAAAGCTCTTCTCCGCCCCCGGAAGAGTCAAAGAGTGGAAGAGAAAGGGTTTTCCTCGTGTCCACGCTCCAGACCGTCGACTGGATCATCATCGCGGCCTACTTCGCCTTGATCCTCGGGCTAGCCTGGTGGGTCATCAAAAAGAGCAAGAACACCTCCACGGACTACTTCCTCGCCGGCCGTCACCTGGGCTGGTTCGTCATCGGGGCCTCCATCTTCGCCTCCAACATCGGGTCGGAGCACCTGGTCGGCCTGGCCGGCTCGGGGGCCACCGACGGGGTGGCCATGGCCCACTACGAACTCCACGCATGGTGTCTCCTGGTCCTGGGCTGGGTGATGGTTCCCTTCTACATGCGCTCCAAAGTCTTCACCATGCCGGAGTTCCTGGAGCGCCGCTTCTCATCCACGGCCCGGACGGTCCTCTCCCTCATCTCCCTGGTGGCCTATGTCCTCACCAAGATCGCCGTGGGGATCTTCGCCGGGGGCATTGTCTTCAGCGTCCTCCTTCCCGACCTCTCCTTCCTGGGGATGGACAGCTTCTGGGTGGGCTCCATCCTGGTGATCGTCTTCACCGGGATCTACACCATCCTGGGCGGACTCAGGGCCGTGGCCTACACCGACACCGTCCAGACCATCATCCTGGTCGTCGGATCCATCCTGGTGACGATCTTCGGACTCCAGGCCCTGGGAGGCTGGTCCGAGCTCAAGGCCATCGCCGGCTCGGAGATGTTCAACCTCTGGAAACCCCTGGTCCCCCACGGAGTGGCCTCCACCTGGGCCCCCGTGAAAGAGGCCGGCCGAATGGCCTGGTACTTCAACGACAACTACCCCTGGCTGGGGATGCTCTTCTGTGCCCCCATCATCGGTCTCTGGTACTGGACCACCGACCAGTACATCGTCCAGCGGGCCCTGGGCGCCCCGGACGAGAAGGAGGCCCGCCGGGGCGCCATCGCCGCCGCCTTCCTCAAACTCCTTCCCGTATTCATTTTCATCATTCCCGGGATCATCTGCTTCGCCTTGGCCAAGAGCGGCAAAGTGGCCGTCCTCCGGGCGGAGATCTTCGACTCCTCGGGGCACATCCTCAGGGACCAGGCCCAGAAGGCCTTCCCTCTCCTGGTGGCCCACGTCCTTCCCGTGGGGGTCCGGGGGCTGGTGGTGGCCGGCCTCCTGGCGGCCCTCATGAGCTCCCTGGCGGGAGTCTTCAACGCCAGCTCAACCCTCTTCACCATGGACTTCTACGCCAGGTTGCGGCCCGGCGCCTCCCAGCAGAGGCTGGTCTGGATCGGAAGATCGGCCACGGCCGTGATGGTCCTCATCGGCCTGGCCTGGATCCCCGTCATCCGTGGAGGAAAGGGTCTCTACGACTACCTCCAGGGTGTCCAGGCCTACCTGGCGCCTCCCATCTTCGTGGTCTTCTTCCTGGGGGTCTTCAGCAAGCGGATGAACTCCAAAGGGTGCCTGGCCGCCTTGATCACGGGCTTCGCCCTCGGAATCTTCCGCCTCGCCGTGGACACCCCGGTGAAACTCTTCCACGCCAAATACGCCGAGGGATCCTTCTTCTGGATCGTGAACCACATCTTCTTCCAGTATTACAGCCTGCTGATCTTCCTGGTCAGCGTGGCCGTCATGGTCGTGGTCAGCCGTCTCACCGGGGAGCCTTCCACAGACAAGATCCGGGGCCTCACCTTCGCCACGACCACGGAAGAACAGAAGAAGGCTTCCCGGGCCACCTGGTCCTGGGGGGACGTGGCCGCTTCGGTCCTGGTGATCCTGGGGATCCTTGCGGCCTACCTCTACTTCCGGGGCTGAGACTCCAGCTTCGCCAGGGCGGCCTTCAATTCCTCGTCCCGGGGATTCTCCGCCAGGGCCTTCTCGAGGAAGGCGCGGGCCTCCTTCCTAGGGAGGATTCCCGGCCCCAACAAGGCCAGGTCCTTCCTGGGACACCAGGAGAGGTAGGTCTCCAGTCCCTTCCTCAAGAGCGACCTGGACACCCCCGCCGAAAGGAGTTCGGAGCAGACCTGGGCGGCCGCCGAGGGCTCCACCAGGCCCTTCTCGAAGATCGGCGCCAGCAGGGCCGCACCCCACTCCTCCCGGCCCCCCCGAAAGGCCATCCTCCCAATTCTCACCTTCGAGGAAATCCCTCCTTCCGCCGCCAGGGCCAGGGCCTTCTTCCACGTGCGGGCACCATCTTCGCTCTTCCCGGCCTTCACCAGGTCCAAGGCGAGGGCGGCCAGGAAGGTGGCCCCCGCCCCGGCCGGGCCGAGGCCCTTCCTCTCGAATTCGGTGAGAGTTTCCTCCAGGGCGGCCTGGAAGCCCTCCGGGTCGAGGGCGAAAAACCGGTTCGTCCACTTCGGGTCCAGGTAACGGCCGCCGCTGAAAGCCTCGCCGAAGGCGGCCTTCAAAAGCCTGCGGCCTTCCTCACGCTTCCCATCCCCGGCGAAACCCACGGCCAGGACCAGGTGGGGCCTGGCCAGGGAAGGACTCCGCCTGGACCTGTACCAATCCACCAGGTCTCCCGCCAGGCCGAGGAACTCCTTCCACCTGCCGGCCTCGATCCAGGGCTCCAGGAAAGAGGAAGACCCCAGGTCCGGGAACCTGTTGAAGACCCTGGGAGGGAGAAGGGGGAGAGAGGCCAGGAGGGCCTCCCGGACCCACCGATCGTCCAGGGCCTTCTTCCCTTCCTTCCGAAGTACCCGCAAGAGAAGATTCCGGGCCCGGAAATTCCCCTGGACCACCCCGGAGAGGAGGGCCCAGGCCCTGAGACGGCGGGCCGGTTCCACTTCCCCGGCCTTCTCCAGCCCCTCGATCCAGAAAGGGTTTTCCTGGAGAGTCCCCCTCCTGGAGAGGAGGACCAGGTTCAAGGCCTTCCGGATCCACTCCTTCCTTTCCGCCCCCGGGATCCAGTAACCCGCCACGGTCCCGAGGAAGACAGGCTTCGCCGCCGAGGGCTCCCTGGAGAGCACATTCTCCAGCCGGGCGATCAGTTCCTTTTCTTTTCCCCGGGCCTTGTAGCCCCAAACCAGTGCGGCGTAGAGGCCCCAGGGGACGGGAGGGTTCATCCGGGCGTAGGGATTCACTCCTCCGAAAGCCGGTGCCGACATCCTCTCCAGGGCTCCTTCCAGCACCTCCAGGCATCCCGGGATGGTGGCCGCCTTCATCAGGGGAGAGGCGCTCTCCCCCCCGGGGAAGTCCCTGAAGACGTAAGAGATGCTCCAGAACATCCTGGGATCGGAGGGATGGAAATAACTTCTCAGGGAAAGGAGGATCCTCCGGTCCCTCTCCGGGGAGGGGGGAAATTGGACGAGCCGGATCACCCTGTTCCAGGCGGAGTAATCGATGGAAGCCGTAGGGGAAGACCTGTAGTGGTCCAAGACCTCCATCGCCTCCCGGAACCTGCCCACCCTCGCGAGGTCGGAGGCGAGATTCATGAACCAGTACGAGTTGAAATCTCCGTTTCCTTCCACCCAGGAACGGAACTCCTCCAGGGCCCTCCTGTGGCGGCCCAGCTCCCGGAGGAGCCGGATCCGGGCCTGGAAGACCCGGGCATCCTTGGGATGCCGGGCGGACCAGTCGTCCAGGAAGGCCAGGGCCCGTTCTCTCTCTCCCCTGCCGGAAAGGTAGGAGACGTAGAAGAGGAGGGCCTGCACCGAGCCCCTCTCGGCGGCCTTCCGGATCGTGGAATCCATCTCGGCCGCCGATTCCCCCCGGAAGGCGCGCCGGAGCAAAACATCCCATTTCGTCCGGAAGAGACGCTCCACCTTGCCGCCTCGAAGGACCCGCCGCACCAGGTCCCGCGCTTCCTTCTCCTTCCCCTCTTCCAGGAAGAGCTCGACTCTCGCCATGGCGATATCGAGATCCGAGGGCGATCTTTTCTCCAGGATGCGGAGCAAAGGTTCTTTCACGGCGGGAGGCAAGGAAGGGGCCCAGGTCTGGTCCGCCAGGAGGACCCTTCCCACGTCTTCGGGTTTCTTGGTCTCCCTGTAGCCTTTCTCCAGGACCTCGAGTACGGAGGAATCGATCTCCTTCCCAAGAGCCAGGGGCACCAGCCCCAGGAGCCTGTCGAGGAGAAAGCCCTTCTTCTCCGAGAGGATCCTCTCCAGGACGGCCGCCCGCTTACTTCTGGGAACCAGGAGAAGGTACATTGCTATACTATCAGCAGTAATAGACTGCCTGCACACATCCTCGACCGTCCCGGAGAGATCCCGCCCCCCCTCCGCCCTCTTTCCCGAGGCGAGGAGGGCGTCCAGGTAGAGGGACCTCCAGAGGTAGGGCTCCCCCTTGTCGTTGGCCAGGGCCTCCAGGGTTTCCAGGACGACCTTCCTCTCCTCCTCCCGGAGGATCCTCCAGACGGAGCCTAGGATCCGCTTCATCGTGTAAGGTGAGACGGCCGCCCCCTTTCCGCCCTTCCCTCCTCGTTGGATGGAGGAAATGAGGGTCTTCAGAAAGCCGGGCCGGTCCCCCAAGAGCAGGTGGAGGGGCAACAATTCCACGGCCATGGAGCCACGGGCAGAAGGAGAAAGCCCGGCCAAAAGGGTGGCCAAGGCGGCCCTCGCCTTCTCCGGTCCCTGGAAGAAGAACCGCCAGAGGACGGCCCCCATGGCATACTCCCTTCCGGGAGGACGACCAGGGGGAGGCTCTCCCTGGATCAGCCAGGAGGCCTTCCATTCCAGGGCCCGCCTCTCCCGCGGGGAAAGGGAGTCCAGGAACTTGAGAGCAGTGGCGGCCCACCCCAGGGCGAGGAAGCTCTTCACCTGCTGGAGGGTCCACTTCTTCCCGGAAGGCCCGGCCCAGGCCGCGACCCGGGCGGCCATCGCGCCTGCAGACTCGGAGTCCTCCGAAAGCCTGCAGAGGAGAAAATAGGCCTCCAGGCACTTCTTGAGCCTGGGCATCCTGTCCAGGGAAGGGGCCTTGCCGGCCTTCTCCATCTCCCGGCGTACGAGGGAGGCGAGCCTTTCCATGAAACGTGAAAGGACCTTCCTCCCCTCCTTCCCCTCCAGGCGGAAGGAGGAGATTCCCTGGAGGACGGAGGACCATAGCGTCTCACGGGCCGCGACGTTCCTGATGAAACCGGTTGTCCGCTTTCGCTCGGCTTCCTCTATGGACGGATAGCGGGAGAGGAGCATCTCCAGGGCTCTCCCCCAGGTCCCGAAGGCGGACTTCTCCCCGGCGGCGGACTCCGCCGAGGCCAGGTCCACCAAAATGGACGGGTCGTTCGGTGCCTGGAGGAGGAGGCGCCTGTAGATCCGGAGAGCCAGCCCTGTCTTCCCGTTCTCCAGGTAGAGGCGGGCCACCCGCTTCTGGGTGGCCACGAAGTCCAGGCTCTGCCTCGCCCTTTCGAAGACCCTGGCCGCCTCGGCCCACTTCTTCTCCTTCAAGAGAGCCTCCCCCAGGGAGAGGTAGACTTCAGGAGGGAAGACGCCTCCCAGGGCCATGAGTTCCCGGCCGTAGCGGATCAACTCCTTACGCTTTCCCGAGGAACGGGCCAGGTCCATGAGTTCCCTCAGGATGGTGAGGCGCTGCTCCGCCCCTACGGGAACCATCTCTTCCAGGATCTTCTTGGAACGGGCCCGCTCCTCGAGGGTGTCCAGGAAGTCCGAGAGGAGCCTGTAGAGGAAGAGCCTGGTGGGCCTCAAGGCCAACCGCTCCTCCACCCTCCGGGCCGCCCATTCGAGAATCGGGCCGGGCGCATCCAGGTTGAGGAGCCCGTCCATGGCCACGACGAAGAGATCGTCCGCCACGGGCCTGTCCGCAAGGAACTGGAAGATCGCCAGGGCCTTCTCCTTCTTGCCCGCCGCGGCGAGTTCCTTGCCCACGAGGAGCCAGAGCTCCACCTGGTCCGGATCTTTTGCAAGGGAGACCATGTATTCCTTCACGGCCTCCTCGTGGAGACCGGCGAAGGCCAGGACGCCGGCCTTGAAAGCCGGGTCCAGTCCCCCCAGGGCGGCCAGGGATCGGAGAGCCTCCCCTGCCTCCTTGGGCTTGCTCCTCTCCAGGGCCCCCATGGCCAGTTGCATCCACCACTCCTTGGCATGGGCCGGGTCCAGCCTCAGAAGCCGGTGGAGGGTCTTCTCGTATTCCCGGATCTCCCCCGCCTCCAGGTAGACCCTGGAAAGGGCCTGGAGGGTCTTCTTCCTGTCTCCGCCCCGGCGGGCGAAGATGTCGAGCACATCCTTTACGGAATCTGTATCTCCGATCTTCGCGTAGAGGTCCACCAGGAGGGAGACCTCCCTGGGCGTGATCTTCCCCTTCTCCAGCTTCGTCTCCAGCTCGTCCGCCAGGTCCCCCAGCACCCCCTCCTTTGCGCAGAGCTCGAGGAGACGGTTCGCCGCCTGGCGCCGCCTGCTCTTGGAGGAGGTCCTCTCCCAAACCCGCCGGAGGATGGGAATCGCCTCCATGCCCCTCCCCACCCTGGGAAGGAGCCAGGCCAGGTGGATCTCCAGGTCCTCCCCCGGGACCAGGGAGAGGACCTTCTCGTAGACCCGGGCGGCCCTGGCCTCGAAACCCATCCGTTCCAGCTCCTCCCCCAGGGCCCGCAGGACCCCCGGGTAGGAACCGGCCCGGGCCTCCACCTCTTCCAGGAGAGTGAAGGCCTTCTCCCCCTTGCCGGTGTCCTTCAGGATCCTCGCCCACTCCAGGCCGGCCCAAAGGCTCCACGCCCCTTTCCCGGCCCGGTAGGCCTTCCGGAGGTAGTCCTCGGCCAGGGAGATGAACCCGGCCTCGCGGATGCGCTTGCAGAGGGTGAGCCTCCCCTCGAGGGTCCGGTAACGGGGAAGGGCCGCCGCCTCCCGCCACACCGCCTCGGCCTCGTCCATCCTTCCCAGGTCTACGAGTATCCTGCTCAGGTGAAGCCGGGTCTCCAGGCATGCCGGATCCCTGTCGATCTCCTCCCTCAGGATTCGAAGGGCCGTATCCACCTCTCCTTCGTCCAGGGCGAAGGTGAGGAGGAGGGAGATCCATTCCCGGGCGCCGGGTTCCTTCGCCTCGGGCCTGTCCAGGAGGGCCAGGGCCTCGCCCGCCTTTCCGAGCATCCCCAGGGAACGGACGGCCACGGCAAGGTGTTCGTGATCCAGGCGGGGCCGCTTCAACCAGCCCGCCACGAGATCCTCGAGTTTTCCCATCCGCTCCGCCAGTTCGGCCCGGGCCCAGGCCGTATACCTCCTCTCCCGGGGGGACCGGGCAAGGGCCGCCGCCTGGGCCAGGGTCTTCCCCGCCTTTTCCAGGAGCCCCCCCTCCTCCTGGAACCGGGCGGCCTGGAGGAGGGAGAGGAATCTCCGCTTCCTGTTGCGGGACTGGATGGGTCCGGCATACCGGGCGGCGAAGGCCTTCTCCCCGTGGAGGCCCGCCACCCTGGCCGCCGTGGCCGCCAGGTAGGACATGTCCAGGAAGGCGATCCCCCTGAGCTGGGCCAGGGCATCCTTCCGCCTTCCCTCCGAAAAGGCCAGGAGAGCGAGACAGATCCTGCACTCCCACTCCTGCCACCGGGAGGGCTTCGACTCCAGGGCCTTTCGGAACCAGGCCCGGGCTTCCCGATTGTTCCCCAGCTCTTCCGAGAGCCTGGCGCAGAGGATCGCCGCCTCAGGATCGCCGGGACGCATCTTCTGGAAGGCCCTGGCGGCCTGGTAGGCCTCCTTCTTCCTTCCCTGGGCCCGGTAGACCTCCACCAGGACCCGGGCGGCCCGATCGCCCTTCCGCTTCTTGGCTTCCTTCTCAAGGGGGGCAAGGCTTCCCGAGGCGAGCCGCACCTGGGCCGCCGCCATGTCGAAGGCCCGGACCGTGAAGACCCGGCCGGAGAAGAGCTTCTCCACCGCACCGGCAAGAGAGGGCCGGCTAGCCTGGGGCGGGGCGGGCCCGGCGAGGAAGAAGACAGGGGAAAGGAAGAGGAACCAGGTGATTCCTTTCATGGGTAAACCCTCCCGGAGCCTCCCGGAGGAAGCGGCGGCGGCAGGCGCCGGAACAGGACTTCGAAGAGATAGAGGAAGAGGGCCAGGAGAAGGAGCCAGGGTGAGAGCAGGAAGGGAAGGCGTCCCCCCGGCGCGGAAGTGAGGGCCCGGGCCGCCTCCCGGGGGGAGGGATCTTCGAGGCCCCCGCCGGGGGCCCTCAGGGAGGCGAGCACGTCCTCATCCAGCCTTCCCAGGGCCTCCTCGGCCCGGAAGGTCTTCCCTGGAAGGGCGGCCCAGGCCGAGAGGATCGTCCCCCCCTTGC
This sequence comes from uncultured Planctomycetia bacterium, assembly GCA_964561605.1. GTDB lineage: Bacteria > Planctomycetota > UBA1135 > UBA1135 > JALUZX01 > JALUZX01. Next base: position 29,082 of record CAZLQD010000035.1, read on the forward strand.
CGCGGACCCGGATCCTCCAGGCCTTGGCCCCGGAGGCCGCGGGAAGGAGGGCCTGGAATCGCCCTGGCGCAAATTCCGACCCTGACCCGATCCGCCTGCCCTTCTCGAAGACATCCATCTCCCCGGGGAAGAGAGGTCTTCCGGCGGAATCCACGGCCCGGGCCAGGACGCGGACCCGGTCCCCCTCCCTCTCCATGCGGACCTCCAGCCTGGGCCGCCCTCCTCTCCTTACGACCGTCCGGAGGAGGCTCCGGAACAGGGGGCCGTATCCCTTCCAGGCGGCCCAATCCCCGAGCATGGGCCCCTGGGTCTGGGTGGTCCAGCAGGCCGTCCGGCCCAGGCCGTAAGGCCACCGGGCGAAGAGAGGGACCCCCTTTCCCAGCTCGAGGAGAACTTCGGCGCCGGGCCTGGCCCGGGTCTCCAGGGCTCCCGAGAGGGGAGGAGCCTGGGCCAGGTCGATCCCCTTCAACTCCGGGGCCCCTTCCTTTCCTCTCACTTGCAGGGGCGGGGGGAGGAAGGGGGGAAGGAGGGAACTCGTCGGTTGCTTGAGGATGATCTCGGGAAGGTCGAAACGGCCGGGGGCCTGGTAGTAGCGCCCCCTCCCCCACTGGGCCAGGTTGAGGAGGAAATCGCTGTCCCTTCCCGGCCCTACGAGGACCGTGGACACGGTGATCCCCGCCTCGGCCATCCGCCTGACCAGGCTCTCGAAGGGACCCCGTTCCACGCCCCCGTCGGTGAGGATGAGGACGTGCTTGAACCTGGTGGTCACATCCAACAAACCGTAATAGGCCTCCTCGATGGCGGGAAGGAGGACCGTTCCGCCCCCGGCCTGGAGGCGGTTCAGAGCCCGCATGATCTCGATCTGGTTCGAGGCGGGCTGGAGGGGTGCGGCCCACCTTTTGTGCCCGTAGAACTCCACGATCCCCACCTTGTCGTGGGGCTTGAGCCGCCTGATGGCCAGCCGGGCCACTTCCTTCGCCAGGTCCACCCTGTTTCCCATGCTCCCCGAGGTATCGATGATGAGCACCAGGGCCACGCTGGGATCCCGCCGTTCCTCCCGCTGCTCCAGGAAGACCGGGAGGAGGGGCTCCAGGGGCGTTCCGGCGTAGCCCCCGGGCCCGAAGGAGGAAGTCGCCCCCGCCATGAGGAGCCCCGTGCCGTTGAAGGTCACGAGGCGTGCCAGTTCCGCCAGGGCCTTCTCCCCGACGGCGCCGGCCGGTGCGTCGTCCAGGACGACCAGGTCGGGAGGCACCGGTGAGGCCAGGGCCCGGGAGAGATCCCCGGGCCGGACCCGTTCCAGGGCGAACCCGGCGGCCTCCAGGAGGGATGCCGGATCACCCGGCCCCCCACGGCACCAGACCACCCTGGGTGGATCCTGGACGGCCAGGGGCACCCGGAGGACGTCGTTTCCCCGCACTCCGTCCCAGGGTGCGCTCCAGCGGATCTCCAGGAGATGCCCCCCGGGGCTTCCGGCACGGAGGGCGAGGGAAAAAACGAACCGCCCTCTCCCGGGAAGGTCCACGGTCTTCTTCGCTCCCGGCCTTCCGTCGAGGAAGGCCTGGAGAAGCCCCCTTCCTCCACGATCGGCCTCGAGGAGCACCCGGACCTCCCTGGTCTCGCCGGGATACCAGGGATCGGGAACCTCCAGGGAGAGGGGATAGGCGTCTGGCCCGGGTTTCCGGGGAACCGCTACTGTGTGGACCGGTATCCCCCTCGATGCCAGGAGGAGGGCCTCCCTTTCGGGCCTTCCTCTGTCGGCACCCCCGTCGGAGAAGAGGATCACTTCACCGGCCGCCCGGGCGGGAACGAGGGCCCCGGCCAGCCTGAGGGCACCCTCCAGGTCGGTCCCCTCCCGAGGAGGCTCCACTCCCGCCTCGGCCCTTACGGCCCGGACTCCGGCCAGGACCGAGACGATCCGGTCGGGCCCGTTCTCCAGGGAGGCCAGGGCCTCCTTGAAGTCCCGGGCCTTCAGGCGGGCCCGGTCTCCAACGCTCTCCGACAAGTCTTCCACCAGGACGGCGACCCTCTCCCCGGCGGAGCGGAAGAGTACGGGCCTGGCCAGGGCGAACACGACCAGGAAGAGCAGGAGGGATCGAAGGAGGGTCACCCAGGCGAGACGCCGCCTCTCCAGGGGGGAGCGGGAGAAGTGGGCCCAGTAGAGGTAGAGAGGGAGGAGGGCCAGGGCCAGGAAGGCCCAGGGTTCCATGAAACGGATCCCGGCGAGGCTCATGCCGCCCTCCCCCGGTTGAAGGCCCACCACTCCAGGGTCAGGAAGAAGAGCCCCAAGAGGCCCAGGAGGAAGGCCGGCGGAAGGCCGCCCCGGCCCGGACCCCCGGCCTCTCCGGCAGGCCGCTCGAGGTCGCCAGCCAAGGCCGGACCTCCCCCTGAGGGAACGGGCAAGGCCTCTCCTCCGAGCTTCACCGGCCCCCCTCCCGCCGAAGGCCATTCGCCGGCCCCCTCCCTGAGGGGCACCCGGATCTCCGGAAATCGAGGAATCTTCAAAGGAAGAGAGCCCCCGTCCAGCCCCGAGACGACCCTGCCCCATCCGCTCCTGGGAACTCCGTCCTCGGGAAAGACGAGCCCCGAGAGGGACCTGAGGGCCCTCCCGAAGAACCTGGGGAAGTCGGGGCTCTCGGAGAGCCGCCCCCCCGGGGCCTCGGGATCGGCCGCCACGAGGATCCGGGTCGGTGAGCCCGGGAGGATCCCGACGACCGTCCCCTCACTGTTGCGGACCAGAGGAACCAGTCCCTTCGGTCCCGGAAGGGCGGAGGAGGACACCCCCGAGAAGGAGAGCCCCCTCACCAGGGGGTGGAAGGAGGCGGGGCGCCACTGGCTCCTCGCCCCCCCAGGGTCCGCCCCGGCCGCAAGGCCGAAGAGGAGGGAGGGGAGCCCCCGGACCCGGTCCAGGTCCTTGGAATCCCGCAGGACCGCAACAGCGGCCGAGGAGGGATCCTCCGTGACCTCCACGCCATCCAGGGCGGCCAGGGCGGCCCGCAGGGCCCTCCCTGCCGACGGTGCGTATACACCGAAGGTCTTCCCGGGGGGGATCGCCAGGACGAGCCGGTCGTTGGGAGGGAAGGGATCCTTCCCCGAGAGGAAGGCCTCCACTCTCCCGCCGGGAGGAAGACCGGAGAGGAGGATCTCCGCCCGGGGAGCCTTGTCGTCCAGGAGTTTCACTTCCTCTTTTCCGGAAGAGTTCCGGACGGTGAGGCTCCTCACGGGACCGCCCTTTCCCTTTCTTCGGGCCCGGACCAGGAGGCTCCACTTCCCGTCTTCCAGGCGGACCGGCATGGCCGCCTCCACTCCGTCGTCCCACAAAGGAGCCGGAAGGAGCAGGACCTCCAGGGGGATTCCCCCGGGAAGAGTCTTCTCCCGGGGAAGGCCCGATGGATCCACGGCAAGGACCAGGACGGAGCCCTTCTTCCTTCCCCGGAGGAGGGAGAGGGCCGTCCGGATTCCTTCCCGCCAGTTCCTCCGGGGGACATCTCCCTTCCAGGGGGGGAGTTCCTCCAGGGCTCCCAGGGCGGCCAAGGGCGGGTCGGCCGGTGAGGAGAGGGCCCGGCAAGGGCTTCCCGCCAGGAGAAGGGCGCACCGGATCCGGCCCCGTTCGCTCGGGAGGGTGCGCTCCAGGATGGAGAGGGCCTCCTCCTTCGCCCCGGGAAGGACCTGGACCGCCGGGTCGAGAAGATAGATCCGGCAAGGAGCATCCTTCCCCGAGGCTCCGGGCTCACCGGCCGAGAACAGGAGGGAGAGGAGCACCAGCAGGACGAGGATCAGGGAGCCCAACCGGGAAAGGCGGCGGAAGAGGACCCGTGGGGAGCGCTCCTTCACGGCCTCCCGCCAGAAGAGAATCGTCGGCACCGTCACCGGCCGGGAGCGGACCCGGAGGAAGTGGAGAAGGAAGGCCGAGACCAGGGCCAAGGCCCCGGCGCCCCAGAAGAGCCAGGAAGGAACGCCCCAGAGGTTCACAGCGGAAGCCTCCCACCGAGGAACAAGGTCTCCACCTGGGAGAGGACGTCGGCGGTCACGTTCAAGGGAAGGAGGTAGGCCCCCCGCCGGGCGGCGAAGGACCGCAACCGTTCCTGGAATTCCTCCCAGGCCTTCCGGTAGCGCTCCAGGACCGAAGGGGTCACCGTAACGTCCCTCTCCTCACCGGTCTCGCAGTCCACGACCCTCACTTCCCCCTTGAGAGGAGGTTGGGCGTCGTCGGGGTGGATCAGTTGGACCAGCACCAGCTTGTGGCGCTGCCGCCCAAGTTCCTCCAGCACACCCTCCACACCGGAAGGGGAGAAGAAATCGCTCACCACGACCAGGAGCCCCCGACGCCCCCGGAGCCCTCGAATCCGGCGGAGAGTCTTCTCGATGCCCGTTCCTCCCGACGGCCCGAGCCTCTCCAGCCAGTCCAGGAGGGCCATTCCCCTCTTCTTGCCCGAAAGGGGCCCGAAGCCCGGCAGGGGATCGGCCCCGAAGGGATGGACCCGGACCCGGTCCTGGCCCGAGAGGGCCACCCATGAGAACGCCGCAGCGGCCCGGAGGGCCGCCCGCCCCCTCTCGGCGGGGAAGAAGACCGAGTCGGAAAGATCCAGGGCGAGGTGGACCGGGAGATCCAGCTCCTCCACGAAGAGGCGGGAGAACAGTTTCCCCAGCCTCTGGTAGACCCTCCAGTCCACACGTTTCATGTCCTCCCCAGGGACGTAGGCCCGGTAGTCGGCGAACTCCACCCCTCCGCCCAGGGCGAGGGACGACTGTTCGGCGGGCCGCCCCCCCCGGGGAAGCCGCCTGGCCGAATACCGAAGGGCTTCCAGCCTTCGAAGGAAAGCTGCGTCGAAGAGGTCCCCCAAGGCCGGTCTCCTCTCAGGCTTCGGTCTTGGGAACGGCCGCCAGGACCCCCCGGATCAGCCGGTCCGGATCCATACCCTCTGCCCTGGCCTCGTAGCCCAGGAGGATCCTGTGGCGGAGCACCGGAAGAGCCGCCTCCTCGATGTCCTTGCAGGCCACCGAGGTCCGTCCGTCCCTGAGGGCCAGGACCTTTCCGGAGAGGACCAGGCCCTGGACGCCCCGCGGACTGGCTCCCAGTTCGACGAAGCGGTTGGTTTCGGCCGTGGCGTAGGGCGATCCCGGCTGGGTCGCCATGACCAGCCTGATGGCGTAGGACCGGACGTGTTCGGGCACGGGCACCGAGAGGGCGGTCTTCCTCATCCAGAGCACATCCTCGGGAGACGCCGCCCGGCCCACCTCGGGCTCCTTGCCCTCGGTGGTGCGCTCCAGGATCAGGTGGTATTCCTCCTCCCGGGGATAGTCGACGAGGATCTTCAGGAGGAACCGGTCCACCTGGGCCTCGGGAAGGGGGTAGGTTCCCTCCTGCTCCACCGGGTTCTGGGTTGCCAGGACCACGAAGGGATCGGGCAAGGCCATGGTCTCCCTTCCCACGGTGATCTGCTTCTCCTGCATGGCCTCCAGGAGGGCCGCCTGGGTCTTGGGCGTGGCCCGGTTGATCTCGTCGGCCAGCACGAGGTTGGCCACGATGGGTCCCCGGCGGAAGACCACCTCCTGCTTGCCCGGCGCCGTCTCCTCCAGGACGTGGGAGCCGAGGATGTCGGCGGGAAGCATGTCCGGCGTGAACTGGATCCTGGAGAAGGAGAGGTCCAGGACCCGGCCCAGAGTGCGGATCAACATGGTCTTCCCGATCCCCGGCACCCCTTCCAGGAGGGCATGGCCGCCCGTGAAGAGGGCCGTCAAGACCCCGGCCACGACCTGGTTCTGGCCCACGATGAACTTGTGGACCTCATCCTCGATTTTCTTGAAGGTCTCCTGGAAACGGGCGCAGTCCTCCCTGGCGAGGGAGACTTTCGCTTCGTCGAGGTCGCTCATCGGCCTGCTCCTTTCGGGGCGGGCCCGCGCCCTCCCCGGAGTTTCTCGAAATATCGTTCCACCGTACCAGACTCCCCAGCGGGGGCGCTCCCTGCCGGGAGCGGGGGTTCCCTCCCCTCCCCGTGAGAGGGCCCGGGGCCGGCCCCGGGGGGAACGGGGGCCTCCCTCGGGGAGGTCCGTTCCTGCTCCACCCGGGAGGTCCCGGGATTGGGCAAACCTTTGATCGTATCCGGGAGTGGGAGGCCAAGGATGAGGGCCGCCGTGCCCCGGTCCTTCTTGGGCGGCGTGGGACCGCCCCTTCCCTTCCCGGGCTGGTCTCCCGGCTGGGAGAGCCCAAGGTCCCGGGAAGGCGGGGGACGCCTGTCCCTGAGGCTCGGCTGGGTGCCGCCCCGCTGGCGGCTCCGCCGTTTCTCCTCGTCCACCTCCTGGTCCTGATCCTCTCCCCCGGAATCCTCCTCCCCGCCCCGCTCCATGGTCTTCCAGGAGTGGGTCACCGGGGAGAAGTTGCCTCCCATCCGGGAGGTTCCGGCCGCCATGGCCCCTCCCGAAAGAGGGGTCTTGGTTCCCTGTCTTCCCTTGGCCGGGGAAGGAGGTTTCCCGGGGCCCTTCTTCTTCCTCTTCCCGGGGGGAGGGGGGGATTTCCTCTTTCCCGGTTTTCCCGCTCCCCCCCCGGGAGAACCCGTGGAGCCGGAAGCCCCGGCCGAAGACCCCGTCCTGGCGCCCTCGGCCTGCCTGGGAGCCCCGGAAGGGACTCTCCCCGATCTGCGACCGCCCTTCCCGGCCCTTCCCGCTCCCCCTGCGCCGCCCGCCTTCCCTGCCCGGGTCTTCTCCCCCCGGGCCGCGTTCCTCTCCTCCTCATCCGGAGAGACCTCCTTCTGCGGGGCGGAGGAAGGGGCCTTCCGGGAGGCCTGCCGGGTCCCGGGAGGGGAGAGGGGTGCAGCGGCGGCGGTCTTCTTCCTGCCTCCCGGGAGGGAAGGGGAAGAGGAGGCCCGTTCCAGGGAGGCCGGCCCCCGGGAGGGGGAAGCTCCTCCCGGGAGGGAGGGGCCCGGCGGAAGAAAGGTGGCGGCAAGGGATGCGGCAAGGGCGATTCCCGCCGCCAGGAAGGCCTTCTTCCTTCTTCTTTCCTGCGCGCCGGGGCTCGAGAACAATTCCACCGGATCCAGGGCCACGGCGGCGTCCAGGCCGGCCATCACGGCCGCCTCCTGGAAGGGTGTGCGTTCCTCCAGGAGCCAGAACTCCAGGGCCGTGGAGATCCGGTCGGGAAGACCGGCCTCCCGGTCCATGGCCAGGGCCGTCTCCAGGTCGGAAGGCCGGGCCAGGTACCCCCGGGCCGCCCCCAGGATCCCTCCCAGGACCAGGGGTCCGAGCCCCAGGATCAGGGGAAGCCGGCCCGGCCAGGCCTCCCCCCAGAGAAGGGCCGAAAGAAGAAGGACCAGGGAGAGGAATCCCCCCAGGAGGCCGCCGGCGAAGAGCCCCGAGAGAAGGCCCTCCAGGCCCGCCCGGCGCCTCAGGGACCGGCGGCCCTCTTCCAGTGCCAGGGCCAGGGGAAGGGGGTAGGAAGTCCTCAATGTCCAGAACCTCCCTTCTTCCCGGGGATCTTCTTCAGGATTCCTCCCCCCGGGAGGACCCGGATCATCTTTCCTCCCCGGAAGAGGCGGACCTTTCCCGGCCGGGAGGCGGGCCTGGAACCGGTTCCTCCCTCCTGGGAGGCTCCCTTCTTCTCCTTCCTAGGCAGGCCCTGGGGAAGGAGGAGAAGACTCTCCCCGGGCGTACTGGTTCCCGGGGGATGAACCACGGCGACGAAGACCAGTTCGGCCGGGTCCGGCCTGTCGGGCTTCCACCGGAAATGGAAGTCCTTCTCCTGCAACTGGTCCTCCACGTCCTGCAGGGAGTCTCTGATCTCCTTCCACTTCGAGGCCAGGTCGGCCCGGAAGGACACCCAGCCACCCGGGCCGGGCGAGACCCCGCCCCGGGGAAGGAGCCTGGCCCGGGAGACGTAACGGTGGATCACGATTCCGTTCGTCCCGGGGTAGACCAGGCGGGCCGCGGCGAGCCAGACCTGGACCCGGCAGGGGGGGCCCTGGACCCGGACCTTTCCCTGGACGGCCTTTCCCCCGGGAAGGACCCGGCCCGAGCCGGAGAGGATCCACCTCGGTTTCCCGGCCCTGGCCTTCTCCAGGGCCTCCCGGACCTTCTGGAAGAGGCTTCCCGCTTTGTTCGCCCCCCCTCCCCCGTCCAGGACGAGTTCCCCGTCCACGAAGAGGGTGGGCGTCCCCCGGACTCCCAGCCTGCGGGCCCGGGCATATCCGGCCGGGATGGTCAGGGGGTCCGGCGAGGGAACGTGGAGGTGATGGCAGAGGAATACCGCCCCGGCTCCGAAGAAGGCCGCCGCTCCCTCGAAGGCCAGGTCGGCTCCCGCGCAGGGATCACAATCGGCCCCGGAAAAGAGCTCCACCAGGGGCCTGTGGGGAGGGTGGAAGGGGACGGCCCGGGGCTTTCCCGGGGCCTGGAAGGCGGGAACCCGGCCCTCCAGGCGCTCGATTAGTTTCTCCGTAAACCCAAGGCGCCGGCCCTTTCCGAAATCCCGGTCCCAGAGGCCCTCCAGGCGGCCCAGGGCTTCGGGCCCGCTCTTCTTGGGGTCCAGGAGGGCCCGGAGGTAGGCGCCCATGGCCCGCCCCGGCTTGCCCAGGCCTTCCCAGCACCGGCCCATGTCCAGGTTGACCGGCCCTTCGTGGATGAGCCCAAACACGGCATTGAGCAAATGCCTGCGGGCCTTCCGGAAGGCCTTCCTCTCCAGGTAGAAGCGGCCGGCCAGGTGCTGGAGCCGATAGGCCGCCTCCTTCTCCTCGGCCAGGCGCGAGGCCCGGATGCCCTCGAGAAGGATCCCCTCCGCCTCCTCCGGGTAAGGAGGGAACTCCATGAGGGCCCGGGCAACCTGCAGGTATACTCCGGCCCGCTTGGGAGGGGGAAGGAGACCTGCCCAGGACATCCCCGCCCGGGCGAGGTCCTTCGCCGGGGCCGCCTCTTCCTTCAGCAAGAGAAAGAGGTCCTTGGCCGCCTCGGCGGCGAAAGGGGAGCGCGGATGGGCCTTCAAGAAGGCCCGAAGACTACCGGCGCCTCCCGCCTTCGCCAGGACGAAGGCCTGCTCCTCTTCGGGAAAGGGCTCGTGGCGGACCCGCTCGAAGAGCACCCTTCGGTTGACCCCGTCCAGGACCACCCGGAAGGACCGTAGGAAATCCCACCCGAGCCCTCCCAGGAGAGGCCCCGGAAGGCGATAGAAAAGGTCCTCCACTTCCATGGAGCGGAAAGGGACGATCCCGGCGAGCTGGGCCTTGCCCGCCACCAGGTCCTTTACGGCCTTCCCCTCCAGGCCGGCCCGCGACAGGGCACCGGAAAAGAGAAAGGAATGGGGGCTCCCCGTGGCCAGGTAGAGGAACCCCTTCACCTTTCCCGCCAAGGTGGCCTCCAACCTGGGCGGTCCCTGGTCCAGGACCAGGGGGAGGACCCATCGTTCGGGCCCTCCGGCCGGAGGATCCCCCTGGAGGGCGGGAGGAAAGAGGCGGAGGATCTCGTCGATGGGATCCAACTCGATCTTGTAGCCCGCCAGGGCGGGGTACCCCAGGATCCCCGTCACGGGGATCTCCCCCAGCTCGGTGGCGTAGTCCCGGGTCAGTTCCTGGAGGAGGCCCAGCTTGGCCAGCAGGACTGGGACCCCCTTCAAGCGGGCGTCCCCCATCTCCAGGTCCACCTTCTCCCCCTTCTTCCTGCGGATCCCGAGAAAGAGGGCTTCGCCGGGAAAGTAGACCAGGGGAACGGGACAAAGGAGGTCCAGGAGGAGGTGGCGGTCCATCTTGACTCCACCCCTGCAGACCTGGGCCCGCACGACCAAGTAGCCCGGGCCGATGGTTTCGAGGGGAACCTCCTTCTGGGCTGGAAGGGAAGGAGCGGTCCAGAGAGACCCTGCAAGGAGAGAAAGCGAGAAGAACACCCTCGAAGCCCTGGGTCCCACGGGTCTCGGCTACCTCCAGCTCCAGGTCCCGCCCATTCTACCTCGACCCGCGCTCGAAGGGCTCCGGGTCGCCCGCGGAGGGCCGGAAGGCAAGAAAGTGGGGTGAGAGATGGGTTTCGAACCCACGACCTCCAGAGCCACAGTCTGGCGCTCTAACCAGCTGAGCTACTCTCACCCTGCACGGAACTTCCAATGGGGGAAGAATGATACCCCAAGCTCTCCCTCTATCAAGGGGGAAGAGCAGGAAGAAGGAAGAGGACCTGAAGGGGCCCACGCCGAATCGAAGGAGGTTTTCGAAGGGCCTCCGACCCAGGTCCGGAGGGCCTCCCCCGTGGGGAGCGATGCGGCCTTTCCCCCTCCGCCGGGGACCCTGGGGGCGAGGGAAAAACCCAAGCCCGGAGCCCTTGACAAAGCCCGGGAGATCCCTACACTTCCCCTCTCTTCCGGCGTGCCCCTCTAGCTCAGTTGGCAGAGCAGCGGATTCTTAATCCGCGGGTCGCAGGTTCGAGCCCTGCGGGGGGCACCACTCTCTTCCCCCTTTCCCGGGCCGCCTTTCCCGCCGCGGGACACCTTCCACCCTCCTTTTCCGAACCTTTTGCATCCGTTGCAAAACGCATCCCTCCGGGGGCGGACCCCGGGAGAAGAGGGGGGAAGAGTTCGACTTTCTCCGCCTGCCCGCCGCCTGCCGGCCCGGAAAGAGGGGACTCGAAACACCGGAGTCCACCCTGGATCCGCATCCTTTCCCGCAAGGCCGGATTGCTGTCGGGAAATTCGACACTCTGCCCGGTGCCGGCCGTAGACTTTTTATACGGTGTCGCATAATTTCTTTCGCCCACGGTGCTTACGAACGACCGCCAAGCCACCCCTCCGAAATCCATGCCCGGACCCGGAAAATATTTATACTGTTATCAAGTTTTTTTCGCTTCTTCCGAAAGGAAAAGGAGAGCTTAACCGGCCGCCTCCCTCCTTCCGAAAGAAAAACGGACGGGAAAGGGGCCTCCGGCCCCGGCCGGATCTCCAACGCTTTTTCTCAGGCATTCTTCCCCAACCCAGGTTTCCGGGCCCTGGAATATCCCCGATTCGGGGCGATTCCAAGGGGCCCGGAATTCTCCGGGAAAGGGAAAGGTTCGTTGCATCCCGCAGGAGGGAAGGCGCATGTCCGACCTCGAGGGACTGGAGAAGGTTGCAGATCGCTTGGCCGCATCGGCCCTTCTGGCCGACCCGGGGGACAAACCGTCCCTGGAAGCACTTGCAGGGGACCTGGAGGCGCTCCTCGAAGCTCTCCCCGCCCAGACCCCCGAAGAGACGAAGGAAGAGGCCCGAGCCATCCTGGATGCGGTAAAGAGGTTCCTTTCCGCTCCCGAGGAAACAGAAGGTCCTCTCCTGGAAGAAATCCAACACAGGATCACGGCCCTCCTCGAAGGCCCCCGTTCCCTCAACGGGCCCGGCGGCGCCTCCACCGCCCCCTCTCCCGAGGGGAGGGGAGATTCCGGATCCGGGAAAGAACGGGCCTTCCACCTTCCCGAATGGGCGGACCAGGAGGTCTTCCAGGAGTTCCTCGCCGGAAGCAAGGATGCCTTGGCCGAGATCGAAGCGGCCATCCTCGCCCTGGAGAAGGACCCTGATTCGGCGGGCCCGGCCTTGAAACGCAAGGTCCACACCCTCAAGGGGGAAGCCGGGGTCCTGGGCCTGGAAGAACTGGAAAAGGTCTGTCACGAGCTGGAGGACCACCTGGAGGCACAGGCTCCCACATCCGACGCGGTGGACCGCCTCTTGTCCGTCAAGGATTGGATCTCCTCCGCCCTGGACGCCTACGCCCGTGGCGTGAGGCCGGATAACCCGACAGAGGGGATCCCGGGGTTCCTCGAAGGGTCCCCTCTCCAGGCTGGAGAAGGAGAGACACCCGAAGAAGAAGCCGGCGCCGGGGGCCGCACCCCTGCACAGGAAGAGGAAATTACAGAAGCGGGTGGACCAGGTTCGCCCCCATCCCCTGGAGCGGATCCTCCACCGCAAGAAGAGGACTGGGACGAGGAGTCCGTATCCCTGGCCGAGGATTTCCTGGCCGAGAGCGAGGAAGGCCTCTCCAAGGTCGACGAGACCCTCCTCGCCGCGGAAGAAGAGGGCCTTTCGGAGGACCGGATCAATTCCCTCTTCCGGGTCTTCCACACGATCAAGGGGCTCTCGGGCTTCCTGGAACTCCAGGACATCACCGAGCTGGCCCACACCACGGAGGCCCTCCTGGACCAGGCCCGGAAGGGGTCCCTCCAGATCGAAGGGCCCGTCCTGGACGTGCTCTTCGACTCCACCGAGACCATGCGGGAGATGCTGGACCGGCTCAGGGAGGCCATCTCCCGGGGGAAGAAGCCCCTCGTCTTCCCGGGCCGCAAGGCCCTGCTGGAGAGACTCAAGAAGGCGGCCGCCGGAAAACTCGAGGCCGGATCCTCCCCCACGGCACAAGCCGGCCGGGAAGAGGGAGAGAACCCTGTCGAAGACGCCAAAGGCCTCTCCCCGGAAGGGAAGGAACGGGCCCACGAAAGGCCGAAAGAGAAGGTCCCCGTCCCGGGAGCGGAGCCCGTGGAGCAGGGCTCGGCTCCCCCGCGGAAGGTCTCCCAGGACATCCCTGCCCGGAAGAAGGCCAAGGCGGAATCGGCCCCCTCCAAGCTCAAAGAGTTCGTCAAGGTGGACCTCCAGAGGGTGGACACCCTGGTGGCCCTGATCGGTGAGCTGGTCATCGCCGAGACCATGGTGGTCAACGCTCCGGAACTGGCCGGCATCGCCTCCCCCTCCCTGAGGAAACAACTGGGCCAGATGTCCAAGATCACCAGCGATCTCCAGGACATCGCCACGAGAATGCGGATGGTGCCCGTCCGGGACGTCTTCCAGAAGATGGCCCGGATGGTCCGCGACCTCTCCCGGAAGACCGGGAAGGCCGTCAAGACCGAGATCGAAGGGGCCACGACGGAGATCGACCGGGGCATGGTGGAACAACTGGGCGATCCCCTGGTCCACATCATCCGGAACGCCGTGGACCATGGAATCGAACCTCCCGAAGAGCGGGAGGCGGCGGGAAAGCCCAGGACGGGCACCATCTACCTCAAGGCCAGGCACCAGGGCGGCAACGTCGTCATCGAAGTGGCCGACGACGGGAAAGGGCTGGACAGGAAGACGATCCTCGAGAAGGCCCAGGAGAAGGGCCTCGTCAAGGACGGTGATTCCCTCTCGGACCAGGAAGTCTTCAACCTGATCTTTGCGCCGGGCTTCTCCACGGCCAAGAAGCTCACGGAGATCTCCGGGCGCGGCGTGGGGATGGACGTGGTGAAACGGAACATCGAATCCATCCGGGGATCCGTGTCCATCACCTCCACGCCGGGCCGGGGAACTTCCATCCAGCTCATCCTTCCCCTCACCATGGCCATCATCGACGGCATGCTGGTCACCTGCGGGAAGGAGCGCTACATCATACCCACCCTCTCGGTGGTGGAATCCATAAAGCCCGAACAGGGCATGATCTACTCCGTGGCCGGGAAGAAGGAGGTCATGGCCGTCCGCGGGGAGACCTTCCCTCTCTTCCGCCTGGACCGCCTCCTGGGCATTCCCGGCGCGGTCCAGGATCCCCTCGAGGCCCTGGTGGTGATCGTGGAGAGCCAAGGCCGGAAGGTGGGAATCCTCGTAGACGACGTCCTCACCCAGCAACAGGTGGTCATCAAAGGGCTGGGCAACGGGCTGCCCAATACAGGGTATCTCTCCGGCGCAGCCATTCTCTCCGACGGAAGAGTGGGCCTGATCCTGAACATGGCGGAGATCGTTCACCTCGAAGAGATCTCCGTTCCCGAAAGGGTTTCTCCGACGCTCGAACGGATTTCGGGTTCGAAAGGGGACGAGGAAGGCACCGGGAAAGAAGAGAAAGTCCAGGATGAATCCGGGGAAGGAGTGTATTCCGCCCCGGGGGAGGGAGAACGATGAGCACGGTTCAGCCACCGGCCGGGACGGGCGAGAAGAACGGAATCGAAAGCCTGGCCGGAAAGTACATGACCTTCAAGCTGGCCGAGGAAGAATACGGTCTGGAGATCCTGAAGGTCCGGGACGTGATCGGCCTGATGGAGATCACCCGTGTTCCCAGGACGGAGGACTACATCCGGGGGGTGATCAACCTGAGAGGAAAGGTGATCGCCGTGGTGGATCTCCGCCTGAAATTCGGCATGGAACCCACAGAGCTCAGTGACCAGACGGTGATCATCGTGGTCCAGTTCGCCGAGGGTGACAAGGAATTCACCATGGGAATCCTGGTGGACGAGGTCCTGGAGGTCCTGGACATCGGCGCCGACCAGATCGAACCCCCGCCGGACTTCGGCGCCGGCGGAATCGAGACGGACTTCATCCTGGGAGTGGGCAAGGCGGACAAGCGGGTGATCTTCCTGCTGGACATCGGGAAGGTCCTCCAGTCCGGGGAAAGCGAGGGAAAGGAATCCGGGAAGGATTGAGCCCGGAACCGCGGGAATCTTCCGGAGATTGGGATTCGAAAAGTCTGCAAGATTCATACGTAGGAAGGGAGACGGGAAAGATGACAACCGCGACCAAGACCGAGGATGCCAAGGGGACCAGGTCCCACGCCGCACTGGAAGCGGCCCTCCTGAAGGAGACCGGGGCCTACGTCTTCGCGACGGACGACAAGGGGCGGATCCTCTTCTGGAGCGCCGGCCTGGAAAGCCTCACGGGGCGAAGCCTGGAGGAGTTGAAAGGGAAGAAGGCCTGGCAGGGCTTCTTCACGGAGAGGGAGAAGACCCCCGTGAAGGCGGCCATCCTCTCGGGGATGGAAGAGAAGGAGGAAGGCTTCACCTGGAACGGTGAGGAGACCTACACCTTCACGGCCAGGCCCGTTTTCGACGAGGAGGGCCGGCTCGAAGGCGTCGTGGCCCACCTGGAGCCCGAGACCCGAAACGAGCTCGCCGAGCAGGCCCTGGAGAGCCTGAACACCCTCCCCACGCCGGTCATGCAGATCGACAAGGACTTCACGATCCGCTTCCTCAACGCCAAGGGAGCGGAGATCCTGGGGATCGACCAGGCCTCGGCCGCGGGGAGGAAGTGCTACGAGATCTTCAAGACCCCCCACTGCAGGACGCCCAAGTGTTGTTGCGCCCGCGCCATGGCCACGGACAGCCAGGTCTCCGACGAGACCGTGGCCGACCCGGACGGGTTGAACATGCCCATCCAGTACACGGGCGTTCCCGTCAAAGACAAAAAGGGCCGGATCGTGGGCGCCCTCGAATACGTCGTCGACATCTCCGATTTGAAGAACGTCCTGGGAGAGATCGTGGACGTGGCCAGGAAACTGGCGGAGGCGGACCTCACCGCCAGGGTCCCGGAGGGCTTCAAGGGGGACTTCAAGACCATCGCCGACAACCTGAACCAGGGGATCCAGGCCCAGCACGACGCAGTCCTCCAGGTGAGCGAGGCGGTGGAGCAGATCGCCTCGGCCTCCAGGCAGATCGCCTCCAGCGCCGAGACCATCGCCCAGGGGGCCTCGGAACAGGCCAGCTCCCTGGAAGAGACCTCCAGCGCCCTGGAGCAGATCGCCGGCCAGACCAAGCAGAACTCCGACAACACCCAGGAGGCCAAGGCCCTCGCCCAGGCGGCCCAGGACCTGGCGAGGAAGGGGGCGGAAGGAATGACCCTCCTTCTCGATTCCATGGACAAGATCAAGAAGGCCTCGGAGGACACGAGCGCAATCATCAAGGACATCAACGAGATCGCCTTCCAGACCAATCTCCTCGCCCTGAACGCGGCCGTGGAGGCGGCCCGGGCGGGAGACGCAGGGAGGGGCTTCGCCGTCGTGGCCGAGGAGGTCCGGAACCTGGCCCTCCGGGCAAAGGAGGCGGCCAACAAGACGGAAGGCCTGATCTCCCAGGCCGCCAAGCTCGCCGAGAAGGGTGTCCAGGTCTCGCGGGACTCCAGCAAGAACCTGGAGGAGATCGTGAACGCCGTCTCCAAGGTGCGGGACCTGGTGAGCGAGATCGCCGTGGCCAGCGAGGAGCAGGCCTCGGGAATCGACCAGATCAACAAGGCCGTAGCCGAGATGGACAAGGCCGTCCAGCAGGCGGCGGCCAACTCGGAGGAGGCTTCCAGCGCCGCCGAGGAACTCTCCTCCCAGGCCCAGGAACTTGCGGCCCTGGTGGCACGATTCCGGTTGGACCGAAAGGAGAGCGGTTTCGGCCCGGCTCCGGCCCCGGCATCCTCCATCCCAAAGGCGGGGCCGAAGGCAAAACCGCCGCGGAAACAGAAGGTCTCTCCCCAGGAACTGATCCCCCTGGAGGAGGACGAGGACTTCGAGGATTTCTGAAAGGTATCCGTGTCCCAGCCCGGTCCGGTCCGGGTCCGGCCTTTCGGTCCGGGCCGGGCGTTTTCTTCCCTGAACGCCCATGAATCGTTCCGTCTTCCATAGACTGAGCCGGATCGCCTTCGAGGAGGCCGGGATCCACCTCCCTCCCGGCAAGGAGGCCCTGGTCTCCTCCCGGATCTCCAAGCGGATCCGCCAGCTGGGCCTCGAAGGGGAGAAGGAATACCTGGATTACCTTCTCAGGGACGGCACGGGAAAAGAGGTCTCCCTCTTCCTCGACGCCATAACGACCAACTTCACCAACTTTCTCAGGGAGCCGGACCACTTCGAACTTCTCCATCGCTGGGCCTCGGAACTCCTGGCCCGAGGGAGGAAACGTTTCAGGGTATGGTGCGCCGCCGCGGCCACGGGCGAAGAGCCGTATTCCATCGCCCTGACCCTGTGCGAGACCTTCCAGGGGCGGGTGGTGGACTTCAAGATCCTCGCCACGGACATCTCCGGGAAGGCCCTGGCCGCCGCCAAGCGGGGCGTCTACAAGGAGAAGGCCGTGGCGCCCATTCCCAGGCCGCAGAGGTCGAAGTACTTCGACAAGATCGAAGACTCCGGATCCGGAGAGATCCTCTACGAGGTCCGCCCCGTACTGAAGGAGCGGATCCTCTTCAGGAGACTCAACCTGGCCAAGCCCCCCTACCCCATGAAGGGGCCCATCGACGTGATCTTCTGCCGGAACGTGATGATCTATTTCCAGACCCCCACAAGGCAGACCGTCGTGGACGAAGCGGAAAGGTTGCTGGCCCCGGGGGGACTCTTCATCACGGGCCATTCGGACACATTGGCGGGTGTGAAGACCGGGCTCGTAACGGTAAAGCCCTCGGTCTACCGGAAACCGACGGGAGGGGCCGAGGACGACCCCGTAGCCTGAGGAGGGAAGGAAGCCGTGGGAAAGGAGACCCTGGCAAGGAGATCGGCGAACCAGGTCGTCGTCGGGATGGGCGACCTTGCCGTCACCGACAGGACCGGGGACGTGCTCGTCACCTACGCCCTGGGCTCCTGCATCGCCTTGTGCCTCTACGATCCCGTCCGAAAGGCGGCGGGCATGATCCACTACATGCTTCCCCTCTCCAAGGCCTCGCCGGAAAAGGCAAAAACCCGGCCGGCCATGTTCGGTGACACCGGCATTCCTCTTCTCTTCAAAAAGATGTTCCATCTCGGTTGCCGCAAGGAAGACCTGGTGGTCAAGGCCGTGGGAGGAGGAAACATCAAGGACGAGAAGGGAATCTTCAACATCGGGAAGAGAAACATAACGGTCCTACGCAAGATCCTCTGGAAGAACGAGATCCTCCTGGCCGCCGAGGACGTGGGCGGCAGGAAGTCCCGGACGGTCCGCCTCTTCGTGGAGGACGGCCTGACCCTGGTCTCCAGCCAGGGAGAGGAGGTGGAGCTATGATCTCCCAGGAAGAGATCCTTTCCTCGGTGGATCACCTTCCGGGCCTGGGATCCTCCTTCGCCAGGATTTCGGAGCTCGGGAGGGACGAATCCTCCGAATTGGAGGACTATGCCAGGGTCGTGGAATCGGATCCCGCCCTGGCGGGAAACCTCCTGAGGCTCGCCAACTCCGCCGAGTTCGGCCTGGCCAGGCAGGTGGACTCGGCCGCCCAGGCCGTGGCGGTCCTGGGAACCCGCAGGGTCCTGAGCGTGGCCCTGGCAACGGCCCTCAGGGGGGTCATCCCGGGGGAATTGGCCGGATATGGAATCGACGCCAGGGATTTCTGGCGGCACTGTATCGCCGTCGGGGTCCTGGCCCAGGAACTCGGACAGGAGGCGGGGCTGGGCATGGAGGAAGAGTGCTTCCTGGCGGGCCTCCTCCACGACATCGGGAAACTGGTGACCAGCACCTACCTGGCCCGGGAAGCCCCGGCCCTCCTGAAAGGACTCCGCCGGGAGCAACTGGCCCTGGTGGAGGCCGAGAGAGCCGTCCTGGGCGTGGACCACACCGAGGTGGGCTCGGCAGTGGCGGAGAGATGGGACCTCCCTCCCGGGATCGGTTTCGTGGCCCGCTGGCACCACCATCCCGGCTCCAGGGAAGGGGAAGATGGGGGCGACGAAATCCTCCGGGCCGTGACGGAGGCAGTGCATGTGGCGGACTGCCTGGCCCACGCCCTCGGCTACGGAACGGACATAGGTGAATTGTCCCGGGAGATCGACGCCGCTTCCATGGAGCGGCTCGGCGCGTCCCCGCCCCTCCTCGAAAGGATCGCGGGCCGAAGCATCCCGGAGATCGAGGAGAGGACCAGGCTCTTGGAAGAAGGGAAGTGAGGGAGAGATGGCTTACAACATTCTCGTAGTCGACGACTCCACGACCTCCCGGAAGGTGATCCTCAAGGCCTTGCGAATGACAGGAATCGAGATCGGCGAGGTCCATGAAGCGGGGAACGGGGAAGAAGCCCTCGAGACCCTGAGGGACCAGTGGATCGACCTGGTCCTCTCCGACCTGAACATGCCCTCCATGACCGGGGGAGAGCTCGTGGAGAGGATGGCCGAGGACGACCTGCTGGAGAAGACTCCCGTGATCCTGATTACTTCGGACAGAAATCAGAAGCGCCTCTCCCACCTGGTCGAGAAAGGGGCCAGGGCATGGTTGAACAAGCCCTTTCACCCCGAGGCTCTTCGTGACGTGATCCTGAAGGCCCTCGAATCCCTTGAAGGAGGAAGAGGATGATCGCGGTGGACCTGAAAGCTCTCCTTGCCAGGGTGGCATCGGAGATCCTGGAGGAATCGGCCTTTCTCTTCCTGGAGCCCCTGGAAGGGGACGCTCCCGCCTGGCCGTCGGGGCTCCTCGTGGCGGATCTCCCCCTCCACCACCCGGAGGAGACGACACTCAGGGTCGCCGTCGCTCCCGAGGTCGGCTCCAGGCTGGCCGAGGAGATCCTCGGGCAGGCATCCCCCGGCGAGGACGGGAAGAAGAGGGCCCTGGACGCCCTCGCCGAAGTGGCCAACATGACGGGCGGACTCTTCCTGGAGCGTTTTCTGGGGCCCGACG
>CAZLQD010000036.1:0-125011 GCA_964561605.1 uncultured Planctomycetia bacterium
CCCAGGAAGGTCCGGGCTTCTTCCGGGGTGCCCCGGAAGGCGATCCTTCCCTTGGAGAGGAGGAGGACCCGCTGGGCCAGGTGGAAGGCCTCCTCCCTGTCGTGGGTGATGTAGAGGAGGGTGAAGCGGAGCTCTTCCTGGAGGCGGAGGATCTCGGCCCGGAGCTTCTTCCTGAGATCGAAGTCCAGGGAGGAGAGGGGCTCGTCCATGAGGAGGAGGTCCGGGCGGAGGACCAGGGCCCGGGCTAGGGCGACCCTTTGCTGCTGGCCCCCCGAGAGCTGGGAGGGCTTGCGCCGGGCGAATTCCCCGATTCCGAGGAGGGCCAGGGTCTCGCCGATGCGCCTGTCTCTCTCTTCCCTTGGAACCTTCCTGGCCTCGAGGCCGAACTCCAGGTTTCCCCGGACCGTAAGATGGGGCCAGAGGGCGAGGTCTTGGAAGACCACCCCGAGGTTTCTCTCTTCCGGGGGGGCCAGGATCCGGCCCGGACCCGAAACCTCCCTTCCCCCCAGGAGGATCCTTCCCTTCGCGGGAGGTAGAAAGCCCGCCAGGAGCCTGAGAAGGGTGGTCTTGCCGCAGCCCGAGGGGCCCAGGACGGCGACCCTTTCTCCTTCCCCAACGCGGAGGTCCAGGCCTTCCAGGACGGGTCCTCCCTTGTAGGAGAAGGAGACGCCTTCCATTTCCACCAGGTTCACCGGGTTTCCTCCTTGGGGGTACGGGCCATGAGGGTGAAGAGGAGGGCCGCCGGGAAGAGGACGGAGGCGGCCATGATCACGCAGAGGGCCGAGACCAGGCGGGGACTCCCGTTGGCCATGAGCGTGAAGATCCGCACGGGCAGGGTCTCCCCGCCAGGAGGGTGGACCATCATGGTGATCCCCGTGTCTCTCAGGCAGAAGAGGAAGGCCGTGAGCCAGGCCGCCAGGATCCCTCGGGCCGCCAGGGGCGCGACGATGAATGCGATCCGGCGGAACCAGCCCGCGCCTGCTGCCTGGGCGGCCTCCTCCATGGAGGGCGGGAGGAGGGAGAGGCGGGCCGAGACGATCCGGCTGGTCAGGGCGGCGTATTTGGCGGTCCAGCCGAGAAGGAGGATCAGGGGCGTGGCGTAGACGAAGTTGGTCCAGGGGCGGTTCCAGAGGGAGATGAGGCCCACGGCGATCACCGTGCCGGGAAGGGCGAAGAGGAAGAGGGTCAGCCAGTCCAGGGCCCGCCAGGCCGGGAGGGCCCTGGTGTGGACCAGGTAGCCGAGAAAGAAGCCCAGGATGGCCAGGAGGGTGGCTCCCAGGGTGGCGAAGAGGAGGCTCCGAAGGAGGCTGTCTCCGGCTCTTTCGAAAGCCTCCGCGAAGGGAGCCGGCCCTCCCGTCCGGGCCAGGAGGGCGGCGAAAGGTAGGACGACCAGGAAGAGGGCGGGAAGGGCGGCAAGGAAGAGATACCTTTTTCTGTTTTTCCCCAGGGCGATTCGGGCGGCCGGTCCGGCGCCGGGGGCGGGCCTGAGGGAGGACCACTTCTTTTCCAGGAAGAGGGCCTCGCCGGCCAGGAGGACCAGGGCGGCCAGGGCCAGGGGGAGGGCCGAGGCGGTGGCGGCCTGGAAGTCGTAGAAGGCGGAGAACTGGGTGAAACTCTCCACGGGAAAGACGGGGAACCGCAGATAGTTGGGGACGCTGAACTCCCCCAGGGCCATGAGAAAGACGAGAAGGGCCGCCACAAGGAGACCCGGGAGGACCAGGGGGAGGGTGATGCGCCGGAGGACCTGGGGCCAGGCGGCGGAGACACGGGCCGCTTCCTCCAGGCGTGGATTCACCGCCTGGAGGGAGAAGAAGGTGAGAAGCATGGGGATGGGCAGGTAGGCCGAGGCAAGGACCAGGACGCACCCGGGCAGGCCGAAGAGGAGATCCGAGGCGGCCTTGGAGACACCCGGGCCCAGGAGGGGGGAGAGGAGCCCTTCCCTTCCGAGCAGGCCCGCCCAGGAGACGGCCGTGATGTAGGGCGGGACCAGGAGGGGGAGGAGGAAGAGAAAGAGGAAGGTCCTGCGGAAGGGCAGGTCCGTCTTTCCCAGGAGGATTCCCAGGGGCACGCCCAGGGCGGAGGTGAGGACCGTGACCAGGAGGGCCAGGGAGAGGCTGTTCCCCATGAGGGTCCACTGGCGCCGCGTGGCAAGGACCCCTTCGTATGCGGAAAGAGAGAAACGCCCGCCTGGGAAGAGGCTCTGGAAGAGCATGGAGAGAAGGGGAAGGATGCCCGCCACGACGAGGAAGGCGGCGGCAAGGAGGAGGATCCCCTTCCTTCCCATCTACAGCCCCGCCCAGGACTCGAGGAAGGGCTGGATCCGGACCAGGGTGCGGGCCACCCGAGCGTAGTCCACCTTCATGACCCGGATCTCTTCGAGGGGCCTCAGCTCCTTCGGAGGAGGCACGCCGGGCCTCAGGGGGAGCTGGGCGCAGTCGGCCCGGGCCAGGGCGGCCTCGGTCTTTCTGGAGAGGAGGTAGTCGATGAGCCTCTTCGCTTCCTCGGGGTGGGGGCCCCCCCGGATGAGGACCACCGTATTGGGCACCAGGAAGCATCCTGCGCCGCCCCTGTCCTGGTCCGGATAGACCAGTTCCACCGGTCTTCCCCGGCGCATCCGGTTGACCACGTCGTCGCTGTCCACCAGGCTGAAGTCGTATTTTCCCGAGGCCACGAGATCGGCGCTCTCGCCGTTGTCGGTGGAGATGGCCACCCGGTTCTCCTTGAGGCCCGCCAGGAAGGCCTTGGCCCTCTCCTCCCCCCAGAGGGTGAAGAGGGCCGCCACGTGGGAGGTGGTGGTGCCGAAGAGGGGGTTGGCGATCACGGCCCTTCCCTTCCAGGCCGGGTCGGTGAAGGCCCGGATCCCGGAAGGCTTCTTCTCGAGTCCCCTGCGGACCACGAGCACCCTGAGCCGGGCGGAGAAGCCCGTCCAGTATCCCTCGGGGTCCTTGAAGGCGGGAGGGATGTCTTTCGCCTCGGGGGAGACGTAGGGAGCGGCCACGCCCTTTTGCTTGAGCACTTCCGCCCGGATGGGCTCGTTGGCCCAGTATACGTCGGCCTGGGGGTTGTCCTTCTCGGCGAGAAGGCGGTTCATCACGCCCGTACTCTTGGCCTCCTCCGTGTCGTAGAGGGCCTTCACCCGGATCCCCGTCTCTTTCTCGAAGGCCTTCAGGACGGGCTCGGAGA
This sequence comes from uncultured Planctomycetia bacterium, assembly GCA_964561605.1. Classification (GTDB taxonomy): domain Bacteria; phylum Planctomycetota; class UBA1135; order UBA1135; family JALUZX01; genus JALUZX01. Next base: position 3,184 of record CAZLQD010000036.1, read on the forward strand.
AGACCTGGTCCTCCGAGACGTAGACCACCACCGTCTTGGTGCCCCCCGGGGAACAGGAGGGAAGGAGGCCCGCCGGGAGGAGCCAGGCCAGGAGGGCTGCGAGAGAGAGAAAGATTCGATCCATGGGCGGCTTTCGCTCGGGAAGGGAGTTCGTCGGGAGAAGGAAAAGGAATTCTACCTGGGAGGAGGGCCCGGCCGGCCGGGCCCTTTCTGAATTTTTCCTGAACCCTCCCCCCGGTGGGAGGGGGGGCTCCTCCGGGTTCAGCCGGTCCTCTTCCGGTTCAAGGCAAGGCGAAGGACCAGGTAGCCCAGGATTCCCGAGAGGAGGGAGCCCGCAAGGATTCCCAGGCGGTCCAGGCCGTGGGAGCCTCCTCCCTCCTCGAAGGCCAGGGAGGCGATGAAGAGACTCATGGTGAAGCCGATCCCGCAGAGGATGGAGGTTCCGAAAAGAAGGGGCCAGCCCGTCCCCTCGGGAAGGACGGCGGCCTTGAGCCGGACCGCCAGGGCGGAGAAGCCGAGGACACCGGCGGTCTTTCCCAGGAGGAGACCGGCGGCGATTCCCAGGGGCAGGGGCTGGAAGAGGTCCGAGAAGGAAAGTCCCTCCAGGGAGACCCCGGCGTTGGCGAAGGCGAAGAGGGGGAGGATCCCGAAGGCCACCCAGGGATGGAGGTCGTGCTCCAGGCGGCGCAGGAGTGAACTCCTTGGATCGGGGCTCTCTCCCTCTCCTTTCTTTCCCAGGGGTATGAAGAGAGCCAGGACCACGCCGGCCAGGGTGGCGTGGACCCCGGACTTCAGGACGGCCACCCAGAGGGGCACGCCCAGGAGGAAATAGGGGGCGGGCCGTTTCACGCCGAGGCGGTTCAGGAGGGCCAGGCCCAGGAGAAAGAGGCCCGCCGCGGCAAGGGAAGGCAGGGACAATCCGCCGGAATAGAAAAGGGCGATCACCACGACGGCTCCCAGGTCGTCGAAGATGGCCACGCTCAAGAGGAAGGCCTTGAGGCCCGCAGGGACTCTCTTTCCCAGGAGGGAGAGCACCCCCAGGGCGAAGGCGATGTCCGTGGCCGTGGGAACGGCCCAGGCCTTCAGGGCCACAGGATCCTTCCTGTTGAAGAAGAGGAAGACCAGGGCCGGGAGGGCCATTCCCCCCAGGGCGGCGAAGGCGGGGAGCACGGCCTTCCCCGGGCTGGAGAGGTGGCCCTCCAGGACCTCCCTCTTGAGTTCGAGCCCCACGAGGAAGAAGAAGACCGCCATCAGGCCGTCGTTGATCCAGAGGAGAAGGGGCTTGGAGAGGGCCGCGGAGCCGATCCGGATCGAGAAGGGGAGCTCCAGGAAGGAGGTGTAGATCCCTCTCAAGGGGGAGTTGGCCGCCAGGAGGGCCAGGACGGCCCCCGCCATGAGGAGGATGCCTCCGGCGGCTTCGAGGCGGAGAAAGCTCTCCAGGGCGCTCTGGATTCGGTTCAGCCTTGGGGATTCCATGGGGCCTCCGGGATTTCTGGGGGGGGGAAGGGCCTTCCCAGGCGGGAGCCTTTCACCATCTTTGGGCCCGGGGAAGAGAAGGACAAGGCCGGGTCCCATCGTTCGTTCGAATTTTGTTAGATCCGGAGGAGAGCAGAGCTTTTCCCTTGGGCCGGTTTTCCCCCGCGGGAGAATGGGCGGGGGAGGATGGAAGCGAGGTCGACTCATGAAAGATGTAGGACGCCTGTTTCGTACTGCCTTCTCCGGCTGTGGCAAGGGGCGTGCAGGGGCCTTCCTTTCCTTCGTCCTGGCCCTGGCGCCCGGGAACGTTCCCGGTGAGCCTCCCCTGGTGACCCTGAGCGCCTCGAAGCTCAGGGGATCCCCGGGAGAGAGGATCCGGATCTCCTGGAAGATCGATCCCAAGGGGCACAGGATCGACAGGATCACCCTTCGAATGGACGGGGAGCCCGTCCGGTGGAAGAGTCCCCACGTCTGGAAGGCCCGGCCGGGGATGCACGTCTTCCACGTCCAGGTCCGCTGGGGCGGGGACCTCCACGGGAGGATCCGTCCTTTCGTCCTGAACTACCTGGTGTTCCGGATCGACGGATGGAGGGGGCGTTTTCGCCACCCGGGGATCTACAATTCGGCGGAGGAGCTGGATCGGATCCGCGAGAACGTAACCGGCAAGAATCCCCATCCCATGAAGATCGGCTGGAAGGCCATGCTGGAGGACAGGAGTTCCAAGGTCTCGGGGGGGCTTCCCTACTCAAGTCCCGCTTGGAAGCCCCACCCCGTGCCGGTGGTCACCCCCGCGGGGGGGCATCCGAGCAAGATGTGGTTCCGCGACGACGCCCTCGCGGCCTACGCCCACGTCCTCCAGTGGGTGGTGACGGGAAAGATGGAGCACGCCCGGAAGGCCATGAAGATCTACAACGCCTGGAGCGCCGTCTTCCGGGACGTGATCACCGAGAACGGCGACGTGTACAAGAACCTCTATACCTCCTGGGTGGCCAACGACTGGGTGGCCGGCGCGGAGATCCTCCGGCACTACAAGGGAGGCGCCGCCGGGTGGAAGACCAAGGACGTGGCCCGGTTCGAAAGGATGTGCCGGGTCCTGGCACGGCTTTCCCTGGAATGGATCGGGTACGTAGGCGGACCTTACGGCAACCAGAACCAAGGAACCTCCACGGCCCGGACCAGGCTCGCCCTTGGAGTCTTCCTGGACGATCGGGCCCTCTTCGATTCGGGCCTGCGCCTCCTCTTCGGGATCCAGTTCGGGAACAGGAGAGTCATGGAGAGGCACGGCCGGCCGGTGAACCTGGTGGGGCTCACCGTGGCCTCAAACGGGGAGATCATGGAGTTCAACCGGGACCCTGCCCACGGCACGGGATCCTTCAACATGCTGGTGACGGCGGCGGAGATCCTCCGCCACCAGGACGTGCCCGCACGGTTCCGCCTCTACGACCTGAAATTTCCGGGAGACGAGGTCCCGCGCCTCTTGAAGGGATCGGAATTCGCCGCCCGATCCTTCTTGAAAGGAGTGATTCCCATCTCCACCAATCCAAGGTTCCGGAACCGGGTGAAGGGCGAATACAGCGAACTCATCCTCAACTACTACCGGTATCTTTCCCCCAAGTCCTATCCTTGCCCCTGGACCCGGAAGGCCAACCGTGTCTTCCGTCCCCTCCTTTCGTACGGCGGATACACCCTTCCCTGGACCACCCTGACCCACGCCGATCTCTCCGGTCCTTCCCTGCGCCGTTAGAACAAGGCGTTTTCTTTCCCCGACGTCGTGGAGGTTGCGGCTCTCCGAGGGGCCATTCCCGCCGGTCCACACCGACGGGGCTTCCCGTCCCAGGTTCGGGGCCGGTTTGGTAGGATGGGGGGATGGTGCCTTCCAGGGAGAAGAGCGGGCCCGGCCGGCCCGAAGCGAAGGCCCCCTTCGGCGGGGGCGGAAGGAAGGCTCCGGCCGGGGGGCTCGTCTTCGACGTCAAGCGCTTCGCCATCCACGACGGGCCCGGGATCCGGACGACCCTCTTCTTCAAGGGTTGCCCCCTCCGCTGTCCCTGGTGCCACAACCCGGAGAGCCTCCTTCCCCGGCGGGAACTGGTCTTCCACGGGGAGCGGTGCCTCCTTTGCCGGGCCTGCCTGGAGGCCTGCCCCACCGGGGCGGCCTCCCTGGAGCCGGGAAAGGCCCCGGCCGACGGGGAGCGATGCAACCTCTCGGGGGCCTGCGTGGAGGCCTGTCCTCCGGGGGCCCGGGAGATCCTCGGGCGGTGGATCACCCTGGAGGAGGCCCTGGCCGAGCTGGAGCGGGACCGGGTCTTCTTCCAGGAGTCCGGCGGGGGGGTGACCTTCTCCGGAGGAGAGCCCCTGGCCCAGGCGGACTTCCTGGAGTCCCTCCTCTCGGCCTGCCGGGAGCGGGGCCTCCATACCGCCCTGGACACCACCCTCTTCGCCCCGCCGGAAGTGGTGGGGAGGATGCTCCCTCTGGCCGATCTCTGGCTCGTGGACCTGAAGCACATGGATTCCCGGGTCCACCGGCGTTTCACGGGGGTGCCCAACGAGGGGATCCTGGAGAACCTCCGCCTCCTGGCCTCCCGGGGAGGGCGGATCTTCGCCAGGATCCCCCTGGTGCCGGGCTTCAACGACTCCCGGGAGAACCTGGAGGCGGCGGCGGACTTCCTCCGGGAGATGGGAGAGGCCGTTGAGGAGGTGGATCTCCTGCCCTACCACAAGGGTGGGGTGCACAAGCTCTCCTGGCTTCCCGGAAGGCCCGGCCCCTGGGAGGGCGGGCCGGCGGGCCCGGGAGTGGAGGAGGCCCTGGAGATCTTCCGGTCCAGAGGATTCGAGACGAAACGAGGCGGATGACCCCATGAACGAACGCGTCGCCAGGTTGAGGGAAGAGAGCGTCCGGACCCGGCCCTGGATCTCGGCCGAGCGGGCCGTGTTGATCACCGACTTCTACGCCTCGGGGGTTCCCCTGGAGGTCTCCCCGCCGGTCTGCCGGGCCCTGGCCTTCGAGCACCTGATGGAGAACAAGACGGTGTACATCGGGGAGGGGGAACTCGTCGTGGGCGAGCGGGGGCCCGCACCCAAGGGGACTCCCACCTACCCCGAGCTGTGTTGCCACACTCCGAAGGACTTCGACGCCATGCGCCGCAGGAAGCGCACCCGCTTCGAGGTGGGGCCCGAGGTCTACAAGGTCTACGAGGAGAAGATCCTTCCCTTCTGGAAGGGCAAGACCATGCGGGAGAAGGTCTTCGCCTCCATGACGGAGGAGTGGAAGAAGGCCTTCGAGGCCGGGGTCTTCACGGAGTTCATGGAACAAAGGGCGCCGGGCCACGCCATCCTGGACGACAAGATCTACCGGAAGGGTTTCCTGGACTTCCTGGAGGACATCCGGAAGAGCCGGGAGTCCCTGGATTTCCTCGGCGACCCGGAGGCGTGGAAGAAGAAGCAGGAACTGGACGCCATGGAGATCTGCGCCCTGGCCCTGATCCGCTTCGCCGAAAGACATGCCGAGAAGGCCGAGGCCCTGGCCGAGGCCGAGGAGGACCCGGCCCGGCGGGCGGAGCTCCGCCGCATCGCCCGGGTCTGCCGCCGGGTTCCCGCCCGACCCCCCAGGGACTTCCACGAGGCCCTCCAGATGTACTGGTTCGTGCACCTGGGGGTGATCACCGAGCTCAACACCTGGGACTCCTTCAACCCGGGAAGGCTGGACCAGCACCTCCTTCCCTTCTACCGGAAGGGCCTGGCCGAAGGCTCCCTCACGGAGGATTCCGCCCGGGAACTCCTCCAGTGTTTCTGGATCAAGTTCAACAACCAGCCCGCCCCGCCCAAGGTGGGGATCACCGAGGAGCAGAGCGGCACCTACACGGATTTCGCCCTGATCAACCTGGGCGGCGTGACGCCGGAGGGGGAGGACGCCGTCAACGAGGTGTCCTATCTCCTTCTCGACGTGATCGGCGAAATGCGCCTGGTCCAGCCCAGTTCCTGCATCCAGGTGAGCCGGAAGAATCCCGACGCCTTCGTGAAAAGGGCGGCGGAGATCATCCGCACTGGCTTCGGCCAGCCCTCGGTCTTCAACACGGACACGATCATCGAGGAAATGCTCTATGCCGGAAAGAGCATGGTGGACGCCCGGGCCGGCGGGCCCAGCGGGTGCGTCACCATCAGCGCCTTCGGCAAGGAGAGCTGCACCCTGACGGGCTACTTCAACTGGGTGAAGGTCCTGGAACTCGCCCTCCACGACGGAAAGGATCCCCGCACGGGCGTGCAGGTGGGCCCCCGTACGGGGGACCCGGGGAAGTTCTCTTCCTACGGGGAACTCTTCGAGGCCTGGAAGAGGCAGCTCCGGTGGTTCCTGGACCTCAAGATCGCCGGGAACAACGTGATCGAAAGGCTCTACGCCGAAACCCTGCCGGCTCCCTTCCTCTCGATCCTCGTGGACGACTGCGTGAAGAAGGGCAAGGACTACCACGACGACGGCCCCAGGTACCGGACCACCTACGTCCAGGGCGTGGGGCTCGGGAGCGTGACCGACTCCCTTTCCGCCCTGAAGCACCACGTCTTCGAGACGGGCCGGGTCTCCATGGAGGAGATGCTGGATGCCCTGGCGAAGGACTTCGAGGGAAAGGAGGCTCTGCGGGCCCTGCTTCTCGAGAAGACCCCGAAATACGGCAACGACGACGACCGGGCCGACGCCATCACCAGGGAGGTCTTCCGGGCCTACCTGGAGGCCCTGGACGGCAGGCCGAATACCAAGGGGGGGAAATACAGGGTCAACCTCCTTCCCACGACGGTCCACGTCTACTTCGGCTCCGTCACGGGCGCCACCCCCGACGGGCGCAGATCGGGCCTTCCCCTCTCGGATGGGATCTCGCCGGCCCAGGGGGCGGACCGGAAGGGCCCGACGGCGGTCCTCAAGTCCGCCGCCAAGATCGACCACGCCCGAACGGGGGGCACCCTGCTCAACCTGAAGTTCAGCCCCCAGGTCCTGGAGAGCGATGGGGACCTGGAGAAACTGGTCCAACTGATCCGCTCCTACTTCACCCTGGGGGGGCACCACGTCCAGTTCAACGTGGTGACGGCCGATACCCTCCGGAAGGCCCAGGCCGACCCGGAGAGTCACAGGGACCTGATCGTCCGGGTGGCCGGATACAGCGACTACTTCGTGGAAGTGGGGAAAGAGCTCCAGGAGGAGATCATCGCCCGGACGGAACACTGCGGATTCTGAGGGCCCGTTTCCGCTTTCCGGAATCCTACGGTCGGACGTCTCCGCCCGTCAGGAGGCCGCTCCTGCCGGGAGGGCCGCCACTCCCCGGGCGTCTCGGGCATGAGCTTCGCTCATGTCCGAGCCGGCCGGGGCTGACGAGGGGGGGGAGGCCCTTCGGGCCATGTCCGAGCCGGCCGGGGCCGACGAGGGGGAAGAACGACCTTGGGAAGTTTTTTGTGCCCTTCGGGGACGGTTCCCCGCTCCTTGGGTGGGAAAGTCGAGGGAGAAGGCCTGAATTCCTTTTGCCCAGGATGGGAGGAACCATGAAGAAGGTCTTTTGGTTGGGGGCCCTGTGGGCCCTGGCGGTCCCCGCTTACACCCAGACCCCGAAGAGCAATCTTCTCAAGGTCTACGACGGGACCCGGGAGAAGAACTCCCGGGGAAACCTCGGGAGCTTCGAAGGAGAGTGTCTCCAGCGGATTCCGGCTTCGTTCTTCGGAGGGCTCGGTAAGGCCTTGGGCCTCGAGGCCGCCACCTTCGACCCGAAGCGACACACGATCGAGTCCTTCTGGGTGGTACTGAGGAAGGCCGACGGGAAGGGGAGGCCCGACATCTCCCCGTCGGGCCTGATCTATTCCGAAGGGCCTTTCAAGTCCCGCTACTTCAATTCCTATTCCACCCAGTCCGTGAAGTTCAAGGTCCCCCAGGTCCTCCCCAAGGGAGATGTCTTCTTCGGCCTGCGCCTTGGCGTTCCCAGCTCCCCGGGATGGCCCTCCGACGGACTTTCGATCTGCGAGAGTTCGGGATACTTCGACGCCAGGCCGAATTACGCCGGAGAGCATCCCAGGAAGGGGGCCAAGCCCTCATCCCTGTGGTGCGTGCGGTACTTCGCATCCAAACCGGTGAGCGTGAACGAATACAAAGGCACTGCGGCGTGGGACATGGGCCTGCTCTTCGAGAACACGGTCATCCAGCCCTTCGCCGTCGATCCCCGGGCCAGGTCGGGTCTGAAGCTCAACTTCAAGGACTACGGCCTGGCCGGACTTTGGCCGGACCTGAACGATCTGGAGAAATACGGTTACAAGGCCAAGTTCGGATGGCGGATCCACGAGGCGAACGTTCCCGGCGGGTTCGCCTTCGTCTTCTTCTCCCCGAAGATCCTCGGGAATCCCCTCACCCTCAAACCATACGGAACCTGGTACGTAGACCCGGGAAGCCCTTGGTTCTCCATGAGCCAGATGGCCGTCCTGGACTCCAAGGGGGTCGGGGCGACGGCCGAGCTGGACCCTCCCGCCGCGGTCCGGGCCGCCCTTTCGGGTACGACCTTCTACGCCCAGACCATCGTCGCTTCCCCCGTGACGGGAAAGGCCCTTCCCTTCTCCAACTGGTGCGCCATGAACTTCTGAATGTCCCAGGCCGGTGAATGGGGCCTCCCCGCCCGGGGGCCCCTTCTTTTATGGCGGGGAAGGACGGGATTCCTGGGGGGGGCACTCTGTCGAAAAAGGGCGGCTCCCTTCGGCGTCCTGTAACGAAAATGGGAGCGGAGGCTCCGGAAAAGGGTTGCAACCGAGGCAACGAATCCTGGGCCCTTTCCGGTATGGCCCCCGATGGAGGACTCCCGGAAAGACCGGGATGGAGGGAGATGAGGAAGGCCGAGCGGGACAGGGACGGAGAAGATGGAATCTTGGAACGATGGAGGTAGAGTTTCATGAAACCTCTGGACGAAGCCCTTCATGAGAGTCTGCCTTGTCTCCAAGGAAGCAGCCGAGGTCTCCCCGGGAGACATCGGCACTTACGTAATCGAGGCGGGAAAGGCCCTTTCCTCCGCCGGGCACGAGGTCTGGCTTCTCACGGCGGACCCGGGAAAGGACCGCCGTTCCTCCATCAGGAGTATTCCCTGCTTCCATAGGGTCCTCTTCGCCGGGGAGGGCCTCGGGAAGGAGGGGAGACCGGAATTCCTCCAAGGATTGCCGCACTACTCTTATTCCGACCTGGTCCACCGGACCCTGATGTCCGCGGGAACCAGGTTCGATTATATAGAGTTCCCCGATTTCCATGCGGAAGGGATCGTTCCGGTCCGGGAGCAGAGGCTCCTCGGTTCCTATGGGGATGCCGTCCTCGGCGTCGTTCTCCACACCCCGACCTATGAATGCCTCCTCTTCGATGGAGCCCTGCACCGCCTGGACTACACCCTGCGGCACATCTGTTCGATGGAGGATTACACCCTCCGGAATGCTTCCCTCCGGACGAGTCCATCGAGGGACTTACTCGGGATCGTGGCCCGCCGGCTGGGGATTCCCGAGCCGGCCGGGTCCCTGGTGCCTTACCCCTTTCATCCTTCCCGGGAGACTCCCCGGCCACCACGGCGGGTCCGGCGCCTGGAGGAATTGACCTTTCTCTACTTCGGAAGGCTCGAGCCGAGAAAGGGTTTGGAGGCTCTCGTGAAAGCCTTCTCCCTCCTCCCCGAGCTGAAGCTCCGGATCACGGGAGAGGATACCCCCACGGATCCTCTGGGAGGGTCCTACCGGGATTTTCTCGCATCCAAGGCTCCTCCCAACGTGGAATTCCTCGAGAAGACGGGAGATACGGAACTCCTGGAGGCGGCCTGCGAAGCCGATGTTTGCCTCTTCCCGTCGGTTCGGGAGAATTTCCCCTACTCCTTCGTGAAGGCCATGGCCCTGGGACGGGTCGTGATCGCCGGGAAGAGGGGGGGGATGGGGGAGGTGGTCGTCCACGGCGAGAGCGGGTTTCTCGTGGAAGGCGGCGACCCTGAGGAGATCGCCCGTTGCATCCGTGAGGACCTGGGAAGGAACCTGGACCGCCTGCCCGAGATCGGCCGGAACGGGGCGCGCAGAATCGGAGAGGTCACGGATCCAGAGCGGTTCGCCCGCAGAGTCGAGGAGTCGGTTGCGGAGGCCGCCTCCCGAACCCGCCGGAGGGAGGGTGCGGGACGCCGTGGGAAGAAGGTTTCCGTCGTGATTCCCTTCTACGGGGGGAAGGATTCCGTGGCTCGGGCGGTGGAATCCGCCCTGGCCCAGACCCATCCCGAGGTGGAGGTCCTGGTCGTGGACGACGGATCCCCCCTTCCCGAGGCCGATGCGATCCTGGAAGATCTTCTCTCCCGGGATCCCAGGGTGCGGGTCGTGCGGAAGGAGAACGGCGGCCTGGCCTCGGCGAGGAACAAAGGAATCGAGGAGGCCCGCGGGGATTACTTGATCTTCCTGGACGACGACGACTCGATCCACCCACGTTACGCCGAGTGGGGGGTCGCCGCCATGGAGAGGAATCCATCCCTCGGATTCCTGACGAGCTACACGAAGTTCGAGGATACCTCCGGGCGGAACCCTACATATTGTTTCAACCCCATGCCCTTCAACTGGTCCACGGCCCTCATCCTCAACCAGTTCGGAACGGCCGGGGCCTTCTTCAGGAAGGAAACCTTCCTGGAAAGGGGCATCCGCTACGACGAGGCCCTTTCGGCCTACGAGGACTGGGCGCTGTGGATGGACCTGGCCCGGGAGGGGGTCGAAGGAGACGTAATTCCCAGGATCTGTTACGACTACAAGATCCGCCGGGGATCCATGATGGAATCCAAGGGGTGGCCCAATCATCCGGCCCTTGTGGGCCTGCTCATCCACCGCCACTTCCCCGTCGCAGGTCCGAGGGAGAGGGAAGTCCTTACGGTTCTCAACCAGACGTGGGGGCGGATCGCCCTGGCCGTGCGCCTCTCCGGCGCCTCATTGACGGGGGGAGGTGCCTTTTCGGCCAACCTGGCCGTGGATCCTTCCCCACTGGTGCACGTCCCTCTGAGACACAAGGTCGTGGACGCCCTGGCGGCGAAAGCGGCCAGGATCCCCTTTCTATCCAAAGTCTTGCGGAAGGTCCTGGTATTGATCTTCAGGGGCTTGGGGGGGAAGGCATGAAGGGAAGGGGGCCGGGCCTTTCCGCCCACCTGGGAAGAAGGCCTCCCTTGGGCTATATTTCTCCACCCTTCAGGGAGGGGCAGGGGCGGTTTCCGAGGTCCTTTCCCGGCGGGGGAGGATTCCAGGAAGGGAGGAAACGGGCGTGAAGATCTGTTTCGTCAGCAAGGAGGTTGCGGGCGTATGGGGCGCCGGCATAGGGACCTACGTGGCCGAGGCGGGAAAGGCCTTGTCCTCGGCGGGTCACCAGGTGTGGCTCATCACGAAGGATCCCGGCGAGGACAAGCGGCACCTCCTGGAGAAACTTCCCGGGTTCCACAAGGTCCTCTACAACGGCCAGGGCGTGGATCCCTCGGAAGACCTGGATTTCTTCCACGGCCTGCCCCACTATCGATATTCCCACCTGGCCCACCTGACCATCCTGGCCACGGGGGAGGCTTTCGACTACATCGAGTTCCCCGACTTCGAGGCCGAGGGCATCGTTCCCATCAGGGAACAGAAGCTGATGGGGGGATACCCGGACACGGTCCTCGGTGTCATGCTCCACTCGCCTACGTACGAGTGCCTCGAGTTCGACGGGCAACTCCACAGGATGGGCTACGATCTCCGCCATACATGTCACATGGAGGAATACGCCATCCGGAATGCCCCGTTCCGGATGAGCCCGTCCACCAGGCTTCTCGAGATGGTCGCGGGCCGCCTGGGTCTGCCGGATCCCGCCGGGACGGTGGTCCGCTATCCGATGGAGCTTCCTCCCGGGATTCCGGATGGACCCTCCCCCAAGGGCTCCCTGGAGGACCTTTCCTTCCTCTACTTCGGGAGGATCGAGCCCCGGAAAGGCGTACAGAACCTGGTGAAGGCCTTCCGGAAGTTTCCCAACCTCCGGATCAAGCTCATCGGCGGGGACACTTGGTACGATCCCTACGGCCGGTCCTTCAAGGACTACTTGAGGAAGAGGGCCCCGCGGAACGTGGAGTTCCTGGATCCGATGCCCAGGGAGGATCTCCTGGAACTCGTAAAGAGCGTGGACGTCTGCATCTTCCCTTCTCTCTTCGAGAACTTCCCGAACGTGTGCATCGAGGCCATGGGCCTCGGGCGGGTCGTGGTCGGGGGAAGGAACGGCGGGATGTCGGAGATGATCGTCCACGGGGAGAGCGGGTTCCTCGTGGACGGGTCCGATCCGGAGGACATCGCCCGTTGCATCGAAGAGGACCTGGCCGGGAACCTGGGGCGTCTTCCGGAGATCGGGAGGGCTGCAGCCCGTAGGATCCGGGAGATCACCGACCCGGGACTCTACGCCCGGAGGATCGAGGAACTTGTGGCCGGCGCCCGGGAGAGGTCCTCCCGGCGCGTGGGGGGCGACCCATCCTCCCGGAAGGTCACCGTGGTGATTCCCTTCCACAAAGGAAAGGAGTGGGTCGGGGAGGCCGTGGACTCCGCCTTGGGGCAGACCCACTCCAATCTGGAAGTCCTGGTGGTGAACGACGGTTCCCCTCTTCCCGACGCCCGGGAGTTCCTCGAGGAGCTGGCTTCCAGGGATTCCAGGGTGAAGGTGATCCACAAGGAGAACGGGGGGCTCGGTTCGGCCAGGAACAGGGGGATCGAAGAGGCGGAGGGGGAATACGTCCTCTTCCTGGACGACGACGACGTGATCGAGCCCAGGTACGCCGAGTGGGCCGTGGAAGCCCTGGAGAGGCGTCCCGAGTTGGCCTTTCTCGCCCCTTACACCAAGTTCTTCGACGCCTACGACAGGAAGGTCCTGGGGTACTACAACCCCATGCCCTTCCACCGTGACACGGCCCTCATCATCAACCAGTTCGGCGCCTCGGGGGCGTTTTTCCGGAAATCCGCATTCCTTGAGAACGGAATACGGTACGACGAGGACCTCATCGCTTACGAAGATTGGGCCCTGTGGATGGATTTCGCCCGCAAGGGCGTGGAAGGGGACGTCCTCCCCCGGGTCTGTTACGACTACAGGATCCGGAAGAATTCCATGATGTCCACCGACGGGTGGCCGAACCACCTCTCCCTCGTGGGGTTGCTCATCCAGCACCACTTTCCCGTGGTGGACGAACGGGAGAAGGACGTCCTGGTCGTCCTCAACCAGATGTGGGGGGCAGCCGCCTTGGAGCTTCGTTTCGCCGACGCCCCCGAGGACCTTCACCAGAAACCGGTCCGGGAAGAGGAGGACCCCGGGGAGAAGGAGGCCCCCGGGCCCGGACCCACCCAGGTCGTCGTCCCCGTGCCTCCGCCTTCCGTTCCCTTGAGGCACAAGCTCGTGGACGCCCTGGCGGAAAAGGCGCGGAAGGTCCCGGGCCTCTCCAAGGCCCTGCGTTCGGCGGCCTCGGTGGTCTACAGGCTCCTCGGCGGAAGGGATGGGGGGTGAGGAGCCTGCCGGAGGAGGCTCCTCTCAGTTCCCGGGGCCCAGGACCTTCTTCGTCCCCGGGGCGATCTTCCTGAGGAGATCCAGGACCCCCAGCTTCCTCAGGATCCTCACGGGAAGCAGGTTCTTCAGGTTCTGGTGCTCCTGGTAGGTCCTTTCCAGGACCTCCAGGGGAATTCCTCCAGGAGAGGTGGGCCCGGCCGGATCGGGTGTCTTCGGGGGGCCCGGGTAGTCCAGGTTTCCCGGAGAGACCAGGTCCGCCGGGAGCAGGCCGAGCAATTCCAGCAGGCCGAGGGCTTCCGCCTGGGAGGCGGGGGTGAGAAGGGGCAGGTCCCCGTAGAAGTCGCCCTGGACTCTCCCGGTATGGAGGAAGAACCTGCATCTCGAGGCGGCCGCCCCCAGGAGGGCGGCGATTCTTCCCGCCGGGGAGGAGACTCTTTCCAGGCCCTTCACTCCCTCCAGGCGGGAGCAAAGCACGCAAAAGACGGCAGGGAGGATACCTGCCCCGAGAAGGACCTCGTGGAATCCCAGGTCCGGCCTGTAGGGGAAACGTTCCATGTCCGCCGGCCTGGTCCAAAGGAAAGAGCCGGGAGGATCCCCGCCGGCCTGGGCAAGTTCCGCCAGGGAGAGGAGGGCCCCGGGATCGGGCCTGGCCCCGGCCAGGACGTAGAGGAACAGTTCCTTCCCTTTGCGTCCTTCCCAGGGATAGGGCCCTCCGGGGGAGACCCGCTTCCAGGACGGCGGGCCTTCGCCGTCCTGGAAGCCGAAAAGGTGCACCTGCCAGCCGGGGCTCGTCCGGACCGCCTCTTCCAGGGCTTTCAAGGTGCATTTCCGGGACTCGGGGGAGGCCCCGCCCCGGTCCACGAGGATCACCCCCGATCCGGGGAGGGGGGGCGGCTCCAGGCCCGGGAGAAGCCTGGGAGGAAGGCGGAAGGGGCCTTCTTCCGGGGGAGGCCCCTCACCTCCCAGGCTTGCCACTTTCTCCAGGTGGGCCGCCAGGCCTTCCAGGTCGTCGGGAGAAGCGAGGGCGGAACGGATACCTCCGGGAGGATAGGCGCCTTCTTCGTCGGCCCGTGCCAGGGCCCGGGGAGAGAAGGCCAGGATGCCGTCGGCCCAGGCCAGGGTGAGGGCCTTCCGCCGGGAGGCCCGCCGGTTTCCCGGGCTTCCCAGGGCGGCCGGATCCTCCTCCGGCGGATCCCCGTCGCCCGGAGGTTCGAAGAGGGTCAGGGAGACCGGAGGGAGAAGCCCTCTTCCTCCCGCCTTCCTGCGGCGGACGGCGTAGAAGGCCTCGCCGAACTCGTGGGGTGCCTCCAGAACGTCCAGGCCCTCCTCCGTGAAGAGGAGCTGGGCGAATTCCGCCAGGTGGAGAGCGGCCAGGTGGAAGGGATCCAGGACCCAATCCCCTCCCCTGCCGCGGTATCGTCCCGGGTCGGCGTCGAAGAAGCGCAGGAAGGGGGGCGGGGATCCTCCTTCGTCCAGGAGGGGGAGCCGGTGGATGTGAAGATTTCCTTCCTTCCAGTACCTGGAGGTGAGTTCCGGCTTCGTTGCGCCGTACCAGGCGTGGTTGGTGATCACGTGAACTTCGTGCCCGGCCCGTGCGAGTCCGCGGGCCGCCTTCTCGTAATGGTCCGTGACGGCGTCCGGCGGGTGAGGGGGGAAGGCGTGGGTCAGGATTCCGATCTTCATGATCCTATTTCTCCTCCTTGACGGTCCGGGAGGCGGGAGGATCCAGGCGCTCGTATCTTTCCAGCAGTGCTTCCAGTTCCATTCTCCCTGCTTTCCTCTCCAGGGCCTCCTGGAGGTCCTTGACGAGGCTGAAGGCCGGCGAAGTCTCGGGGAGGAATGCGGGATGAACGGATCTCACCTGGGCCAGGAGGGCCTCCCTTTCCTTCTTCCCCTCCAAGTGTTCTCCGAGGGGGCCCAGGAGAGGGGCCAAGGAGCGGGAGAGCTCCAGGTGGAGAGGAGGGACGAAGCCTTCCGGCGCGCCCCAGTCGTTCAAAGGAACATCTCCACCGAGTATGGGGGTCTTCCGGTTTCCCCTCCAGTACCAGGGGGCGACCCTGTAGTGGACGTACCAGTATTCTTCCTCTCCGATATGAAGGCCGAAGGAATCGAAGAAGACGTCCCAGTTTCTCAGAACCCTTCTTCCGCCGAAGATGGTGTCGTGGGGACAGTGGATCAGGTAACCCCCCGGATCGGATACGCACCGGGCCCCCAGTTTTTCCGCCCGAAGGCAGAATTCATGGTCGTCCAAGCCGTAACTTCCTTCATAGATCCGGTCGAAGCCGCCCAGGAGGCGCCAAAGACTCTTCTTGAAGGAGAGGTTCGCCCCGTAGGGAACCAGGTAGTTGGCCCTGGGGAAGTGGCTGAACTCGAGGGTGCAGTACATGCTCGTGAAGGGGCCGGACGTTCCCCGGAGGAACTCGAAACGGGGGCCCGTCCCGACAGCCGGGCGATGAGATGCGTGGATGGCGTAGTGGGTCTCCAGGGTCCGGGGCCCGAAGAGACAGTCCGAGTCGGAAATGAAGATCATTCCGTCCAGGGCGGCGGCCACGCCGCTGTTGCGCATGGTCTGGAGGCGGTAGGGGCCGAGCCTGGGGTGACGGAGGATCCTAGCCGGGATGCCCGCTTGGGCGGCGGCTTCCCGGGCGGCCTCGGGTGTACCGTCGGTGGACCCGTCGTCGGAGACTACCAGCAGGTCGGGGACGAGGGTTCCCGAGGCGACGGACTGGATCACCTTGCCGATCACTTCGGCCTTGTTGAAGGCCACCAGGACCAGGGTCACAGGGAAGGCTCGGGAAGACATGGAAACGAAAAACCTCTTTTCATCCTCTCCATCGGCCCTTCCTTCGGAGAAGCCTAAAGGAGAGGGGCTTTTCATGGTAGGAGATGTTTCCCCTCCTGCAGGCCCCGGCTCCGGGGGGAGAAAAGAGAAAATTGAGAATATCCTCGCGACCCGCTCCAATACCTCCCAAACCCCTGGGCCGGTCCGCCGGTCCTCCCAAGAAAGGGCGGTTTGCATGGATAGTGTTCTGGAACTGGAGAAGGTGACCAAGCGGTTCGGCGAAGTGACGGCCGTGGACCGCTTGTCCTTCCACGTCCCCAGGGGGTCGGTCTACGGCTTCCTCGGGCCCAACGGCTCGGGGAAGACCACCACCCTGAGGATGGTGATGAGCATCTTCTATCCCGACGAGGGGCGCCTGAGGGTGCTGGGCCGGGAGCGGGCCATGGAGGTGAAGGACCGGATCGGCTACCTCCCGGAGGAACGGGGCCTCTACAAGAAGATGAAGACCTCCGATCTCCTGGCCTACTTCGGCCGCCTGAAGGGGATGGATGCCCGCAGGGCCAAGACCAGGGCCGGCGAGCTCCTGGAGGAATTCGGCCTTGGGGAGTGGGCCGACAAGCCTTGCGAGGCCCTTTCCAAGGGGATGGGCCAGAAGGTCCAGCTGCTGGCCGTCCTCATCCACGAGCCGGAGCTCATGATCCTGGACGAGCCCTTCTCCGGGCTGGATCCGGTGAACATGGAGGTCATGAGGGACGCCATCCTCAGGATGAAGAGGGAGGGGAGGACGGTCCTCTTCTCCACCCACGTCATGGCCCAGGCCGAGGAGATCTGTGATTACATCCTCCTGATCCACAAGGGGAGGAAGGTGCTCAACGGCACCCTCTCGGAGGTCAAGTCCTCGGGCCCAAGGGGAATCCGCCTGGACTACGACGGTGACGGGAGGATCCTCCACGAGCTTCCCGGAGTGGAGAGGATCAACGACGCCGGGAAGACGGCGGAGATCTTCCTGCGGGACGGCATGGATCCCCAGGAGATCCTGGCCGCCCTGGTGGGGAAGCTCGTGATCCGCCGGTTCGATCTTCGCGAGCCGTCTTTGCACGAGATCTTCGTGAGGGCCGTGGGTGGGACGGAAGAGAGGGGGGTGGCATGAAGCGAGTCTTCCTGGTGGCCCGCAGGGAATACTTCGAGCACCTGAGGACCAAGACCTTCTGGATCGGGATCTTCTCCTTTCCCGTGATCCTCGCCCTCTCCATCCTGGTTCCCTCCTGGCTGGAGGGGAAGGTCTCGGTGAGGAAATACGCTGTCCTGGATCATTCGGGATGGCTCCTCCGCGCCGTGGAGGAGCGGGCCTCCGTGCCCGACCTGGCCAAGGTCTTCCTGAGCCTGAAGGAGGCTTTCCGCCGGGGAGGAAAGGCCCTCGAGGTCTTTCCCCCCTTCCTGCGGGTTCCCGCCCTGGGAAAGGTCCTGGAGAAGATGGACGAAGGGACCCTGGAGAAATTCGGGGAGGCCCTTTCCCTGGTGGGGAAGCCCGAGGGCGCCGCCCTCCTCGCCCGGGCCGGCCTCCCCCCCGGGGCGGCCGACCTGGTGAAGAAGCTCCGGGGGGAGATCGGGAAGTGGTGGCGCTCCCTTCCCCCCGAGGAGGCCAAGAAGATCGCCCCCGGCTCGGGGAAGAGCCGGTACCAGCGGGTCCCCCTGGAAGAGCTCGGGAACCCCGGGGAAGAGGGGCTTCGCAAGCTCGTGGACCAGGAGAAGCTCTTCGCCGCCATCGTGATCGGCCCCGACCCGGTGAACACGTCCAAGGGCTGCAAGTACTACTCCAAGAACCTGACCGACCTGGACCTGAAGCGGTGGTTCGAAGGGTTCGCCGGCGACGCCGTGCGGGAGAAGCGCGTCCGGGCCTTGAAGCTGAGCCCCGAGAAGGTCTCCTGGTTGATGGCGCCTCTACGGATGGAAACCCTCAAGGTCACCAAGGGGGGCGGCGAGGAGAAGGCCTCCCTCTCGGCCAGGCTCCACCAGTTCGCGCCGGTGGCCTTCGTCTACATCCTATGGATTTCGGTTTTCATGATCGCCCAGATGCTCCTCACTTCCACCATCGAGGAGAAGTCGAACCGGGTGATCGAGGTCCTGCTCTCTTCGGTCTCCCCGGTCCAGCTCATGGCCGGCAAGATCGTGGGACCCGCCATGACGGGCCTCACCATGATCCTCGCCTGGGCGGCCTTCGCCCTGGTCGGGCTCCAGGTCCTTCCCCTCCTGGTGGAGCACGTCCCGGACCTGGGCCTCGGGGCGATCCTCTCGGATCCGGCCTACCTGGTCTCCTTCCTGGTCTACTTCCTCCTGGGCTATTTGTTCTACGCCTCCCTGCTGGTGGGGATCGGCTCGGTCTGCAACAGCCTCAAGGAGGCGCAGAACCTGATGCAGCCCGTGATGCTGGTCCTCATCGTCCCCTTGCTTTCCATGCTTCCCGTGGTGAAAGACCCCAACGGGACCCTGGCGAAGGTCCTCTCCTTCATTCCGCCCTTCACCCCCTTCGTCATGATGAACCGGGTGGCCGGCCCCCCGGCGCCGTGGGAATACGTTGCGACGACCGTCCTCCTCCTGGTGACGCTGGTCTTCACCGTCTGGGCGGCGGCCAAGGTCTTCCGCGTTGGGATCCTGATGACCGGAAAACCACCCAAGTTGATGGAGATCCTGCGCTGGATCCGGGCGGACCGGTCCTGAGACGCCCCCTACCTCCTCAGGCCTCTTCCCCCCCGCCGAGGAGGGGGACGAACCGGACCGGCAGGAGGCGCCTCCGCCGGAAGGTGTCACCCCTGCGTTCCACCAGGACCAGCTCCTGGGTGG
Organism: uncultured Planctomycetia bacterium; assembly: GCA_964561605.1. Classification (GTDB taxonomy): domain Bacteria; phylum Planctomycetota; class UBA1135; order UBA1135; family JALUZX01; genus JALUZX01. The sequence continues at coordinate 21,786 of CAZLQD010000036.1, forward strand.
GGCCCGGCCCCAGGGGGACCAGGAGCCGCCCTCCTTCGGCCAGTTGGTCCGGCAGGGCCGGGGGGATCTCCTCGGGGGCGGCCGACACCAGGATCGCGTCGAAGGGTGCCTCCTCGGGCCAGCCTTCCCTCCCGTCTCCCAGGCGGAGGCGCACCCTGCCTTGGTAGCCCGCCCTCGCCAGGTTCCGGGCGGCCCTCTCGTGGAGCTCGGGTAGGATCTCCACCGAGAAGACCCGGCAACCCAGTTCCGCCAGGACGGCCGCCTGGTAACCCGAACCGGTGCCCACCTCCAGGACCTTGTCCCCCGGCCCCACGCGGGCGGCCTGGATCATGTAGGCCACGATGTAGGGCTGGGAGATGGTCTGGCCCAGGCCGATCTCCAGGGGGCGGTCTTCGTAGGCCCGCCGGGCCAGTTCCGGGGGTACGAAGAGGTGCCTGGGCACCCGGGCCATGGCTTCGAGAACGGCCGGGTCCGTCACGTCCCGCATCTGGCGGCGCACCATGGCCGCCCTGAGGGCGTCGAAATCCGGTTCGGGGGATCTCACTCCTCTCCTCCGAGAAGGCGTTCCAGGATACGGGCCGCCCGGACCGGATCGGCCCGGCCCCGGGTGGCGCGCATGACTTGTCCCACCAAGGCCTTCAAGGCCGTGACCTTCCCCTTCCTGTAGCTCTCCACGGGTCCCGGGTTCTCGGCCAGGACCCGCCGGGCGACCTCCTCGAGTTCCTTCTCGCCCTCCATCCTACCCAGGCCCATCTCCTCCAGGAGCCGGGCTGGGTCCCCTCCTGCGACGGCCATCCTCCTCAGGATCTTCTTTGCCGCCTGGGCCGTGGCGGTCCCCGATTCCACGAGGGAGATCAGGCCGGCCAGGCCCTTTCCCGTCACCTTTCCGCCTTCGAGGAGAAGGACTCCCTCCCCGGCCAGGCGGAGCACCTCGCCCAGGATCCAGCGGGCCGCCGCCGCCGGGGCGGCGCCTGCCCGGAGGGCCTCCTCGAAGAGGTCCGCCGCCTCCCGGCGGGAGACCAGGATGCGGGCCTCCCGTTCCGAAATCCCCTGGACCGAGGTGAGGCGCTTCAGCCGGGACGCCGGGGATTCGGGAAGGGCGGCCCGGATCTCCTCCACCAGCGCCGGGGGGATCTCCACTGGGGGAATGTCCGGCTCGGGAAAGTAGCGGTAGTCCTGGGCCTCCTCCTTGGAGCGCATGGGCCGGGTCTCGCCCTTCTTCTCGTCCCACAGCCGGGTCTCCCGGCGGACGGAGCCTCCGGAGTCGAGGAGGGCCGCCTGGCGTTCCACCTCGAAGGCCAGGGCCCGTTCCACGGCCTTGAAAGAGTTCAGGTTCTTGATCTCCACCTTGGCGCCCAGCTCCCCGACACCGGGGCGCCTGAGGGAGATGTTCGCGTCGCACCGGAGGGAACCCTTCTCCATGTCGCACTCGGAGACCCGGGCGTAACGGAGGGCGAGCTTGAGGGCGTCCAGGTACTGGTGGGCCTCTGCGGGGGAGCGGATCTCCGGGAGGGTGACGATCTCCAGGAGGGGAACGCCGCACCGGTTGAGGTCCACCAGGGTCTCCCCCCTGCCGGTGTGGATGCTCTTTCCCGCGTCTTCTTCCAGGTGGATCCGTTCCAGGGGAATCACTCTACCCGAGGGGATCTCCACCCCTCCTCCCAGGGCGAAAGGGTGGTCCTTCTGGGTGATCTGGTAACCCTTGGGAAGGTCGGGGTAGAAGTAGTTCTTCCTGTCGAAGCGGGTCCGCGGGGCGACCCTGCATCCCAGGGCCAGGGCCGCCCGGATCCCGAGTTCCAGGGCCGCCCGGTTCAGGACGGGAAGGCTCCCCGGAAGTCCCAGGCACACCGGGCAGACCAGTGTGTTGGGCTCGGCGGCGAACCGGTAGGGGCAGGAACAGAAGAGTTTCGTCGCCGTGGCGACCTGGACGTGGACCTCCAGGCCGATGACGGGTTCCCAGGATCGATCCTTCATGGCTTCGGCTCCGCCAGGTGGTGGTCCGTGGCTTCCTGGAAGGCCGCACCCAGGGAGAGGAGTCTCTCCTCGGAGAGGGGCGGGCCCGTGAGCTGGAGCCCGACGGGCAGGCCTCCGGCGAACCCGCAGGGGAGGGAGAGGGCGGGAAGTCCCGCCAGGTTGGCCCCGGCCGTGAGGGAGTCGCAGAGGTACATCTGCACCGGATCCTGGAGCTTCTCCCCCAAGGGGAAGGCCCTGTGGGGGGAGGTGGGACCGGCCAGGACGTCCACCTCCCGGAAGAGCTCCTCGTAGGCCCGGCCCAGGAGGGTCCTGGCCTGGAGGGCCTTCTTGTACCAGGCGTCGTAGTATCCCCGGGAGAGGCAGAAGGTGCCCAGGAGGATCCTCCGCTTCACCTCCCTGCCGAAACCGGCCTCCCTGGTGGCCTCGTAGAGGGCATGCAGGCCCCTGCCCCGGTCCACCCGCAGGCCGTAGTGGATCCCGTCGAAGCGGGCCAGGTTGGAGGAGGCTTCGCTGGCGGAGGCCAGGTAGTAGGCGGGAAGGGCGTATTCGGCCAGGGGGAGGCGGACCTCCCGGATTTGGACCCCCAGGTCCTCCAGGACCGCCAGGGCTTCCCGGACCCGTTCCCGGACTCCTTCCTCCACCGTTTCTCCCATGTGCTCCACGAGAAGGCCGAGGCGGAGGCCTTCCGCCCTGGGGGAGATGGCGGCGAGCCCGGATGGGAGGGGCTCGGCCAGGGTCGTCGGGTCCCTGGGATCGGGTCCCCCCATGGCGGCCAGGAGGAGGCCGGCGTCCCTGGCGGTCCTGCAGAGAGGGCCCACCTGGTCGAGGGAGGAGCCGAAGGCCACCAGGCCGTAACGGGAGACCCTCCCGTAGGTGGGCTTCAAACCCGTGATTCCGCATAGGGCGGCAGGCTGGCGGATGGAGCCCCCCGTGTCGCTTCCCAGGGCGGCCGGGGCAAGGCGGGCCGCCACGGCGGCGGCCGATCCTCCCGAGGATCCCCCGGGAACCCTGGCTGGGTCCCAGGGATTTCGGGTGGGGCCGAAGGCCGAGGTCTCCGTCGAGGATCCCATGGCGAATTCGTCCATGTTGGTCCGTCCCAGGGGAACGGCCCCGGCGGCAAGGAGGCGCTCCAGGCAGGTGGCCGTATAGGGCGCAACGTAACCCTGGAGAATGCGGCTACCGCAGGTGAGAGGTTCTCCCGCCAGGTGAAGGTTGTCTTTCCAGGCGAAGGGCACGCCGTGGAGGAGGCCCCGATCGGAGGGGGGAAGGGCCTCCAGGTCCCGGGCGCGGGCCAGGGCCTTCTCCGCCGGGACTCCCAGGAAGGCCCCGAGGCGGGGGTCCTCCGCCTGGATCCGGTCCAGGTAGGTCCGGGTCACCTCCAGGGGGCCCAGCTCTCCCCGGCGGAGAGCCTCCGCCAGGGCGAAGAGGTCCAGGTCGAGAGGGTTCACTGCCGGGGCTCCTCTTCCAGCACCGGGGGGAGGCGGAAGAAGGGACCATCCCTGTCGGGAGCGTTGGAGAGGGCCTGGTCCCTGGAGAGGCCCGGCGACTGCCGGTCCTCCCTGGGCCGGGAAGTCAGGGAGAAGGGATGGGGGGCCGGCTCCACGCCTTCTGTGTCCAGCCTGGCCAGGGCCTGGAAGAAGGCCAGGGCCTTCTCCAGGTCCCGGGCCAGGTCTTCCTCTTCCTCCCTTTCCAGGCTGAGGCGGGCCAGGGAGGCCAGGTGTCTCATATCGAAACGTTTCATGGGGCCCTCACGGGTTTTCTGGGTTCCCTGGATTGTAGCGGGGCGCACGAAAGGGAGACATCTTGCCCTTTTCCTCTTGCCCCATCCGCCCTTTGGTCTAGGATTCTCCGAGTTGCCCAGCCGGAAGGTCCGTGAGGGGCGGCCCCGGTCTGGGCCATGGGACGGAAACGGTCCCAGGCCGGGGGCCCGGAATTTCGTCCCGGAGGAAAAATGGATATGGATCCATCCGTGGCGGTTGTAGTCGGCCTCGCCATGAACGTGGTGGGGATCTTCTTCCTGGCGAACTCCATCATCTTCCGCAAGCCCAAGCAGGTCTTGGAGGAGTTCTTCGGAGTGGAGACGGGATCGCTCCACCTGATCAAGGACTACGTACTCAACAAGATCCAGGTGGTGATCGGCTTCCTCTTCCTCACGGGGGGGTTCGTGCTCCAGGCCGTGGGAGCCTGGCAGAAGATCCACGACCAGGCCACGGTGCTCCTGATCTGCGGGGGCATCTTCGTCACGGCCGTATTGGTCTACATCGTGGGGGCCCACTACAGCAGGCGCTCCTTCCGGAAGTACCTGCGTTCCTTCTTCCGGTCCCACGAGTGGTCCTTCACTTCGAACATGGCCCTCACCAAGGAGATCGGGCAGATCTTCGGCATTCCCCACCAGCCCGACGAGACGGTGGAGGCCTACGTCCAGAAGGTCCGGCGCTACCTGCAGTTGCCCGAAGAGCAGGACCTTCCTTCCAAGCCAGAGAAGAGGCGTGAAGCGGTGGTGGCCGCCGCCTTGGGCCGGGGCCCGATCCGTTAGGCTCCTCGGAGCGCTCCTCCTGGCGACCCTTCCCGCCTGGGGACAGGGGCCCTGGTTCACCACCCGGGGAAAGAGAGTCCCTCTCCCCAAGAAGGTCTGGAAGAGGTACGCCCCCTGGTTTCACCAGTGGCGGATCTTCCCCGGCTGGGGGAAGGGGAAGCCCGATCCCGGGGGGAAGGGCCTGGAGGGGCTCCTGGCGAAGAGGGTCTCGCCCGGGAGGAGCCATTACGACCCGGGTGCCGGCGCCAGGACCTGTTCCCTCAGGCTCCGGGCCTTTCCCGGCGACAAGGGGAGGGAGGTCTTGAAGGACGGAGTCTTCAAGATCTTCGGAGACCAGGGAAACCGGGCCTGGCGGGTCGCCTTCGAGAAGGTCCCCCTCAAGGTGGGGAGGAGGAAGTTCCTGGTCTGGCACGTCCACCTGGCGGAAGCCCTTTCCTTCGAAGGAATGGGGGGGCGCAAGGGCCTGATCCTGGACGGCGACGGCGACGGCTGGTTCTGTTCCCCCGGAAAGGACCTTCTTCTTCTCTACGAGGGAAAGGAGGAGGAATTCCTTCCCCTCACGGAGACGGCCGTCTTCCGGACGGGGGCATACGACCTTTCGGTCGACCGGGACGACCGGGTCTCCTGGCGGGTCCACGGGCAGGCCATGGGGATCTTGCGGTTGAGGCCCGTCTTCTCCGGCTCCTCCAGGTTGATCTCGGCCGTCGTTGGAACGGGCCGGGTCTTCCGGCTGGTCCGGGGAAGCTCCCCGGCCGTCCCCGTTCCACCCGGGGATTGGTTCCTCTACTGGGGGAGGATCCAGGGCGGGATCTTCTTCCAGGTACCCTACCAGGACCGATCCCGGCCGGGGCGGGAGAAGAACGCCCTGGGGACCTTCGCGCCCCCCGGAGGCGGGAAGAAGAAGGCCTCCGCCGGAATCCCGGTCCGGGCCGTGGATGTGGGAGTCCTTCCTTTCGGCGCCCCCTTCCGGGTTTCCGTCAAGGTGGAGGACCTGAAGGAAAGACTGGTCCTTTCCGATCCCGTCGTCCGGGGAGCCCGGGGAGAGGTCTACGGCCCCGATCCCGGCACCTTCGGGAAGGGAGAGGTGCCCCTCTTCTCGGTGGTCCTCCTGGTGGGGAGGATCTCCCAGCCCCGGCGGCGTTCCCCCTTGCCCTGGGTGCCCTGGTCCCCGGCGGGAAAGGGCTCCTTCCGGAAGCAGAAGCTGGTGATCCCCGTGGCCGCCCACTGGGCTCCCCTCCAGGTCCAGCTCCGGTTGCGCCGGGGTCCCATGGCGGGGGCCTTGGGCCTGGTCCGGGTCCGTTGAGGCCCCCGGTCCTTCCGGGGTGACCGGCCCGGAGGGGGGGGCACGAATTCTTGGTGGGGGATTCCTGTTCTTCTTTTTTCCTGAAGCCGCCCTGGAGGAGGCTCTTCCTGGCCTGGCGGGAGGAGTTGCTGGACTTCCTCTTTCCCTCCTTCTGCCCTGTTTGCGGGAGGCCGGTTCCGGGGGGGCCGCCCAGGCCCTGTGCTTCCTGCCGGGAGCGCCTCGCCGGGCCCAGGCCCCCGGCCTGTCCCAGGTGCGGCCTTTCCGCCGGGCCTGGGGCACGGCGTGGAGAACCTTGTCCTTCCTGCCGGGAGAAGGCCTGGTTCGGCGGCCGGGTGGCGGCTCCCTTCTTCTACGAAGGGACCGGCGGGGAACTCGTAAGGGCCTTGAAATTCGCCTTGCGGAAGGATGCGGGCCTCTTTCTCGGCGCCTCCATGGCCCGGGCCGCCAGGGCGGCGGGCCTTCCCCTGGGGAGGGAGGCCCTCCTCGTGCCCGTTCCCCTGCACCCCGGGAAGAGGCGGAGGCGGGGAATCCACCAGGCCTGGTTCCTGGCGGACCGGGTGGGAAGGAGGACTTCCACTCCCCTATCGGAGGCCCTGGTCCGGGTGAGGGACACCCTTCCCCAGGGGGACCCCCTCAACCCCTCCCGGGAAAAGAACGTCGCCGGCGCCTTCGCCCCCCGTGGGGGCCGGGCGGAAAGGAGGGTCCGGGGAAGGAGGGTGATCCTCGTGGACGACGTGGCCACGAGCGGCGCCACGGCGAGGGAGTGCAGGAGGGTGCTCCTCTCCATGGGGGCCGCCTCGGTGGACCTCCTGGCGGCATGCCGGGTCCGGACCCGGCGGCTGGTCTACGTCGCCTCTCCTTTACCTGTACCTAAGAAGTGAGGAGGCGGAACCTGGCGGTGAAGTGCCGGAGGAGCGTGGGCTCCTCGACGATCTCGACGCCTCGGATCTCCTCTTTCTTCTCCAGGACCTCCCGGAAGGTCTCCACGACGAAGTCCAGGTGGGTCTGGGTGTAGACCCTCCTTGGGAGGGCCAGGCGGACAAGGTCCAGGGGGGGGAGCACCTCCCGGCCCGTCTTGGGATCCTTGAATCCGAAGGCCACTCCGCCCAGTTCCACGGCCCTCACCCCTCCTTCCAGGTAGAGGGCGATCACGAGGGCCTGGCCGGGGTATTTGTTGCGGGGGATATGGGGGAACATCGAGCCGGCGTCCACGTAGATTGCGTGTCCCCCCGGCGGCTCCACGATGGGCACGCCGATCTCCCGGAGGCGCTCCCCCAGGTAGGCCGTCTGTCCGATCCGGTAAGACAGATAATGCTCGTCCAGGCCTTCCTCGAGTCCCACGGCGAGGGCCTCCAGGTCCCTTCCCGCCAGGCCGCCGTAGGTGGGGAATCCTTCGGTGAGGATGAGCTCCTGCTTGACCCTTTCGAAGAGTTCGGGGTCGTTCAGGCAGAGAAAGCCGCCGATGTTCACAAGGGCGTCCTTCTTGGCGCTCATGGTGCATCCGTCTGCCAGGGAGAACATCTCCCGGGCGATCCCGCGGACCGACTTGGAACCGTAGCCCTCCTCCCTCTGCTTGATGAACCAGGCGTTTTCGGCGTACCGGCAGGCGTCGATGAAGAAGGGGATCCCGTGCCTCTTGTAGATCTCCGAGACCTTCCGGAGGTTCTCCATGGAGACCGGTTGGCCGCCGGCGGCGTTGTTGGTGACTGTGATCATCCCGAAGGGGACCTTCTCCCGGGGGGTCTCCCGGAGGAACCGTTCCAGCTTCTCCGTGTCCATGTTTCCCTTGAAGGGGTGCCTGCTGGTGGGATCGGAGGCCTCGGGAACGGCCAGGTTCACCGGCGTCCCCCCGGCGGCCCGGACGTTGGCCCCGGTGGTGTCGAAGTGGGTGTTGTTGGGGATGGAGTCCCCCGGTTTCACCAGGAGCCGGGCCAGGATCCTCTCGGCGGCCCTTCCCTGGTGGGTGGGGACGAAGTGCCGGAATCCGAAGATGTCCTCCAGGGTCCTCTTCAGGCGGAAGTAGCTCCTCGCCCCGGCGTAGGACTCGTCGCCCTGGAGGAGGGCGCCCCACTGGCGGTCGCTCATGGCTGAGGTTCCGCTGTCGGTGAGGAGGTCCACGTAGACCTCTTCCGCCGGAAGGGCGAAGACGTTGAAACCCGCGGCGGCCAGGGCCTCTTCCCTCTCGGCTCGGGTGGTGCGCTTGAGGGGCTCTACGACCTTGATGCGGAACGGTTCTTCGGGATAGGAGGGCATGGAGGCGTCCTTCCTTGGATCGTTCGGTCTTTTCGGCTTTCGTCTCGTTTCCATCCCTCCCCGGGCTCCGAAGGGGATCTTAGGCTCCTTCCGAGGGGGGAGACAAGGGCCGGGGTCGGGTCACCCGGAGGAATACCAGAGGATGGCCGCCAGGGCGAGGAGCAGGACGATCCAGAGAGCCATGGCCTTCCGGGCGGCCCGGGACGCCCTTTCGGCCTCCCACCAGGAGCGGGGATGGATGCCCCGGGCCAGGAAGGTGGCAACCCCGGCGAGGTTTACGCTGATCAGGTTGGCCAGGAAGAGGAGAAGGGCGCCCAGGGCCGGCGTGGGGTGGTTTGCGCCTAGAAGCATCCCGCAGGTCACCAGGGGGGGCATGAGGGCCACGGCGACCATCACGCCGATGAGGGTGTTGGCGCCCCCGCCGGTGAGGGCGTAGGCCCCGGCGGTTCCCGAGGCGAGGGCCAGGAGGAGGGAGTCCACCTGGGGGGAGGTCCGGGCCGCCAGGGCGGGGACGGCCGGGTCGGCCCCGAAGAGGAAGCCCAGGAGGAGGGAGAGGGCCAGGGCGGAGCCGATCCCCAGGAAGTTCCGCAGGAGCGCTTTGCGGGCCAGATCCTCGTCGCCCAGGGTGGTGGCCAGGGCGAGGGCCATGTTGGGCCCGAGAAGGGGGGCGATCACCATGGCGCCGATGATCACTGCAACGTCGTCGTGGACGAGGCCGAAGGCGGCCACCACGGCCGAGAGGAGGATCATGGCCAGGAAGGAAAGGGGGTCCCCCAGGCCGTCCTGGACGGTGGCGTAGAGTTCCTCCCGGTTCACTCTCGGGACGCGGGGGGGCCTGGTCCCCGCCTCCCGGGGGCTTTCCTTTCCTTCCCGGTCTCCATTCTTCTCTTCCCTGGCGGGAGGTCTCGGGAGGGTGGCCTCAACGGGCTTCAGGATCAGGCGCCAGTCCTCCAGGACGGAGAAGCGGGCCTCGAGCTTGTCCATCACCGGCTCCACGGCCTCGGCGGCGGCCAGGATGTCCACTTCCACCCTCTCTCCCGGAAGGGGAGAGGTCCACCAATCCAGGATGTCCAGGCCCTCCAGGGTGGACTCCAGGGAATCGGCGGAAGGGGCGGGAAGGAGGACCTGGATCAAGCGGAGGGCCATGGGGGCTCCTGTGGAAAGGGGGCCTTCGGCGAGGTTACCCCGCCGGGGTACCTCCGGGAAAGGTTCTCCTCACTTGGATGGCCGGACCGGTTGGGTTATCTAAAGGTCTTCCCGCTTCCCCTTCCCCTGGACTTTCTTCCGACTCCGGGCTTCACGGCGGCCCGGAATCTCCAGGGAGGGGCGCCTTTTCGACGATGTGGACCCTGGATGCGCGCACCTGAGAACATCGCCCGGGATCTCCTCTTCCTGGACCCTCCCCCGGCTTCCCGGCCCCGGCCGGGCCGGGAAGGACTCCCGGGAGGAAGCCCGGCCTGGAGGGTCCGGTGAAGGCGGCCTTCCTCCTTCCCAGGCGGGAGCCCCTTTCCCTCCTGGACGACCCGGTGCTCTTCGCCCGGGACCTGGCACGGGCCCTGGAGAAGGAGGGCCATGGAGCGGAACTCCTGGCCCCTCCCCCTCCAGGCGGGGAAAAGGGGATCGACCTGGGCAAGAGACTGGGGGGGGCGGGTTTCCCCTCCCTCGGGAGGAACCTGGAGCGGGCGGATTCCCTGAGAAGGGCCTTGAAGAAGGGGCTCCGGGAGGGGGCTTGGGACCTCCTGGAGGTCTTCTGGGTGGAGGGCTGGGAGGCCTGGGCCCCTTGCCTGGCGGGGACGCCTTTCCTGGGGCGCTTCCCCTGTCCCTTTCCCGGGAGCCCTCCCGGGAGACCGGGGAGCCTGGATTCCCTCGTGGGCCGGTTCTTCGGAAGATCCGCCGCCGGGGAACTCCGGGGTTTCTCGGCCCTCTCGTCCCACCACGCCGGGAGGGTGAGGGAGGAACTGGGGGCCCGCTGTATCTTCCGGGTGATCCACCCCGGCCTGGATCCCACCCCCTTCCTCGAGGTGGAGCCTCTCCCCCTCGAGGGGGGGCCCTCGAGGGTTCTCTGTCTCCTGGGAGGGGACGAGGAGGAGGGACTCTTCCTGGCCCGGGCCCTGGGGCCGGTCCTGGAAAGCCGGGAGGAGCCTGAGGTCCTGGTGTGGACCCGGAAGGGGGACTCCCCCGCCGCCCGGGCCTTCCTGGAGGAACTCCGGGACCGGGCGGGCCGACCGGATAGGATCCGCCTGGAAGGTGCCCCCCGGGTTGGGAAACTCCCTGGTCTCCTCAGGGAGAGCCGGGCCCTCCTGGCGACCTCCTTCCAGGAGGGGGGTCTCTATCTCCTCCTGGCCGCAATGGCCGCCGCCCGGCCCGTCCTGGTTCCCGCCCTGCCTTGGATCTACGAATACGTCCGGCCCGAGATCGACGGCCTGGTCCTTCCTGCCGGCGAGGCGGAGGCCTGGACCTCGGGTCTGGACCGGGTCCTCCGGGACGGTGGCCTGGTGCGCCTCCTGGGGGAAGGCGGGCGGTCCCGGGTGGAAGCCCGCTTCCGCGCAGGAGAGTGCGCCCGGGCCAGCCTGGGATTCTGGTCCCGCACGATCCTTCCCCGGGACGATGGAGGCCTGCAGGAGGAGCCTTTCCGACTCGATCCGGGGAACTGGTTCCACGCCTGGTGGGTGGAGGGGGGCGGGGAGAGGAAGACCCTCCTCAGGGAGGAGCCCGCCGGACACCCCGTGGCGGCGGACCTCTCCCTGGAAGAGATGGGCTTCCTCTTCCGCTTCCTCTCCAGGGCGTGGTGGGACCAGGGCGGAGCCTGGGATTCTCCCGTTGCGGAATTCCTCTCCTCCCTGGACCGGCTCCTGGAGGAGAAGTCCTCCAGGGACCTGGCCGGCCCTCCCGGGAAGCGGGCAAGGGAGTCCGGACTCCTCTCCCTTCCGCCCTTGGACCACCCCCTCTTCGAGACTCCCTTGGGGGGAGCCTTCCTGGAGGAGTCCTGGAGCGTGAGGGACCTCTCCTTCTTCCGGGAGTGGCTGGAAGAGGAATGCCGCGGCGGGTGGTTCCTCGAAAAGGGGATCGAGAACCCGGTCCTGCGGAAGATGGTGGTCCTCTTCGCGGCGGACCACCCCTCGGAGACGCTCTTCTCCCTCCTCCGCCGGGCCTACAGGGAGTCCCGGGCCAGAGAGGCCCTACTGGGGGAGGATCGGGTCCTCTTCGAGGAGGAGGACCGGGACGGCTCCTTCAGGAAGGCCGTGGAGAAGCTCGGACTCCACCTCCCCCTCGAGAGGCCCCCGGTCTTCCCCGTGCCCCCGGGGAAGGGGGCCCCCTCCTCCAAGGGGAGCGGTCCCGCAGTGACGGTCCTGGTCCCCTCCTACAAGCACGAGGATTTCATCCGGGCCGCCCTGGAGAGCGTCCTTGGGCAGACCTATCCGGAGGTCCGGGTCCTCGTCGTCGACGACTGCTCCCCCGACGGAACCGCCGAGAAGGCCCGGGAACTCGACGATCCCAGGATCACCGTCGAGGTGAACGAGCGGAACCTGGGACTCGGGGAGAGCATCCTTTCCGTCCTTCCCGAGGTGGACACGCCGTATACGGCGATACTGAACTCGGACGACCTGTTCCATCCGGACCGGATCGCGGCGTGCGTGGAGGCCCTGGAGATGCGCCCCGATGCCGCCCTGGCCGCCACGGAGATGGTCTTCGCCGACGGGAAGGGCAGGGTCCTGGACAGGGAGAACACCCCCCTGGTGGAGGTCGGGCCCAGGGTCCGGGACCTGGTTTCCTGGTACGAGAACGAGATCCGCTTCGCCGATCCGCCCCTGGACAGGACCTCCCTGGAGGGACTGGTCCGCCACAACCATCTCCTCACGAGTTCCAATATTTTTTGTCGGACCGAATACCTCAAGGAGAAGTCCGGGGTCTTCCGGGGCCTCCTCTACACGGTGGACTGGTCCCTCTTCCTGGAAGGAGCGAGGGAGGGAAGGCTCCTCTTCCTGGAAGAACCCCTTTTGGCCTACAGGCTCCACGAGAGGAACACCATGTGGTTCCAGGAGGAATCCCGTCCGGGATACGTCCTGGAGATCCACAGGCTCCTCTCCTCCTTCTTCGAGCGCCTGGGCCGGGACGGCCGGGGGGAGGAGGCGGCGAAACTCCTCCTCCGGGAGGCGGGGAAGCACGGGGAAGTGGGGGGATGGTTCCTCTCCCTCGCCGGCCTCGACCTCCTTCCCGGGGGGAAGGACCTTCCCCCCTGGCTCCTGGAGAGCCTGGAGCGGATTCGGCCGGAGAAGTTCCTCCTCCGCGAGGCCCACCGGGTGGGATTGGACTGGAGGAGGATCGGAAATCTCCTCTGGGAGGCCGAGCGTTCCCTCCCGGCCAGGACGGCCGTCCAGCTCTGCCGCCGGGAAAAGGCGGGACTGGAGGGGAAACTGGCCTGGGTGGAAGGGGCCAGGGAGGAGTTCCGCCGGTGGGCCGAGGACGAGGCCGCCCAGGGGAGGCGCCTGGCCGGGGAGAACCGGAAGCTCTGGGAGACCCTGGAGGAACTCCGCGCCAGGGAGGCGGGCCTGAGGGAAGAGGTGGCCCGCCTGGAAGGCCGGGCCCGGGAGCTTGAAGGGGCTCTCCGGGAGTCCCGGGCCGAGGTGGAGGATCTCCGGCGGGAGAGGGAACGCCTGGAAGAGGAACTGGCCGGGAGGGAGTCGGAACTCCTCCGGGTCCGTGAGGCGGTCAGGGCGTTGGAGGAGGCCTTGGGCCGGGAGCGGGAGGAACGGCACAGGGAACGGGAGGCCTTTCTCGAGGAGGGCCGGCGGGCCAGGGCCTGGATGCGGGAAACCCGTTATCTCCTCCACCTGGAGAGGACCGGGAAGGAAGAGGCCCTCCAGTGGCAAGTGGGGGCTTTTCTCCTGGACCGGATGAGACTTCGCCGCCCCGTGAAGGCCTTGCTTTCGGGTTGGCGGACCCTGGGGGCCGGTCTGACCAGGATCGCCGCTTCGGCGGCCGGGGGGAAGGGCCTGGTCCTGGCCTGGCCGGAGGGTTCCTCTTCCCACGCGGCCTTTCCGGCGGCCTTGGAGGCGGAATTCCTCGAAAGGGAGGGTGTGAAGGTGGAGGCCTTCCGCTGGAAGAGGAGCGGTGCCCGATCCCCCGGAAGAGAAAGGTTCCTGCACCAGGATCCCTTCCTCCAGAATAGGGACCGGTCCTGGTTCTTCCGGAGGAAGAGATCGGCCGCCGAGAAGGTGGATGCCCTCCCTCTGGAGAAAGGGAACCGGGACCGGCTCTATACCTTCGCCCGGACCCTCCTGGCCGGGAGGGCGGGCTGCGTCCAGGCCCAGGGGCTCGGGTTTTCTCTCTGGGAGGCCTATGCGGCCCACTTGCTTTGCGGGATTCCATGGGCGGCCTCCCTGAGTCCCTTCGACCTGGTCTTGCTGGAAAGGGAGAGGGAGACCTGGGCCCCCCTTCTGGAGAGAGCCTCCCTCCTTCTCGTGGAGAACGAGGCGGGCCGGAAGGCCCTTGCGGAGCTCCTTCCGGGAGGAACGGAGGAGCGGATCCTCGTGAGGGGGCCCCTCCCCTGGAACGGGGGTGGGAGGACCGGCCCCGGCCAGGGCCCCCTCAAGGCCGTGGCCCTGGGAACGGTGGTCCACGAGCGGGAGCTCAACGTGATCCCCGACGCCCTGGCGGTCGCTCTGGAGGCCGGGGCGGACGTGGAGGTCTGTTTCCTGGGCGGGCCCAGGGAAGACCCCGACGGCCTGGAGGCGTGGGATTGGTTCCGGGGCAGAGTATACAATCAGGGCCTCGAAGGGAAGTTCCGCTTCCTCGACGGGCTGACACCCGCTTCCGCCGCCGGCCTCCTGGCGGGAGCCGATCTCCTGCTGGAAGGCCGTCTCCGGGAGGGGGCCCCCGAGGGTGCGGCCTTCCTGGTGGGGGCCTTGGGCGTGGGCCTTCCTGCGGCGGCGCCGGCGGAACCCCCTCTCCGGGAGGCGGCCCCCCTGGAAGGCCTCTTCCTCTACCAACCCGGCGACGCCGGGGCCCTGGGCGCCGTCCTGGCGGAACTTGCGGCGGATCCGGAAAAGCGGGTGCCTCCCCCTTCCGGGACCCTGGAGAGGTTCGTCTCTTCCCGGGGGATTCGAGCCTGGATCGAGAGGCTCCGCGGTCTTGTCGGCCGGGGTGGGGAGGGGTGAGTGGGATGGCTCTCCTCTCGGTTCTCGTTCCCACTTGGAACGGTGAGGCCACCTTGGGGCGCACCCTGGAGTGCCTCCTCTCCCAGGAGGGCCCCGAATTGGAGATCCTGGTCTGCGACGACGCCTCCACCGACGGGACGGTCCAGGCGGCCTTGGCCTTCGGGGACCGGAGGATCGAGGTGCACCGGAACCGGGAGCGGGCCGGCATCGTGGGGAACTGGAACCGGGGCCTCGGTCTGGTCCGGGGGAAGTACGTGGCCGTCGTGGGCCAGGACGACGAGGTGGACCCGGGATGGGCCCGCTCTCTCGTAGACCTCCTGGAAAGGCATCCCGAGGCGGACCTGGCCTTCTCCCGGCGGCGTTTCGTTTACGACGACGAAGAGAGCCGGAAGGTGGTGGGACACTTCTTCTCCGGGATCTACCCCGAGATGTTGCGGGCCTTCTACGGGCGGATCGGCGAGGTGATCCCGCCGGAGGTCATGTTCCGGGAAGCCCTGGTCCACCATTTTCGGATCAACCTGATCGGTGAGCCTTCCTTCGTGATCTTCCGCCGGGAGAACCCGGCCGTGGAAGAGGGTTTCGACCCGCTCATGACCCAGATGATGGACTGGGAGTTCTTCACCCGGTTCTTCAAGGACAAGCCGATCCTCCATTGTCCGAAGGTGCTCGGCACCTATCACATCCGGGGGAAGGGGGCTTCCGTGGACAACGCGAAGAACCTGGTCCGCCACCACAGGGAGTTCGACCACCTCCTGGAACTGGTCCTTGAGAGGTTCCGGGCCTTCCTGGACGAGGAGAGCCGGGCCCTCCTGAGAGAGAAACAGAGGGAGGCCCGCCAGGAGGCGGCCAGGCTCTCCTCGGGAGGGGATTGAACCGGACCATCCCCCCCCTCTCCCTCTCCCGGGAAAGGCGGGATGAGAGGTTTTTTTGTGGAAAGGGAGAGGCCTATCCTTAGCTTCAGCTCTTCCGGCGGGTCGGTTCGGCCGGATTTCCCTCTTTCGCCGGGCTTGCGAAGGTTCTTGGATCTCAGGGAGGGATCTCCTTGGAAAGAGATGGCGGGCGGGATTTTCCTACCGGCGGCGGCTGGGATGCCACCCGGTCCAGGGACGGGGAGAGACTTTCGGGACCGGTGGAACCGGGCCGGCCTCCCCTGGAGCGGGGGGGGCGTTACATCCTGGACCCCGAGCCCTTCGCCGAAGGAGGGATGGGGAAGATCTGGAAGGCCTGGGACAAGGTCCTCCTCCGCCACGTGGCGGTGAAGAGCCTCAAACCGGCTCTCTCCTCCTCCCTTGCCGCCCGGGGGCGGTTCGCCAGGGAGACGAGGATCATGGCCCTCCTTCCCCATCCCGGTGTCTGTCCCATCTATGACAAGTATCTCTCCATGGAACCTCCCTGTTACACGATGAAACTCGTGGAAGGGGAAACCCTGGAGAAGAGGATCCGGGACCTCCACGGCCGGGGGGGGGATGTTCTCGAGCAGGCCCTCCCATCCCTGGTCCAGGTGATGATCTCCCTTTGCAACACTCTCTCCTTCGCCCACCACCAGGGCGTGATCCACAGGGATCTGAAGCCTGCCAACATCCTTCTCGGGCCCTTCGGCGAGGTCTACGTGATGGACTGGGGCCTGGCCCGCGTGGTGGGGGGGGAGGGATCCGCCTTCCAGGATGGAACGGAGGAAGATGGATCGGTTACGGAGAATCGTTTCAGCATCTCCGGGACCGTGATGGGCACCCCGGGATACATGGCTCCCGAGCAGGCGAGGGGGGACCTGGAGGAGATCGACGGGATCACCGACGTCTACGGTCTCGGGGCGGTGCTCTTCCATTGCCTCGCCGGTGTGCCGCCCCACAAGGGGAAGGACAAGGACTCCCTCCTGGAAGAGGCCCGCCGGGGAAGGGTCCCTTCCCCCTTGGAGTGGAAGAGGGGCCTGCCCCGCGACCTGGCGGCCATCTGCAGGAAGGCCCTGGCCCCGGCCAAGGAGGACCGTTATGCCTCGGCGGCCGAGATGGGGAAGGACCTCCAGCGGTTCCTCCAGGGAAAGACCGTCTCGGCCTATACCTACCAATGGTGGGAGAAGGCGGCCAAATGGGGGAACCGCAACAGGCGGGCCCTCCTTGCAGTGGGGTGGACGGCCCTGGCCGCGTCGATCCTCATCTCGGTGGTGCTCTTCTTCTATTCCCGCGACATGGGCCGGGCGGCCCGGCGGGCCGTGGAGCTCCGGGAAGACGCCCTGGTCCGGCTGGCCCAGTCGCAGTTCCTCCTGGGGCGGCCCCTGGCGGCGAGACGGACCCTGGAGGAGGCGGAGAAGATCTCCCCCCCGGGGAGCGCGGCGGCGGAGAGGGTCTCCTACATGGAGGACCGCTCCTATCTCCGTGCCTGGCCTCCCTTCGCAGCCTTTCCCGGGGATGGAAAGGCCGTGACGGGCCTTTCCTTCTTCGGCGGGGGAAGGTTCCTGGCGGCGGGGTTCCATGGCGGTTTCTACCAGGTCCGGGAAGCCCTCACGGGGAGGGTCCTTTCCTCGGGAAGGCTTGGGGACAGGGGGGATGTGGTGGTGGAGGCCGCCGGGCGGGGAGACCTGGCGGCTTTTGTGGCGGTGGAGGATTTCCTGGACAGGAGGAGACGCACCTCTTCGGTCTTCCTGGTCCGCCCGAACAGGCCTCGGCCCGTGCTCCTCTTCCGGGAGAAGGGCTGGATCCGGGGGTGCCGCTTCTTCCGGGGAGAGAAGGGGCCGGTCCTGGTCTGTGACGCCGAGATCGGGCCGGGCCGGGTCCTGGACCTTTCCTCCGATCCTCCCCGCTCCTTCGTGCCCCCCGCCGGGAAGGATGGGGGCGGAACGGCTCTCTTGCCGAGGGGGGCGCCCCTCTTCTCGTGGACGGGGGAAGAAGGGGACAAGGTGGTCCGCTTCCGGGAGGGAAGGACCGGACGTCTCCTCTACGGGAAGGAGTTTCCCTATTCCGTGTCCATCTTCAGCCACGACGGGGCCTTTCGGAAGTTGCTCCTTGCGCATTTCCGCAACTGGTTCCTGGTGGACCTGGCCGGGGGGCGTGCCTTGGGAGACGCCAGGGAGACCGAGACCCGGATCGAGGACGCCCTGCTTACGCCCGACGGCAAGTGGGCCGTGATCGTGGAGCGGTCGGGCCAGGTCCGGATCTGGAACCTGGAATCGGGAGGGGGTCCGGTCCTGTTCGGGATCGACCGGGGGGAGTCCGGCGGGGCCGCCCTGGATCCTTCGGGAGGGGTCCTGGCCGTGGGGAACGACCGGGGGGACCTCTTCTTCTTCCAGCTTCCCCGGGCCGGGAAGGAGTATCGATTCAGGCACGAAGGAACCGTCCGAAGTCTGGCCTTTTCCCCTTCGGGGGAATTCCTGCTCTCCGCCGGCGAGGACCGGGTCCTTCTCTTCCGGGACCTCCTTGCGGGCCGGATCCTGGCGCGGCACGTCCTTCCCTGGAAGGGAAAGCTCGTCTCCGCCGCCCTCTCCCCCGGAGGGAATCGAGTCCTCTGCGGAGGGGACGGGGGCGTCCTCAGGCTCCTGGACACCGTGACGGGGAGGCAGGTCCTTTCCCTCCGGGGACATCGAAGCCGGGTCTGGACGGTCTGTTTCTCCCGGGACGGCCGGCTGGCCGCCTCGGGAAGCCGGGACAAGACGATCCGGGTCTGGGACTTGGAGAGGGGGAAATGCCGGGAGGTCCTGGAAGGTCACAGGAGCTCCGTCAAGGGCGTCAGGTTCGGGCCCGGAGGAAAGATCCTGGCCTCTTCCAGCGTGGACGGAACCGTCCGGACCTGGGCCCTTCCGGGGGGGCGTCCCCTCGGGACCTGGATGGTGCGGGATTCGGATACGGTATACCAGATCTTCTTCGACGACCGGGGTGGGCTCCTCTTCTCCGTCCACGAGGGCCGTTTCCTGCGGTTGGACCCGGCGAGCGGGGAAATCCGGGAGATCGGGAGGTGTGCCGAGGCCGCCCTGGGCCTGGATTGCCTTCCCGGGGGGCGGCTGGCCTTCCTGGCCGGGATGGGAGGAAGGGTGGGGATCTACGAACCCCTGGGGAAGGGCTTGCTCTGGGACGACCTGGTCCAGGGGGCGGTCTTCTACTGCGCGGGCATCGCCCCGGGAGGAGCCTGGATCGCCGCAGGCAGGCGGGACGGGGGGATCTTCCTCATGCCTTGCCGTAGGGCCGGGAAGATCCGCCGCCTCCGGGAGGAGGCCCGGACTCTCAGGGCCCGCCTTCTCCACTCCCCCGGGGACCGGTCCCTCCTCCTCCGCCTTGCCCGCAATTACGCTCGAGGAGGAGGATGGGACTGGGCGGCCCGGGCCTTCCTGGCACTTCTCGAGGAAGGCGCCCTTCCCCCGGGGGACGATCCGGTCCGGGCTCTCTGGATGGGAGGATTTCCCGCCCAAGGGCTGGACCTCCTGGGCCGGATGGAGAAGAGCCGGGGCCTTTCGGTCTACGAAAGGCTCCTCCGGCGGGCCCTGGAGAGAGACCTCTCTTCCCGGAAAGAGGGAAGGCTCCCCGGAGGAGGGCCGGGTTCTCCTGTTTCCCCGCAGGGCCGGGCCAGGTAGAAAGAGGGGCGGGGAAGGGGCTCCTCCTGGAGGAAACATGGAAGGCGGTGGTGATCTCTACGTAGGAGGGGGCAGGCTCTTCCGGCAGGGCCGGCTGGAGCGGGCCGACCTCCTGGTGGAAAAGGGTCGGATCACCAGGGTCGGAACCTTCCCCCCCCCGAAGGGAGCAGAGGTCCTGGACGCCTCGGGTCTCCTGGTCCTTCCCGGGGGCGTGGACAACCATGTCCACTTCCGCGAACCGGGCCTGGCCGGGAAGGAGGGATACGAGACGGGCACGAAAGGGGCCCTCCACGGCGGAGTGACGGCCGTCCTGGAGGTCCAGAACAACCCGCCTCTCCTCCTGGATCCTCCTTCCTGCAGGGCCAAGCTGGACCTGGTGGGGCCCAAGGCCCGTTGCGACTTCGGGATCTACGGAAACCTGGTGCCCCGGGCCCTTCCCCACCTGGTGGAGACGGCTCCCTTCTGCCCGGCCTTCAAGCTCTTCGCCGGGGGAACGACGGGCATGGCTGCCGCCGGGGACTACGGCGGGATCCGGCGCCTCCTCCTGGGAGCCGCCCGGGCGGGGGTCCAGGTCGTGGTCCATTGCGAGGACCCGGGGATCCTGGCGGCGGCCCCCCCTGCGGAAGAGCTGTCGCCGGAACAACACGGCCTCCTGGCCAGGCCGCCCGTGGCGGAATGGGTGAGCGTGGCCGCCCTCCTGGAGCTTGTGAGGGACACGGGAGCGGAGGTCCACTTCTTCCACGTCTCCACCGCCCGGGGGGTGGAACTGATAGATGGGGCCCGGGAAGAGGGACTGCCCGTCTCGGCCTCGACCTGTCCCCACTACCTCTACTTCGAGGCCCGGGACGCCGGTGAGCTGGGAAACCTCCTCAAGGTGAATCCCGGGATCCATGGGGAGGAGGACCGGGATGCCTTGCGGAAGGCCCTGGCCGCCGGGAGGGTGGAGGTCTGGTCCACCGACCATGCGCCCCACTTCAAGGAGGAGAAAGAGAAAATTTACGCCAAGGCGCCTTCGGGGATCCCATCGGTGGATCTCTTCTGGCCCCTTCTCCTGGAACTGGTCCACCAGGGAGTCCTGGACCTGGGCCGGGCCGTGGAGGCGGGGGCCGAGGCGCCGGCCAGGATCCACGGCCTGGAGAGAAAAGGTTCCCTGGAACCGGGGAAGGACGGGGACCTGGTCCTGGTCGAATGGGACGTGGCAAGAAAGGTCCGGGCGGGAGAGCTTCCCTCCCGGGCGGAGTACAGCCCCTACGAGGGAAGGACCCTGAGGGGATGGCCCCTGGTCACGGTCCTCAGGGGGCGGGTCGCCTTCAGGAGGGGGGAGGAAGGGGGGCACTCCTTTCCTGGGGAGCCCCTGGGACGGCCCCTTCCGGGGCGGGGAGGAAAGAGATGAGAATGAGGGTCCCCTCGGGGGTGTTGCTCGCCCTCGTCCTATCGTTGTCCTTCTTCTCCTGCGGAGACAGGAAGGAGGCCGAGGCGAAGGCTCTCCTGGAACGGGCCCGGGCCCTGGACGCCGCCACGGGGAAGGAGCGCAAGGACGCACTCCAGAAGATGCGCATCCTCCTGAAGAAGGCCCTGGACCTCTCGCCGGAGCTCGGTGAGGCCCAGGGGCTTTTGGCCCGTGTGCTCCTGGAGCAGGGGGAGTTCAAGAAGGCCCTCGACCTGGTGGAGGGCATCCCTTATCCGGCGGACCGGGATTCCCTCACGATGGCCCTCGCGGCGGCGGAGCTCTACCGGCTCAAGGGCGATCCCTCCCTGGCGGACAAGGCCCTCCTGGGCCTGGCCGACGCGGGAGAGGCGGTCCGCCCGGAAGACCGGTTCCGCGTGGCCCGGGCCCTCCTGGAAGGGCCCGGGGAGGAGGGGCACCGCAAGGGGATCGATCTCCTCGAGAAGCTCCTGGCCTCCATGGAGAATCCCCCCTCGGCCTGGCTGGCCATGGCGGGAGTGGCCCTCTTCAGGGCTGGAAGGAGGAAGGAGGCCCTTCCCTACCTCGAAAAGGCTCTGAAGGACCCGGCCCTGCCCGAAGCCGAGACGATCCGGAAGCTCGCCGGGGCCTGCAAGTAGATGCCTTTTCTTGACCCGCGGCGTCCCTGGTGGGAAGAATCCTCTTCTTTTCCCCGACCCGCCCCCGACCCCAGGTTGCCCTCCAGGAGGTTCCCGTGAGCGAGAAGGAAGGTCTCTCCAAGCGGATCGCCGTGATCGCGGCATTGCCTTTCAACTTCTGGATCTCCAACTTCATGGAGGTCCTGGAGAGGCTGGCCTTCTTCAGCACCAGGGCCGTGGCCCCCCTCTACCTGGTGGTAGGGGCCTACCGGGGGGGGCTGGGACTTTCCTACACGGAAAAGAGCCTGATCTTCACGGTCTGGGCCCTGATCCAGTGCCTGGTGCCCATGGTGAGCGGGGGGTATACCGAGCGCTACGGGTACAGGAAGAGCCTGGCCCTCGCCTTCCTGATCAATATCGCCGGATACTGCCTCATGGGACTCTCGGGGGGCTTCTGGAGCTTCTTCATCGCCGGCTGCCTCGTTGGGCTGGGGACGGCGATCTTCAAACCTCCCGTCCAGGGCACCATCGCGAAGACCACCACACCGGCCAACTCCTCCGTGGCCTGGGGGGTCTTCTACCTGGTGGTGAACATCGGCGGGTTCGTGGCCCCCGTCCTGGCCGCCACGGTCCGGGGGGATACGCATTTCCGTTACGTCTTCTTCGTGGCCGCCTTCGTCACGGCTTTGAACTTCATTCCCGCCTTCCTCCTCTACAGGGAGCCGGAGAAGGCGCCGAAAACGGAGGAGGAGGCCGAGAAGAGTCCCGTGGAGGTCTTCCTGGACTCCATCGCGACCATGTTCAGGGACGCCCACCTGGTGGTCTTCCTTCTCATCTTCTCGGGCTTCTGGCTCATGTTCATGCAGCTCTTCGACACTTTCCCCAACTTCGTCGACGAGTGGATGAACACCAGGGACGTGGCCCCGGCCTTCCAGACCGTCCTGGGGAAGGGGACGGTCTACCAGGCGCCCAGGCTCTCCCGGATCGATCTGGCCAAGAAGCTTCCCGAGTGGGGCAAGGACTTCCAGGTGCCCCTGGCCAAGAAGGGCGTGAAGGTCCGGGTCCGGGTGGAGGGGACTCCCCGGATCCTCGCCCTGGAGAGGGACGTGAAGTCCCTGGCCGATTCCATGGTGAAGAGCGCCGCTGCGGCCTTTCACGGGAAGGGGGAGATCCTCCTGACCGCCGGGGTGAAGGGAAAGGGGCATGTGACCTTGAAAGTCTCCCTTCCGCCGGGGGCCCCCCAGGGGAAACTCCTGTCCGCCATCACGGATCCAAAGGCCTTGGCCGGCCTGGAGAAGGAGGTGGCCTCCCGGGAGGGCGGGAAGTCCGGGGGGGCGGAGGAGGCCGCCGGCCGGGCGGCCCGGCTCTGGAGTTCCCTCTACCTGGCCAGGGTGATCTCCCTGGAGAACGGCTTCTCCTTCGGGACGGTCCGTGAGAAGGAGGGGAAGGAGGCTCTGCAGGCCCTCCTGGGCAAGGATGTCACTCCATGGAAGAAGGGTGAGACGGCGGGATCCATGCCGGTCCGCAAGAGGAGAGTCCACCTGAGGGAGGACCGGGTGGGACAGACCAAGGCGGAGATGATCATGAACATCGACACCTTCGCCATCATCCTCTTCATGATTCCCATCGCCGCCTTCACCGGGCTCCTTCCTCCCATGGTGGCCCTCATCCTGGGGATGGTGATCTCCCTCGTGGGATTCATCGGGGCCGGTTACTCCTCCAGCGGCGGTTTGGCGTGCCTCATGATCTTCGTCTTCGCCGTGGGGGAGATGACCTGCTCCCCCAAGTTCAGCGAGTTCATCGGGCTCATCGCACCGCCCGACAAGAAGGCCCTCTACATGGGGTACTCCAACATGCCCTTCGCCATAGGCTGGGCCGGGGGAAACCTGATCGCGGGCCCCCTCTTCGACGCGTTGAGCAAGAAGGCCAGCCTGGCCCGGGAATACCTGGTCTCGAACTTCCATTTCCCGGCGGCGGTCCTGGAGAAGGCCGATCCCCAGGCCATGATTCCCCTGATCTGCGAGAAGAAGGGCTTCGCCCGCTCCGAGGAAGTGACCCGGTTGCTCTGGGACACCTACGACCCCCAGAGGTTCTGGCTGGTCATGGGGGCCGTGGGGGCCCTGGCCATCCTGGGGATCGTGGGATTCTACTTCCACGCCAGGAAGAGCGGGTGGGGCGAAGTGGAAGGGTGATCCCCCGGGGCCCCCGGGTTAAGCTGGGATCTCCCGCCGGAGAGGGCGGGAGACCCGGAGCTCTTTTCCCGAGGAGGCGGCCGTGATCCGAGAGAAGATCCAGCAGACCCTGGAACTCCTGCCCGAGTTCGACCTGGACATGTGGCTCATCTTCGTGCGGGAGAGCGCCGCCATGGCCGATCCCGCCATGGATCTCGTCGTGGGGACCCACTGCACCTGGCAATCAGCCTTCGCGTATACGAAGAAGGGGAGGGCCGTGGCCGTCGTGGGGAACCTGGACGAGACGAAATTCAAGGAATTGGGGGTGTTCACCGAGGTCCGTTCCTACGTGACGGGGATCGGCGACGAGCTCAGGCGGCTTTTCGAGGAGGTCCGGCCCGAGAAGTTCGCCCTGAACGTCTCCACCAACGACTACATGTCCGACGGCCTGACCTACGGGATGTATCAGCTCCTGGAGCGCTACCTGGAGGGGACGGACTGGATGGACCGGTGGGTCTCCTCGGAGAAACTGGTGGCGGCTCTACGGGGGAGGAAGACTCCCGCCGAACAGGCCAGGATCCAGGGGGCCATCGACCTGACGGAGAGGATCTTCGACGAGGTTACGGAGATGCTCCGGCCGGGCATGAGCGAGAAGGATGTGGCCGCCTTCATCCTGGAGCGGGTGGACGAGGCCGGTGTGGAGACGGCCTGGGACCGCTCCGAGTGTCCGGCCGTCTTCACCGGCCCCGAGTCGGCGGGGGCCCATTGCGGGCCCACGGAAAGGAAGATCGAACCGGGGCACGTGATGAATATCGACTTCGGCGTGAAGAAGGACGGCTTCTGCTCGGATCTGCAGAGGACCTGGTATTTCCTCCGGCCCGGAGAGAGCCGGGCGCCCGAGCCGGTCCAGAGGGCCTTCGACACAATCGTGGAGTCCATCCAGCTCGGGGCGAGGGAGATCCGGCCGGGGATGACCGGATTGGAGGTGGACACCCTGGTCCGGTCCTACATCACGGGAAAGGGCTATCCCGAGTATCCCCACGCCACGGGCCACCAGGTGGGGCGGTCCACCCACGACGGGGCGGCCCTCCTGGCCCCCGAGTGGGAGCGCTACGGTGAGATCCCCCGGATGAAGATCGAGGAGAACCAGGTCTACACCATCGAACCCAGGATCACCGTGGAGGGTTTCGGCGTGGCCACCCTGGAGGACATCGTCGTCGTCACCCCTGAAGGGGGACGCTTCCTCTCCCATCCCCAGAAGGAGATCTGGTACGTTGGCCCCGACGGCCCGGTTCGGTCCTAGTCCCCGGAGAATCCGGAAGGCCGCCCTTCTCCTCCTGGCCGGGGGGCTTTGGACCGGAGAGGGGGGACGGGTCTGGGCCGACCCGGTCCGGAAGATGCAGGCCCCCCCGGCGGCGGTCCTTTCCCGGGGGAGGGTGGAGAAGGGGATCCCGGGCCTTTCGGCGGCGGTTTGGTTCCGGGGGCGGGTGGCCTGGGAGGGCGCCTTCGGCCTGGCAGACGTGGAGAACGACGTTCCCGTCGGGGTGAATACGGTCTTCAGGATCGCATCGATTTCGAAGAGCCTTACGGCGGCGGCCCTTCTCAGGCTCAGCCGGGCCGGGAAGATCGACCTGGACGCCCCCATCGGGCGATACGTCCCCTCTTTTCCCCGGAAGCGCTGGACTGTGACCCCCAGGCTCCTCCTGGGGCACCTGGCGGGGATCCGGCACTACAAGAAGGGGGAGATCTTCCTGACCCGGCCTTTTCCGGACCTGGCCTCCACTCTCTCCCTCTTCGCCGGGGATCCCCTCCTCTTCGAGCCGGGGACCAGGTATTCCTACTCCACTTACGGATTCAACCTCCTGGGGCGTGCCGTGGAGAGGGTTTCGGGGAAGTCCTTCTTCCGGGCCTTGTGGGACCTCGTTCTCGAACCGGCCGGCATGGTCCGCACCTTCCGGGACGACCAGGGAGCGATCCTAAGGTTCCGGGCGAGGGGCTACCGGAGGGATCGCCGGGGGAGGCTCTTGAATTGCCGGCTGGCCGATACGTCCAACAAGGTGCCTGGAGGGGGATTGGTCTCCACGGCGGAGGACCTTTGCCGTTTCGCCGGGGCCCTGCTCACGGGCCGGTTGCTGGACCGGCCGCTCCTGGAGGAGGCCTGGACCTCCCAGAAGACCCGGGAGGGGAAAGTCACGGGTTACGGGATGGGATTCCAGGTCAAGACCTGGAAGGGGGAGAAGGAGGTCGGCCACACCGGGGGGCAGCCGGGGACGAGCACGGTCCTTTACATCCTTCCCCGGAAGAAGATCGCCGTGGCGATCCTGGGGAATCTGGAGGGTCGGAATCTCTGGAGCCTGGCCAGGGAGGCGGCCCGGGTATTCCTTGCCCGCCGGGAGAAGAAGGGGGCCCCTCCCTCCGGCAAGAGGGGGTGATCGCACTGGGGGAGCCTGGGGGGAAAGCCCTGGATGGCCGGCCGGGTGGGTGGATCGGAACCGGCGGGTGAGACAACCTCTGAGACAGTGGGTTGCCTCGCTGAGACAGGCGGGTAGGCTGTTCCTTCGTGACGGAACGAATGAAGATTCTCTTTCATTGCCAGCTCCTCCCTGCCCTGGCCTGGATGGGCCGGGTCCTCCTTGAGAGGGCCGCCTCCCCCCGGGTGGAGGCCTGGTGCAACGCCGGAGATGCGGTCCGGCTCCCCCAGGGCGCGGTCCAGGCCTTGGCCGAGACAGGGCTGGATCTGGGGAAGTTCCCCGCCAGGGAGGTTGGGGACCCGGCCTCGGGAGAGTTCGACCTGGTGATCACCCTTTGCCGGGAGGGAAAGGAAGGAGTGGGGAAGGAGGGCTCCTCCCTGGCCCTGTTGCTTTCCGACCCGATCTTGTTGGATTGGTCCCTTCCTGTGCTTCCCGGGGTGGAGGGAGGAGGATCGGTGAAGGAGTGGCGGGAGGCCAGGGATTTCCTGGAGGAGAGGATCCGGACCTTCCTGGAGCAGGGCTACTTGGCGGCCCTGGCCCGCCAGAGGGCCAGGCGGAACCTCCTGGTGGAATCCCTGGAAGTGGGGATCCTGATCCACGACGAGAACCGGCGGATCGCCTATTTCAACAGGGCGGCGGAGAAGATCCTGGGCCTCCCCCGGAAGGATGTCCTGGGCAAGGATTGCCGGCAGGTCTTCGGGCCTTTGGGGCTTTGCGGAAAAGAGTGTGCCTTCCTGCCGGGAAGGCCCGCCCTGGAAGGGAGAAAAAAGCATCGTTCCGTCTTTCTGGACGACCGGGGCCGGCAGAAGAGGCTCAAGATCACCAGGATGCCCATGGAGGTCTTTCCCGGGCGGGCCCCGGGGGTCCTGGCCTTGATCGAAGACGTCACGGAAGTGGAGGCCTTGCGTGAGAAGGTGGAGAAGGACGAGTCCTTCCACGGGATCGTCGGGGTCTCGCCGGTCATGCAGGCCGTCTTCCAGACCATCCGCCAGGTGGCCCTGTCGGACTATCCCGTGCTGATCACCGGCGAGAGCGGCACGGGAAAGGAGCTGGTGGCCCAGGCCATCCACGAGGAAAGCCCCAGGAAGGACGGGCCCTTCGTGCCGGTCAACTGCGGAGCCCTTCCCGAGAACATCCTGGAGAGCGAACTCTTCGGCCACGTGAGGGGTGCCTTCACAGGGGCCATCCGGGACAAGAAGGGTCGCTTCGAGTTGGCCCACGGGGGAACCCTCTTCCTGGACGAAGTGGGGGAGCTCTCTCCCGCCCTTCAGGTGAAGCTCCTCCGGGTGCTCCAGGAGAAGCGTTTCGAGAAGGTCGGGGGAGAGCAGACGGTGACCGTGGACGTCAGGATCGTCTCCGCCACCAACAGGGACCTGGGGCGCATGGTCCGGGAAGGGAGGTTCCGGGAGGACTTCTTCTATCGCCTTCGGGTGGTGCCCATCGAGTTGCCCCCTTTGAGGAACCGCAAGGAGGACCTTCCTCTCCTGGTGGAGCAGGTCTTGTCCAGGGTGCGCAGGGAGACGGGAAAGCCCATCCACGGGGTCTCCCGGGAAGTTATGGACCTCTTCTACCGATATCCCTGGCCGGGGAACGTGCGGGAGCTGATCAACGCCCTTCAGTTCGCTTCCATCGGGTGCGACGGGGAGACCATCCTCGTGGAGCATCTGCCCTTGGAGATCCGGAATCCCCAGGCCCAGCCTTCCGGCCCCCTCCTTCCGGGAGCTCTCCTCCTGGAGGGCCCCTTACCGAGCCGGCCGAACCGAAAACTGGACGCCGCCAAGGTGGCCGAGGCCCTCCGACTGGCAGGGGGGAACAAGGTTCGGGCCGCCCGGATCCTGGGTGTAGGCCGGGCCACGCTCTATCGTTTTCTCAAGGACAACCCCCTTCCTGCGGAGGAGTGATCCCGGCGGCACGAATTTTGCTCCCGCAGAGGAGCCTCCCTTGGGGAGGCCGTCTTTCGGTAGAGATAGATTTCCCGAAGAAAATCCTAAGGAGCAAAGAACATGAGTCTCGTAGCCAAGCCAGCACCCTTCTTCAAGGCCCAGGCCCTGGTGGGCAAGGAATTCAAAGAGATTTCCCTGGACGACTACAAGGGCAAGTGGTTGGTCCTCTTCTTCTATCCCCTGGACTTCACCTTCGTCTGTCCCACGGAGATCATCGCCTTCTCCGACAGGATTGCCGAGTTCAAGGAGCTCGGAGCGGAGGTCCTGGGGTGTTCCGTGGACAGCCACTACGTCCACCTGGCCTGGGCCAATACCCCCAGGAAAGAAGGCGGCATCGGGGAGGTGGCCTATCCCCTCCTGGCCGACCTGACCAAGAAGATCTCCCAGGAATACGGTGTCCTCCTCGAGGAGGCCGGAGTGGCTCTCAGGGGGCTCTTCATCATCGACCCCGACGGAAACGTGGCCTACGAAGTGGTCCACGACCTGGGGATCGGTAGGAACGTGGACGAGACCCTCCGGGTCCTCAAGGCCATCCAGACCATGAAGAAGACCGGCGAGGTCTGCCCGGCCAACTGGAATCCCGGCGAGGACACCATGTCCCCCGACCCGAACAAGGCCAAGGAGTGGTTCCAGGCCCACGAGTAGAGATCTCCCACCTACCAAGAAAAAGGGGCCGCCCCGCCGGGGCGGCCCCTTTTCGTTATAAAACTCCTCCCGGCAAAAAACGGCAGGCTTTTCGTTATAAAACTACTCCCGGCAGGAAATGGGGGGGTTATTCTTTGAGGGCTTTGATGAGTTCCAGGATCATGGCTCTGCCGTCGCCGAAGAGCATGAGGGTGTTGTCCTGGGCGAAGAGGGGGTTGGGGATGCCTGCGAAACCGGGACTCAGGCTCCGCTTGATCACGATGGTGGTTCGGGCCTTGTCCACGTCCAGGATGGGCATCCCGGCGATGGGGCTCTGGGGGTTGGTCCGGGCTTCGGGGTTCACCACGTCGTTGGCGCCGATGACGATGGCCACGTCGGTCTGCTCGAAGGAGGGGTTGATCTCGTCCATCTCCTTGAGCTTGTCGTAGGGGACGTTGGCCTCGGCGAGGAGGACGTTCATGTGTCCCGGCATCCGGCCCGCAACGGGGTGGATGGCGTATTCCACGGTGATTCCCCTCTCTTCCAGGAGATTGGCCAGGTCCCGGACGGCGTGCTGTGCCTGGGCCACGGCCATGCCGTAGCCGGGCACGAAGACGACTCGGCGGGCGGAATCGAAGAGCATGGCCACCTCCTCGGGTGAGGTGGACTTGATCTTCCCGGCGTATACGTCGTCCGCCGAAGGGCCTCCCTCCTGGGGCCCCAGGACGCCGAAGAATACGTTGGCCAGGGACCGGTTCATGGCCTTGCACATGATCTTGGTCAGGATGATCCCCGATGCGCCCACCAGGGAGCCGGCGATGATGAGGACCGTGTTGTCGAGGACGAAGCCCGTGGCCGTGGCGGCCAGGCCGGAGTAGGAGTTCAAAAGGGCGATCACCACGGGCATGTCCGCACCGCCGATGGGGGTGACCAGGAAGACGCCCAGGACCGAGGATACCAGGACAAGGAGCCAGTAGGCCGCCGGCTGGTCGGGTTCCTTCACGATCCATACGGCAAGGAGGATCACCACCACTCCAAGGACGATGTTGAGGAGATGCCTTCCCTTGAAGAGAAGGGGCTTCTCTGAGATCAGTCCCTGGAGCTTGGCGAAGGCCACCAGGCTTCCCCAGAAGGTTACGGCCCCGATGAGTCCCGCTGCGGCTGTGGAAACGGTCATCTGGGTGGTTGCGGCGGCGCCGGCCGTTCCGATCTCCGCCCCAGCCACGAGGAGGGATGCCAGGCCTCCGAAACCGTTGAAGAGGGCCACCAGCTGGGGCATGCCGGTCATCTGGATCTTCAGGGCAAGGACGGCTCCCACGGCTCCTCCCAGGATCAGCCCCGCCACGATGAGCCAGGGCTGGAGGATGTGCTCGCCCACCAGGGCCGTGACGATGGCGATGAGCATGCCCACAGCACCGATGAGGTTGCCCCTCACGGCAGTCCTGGGGTGGGCCAGGCCCTTGAGGCCCACGATGAAGAGGACCGCCGCGAGAAGGTAGAAGAAGTTGACCCAGGGGCTGGTTCTCAGGAAGCCCGGGATTTCCAAGGGGATGTTCATGGCCTCAGTCCTTTCTCCGGAACATGCCCAGCATGCGGTGGGTCACCAGGAAGCCGCCGACTACGTTGATCGTGGCCGAGACCAGGGCGAAGAAGCCCAGGACGGCCGCCATGGTCCCCATCTCGGACCCGGCGGCGATCAGGGCGCCGATGATGGTGATCCCCGAGATGGCGTTGGATCCCGACATCAGGGGGGTGTGAAGGGTTGGAGGGACCTTGGTGATCACCTCGAAGCCGACGAATACGGCCAGAACGAATATGGTGAGATAAAGGACGAACACGTGGATTTCCTCCTGCGGATGAACGTTTCTCCCGAACCGGAGGGACTAGCCTGCGTCCCCGGCGGCCCGTTCCAGGACTTCCTTGACCCTGGGGTGGATCACCTCTCCTCCCCGGGCCACAAGCACCCCCCGGGTGATCTCGTCTTCCAGGTTCCACTCGATCCCTCCCTCCTTGGCCAGGTGCTTCACCAGGTTGGCTACGTTGCGGGCATACATGGAACTGGCGTGGTAGGGGACGGTGGAGGGAAGGTTGGTGGGCCCCAGGACCTGGACTCCCTTGACGGTCCGGGTCTCGTCGGGCCTGGTGGACTCGCAGTTGCCCCCCGTCTCGGCCGCCAGGTCCACGATCACCGAGCCGGGTTCCATGGCTTCGAGCATGGCCTCGGTGAGAAGGAGAGGGGCACGCTTTCCCGGGATCGCCGCCGTGGTGATCACCACGTCGCTCTCTTCCAGGGCCTGGGCCATGAGCTTGCGCTGCTTCTCGTAGAAGGCCTCGTCCATGGCCCTGGCGTATCCTCCCTTGTCTTCCGCATCCCCCGCCTCCAGGGGGAGCTCCAGGAAGGTGGCCCCCAGGCTCTCGATCTGTTCCTTCACGGCTGGGCGGACATCGTAGGCCTTCACCGTGGCGCCCAGCCGTTTGGCCGTGGCAATGGCCGAAAGACCCGCCACGCCCGCCCCGATGACGAAGACCCGCGCCGGCGTGACCGTCCCGGCGGCGGTCATGAGCATGGGAAACATCCTGGGCAGGAGGTCCGCCGCCAGGAGGACGGCCTTGTAGCCCGCAACGGTGGCCTGGGAGGAGAGGGCGTCCATGCTCTGGGCCCGGGTGATCCTGGGCACGAGTTCCATGGCCACCAGGTTGGCCCCTTTCCCGGCGAGCTCCTCGATGGCCCGGGCCGACTCGGGAGAGAGGGGGCGAAAGTGTCCCACAAGTGTCTGACCCTGTCTCACGAGACTCAGGTCGCCCGGACCTTCCCCCTTTCTCCCTGCCAGGCAACGGACCTGGAGGATCAGGTCGGCCCTGGAGAAGACCTCCTCCCGGTCTTGTGCAATCTTTGCACCCTGGTCTGTGAACCTGGCGTCCGGGAAGCCTGCCGCCTCCCCTGCGCCTTTCTCCACCAGGATTTCCATTCCGGCCTTCAGGTAGACCGGCAGGACCTGGGGCGTGAGAGCCACCCGCCTTTCGCCTGGGTAGGTTTCCTTGGGCACGCCGACGATCATCTGGATTTCTCCCGTGCTGAAAAAACCGGGTTCCCCGGCCTCAAGCCTCTTGGAAAGAGGCCGGGGCGGAAGGTTCCCGGTGGAAAGGAGGATCACCGGGAACGGCGGACCCATGGGTCAAGGGAGGGAGGAAACCAAGGCAAACCTGGAGAAAGGGAAGAAGAAAAAGGCGGTTTTCTTGGACTTTTTCCTCCTTCCTTCACCAGGGGGCACGGATTTTGCATCCTAAAGAGTAACTGTTTCAGAAGGGACCCCCATGGCCAAGAAATCCACTCTACTCCAAGCGAGGT
This sequence comes from uncultured Planctomycetia bacterium, assembly GCA_964561605.1. Lineage (GTDB taxonomy): Bacteria > Planctomycetota > UBA1135 > UBA1135 > JALUZX01 > JALUZX01. The sequence continues at coordinate 53,169 of CAZLQD010000036.1, forward strand.
CGGCCGTGACATTGAAGAGGAAGCGCAACAGGCTCCTGGACAGGGTTCCCAAGGGGGGGGAGATCCTCTCTTCCCGCTTGGACGCCCTCCTGGACGTTCCTCCTCAGTCCTTCGACGGGCGCCTCCAGGCCCTCCTCGAGGTGCTGGACCGCAAGGACATCCGGATCGTACCCGATACCAGACCTCCTTCTCCCCCGCCGAAGGATCCTGTCTTCTTCCCCGTCAGCGGCGCCTACGCCCAGGAAGTGCTCTCCCTCCCAAGGCTGGACCGGGAGGGGGAGTACCGGGTCGCCCGCCGTTACGCCCTCGTCCGGGCCCGGTTCTTCAAGGCCTTGCGTCAGGCCGGAATCGACCCGGAGAAGGATCGGGAGGCCCTGGCCTCCTTTCAATGCCGCGAGGTCCCTCCCACCCCCGAGGGAGGCCCTCAGGTATGCCCCCGTCTCGTGAAAACCATGGGGGTGGCCGCCGCCGCCCGCCTGCGGGAGCGCTGCCGCGAGTTCAACCAGGTCCGGAACGAGTTCATCGAGGGGTGCCTCTACATCGTCCTCCTCACCCTTTCGGGATTCCGCTTTCCCGGGGTCTCCAGGGAAGACCTGGTCCAGGAGGGGAACGCCTCCCTCTTCCGTGCGGTGGACCGTTACGACTGGCGGAAAGGGGTCCGCTTCCGGACCTACGCCGAGTACTGGATCCGCCAGGCATTCCTGGAGACTGTATACAATCAAAGCCGGACGGTCCGGATCCCCGCATGGGTCCAGAAGGCGACCCGCCGGATCCGAAAGGCCCAGGCCCAGGTGGAGGGCCGGCTCTCCGAGGTGGAGGGTGAAGTGGTCGTGGCAGAAACCCTGGGGGTGGACCCGGCCAAGGTGGAGACCACCCTGAGGGACAACAGGAAGACCGTGAGTCTCGACTGGGAGCCTCCCGGCGAAGAGGGGGGAAGCCTCAAGGAGAGGCTCGCCGCCGAGGGGGACGCCAGCCTGGCCGCCGAGGAGGAGGAACGATCCGCCCTCCTTCCCAAGAGGATCCGGGAACTTTTGGACACACTCCCCAAGAGGGAGAAGCTGGTCCTTCAGCTCCGTTTCGGCCTGGAAGGGAAGGAAACCATGACTCTCCACGAGGTCGGCCGGATGCTCGGGGTCAGCGCCGAGAGGGTGCGCCAGATCCAGGCCAACGCCCTCCGCCGCCTCCAGGAGCCGGGAAGGCGGAAACTCCTGGCCGATTTCAGCTGACCCCAGGCTCCCCGGGTGGAGTTTCGGATTTCTTTTTTTCCCCTCTCCATGGGCGCGGGAAAGACCGTCCCCGGGAGGGGGGGCTTCCGGATCCCGCCCGGTGTCTCGCTCTCTGTCTCGTGAGACAAGGAGCGGGGGCGGGTTTCGGCAAAAACCGCGGGGATGGGCCCGAATCGTCTCCGGCACGGCTCTTGCAATGAAATGGGCCCAGGGCCTTCGGGCCGGAATGTTTCAGGCGGCAGGCGCCTTCCGGCGCCGGACCAAGGAGTGACCCAGTGACCAAGGCATACAATGACAACCTCCTGGGAGTTCTTCGGTTGACCCAGGAGATGCTCGCCTTGGCGGAGCAGGGCGACCGGGACAGGGACGACGACTCCTGCGGGATCGTCTACGGGGTCCTCCGGGACGCCGCCTACAGGATCCGCAAACTCGCCGAGGAAGAGTGCGAGAAGCACCGCCGGGCGGGGAAGTGGGATCTGGGAAATTGATGGAAAGAATCCCCCCTCCGGGAACTTTCCCGGAAGGGGAGGATCGAAACCCAGAGGAGGTCGGAGAAGCCGATCCCAAGGAGGACGAGATGACTGAGGTGCACGAGATCTACCATTGCGAGGTCTGTGGAAACATCGTGGAGGTCATCAATCGCGGAGATGGCGTCCTGGTCTGTTGCGGAAGGCCCATGACCCTTTTGTCGTCGAATACCACCGATGCGGCCGTCGAGAAGCACGTGCCCGTCGTGGAGAAGGTGGACGGCGGCTTCAAGGTCTCCGTGGGGAGCACGATCCATCCCATGGAGGAGAATCACTTCATCGTGTGGATCGAACTCGACGACGGCGACAAGGTCTGCCGGAAGCACCTGGAACCGGGCGGGGAGCCCGTGGTCTTCTTCCAGACCGCCGCAGAGAAGGCCACGGCCCGGGCGTATTGCAACCTTCACGGCCTCTGGAAGGGTTGAGAGAAGGTCGAGATCCGCGGGGGGAGGCTTCGGCTTCCCCCTTCCAGGAATGAACAGGAGAGGTGTCCCTATGGAGTTCCAGTCAGCCCAGGAGATCCTGGATTTCGCCATCAAGGAAGAGGAGAAGGCCGCCGCTTTCTACAGAGGGCTTGCCGAGAAGGTCACCAACCCCCACGTGAAGGAGACCCTCCTCTCCTTCGCCCGCGAAGAGGAGGCCCACAAGGCCAAGCTGGAGGACGTGAAGAGCGGGAAGACCGTCCTTCGAAGCGGGGGAAAGGTGGCGGACCTGAAGATCAGCGACTACACGGTCGACGTGGAGCCCAGCGAGGACATGACCTATCCCCAGGCCCTGGTGGCGGCCATGAAGGCCGAGAAGGCGGCCTTCAAGCTCTACAGCGACCTGGCTGCCGCGGCGGAGGATCCGGCCGCGCGGGACCTCTTCCTGGGATTGGCCCAGGAGGAGGCGAAACACAAGCTCCGTTTCGAGATCGAGTACGACGAGCAGGTGATGACGGACAACTGATTCCCCCGGGGATCGGAAAGACGAAAAGGTGACGCGATGCTTTCCAAGAAGATGGAGAAGGCCCTGAACGACCAGATCAACGCCGAGATCTTCTCCACCTATCTCTACCTCTCCATGGCGGCCTGGTTCCATTCCAGGAAACTCTCGGGCTTCGGCAGGTGGATGGAGATGCAGGCCCGGGAGGAGTGGGAGCACTCCATGAAGTTCTTCCACTACGTCGACGAGCGGGGGGGCCGGGTGGTCCTGTCGGCCGTCGAAGCCCCCCAGTCCGAGTGGGAGTCCCCCCTGGAGGCCTTCAAGGCGGCCTACGAGCACGAGAAGTACATCACCGGGAGGATCCACGACCTGGTGGCCCTGGCCCGGGAGGAGAAAGATTTCGCCACGGAGAATTTCCTCCAGTGGTTCGTCACCGAGCAGGTCGAGGAGGAGTCCTCGACAGGCCGGGTGGTGGACCAGATCGAGATGGTTGCCGATTCCAGGCAGGGTCTGTTCATGCTGGACCGGGAGCTGGGCGCCCGGGGTGCCCAGGAGGCCTGAGAGGTCCGGGGAAATCCTTTCCCTGTGCCGGGTTTTCCGGTAGAGAGGACCGGCCTCGGGCCTTCCGGGGCCGGTTTTTTCCGCCTTTCGTGCCGGAGGTGACGCCATGCAGGGTCCATTCGAGGCCGTCCCCCTTTCCGAACGGGTCTACTGGGTCGGAGCCGTGGACTGGGCGCTCAGGAATTTTCACGGATACGCCACTCCGGGAGGTTCCACGTACAACGCCTTCCTCGTCCTGGGGAAGGAGAAGATCGTCCTGGTCGACACGGTGAAGAAGGCCTTCCAGGGGGAACTCCTCTCCCGGGTGGCCTCCGTCGTGGATCCCGGGAAGATCGACGTGATCGTCTCCAACCACGCCGAGATGGACCATTCCGGCTGCCTCCCCGAAGTGGCGGCCCTGGTGAAGCCCGAGACCATCCTGGCCTCCAAGACGGGGGTCCAGGCCCTGGCGGAACACTTCGGCCCGGAGCTCGCCGTCCGTGCCGTGGAGGACGGAGAGGTCCTGGACCTGGGAGGGGTGACTCTCCGTTTCGCCGAGACCCGCATGCTCCACTGGCCGGAGAGCATGGTCACCTGGTGCCCCGAGGAGAGGATCCTCTTCGCCCAGGACATCTTCGGAAGCCACCTGGCCACCTGCGAGCGTTTCGACGACCAGGTCGACCCCCACGTGCTGGACTGGGAGGCGGCCAAGTACTTCGCCAACATCCTCATGCCCTACTCCGTCATCGTGGCCAAGGGCGTGGAGAAGCTCCTCTCCCTGGGCGTGGAGTGGAAGATCCTGGCCACGGACCACGGTCCCTTGTGGAGGAGCAGGATCCCCGAGATCCTGGAGAATTACCGGAAATGGTCCCTCCAGAAACCCTCCCGGAAGGCGGTGATCGTCTATGACACCATGTGGGGGAGCACGGAGCTCATGGCCCGGGCCGTGGCGGAGGGAATCTCCCGGGGCGGGGCGTCCCCGAAGCTCATGCCCTTGGGGGGGAGCCACAGGTCCGACGTGGCCACGGAGGTGCTCCTGGCGGGAGCCCTCCTCGTGGGGGCGCCTACGATCAATGCAGGCATGTATCCCTCCCTGGCGGACACCCTGACCTACTTGCAGAGCCTGAAGCCCAAGAACCTGGTGGGGGCCGTCTTCGGTTCCTACGGCTGGGGGCCTGTGGGGATCAAGCAGGCCCATGCCAACCTGACCGTCATGGGAGTGGAATCCGTGGCCGAGCCCCTGGCGGTGAAATTCGTCCCCAAGGCGGAAGACCTGGAGGCCTGCCGGAAGCTGGGACTCCAGGTGGCGGAAGCGGTTCTTTCCCGACTCTAGGATCCCCCTGCGGAGATGGGCGGCAGCCCTCTCCGGGAAGATGGGTGCGCCCCCTATCTTCCTTCCATGGAGGGAGCTAGATCCAGGGGGGGACTTGGGGCATGATGCCTGTCTCCTGGGCCTTCGGGGGAAGAAGAGCCCTTGTCCGCCCCCTAAAATTCCCTTAAAAGGTCAAAAAACCAGGAAGCGAGACCAGGAGGTTTCATGGGAGACGTGAGGAGGATCTTTCGGCCCCTGGGGGTGGTTCTCGTTCTCTTGGGGATGGTCCTGGCCATCGCCTGGTTCGCCGGGGTCTTCCGGGACAAGCTTCCCCCGGGGAGAGTCGCCTTCGCCGCGGAGAAGGCGGGGAGGGCCAAGACTCTGGTGGTGAAGACCGTCACCGTTCCGGTCTACGAGACGGCCGTGGGTTCCGTCCGGGCCCTCCACGAGACGGCCGTGGGGTCCCGCCTCCTGGCACGGGTGGTGAAGGTCCACGTGGATGCGGGGATGCGGGTCCGGAAGGGCCAGGTCCTGGTGGAACTGGACGACCAGGACATCCGGGCCAAGGTGGCCCAGGCCGAGCAGGCCGTGAAGGCCGCCCAGGCCCAGGCCGAGCAGGCCCGCCTGGAGGTGGAGAGGAGCAAGGGCCTCCACCAGAAAAAACTCATCTCCGACAACGACTGGGACCGGATCCGCCACCAGGCCCAGGCCGCCGAGGCCGAGCTGGAGCGGGCCAAACACGCCCTCCAGGAGGCGCGGACCATGCTCTCCTACGCCAAGGTCCGGGCACCCATCTCGGGGGTCGTGGTGGACAAGCAGGTGGACGTGGGGGACATGGTCACTCCCGGGCAGGTCCTGGTGACCCTCTACGACCCCACGAGGATGCAGCTCTGGGCGGAGGTTCGGGAATCCCTGGCCATGGGGCTCCGCCCCGGGGACAAGGTGAAGGTGAAGGTGGCCGTCGTGGAGGGGCTCTGCAACGGAGTGGTCCAGGAGGTGGTCCCAGCCTCGGAAGTGGCCAGCAGGACCTTCCTGGTGAAGGTCTCCGGGCCCTGTCCCCCGGGCGTATACAAAGGGATGTACGGCAAGATCCTTCTTCCCATGGGAGAGAAGGAGGAGATCCACATCCCCCTCTCGGCCGTGGGAAGGGTGGGGCAACTCACCATGGTGAAGGTCGTGGACGGGAAGGGTTTCGTCCACAGGCGGTTCGTCCGCCTGGGGCCGGAGACGGAGGACGGGGAATCCGTGGTCGTTCTCTCCGGGCTCAGGCCTGGTGAGAAGATCCTGGAGGAATTCGGCCGCGGGGCCGTGGGAACCGGGGACTGAGGGGGGGCGCCATGGACCGGGAGAAGAACACCCCCGCGGCGGAGGCCCCCAGGAAGGGCGGTTTCGTCGCCAGGATCGTCGAGATCTTCCTGAAAGGGCAGTTTTCCCCTCTCCTCATCGTCGTGGCCCTCCTGGCCGGGGCCGTGGCCGTCCTGGTGACGCCCAGGGAGGAGGAGCCCCAGATCGTGGTTCCCCTGGCGAACGTCTTCGTCCAGGTGCCCGGAGCCTCGGCCCACGAGGTGGAGCGCCTCGTGGCGACCAAGCTGGAGAAGCTCCTCTACCAGATCGACGGGGTGGAGTACGTCTACTCCATGAGCCGGCCCGGCATGGCCATCGTGACGGTCCGTTATTACGTCGGAGAGGATCGAACCGACTCCCTGGTGAAGCTCTACAACAAGATCTCCATGCACGTGGACGAGATCCCGCCCATCGTGAAGGGATGGGTGGTGAAGCCCGTGGAGATCGACGACGTCCCCATCGTGGACATCACCTTCGCCTCGGAGAAGCTCTCAGACTTCGAGTTGCGCCGGATCGCCGAGGAGGTGGAGATCCGCCTCCAGTCGGTGAAGAACACGGGCCGGACCTACATCGTCGGCGGAGCCCCCCTCCAGGTGAAAGTGAAGCTGGACATGGAGCTCCTGGCCTCACGGGGCCTCTCGGTGGCCCAGGTGGTCCAGGCCCTCCGCGGGGCGGACGTGAAGTTCCAGGCCGGGACGCTCACCGAGGGGGACCGGGTCTCCTTCCTGGAGGCCGGGTCCTTCCTGAAGACCCCCGAGGAGGTGGGGGAACTCATCGTGGGGCTCCACAAGGGAAGCCCCGTCTACCTGAGGGACGTGGCCGACGTGGAGGAGGCCCCCGCCGACGTGGAGAACTACTGCCAGTTCGGCCTTGGACCCTCGGCGGACAGGCGTTTTCCCGTCCCCCCGGGGCTCGAAGGCGCAAGGCGGCGCAACTTCACGGCCGTCACCCTGGCCGTGGCCAAGAAGAAGGGGACCAACGCCGTCTGGGTGAGCAAGGCCATCCAGGAGCGGCTCGAGAAGATCGAGGAGACGGTCATCCCCGAGGGGGTCTACACCTGGATCACCCGCGACTACGGCGAGACGGCGGACGACAAGGTGAACGACCTCCTGGAAGGGCTCGCCCTTGCCATCGTGATCGTCATAGCCATGATCGCCATCATCATGGGGTGGCACTCGGGCTTCGTCGTGGCCGCCGCCGTGCCCATCACCTTCTCCCTGACCCTGCTCCTCAACTACCTCTTCGGATATACGATCAACAGGGTCACCCTCTTCGCCCTCACACTTTCCCTGGGCCTTGTGGTGGACGATCCCATCGTGGGGGTGGAGAACATCTACCGCCACATGAAGATGGGGATCCGCAAACCCATGGATGCGGTCATGTACGCCATGGCCGAGGTCCTTCCACCGATCATCCTCGCCACCCTGGCGGTGATCGTGAGCTTCGTGCCCCTCTTCTTCATCACGGGGATGATGGGGCCCTACATGGCGCCCATGGCCCTGAACGTCCCCCTGGCCATGCTCATGTCCATGCTCGTGGCCTTCACGGTCACGCCCTGGCTCAGCTACCACGTGCTGAACGGGAGGATCAAGGACGTGGGAAGGCCCGAGGACAGGGACATCACCCTGAGCCGGACCTACAAGGTCTACTCCTGGTTCGTCTCGCCCTTCGTGAAGAGACCGATCTGGGCCTGGGGAATGATCTTCGTCCTCCTGGTCCTCCTGGTGCTCTCCTCTTCCCTCGCCCTCTTCAGGTACGTGCCCCTGAAGATGCTTCCCTTCGACAACAAGAACGAATTCCAGCTCATCGTGGACATGCCCGAGGGCACCACCCTGGAGACGACCCAGGCGGTCTGCGAAGAGCTGACGGACTACCTGCGGACCGTCCCCGAGGTGACGGACTTCACCTCCTTCGCCGGCACGGCTTCCCCCATGGATTTCAACGGGATGGTCCGGTACTACTACCTGAGGCGGGGACCCAATGTTGCGGACATCCGGGTGAACCTGATCCACAAGAAGCAGAGGGTCCAGCAGTCCCACTCCATCTGCCTCAGGATCCGGCGGGACATCGAGAAGATCCAGGAGAAGTGGTCCCGGATCCTTTCCGACAAGGGGCGGGTGAGCATCAAGATCGTCGAGGTTCCCCCCGGCCCTCCCGTGCTCTCGACGGTGACCGTCGAGGTCTACGGCGGCCCCTTCACACGCTACGCCGATTTGATCAAGGGCGCCCGGATCGTGGAGGAGAGGCTCCGGAAGGAAAGGGGCGTCGTCGACGTGGACGTTTTCGTCGAGGAGGACCAGGAGAAGGTGGTCTTCCTTCCCGACAAGGAGAAGGCCGCCCTCTCGGGGGTCACCGACGAGGCCATCGCCGCCACCCTGGCGGCGGCCTTCGGCGGGACCGCGGCGGACGTGCTCCACAGGCCGGGCGAGGTGGAACCCATGGCCATCCAGGTCCAGCTCCCCCTGGCGGACCGGTCCCGCGAGGAGGAACTGGCCTCGATCTACGTTCCTTCCAGGCTGGGTGTGATGGTTCCCCTCCTCGAGCTCGGCCGGGTGGAACGGCGGATCGAGGACAAGACGATCTACCACAAGAACCTGAAGCGGGTGGTCTACGTTGTGGCCGAGATGGCCGGGCGGGCCCCGGCGGAGGCGATCCTGGACGTCCAGGCCGACATGAGGGACAAGGTGGAACTCCCTCCCGGGGTCACCCTGGAATGGGCCGGCGAAGGGGAATGGAAGATTACGCTGGACGTATTCCGAGACCTGGGGATCGCCTTCGGGATCGCCCTGCTCGGGATCTACGTCATCCTGGTGGGCCAGACCAAGTCCTACTTCATGCCCCTGGTCCTGATGATTTCCATCCCCCTCACCATCATCGGGATCATGCCCGGATTCTGGCTCCTGAACCTGGTGGGGACCCATCCTGTGGGAGGATATCCGGACCCGATCTTCTTCACGGCCACGGCCATGATAGGGATGATCGGCCTGGCGGGGATCGCCGTGAGGAACGCCATCCTGCTCATCGACTTCATCCAGGAAGCCCTGGCCCGGGGCGAGACCTTCAGGGAGGCCATCCTGAAGAGCGGGGCCGTCCGGTTCCGGCCCATCCTCCTCACGGCGGGAACGGCCATCCTGGCGGCCATTCCCATCACCCTGGATCCCATCTTCTCCGGTCTGGCCTGGGCCTTCATCTTCGGCCTCTTCGTCTCCACGGCCTTCACCCTCCTGGTGGTCCCTGTGACCTACTTCCTGGTGAAGGGCGGCTTCAAGCAGGAGAGGGCTTGACCGTCCCAGGCGGTTTCCCCCGGTGCCGGGACGGGTAAGATGGTGTCCCGGCCCGGGGGAGGGACGGCCCCAGGCCCGGCGGGAGGAAACCAGGGAACCATGAGTGACGACTCTTTCGGAAACAGGGGCGCCAGGCCCAGGGAAGAGGAGGCGGCCCGGCCCGAGACCCGGCTGGGAACGCCCTGGAACGTGGTGGTCCACGACGACCCTGTGACCCTCATGGCCTACGTGACCCGGGTCTTCATGACCATCTTCGGCTATCCCCCTTCCAAGGCCTACAGGCTCATGATGGAGGTCCACCTGAAAGGGCGGTCCGTCGTCTGGACCGGTCCCCGGGAGAGGGCCGAGGTCTACCTGGCCAAGTTGCACGGCTACCACCTGCTGGCCACCCTGGAGAGGGCGGAGGGCTGAGCCTTGGAGATCCATCCTCTGCCCGGCGGGGGCCTCCTGGTCGAACACATTCCCGCCGCCTTGGTGACCATCCTCCGCACGGTTCCTGCGATCCTCTCCGGCCTGGACCCCTACTCGGAAGGACCCCTCTTCCCCAGGGCCTTCGAGGATGATGAGGAGGAGGCCCAGTGGAAGCGCTACGCCCGGCCCGACCTGGCCCATCTCTTCCAGACCAGGCTGGAGGTGATCGCGGGGGACCTGGCCGGAATGGAACTCCAGGAGGATGGATGTGGCCCCGGGGAGGAGGAGTCCTTCCGCCTGGTGATCCCCGCCGGGCACGAGGCGGCCTGGCTTGCAGGGCTCAACGCCGTCAGGCTGTTCATCTACACCAAGCTGAAATTCTCCCCCGAGGAGATGAAGCTGGAGCCCCAGGAGTTGGAAGACCCGGCGAAGGCCCTGGCCTTGTTCGAGATCCAGGCCCTGGCCGTCTTCCAGCAGGCCATCCTGGAGAGCACCCAGGGGTGATCCTCTTTCCTGCGGGCCCCTTCAACTCCATTCTTCCCTTTTTCCGATAAGAAGGGACGGAAAGAAGATCTCTCCCGGGGAGGGAGAGAGGAGTTCGGAGCATGCAGGGGGGAAGATCCATGGGGAGAAGGTTTCTTTGGCTTTGGGCGGTCCTTCTCTCTCTCCTCTTCGCCCGCCCGGCGCCGGCGGGGGACATCGTCCGCCTGAAGAACGGCAGGACCGTCGAAGGGAAGGTGATCTCCCTGACCCCTTCTGTGGTGACCATCAAGCTGGAGCAGGGAATCCTCCGTCTTCCCCGGAAGGAGGTGGTCTCCATCCAGATGGAAAAGACCTCCCTGGCTCTCCCGCCCCCCCCTCCATCGGAAGGAAAGGCCGAGAAGATCCTGGAGCCCCCCAGGGAGCCCGAACCGGGCGAGGAGGGTTGGAAGCCCCCTGTAGCGGAATCTCCTTCCAAGGAAGAGGCCGGGAAGGCGGCGGGAACGGAGAAGGAAGCTCCCAAGCCTTCCGGGAAACCCGCCGCAGAGGGGAAGGTCTCCCCCCCGAAGGGACCGGCCCGGTCCGCCGGGAAGGAACGATCCCTCTCCGGAGGGGACGAGGTGGTGGACTACCTGCTGAAGCGGTATGTCTGGCTCGTTCCCTCGAGTACGGGAAACCGGATCAGCCTGGGGATCGGGATCCTCTTCCTGCTGACCCTGGCGAGCTATTTCTCGGCCAAGCTGGCCGATGTGGAGGACATCACCCTCTCCCGGGCTTTCATCTTCACCGTGGCGGGACTGCTGGTCTTCCTCGGGGAGGCCGCCCTGGCCTGGCACGGGACCTGGCCCATCCTGGCCGGGCTGGGAGGATTGGACCTCTTCCTCTGGTTCGCCGGGGTGCGGGTCTTCCTGGGGGAAGGGGCCTGGAAGGGATTCCTCATGTTGGCCTTCTTCTCCTTCGCCCTGTTGGTCTGCGTCCTCTGGCTCGAGATCTGGGGCTACGTCCTTTCCTTGTAGGGAAGGATCGCGAAGAGCCGGCGCCGGGGGGGGGCGATTCCCGGGGGGCGGGCTTTCCCTCCCTCCTTCCCTCCTTCCGGGTGTTTGCCCCGTCGGGCGGTGAGGGCAGAATAGCCTCCATGGAAGGAATGGAGGCCCTTTTCCAGGTTCCCGCGGGGGACGGCAAGGTCCAGTGCCGGCTCTGCCCTCATGCCTGCCTCCTTCCCGAGGGGGGACGGGGGCGGTGCGGCGTTCGGGTGGTCCGGGGAGGAAAGCTCCGGACCCTGGTGGGTGACCGGGTGGTGGCCCTCCACGTCGACCCGGTGGAGAAGAAACCCTTCTACCACGTCCTCCCGGGAGAACCGGTCCTGAGTTTCGCCGCGGTGGGTTGCAACTTCACCTGCCGGTTCTGCCAGAACGCATCCATCTCCCAGTTCCGGGGAGGCTCCCCGCCGGGGGAGAAGATGGGGGCCGGGGAGATCGTGGATGCCGCCCTGCGTTCCCGGTGCCGGATGACGGCCGCCACCTACACCGAGCCCACGGTCTTCTTCGAACTGGCCCGGGAGGTGGGGATCGAGGGGAAGTCCCGGGGGTTGCTCAACCTCTGGGTGACCAACGGCTTCCTCTCCCCCCAGGCCAGGGCGGACCTGGCGGAGTGGCTCGACGGGGCCAACGTGGACCTGAAGTCCATGAGGGACGAGACCTATCGCTCCTACTGCGGGGGAAGGCTGGCCCCCGTCCTGGAGACCATCGAATACCTGGTCTCCCGGGGGGTGTGGGTCGAGGTGACCACCCTGGTGGTTCCGGGCATGAACGATTCCCCGGAGGAACTCCGCCGGGCCGCCCGTTTCCTGGCCGCTCTCTCCCCGGACCTTCCCTGGCACGTGACGGCCTTCCACCCGGACTACGAGATGATCGACAGGGGGCCAACTCCTCCCGCCACTCTGGCAGCCGCCGTGGAGATCGGCCGCGAGGAGGGCTTGAGGTACGTCTATCCCGGAAACGTCCATATTTCCGGGGGAGGGGATACATTGTGCCCCTCCTGCGGGAGGATCCTCCTTCGAAGGAGTGGGTTCGCTCTCGTCGAGAACCGCCTGGTGAATGGAAAATGCCCGGCCTGCGGGGGGAAGCCGGCCGGGCTCTTCGATTGGGGCGCGGGAAGGACCTGAGGATAGGCGTCCCTCCCGGAGTCCCCGTGCTCACTCGGTGCGGTCGTTCTTCAGCCGGGGATGGATGTCGTATTTCCTGAGCTTGCGGTAGATCGTGGCCCTTCCCAGCTTGAGGGCCCTGGCGGTCTGCTGGATATTCCCTCCCGTGATCCGAAGGGCCCGCTCGATGATCCTCTTCTCCTCCTCCCTGAAGGGGAGGATCTCACCCGTGTCCCTCTGGGGCTCGGGCCTCGGCTCGGGGGTGGGTGGGCCCTGGATCCTCTCGGTGCCCTGGCGCGCGGAGAGGAGGAGCCGGGGTTCACTCACAGGCATCTGCAGGACGTCGTAGATCCCGTGTGGAGCGAGCTCCTGGATCGCCTTGTCGGCGTTCCGGGAGAAGACCACGATCTTTACGTTCGGCGCGATTTGGTGGGCCTTCTGGGCCAGCTCCACCAGGGTCAGCCCGGGCAGGTCCTCGTCCACGAACATGGTCTCCACGGCCTGGCTCCCCAGGAGGCGGAGGGCCTCGTGGGCGTCCCTCGCCTGGAGAACCCCGTAGCCGGCCTTCTGGAGGTTCCTGGTCATGGCTTCCCGGAGGCCCGATTTCGCGTCGGCCAGGAGCAACTTACCCTTGTTGTTCTTCATGGTGCTGTTATAAGTGCCGTTCATCCCCCTACTCCTCGTGCTACCAGGTTCTATGCTTCTATTCGGCACGGGGCGTGGGAGGAGTTGAGGAGTGTTTCTTTCTGATGGCAGCAACCATCACTAGTGGATCGAAACAAGGCGGTTAACCAGGCCAAAAATTTCCTCCCTTGCCCGAAACGTCTTCATTCTTGCTTCTTTGCCTGGGCGTCGGTCTTTGTAAGACCCTCCTGACCCTGGGCGCAACCCCCCCCGGGAAGGAGGAGCCTTTCCAGCCCACCTGGACGGAACGGCTCTCCTATCCCTTTCTTGCCTGGGCCCTCTTCCTCCTGCTCTTCTGGCCGGGAACCCTATCCCGGCCCTTTCTGGTGGGAGGCCTCCGGATTCTGGCCGGTCTCGGGGTCCTTTGCCTGGCCTTCCTCTTCATGGACCGGGCCAGACTCCTGGAAGGGTTCCTCCTCTTGAGACCCGATCCCTGGTTGCCCCCCAGGGGGGTCCTGCCCATGGGCGTGGGATGGGGCCCTCGGGAGGAATTCCTTTGCGCCCTGGTACTTGGGACATGCGGGGCCGCCCTGGTCTCGGGGATGGGGGCCCTCCAGGCCCTCCGCTTCCTGGGGCTCTCCTGGGGGGGGCTCTTCCTGCCCTCTCTCTTGGGGAACCTGGGGGCGTCTTTCCTGAAAAGCCGGAAAGACCTGGGAACCTGCCAGGATCTTCCTTGTTGCTACCTCAGGCCCAGGTTCTTCCGGGCCATGGTGGGCCTTTGCGGCCTGGCCCTCACCTTCCTGGGGGCCTGGTCCCTGGGGCTGGGCCTGGAAACCTGGGTCCCCCGGGCCGGGGGATGAGAGGGCCCGTTCTTCAGTCTTCCCCGGCCTGAGGGGGGAGCCCCGAGGCCGATGGCCCGGCCCGGACCGGCCCCGGAGCGGGAAGGAAGAGGACGCTCTTCTCCGGGTCTCTTCCCAGGAAGAAGAGGAAGAGGGTCATCAAGAGGGCGCCCATGGGAAGGGAGAGGTAGACCCATACGTGGCCCAGGTAGGCCACGGGGATGTAGCCCGCCGCCAGGGCCGTGGCCATGGCGAGCATGGCGTAAGGCATCTGGGTCCTGGTGTGGTCCATGTGATCCGAGGCGGAGGCCACCGAGGAGAGGATGGTCGTGTCCGAGATGGGGGAGCAGTGGTCCCCGAAGATGGATCCCTCCAGGACGGCCCCGATGGAGAGGATCAAGAGCCCCTGGTTCCCCAGGTGGGAGTGGGCCCCCAGGCTCCAGGAGAGGACCACCACGTTGGGCAGGAGGAGGGCCATGGTGGACCAGGAGGAGCCCGTGGAGAAGGAGATGAGGCATCCTGCGGCGAAGAGGACCGTGGGAAGGATCTCCGGTTTCAGTGCGTGGGTGAAGGAGGCCACCAGGTAGGGGGCCGTGCCCAGGTCCCGGCAGACGTGGCCGATCGCCCAGGCCAGGAGCAGGATGGCGATGGCGAAGGTCAGGGCCCGGCTGGACTTGTAGGCCGAGACCAGGATCTCCACGGGCCGGAGGATGCCCTGGACCAGGGCAAGGATCGCCGCCAGGAGGAAGGCCAGGAAGGATGCCCAGAAGATGGCGTATACGCTCTCCATCCCCAGGACGTAGATGCCGACGACGGTGAAACCGATGAGGAGGAGCAGGGGGAGGAGGGCGTTGGCCGCCCTGGCGGGAGCGCCTTCCTTGGGGGCCACGTTGGTCAGGTCCGCCGAGACCAGGGGTTTCCCTCCTTTCCTCACGAGTTCCCCCGTCCGAAGGGCCCGCTCGCAGGCCGCCCGCATGGGCCCGAACTCCCGTTTCAGGAGGATCGTAAGGAGCACCAGGAAGAGGGCGAAGATGCAGTAGAACCGGAAGGGGAGGGTGGATATGAAGATGGCGTATCCCTGGCTCTTGGGGATTCCCACTTCGGGGAGCTGGGCGCTGAAGGTGGTCACCTCGTAGGCGATCCAGGTGGAGATCACCGAAAGACCGGCCACGGGGGCGCTGGTGGAATCCACGATGTAGGCCAGCTTCTCCCGGGCCAGGCGGAGCCGGTCCGTGAGAGGCCGCATGGTGTTTCCCACGACGATGGTGTTGGCGTAGTCGTCGAAGAAGATGGCCACGCCCATGAGAAAGGTCACGAGCTGGGTGGTCCGCAAAGTGGAGGCCCGCTTGCGGAGGATCTCCACGAACCCCTGGATGCCTCCCATCCGGGTGGTGACCCCCACCGTGGCGGAGAGGAAGACCACGAAGCCCAGGATGGCCAGGTTGAACTGGTCCATCAGGCACCGCCTGTAGAGGATCTCCACGAAGAGGACCTCCACGGCCTTGGGCAGGTTCTCCAGGGCCTGGAGGAGGAGGCTCCATGCCTGGGAGAGAAAGGGGCCAGGCCCTTCCCGGAGGTTCAGCCCCGAAAGGAGGTGGGGTGAGGGGAGGGCCAGGATCCAGGCGCCCAGGAAGGCGCCGATGAAGAGCCCCAGGATGGTCCTTCCGATGAGGATGGCTGCAAGGATGGCTGCGAAGGGGGGGAGGAGGGAGATCCAGGAGAAGAAAGAGACCTTGCCCTGCTTGGAAGGGGAGAGGAAGGGATCCTCTTCGTGGGAGATCTTCCACTGGAACCCGTCTTTCAGCCTCAGGAACTCGGCCTGGACCACCAGGTCCGGGTTCTGGTCGGTCAGGCGCAACTGGATTCCCGGGTAGGCCACGGTCCGGGACCACTCCCGGACCCGCCTTGCCAGGGCGTCCCGGACTTCCGATCCCTCCGGTCCGTGGACCACGAGGGAGGAGATGGAGACGCCGAAAGGCACGGGATGGGCCGGCATCTCCTCGGGAGAGATCTTTGGGACCAGGCTCTCCAGGTGGGAGACCAGTACGTCCCCTGCCTGCAACTCGAAGAGCTTCGCCGGGTCGGGGGCCGGTACGAGGAAGGGGATCAGCAGGAGGAGGACGGTGAAGAAGACTTTGAACTTCCAGCCCATGCGGCCCGCCTTTTTACCACGATGGAGGCGGGATTTCCCCCGGAATCCGGGCCTGGGAGGAAGCTGGAGGAGCAGGGCCGGCCGTGCTAACCTCCCTTCCCCGGGACTTTCCCGGGTTTCCCCGGCTAGGAGGTCCAAGAAGCCATGAAGGACTCCATCGTCCCCATCCTGACCCTGGCGGCCCTTTTGCTGGCCTTCGTGCTCCTCTACGTGCGAACGGCCAGGTTCGAGGCCTACCTGAAGGAGCTCAAGGGCTTGAAGGGGCTCATCGAGAAGATCCGGAGCCTCAACGAGGCCGTCGAGAGGGTCCAGACCCAGGCCCTGGAGGAGCAGCTCTTCGATCTCAACGAGAAGACCGGGCGGATCCTGGAGATCCTGGAGACCAGGGAGCGGGAGGCCAAGGTGGAGGCGAGGGAGTCCCTCCAGACCGCCTTGGAGACCTTCCTCTACGGCATGGGCTACGAGAAGGTGAAGCTCCTGGGGGACCTGAGAGAGGTTACGGGCCCGGGCCCCTTCGAGATCCAGGTGGAATGCGTGAAGGGGGACGTGGTCCACAAGGGGCCGGTGATCCTCCAGGCCGGAAGAGTGGTGGAATGCAGGTTGCGGCCTGCCTACGAGGTGTTTCCTTAGATGGCGGACGAGAAGAGAGATCGGGGCGGACTCCCGAGAGTCCGGGTCGGTCGCCTGGGCGAGCACCTGGGCGAATCGGTCGAGGTGGCGGGCTGGGTCTACCGGCTCCGGAGCAAGGGGAAGATCCACTTCCTCCTGGTCCGGGACGGGTCGGGCATCGTCCAGGCCGTCGGGGTGAAGAACCAGCTCGGCGGAGAGCTCTTCGACCTGGTGGGTTCCCTCACCCAGGAGACGTCCCTCTACCTCAGGGGCAAGGTCCGGGCCGATTCCCGGGCTCCCGGGGGTGTGGAGATGGACATCCTGGACGTGGAGGTGGTCCAGAGGAGCTCGGACTACCCCATTACGCCCAAGGAGCACGGCGTGGGTTTCCTGATGGAGCACAGGCACCTCTGGCTCCGTTCCCGGAAACAGGCCGCCGTGCTCAGGATCCGGGACGAGGTGATCAAGGCGATCCGGGACTTCTTCTACGAGAGGGATTTCGCCTGCGTCGACTCCCCGATCTTCACGCCTGCGGCCTGCGAGGGCACGACGACCCTTTTCGAAGTCCAGTATTTCGGCGAAAAGGCCTACCTCACCCAGTCGGGCCAGCTCTACGCCGAGGCCTCGGCCATGGCCCTTGGCAAGGTCTACTGCTTCGGCCCCACCTTCCGGGCGGAGAAATCCAAGACCCGCCGGCACCTGACGGAGTTCTGGATGGTCGAGCCCGAAGTGGCCTTCGCCGAGTTGGACGACGTGATGGAACTGGCCGAGGAGATGGTGAGCTACGTCGTGGCCCGGTGCCTGGAGAGGCGCCGGCCCGAGCTGGAGACCCTGGAGAGGGACCTCTCCCGGCTGGAGAGGGTGAAGCCGCCCTTTCCCAGGATCACCTACGACGAAGCCGTGGAGATCCTCCGCAGGAAGGGCTTCACCGACTTCCCCTGGGGCGAGGATTTCGGAGCCCCCCACGAGACGGCCGTCTCCGAGGAGTTCGACCTTCCCGTCATGGTCCACCGCTACCCGGCCCAGGTGAAGGCCTTCTACATGAAGCGGGATCCCGAGAGGCCCGACGTGGCCCTCTGCGTGGACATGATCGCCCCCGAGGGATACGGCGAGATCATCGGGGGAAGCGAGAGGGAGGACGACCTGGAGACCTTGCAGGCCAGGATCCGGGAACACGATCTGCCGGAAGAAGCCTTCCGGTGGTACCTGGACCTCAGGCGCTTCGGTTCCTGCCCCCACGGCGGTTTCGGCCTGGGGATCGAGCGGACCGTGGCCTGGATCTGCGGCGTGGAACACCTGAGGGAGTGCATCCCCTTCCCCAGGATGCTCTACAAGATCTATCCCTAGGGACGGCGGGAGGATCCCCGGGGGCCGCCGGCGGAGAGGGGCTTCAACCCTCCAGGAAGTAATTGAAGGTCTCGGCCTCCTCGGAGGAGATGATCTCGTGGATCTCCTCGGCCGAGGAAGCCTGGAAGATGGCGTTCCGGATCCGGTCGTTCCCCGCCATGGCCGCCAGGGCTCCCATGATCTCCAGGTGGGTGTGGTCCCGGCCTTCGGGGGTGACCACCAGGACCAGGAGGCGCACGGGCAGGCCGTCGGGGGCCCCGTAGTCCACGGGATCCTCGAGCTTGCCCAGCACGCCCAGGACGGGCCCTTCGCCGGGGATCCTGGCGTGGGGCACGGCCACGCCCAGTCCCAGTCCCGTTGGAAGTTCCTTCTCCCTCTCCTTCACGGCCTGGAAGAGCTGGCCCGGCGTCAGGTCCACCTTGTGGGTGGAGCAGAAGAACCAGCAGAGTTCCTCCAGGGCCTGCCACTTGTCCCTGGCCCTCATCCTGCAGAGGATGTATTCCTCCTGGAGAAATTCGATGAGCCGGATCCGGTCCTTCTGGGCCTCCCGGGTCTTTTCCAGGATGAAGCTCGTCACGGGGCCTCCCACGAGCTCCGTGGCCACCACTGCGGCGAGGATGCTCGTGGTCAGGGCGTCGGAGACACCGGCGTAGAGGGGGTCCTGCTGGAGGATCACCACAAGGGCGATGGCGATGGCCGCCTGGACCAGGAGCATGCCGCCGATGTATCGGGCCATCTTTTCGGTGGAGCGGTTCAGCTTGGCCCCGATCCAGGCTCCGCCCCACTTGCCTCCCACGCAGGCAGAGAAGTAGATGAGGGCCGCCGGCCAGGCCTCCCCCGTGCTGGAGAGGTCGAAGTGGGTCCCGGCCAGGACGAAGAAGCAGGTGAACATGGCGTTCTCCAGGACGTCGAAGAGTCCCAGGAGCTCCTCCTTGAAGGCCGACATGTTGGCCAGGACCAGGCCCAGGACCATGTTGGCCAGGATGGGGGAGGGGTGGACGTTCCAGCCCCGGGAGGGGAGCCAGGTGTCCAGGTATTCGCACAGGCCGGTGTTCAGGCTCAGGGCCACGAGGAAGGCCGTGAACATCTTGGCCCTGAGAAGGTTCCGCATGTGGCGGGTGTCCTGTTCCTCGCAACGGATCGCCCGGTTCACCCTGTTGCAATAGGCCACCAGGGCGGCGCCCAGTCCGGCCCCGGTGACCAGGGAGAGGCCCACGCCCATCCCGGAAGGAAGGAGGGTGGCCGCCAGGGAGCCCTTGCTGGAGAGCATGCTGTTGGAGACTGCGTGGAGGATGTCGAATAGGGCGATGGTGGCCAGGTTGTTCATGGCCACCACGGCGATGGTGGTCTTCACCAGGAGACCCTTGGCCCGCTTCTCCTTGATGATGTGGAGGGGGGTGGCCGGGGAGGTGGAGGTGGAGATGGAGGCCACCAGGAGGTGGACCGGGAGTTTCCACTCCTCCGAAAGGGAAAGGGGATTCAAGACCTGGAAGAGGAGAAAGACCACGAGGAAGGTGACGGTGGTCTGACCCGCCGAGATGAGGAGGATCCGCCGGCGGGCGTTCTGGAGCCGGCGGAACTCCAGGTGCCCTCCGATGGTGACGGCCACGAGGCTCAGGGCGAAGATGGACAAGGGCCGGAAGGTCTCCTGGACCTGGGGGGACAGGATGTTCAGGCCGCTCTCGCCGATGAGGATCCCCACGAGGATCTGGCCCGTCAGGGCGGGAAGGCGGAGTTTCCTTGCAAATTCCCCCCCCAGGGTGCCCAGGACGATGAGGAGTCCGAAGAACAGCAGGATGGATGTGTCGGGGACCATGGCCGGGGGATTCTAACCGGCGACAGAACCTCCTTCCCACAAAGGAAACGTCCTTCCCGGCGAAGGACCCGGCAAGGGATCCCTACTGGACGGTGAAAGTCGTCGTATAACGGGCCGAGCCCTTGGGCGTGGCGGCAAAGATGTGGAACTTGTAGGTTCCCCTGGGAAGGAGGGCCGGCGCCTTGAGGGAGAAGAGGATGGTCTCCTCCCGGGGGCCGAGGGCGATCTCCCCCGAGGAGGAGAGGACCGGCCCGGTCACGTCGAAACGGTAGCCTCCTCCTTCGATCTCGATCTTGAAGGAGTTGAGGGACCGCAGGTCCGGGAGGGCCGATACGGCGAAACGGACCGTCAGGGGTTTGCCGTAGGAGACCTGCGCCGGGTAGGGGGCGGAGCGGACCTCCACGGCCTGGAAGGGCCTGGGGCAGAGGGCCAGGAGGGGGGTGGCCGAAGTGAGGCCCGCCGGGTCCTTGGCGGTCACCTTGAAGTAGAAGCCCGGATGGTCGGGAAGGCCCCCCAGGGTGACGGCCCGGCGGCCCTTGTAGGCCTTGCCGGAGGGGATCCTGGATCCCAGGGCGGGGGTGGGACCGTACTCCACCTGGAAGAGGCAGAGATCGGGGTCGGACGGCCTTCGGGGCACGGCCAGGTCGAGGACCGCCGAGGTGCCCTTCCGGCCTTCCACCTTCACGATCGGCTTGCCGGGAGGGGTCCTGTCGGGGGTTCTCTTGGATCCTTTGCGGAATGGGGCATAGAGAGGATCGCCCATGTGGACGGCCATCCAGAAGAGGGCCGGGTCGGAGACCATGGCCGCCTCGGCCCAGGTGAATCCCTGGGTCACGTAGTAGAGGAGCACCTCCGGCCTCGGGTGGCCCGAGAGATAGGGCTCTCCCACCACGCCGCTTCCCGCCGTGAGCCCCCTGGCCAGGGCGGAGCCCAGGAAAGTCCCCGGGGCGGCCCTTTCGAAGCCGCGGATGGAGTTGCTGTTCAGGTCGCAGGCGATCGACCCGGGGAGCCACTCCCAGACGTCGTGATACTGGTTGTAGTTGTACCACCCGCCGTAGAGGAGGGCCCTGGGCGCGGTGAGGGCCGGGGACCCGTTCCGCCAGCGGGCGCCCTGCTCGCCGATCTCCTTTCCGCCGGCTTCCCAGTAGACGGGGAGGCCCACGAGTGGGGGAAAGAATTTGCCGAAGGCCATGCACTGGTCGGCCGACTTGTAGGAGGAGTATCCGAATGGATAATTTTGTTTCAGGAAGGTGTCGGAGAAGTATCCGAACCTGGTGTCCACGTAGGCCCTTCCCCAGAGGTATCCCTGTCCCTGTCCCCAGTGCTTCTCGGCGTAGAGGGCGCCGTCCACCAGGTCCTTGGCGGCCTCGGCGTCGGTCCCGTCGATCCTGGCGGTCAGGTAGAGGTCCTTCCCCGCGTAGGAGAAGTTCTTGTGGGTGAAGCGGCCCCGGTCGGGCTGGACGGAGGGGGAGTACTCCAGGTAGGGGTTGGAGGCCCACCAGGAGGGAAGGGGCCAGTGGGTCCTGTCTCCCAGGGCGGAAGGGACGGTCATGAGGCTGTCCACCGCCCTGAGGCGCCTGCTGGACAGGGGGGTGTAGATGTAATATGGCACACCGTAACAAAAGAGGAGGGTGTCGATCTTCCCGGGGCCCAGGGTCTGGAGGGCCTTCTTCACCGGAGTGACCAGCTTGTCGTGGAATTCGGCCCAGCCCTTCGTGCCGGACCAGTAGCGCCTGGTCCCGGTGAGGGGGAGGCCGAGGAGGTTCTTGGACGGCACTCCCCGGGCCTTGGCGTAGTAGAGGGCCACCTCCTTGGAATCCCCCAGGCCGTCTCCGTCGGCGTCGGGCCAGCCACGGGAGTAGATCACCAGGACGCGGGTGGGGTCGTCGGGGGTGACGGTCTGGGCGGGCAGGAGTCGGGGGAGGAGGAGGATGGAAAGGAAGGGGAGAAGACAAAGGCGCATGGATGCCTCCAGGAAGGTGCCGGGAAAGGAATCCTCCTTATTCTACCCCTTTTCCCTCCTCCAGGATCCGCCGGGTTTCCCTGATCCAGGCCCGGGCCCGGGTCCTCTCCCCGGGCGAGAGGTTCGGGAGGGCCTTCTCCAGGCGGGCCAGGGCGCTCCGGAGAGCTTGGAGGGCCTTGGGTGAGGTCCGGGAGAGGACCTTCGCCTTCTCCTCCTTCCACCAGGCCTCCCATTTTTGCGCCCCCTTCCGCAGGTCCTTCCAGCCCTGTTCGGGCTCCAGGCCGAAGCGTTTCCCCGAGAGGCGCCGGAGTGCCCTGAGACCGATCTCCTTCTCCAGGGCCCACCGTTCTTTTTCGGGGAGGTGGAAAGCCTTCGCAAGAGGACCGTTGCCGGGGCACCCCGCCTGGAGGAGCCCCAGGAGGAAGGGCACCCCCCAGGGGGCGCCGAGTTCCAGGAGGGAGGAGGCCGCGGCGGCCCGGACCAGGGGAGCGCTCCTGGTGGGGGCGGGAAGGACCTCCAGGAGCAACCTGGGTGCAGCCTGGGAACAGCCCAGGTCTCCCAGGGCGAAGGCCCCGGCGGCGGCCACTTCCGGGTCCGGGTCGCCCAGGGCCCGGCAGAGGGGGAGGAGGGACCTTTGGTCCAGGCACCCCAGGAGGGTGGCGGCGGCCATCTTCACCTGGGGAGTGCCTTCCTGGAGGAGAAGAACCAGGGCCGGGCCTCCTTCCCTACCCAGGGCCCGGAGGGCCTTCCAGGCCTCCATGGCCTTGGAGGAGGCCGGGTCCGTTCCGGCCAGGAGGGTCCGGGCCGGGGCGGGGGGAGTGCCCGAGGGGAGGGAGAAGACCGGGAGGCCTGGAGGGAGGAGGAGGTCTTCCAGGGTGGAGGGAGATGCCTGGGAAGGGGGATGTGCCTGGGGCTTGGGGGCTGCGCAGGAACCCAGGCCGAGGATTCCTGAAAGGAAGAAAAGGGAAAGGGCGGATCCTCTCGGGGAGTACGAAAACATCGGTCTCTCCTCTCACCAGGGGAAAGACCGATGGTAACGCCCCGGGCCTCCGGGTGCCCAGGGGCGGAGAAGGAAAGGCCTGGTTACTTCTTCCTCTTCCTCGTGGCCGCCCCGGCAGCCGCAAGGCCGAGGCCCACCAGGAGGAGGGTCGTGGGCTCCGGAACGGGGGTCTCTTTGCCCGGACCCGTTCCTACGGATCCGGAGGGGCCCGTTCCGCCGTCCCCTTTGGGCTTGGGCGGGACCAGGGCGGCGGGGGGCTGCTCCTGGGAGACCAGGTCCTTGCCACCCGGGCCGGGGCCCAGTTTGGGCCTGTTGAAACTGGAGTCGTCGGGAGGGGACTGCTGGGGGGAAGAGGCCGTAACCTGGGAAGAGCCTCCACCTTTGGAGCATCCTCCGGCGAAGGGGAGTGCCGCCAGAGCCAAGATCCCCAATCCCAAGGCGATTCCTTTCATCTCCATACCACCTTTCTGCGTCGAACCCCGCCTGCTTCTTTTCTAGAAAAAAGCCGTTTGTCTCAAAAAGTAACAGGAAAAGGTCCGCTTGTTTCTCCTTCTTGTCTTCGGAGCAAGAGGTCTTCGTGTCTTGCAAGAGTAGCCCCTGAAATCGCATGGGGTTGGCGGAGGCGGCCGGAGAAAGGAGGGAAAAAATTTCTCTTTGTTCTTCCCTGGAACAAAAGTGCTTCATTGGGAACCGCTCCCGCCTGGGGAGGAGGGCCCGGGAACACCGAGGGCTCAGGGGTTGCCGGGAAGGCGGCCCGGAAATCCCAGGAGGAGGCGGGACTGGGTGGGGAGGACAAGGATCCGGGCGTCACCCGCCGGAGGTGCGGCGATGGGGCGGCCGTCCCGGTAGCTCCAGAGGACCTGCCACTCCTCGGGGTCCAGGCAGAGCAGGGTCCCGTCGTCCAGGCCCAGGTAGACCTTTCCCTCCAGGAAGGCCCCCGGCGAGGAGGGTGCGGCCTTGAGGGGGATCTCCCGGAGGACCTTTCCCCCCTGCCTTTTCAGGAGGACCACTCGTTTCGCCTGGGGGAGGGCCAGGACCCGGTCTCCCAGGAAGAGGGGGGGAAGGCTCAAGGGAGCGGTGAGCCGGGTCTTCCAGGAGGGTGAACCCTTGGGGGTGAAAGCCAGGATGGACCCGTCCAGGCAGGCCACCACGACCTGGGTCTTGTCCGCTGCAGGAGCTCCTACACACAGGTCGGGAAGGACCCGCGTCCAGAGGGGGCTTCCCGTCCCGGCGTCCCTGGCGGAAAGGAGGCCCGGCCGGATTCCGAAGTAGACCTTCCGTCCCGAGAGGACGGGAGGGCTCGAGAGGGCACCTTTCAAGTCCCGGCTCCAGAGAAGGCGCCCTTCTCCCGGATCCAGGCAGAGAAGGCGTGGGGGCCTTCCCGTGAAGACCAGGACCCCTGAAGGGCCCGCAAGGGCCGGGCCGGCGCCGCTGGGGGCGACCTTCTTCTTCCAGAGGAGTCTGCCTTCCTTCAAGGAGAGGCAGCGGACCGTCCCCTCGGCGGAGACCAGGAAGACCTTCCCCCTTCGGACCATGGGCCGGAAGATCTTCCCCGAGAAATCTCCCGTGCGGAAGACCCACTTCTCCTTGCCCCTTTCCGGGTCGAGGCAGGTGAGGATCCCCGCCCGATCCGCCACGAGGTAATCCTTCCCGGCCAGGAGGGCGGGCTGGTCCACCGGTCCGGGGAGGGGGGCGGCCCAGGCCCTCCTGCGGGGAAGCCAGGCCAGGAGCCTTCCCCGGCCCGTCCCCTTGAAGTGGAGGCTCACCGGGTCGAATCCTTCTTTCCTGAAGACCACCTGGTGACTTCCCTGTGGATGGAATTCCAGGGGTAGGGGTGTCTTCCCTGCGGCCCGGCCGTCGAAGAAGATCCGGGCTCCCGGGGGAACGGACTCCACCTTGAGGGGCAGGCGGACCATCCTTTCGAAGGGAGCCCTGGGCTCCATCCTCTTGAGAGCCTTGTACACCGCCAGGGCCCGGGGGAAGTCCTGCTTTTTTGCCAGGGCTTCGAGCTCCTCCATCTTGTCCAGGACGGCCCGGAACTTCCTGGCCCGGCTCACCACGTAGGCCCGGAGCTCGTTGTCCTTCCGGTAGAGTCGGGCCACTTCGGAGTAGAGCTTCCAGGCCTTCCGGAAGTCCCATTTCCGCTCGGCCGCCCTGGCCCCTTTGATGAGGGGGTCCAGTTTCTTCGCCAGTCTTTCCTCGGCCAGGTCCTTCTCCAGGCGGGCCTCGAGGCGGGAAGCCTTCTCCCGTCCTTTCAGGATCCGGTTCAGGGGTTTTTCGATGGTCTCCTTGGGACAGGTCTTCTGGAAGACCTCGAAGGGCCAATGGGCCAGGATTTCCTTGATCCGGAGAAGAACCTCTTTCCTGGAGGGATCGGTGACCTTCCTCAGGATCTCCAGGGCGGCCTTCCTCTCCTTCAGGGTCGTGGCGTTGTCCGAGGCCTTGGCGAGGGCTCTCTCCATGGCGTCGGCCATCTCCTGGAGGTCTTCCGCAATGGAGGGAAGGCGCACGTTCCCCAGGATCCCCAGGAACTTCTTGTGGCCCCTGATCCTGGGAAGGAGCTCCTTGTAGAGCAGGAGGGCCTCGTCCAGCCTACCCTCCTCCTGGAACCTCGAGGCCTCCTCCAGTACGGCCCGGATCTTGGCCTCCTTCGCCTCCCTGGCCTTTCGGCGGATCTCCTCCCGGGCCGCCTCGATCTTCCGCTTGACCCGGGCCGCCCGAAGGGCCACGGGGGAATCGGGGAGTTCCTCCAGGATCTTTCCGGCCAGGGCCAGGGCCCGGTCGGATTCTCCTTGGGAGACGAGCCGGGAGAGCTCTTTCTCCAGGGTCGCCTCTCTGTGCCTCCTCAGGACCACCTTTCCTGTGAAGAAGAGGGCCAGGCCCAGGGTCAGGGCGATCCCGGAGCCCACCAGGAGGGCCTTGCGTTTGTCCGTCTTCTTTCGCTTGAGTTCCCGGAGTTCCCGCTGGGCCTCTTTCTTCCGGGGGTTGAGCTTGGTCAGGTGCTCCAGGACGGTGACGAGCTGCTGGGTCTTTCCTTCCTCCCTGAAGATACGGGCCATCGTTTCCAGGGCTTCTTCGGCCCTCTCGGGATCGCCGGCCCGCTGGTGGACCCTGGCCACCCGCGCCAGGACTCCCGGATCCTCGGGGCGGATCCTGGAGAGTTCCTCCACCTCCTCCAGGGCCCGCTGGTTCATCTCCTTCTCGAAGAAGAGGTCGCAGAGCTCCTGGGTGAGGCGGAGGTATTCCTCCTGGTCCTCCCGGGGGTCGAGGAAGGACCTCAGGTCCACCCGGGCCTGGAGGTTCTTGGGATCCAGCTCCACCGCCTCGGCCAGGAGCTCCCTGGCGATCCCCGGAGCCTTCTCCCGGAGGTTGCGGGCCGCCTCCACGAGGACCTCGGCGGCCGATTTCATGTCGTGTATCGTCTTGAAGGCCCTGGCCACGAGGCGGGCGTCTTCGGGGGAGGTGATCTCCCTCTCCTCCTTGATGACCGCCAGGGTGCGGACGGCCTCTTTGATGTGGCCGTTGCGGACCATCCGGTCCACCAGGCGGTTCAACTCCTGGAGGGTGGCCTTCCTGACGATTCCCTGGTCCACGCAGAAGGCTATGGCCTTGGCGCATTCGAAGAGGGGGACCAGGGTGGCCCGTGCGACGTCCCGGACCGACCGGGTCCCGTCGAGGAAGGGCAGGACCTTGGCGACGTTCTCGCTCACTCCCGTCCGCTTCGCCTCGGGGAGGGTGAGGAAGATCTCGTCCAGGTCCCCGATCTTCTCCAGGATGATCTCCCACTCGTCCTTGCGGCGGGCCACTTCCAGGAGGATGCCGCTCACGTCGTAGAAATTGGACCGGACCGAGTCCTGGGGCGGTTCCTCTCCTTTGAAGAACTCGAAGGTGGCCCGTTTCCAGGTGAAGAGGGAGTAGATCTCCTCCTCTTCGTGCATCTGGATCACCGATTCCACCTGCTCACGGGAGATCACCCCCATTCCTACCAGGATGTCCCCGATCCTCCCGCCCTTGGCCTTCTGGCGGAGGAGGGCGTTCTTCAGGTCCGAAGGATTCAGGATCCCTGCGGCGATGAGCTTGTCTCCCAGGAGGCGGTTTCGGTTTTCCTGGTCTCCCACGAGCTGGACCTTGCCCTGGTCGAAGTAGACCAGCCTCACCCCGGTGGGGGAGGTGATCCGCAAGGTCCCGGTCATCTGGGACATGGAGAGAGTCTGGAAGATGTCCGAGAGGGAGATGTTGGAAAGGTCCCCCTTGATGGTGACAAAATGGGCGTTCTGGATGGCCTCTTCGGCGACGGGAGCCTTCTTCTCGGGCTCCTCCCCGGCGAGGAGGAACTCTACCTCTTCCGCATCCAGAGGGGTCTTGCTTTCGCTCATCTGGATTCCAGACTCTTTGTTTCGGCTTCTCCCAAGGCACCTTGGTTCCGGCGGAGGAAGCCACCTTTCCGAGGAGGAGCCTTGGCCAGGACGCGTCCAGGATTCCTTATCGTCCCAGCCCTCTTCCTGACTCCAGTCTTCTGGAGCCCGGATCTCCCTCTTCCCCAGGCTTTTCGTGGTCAGGTGGAGAAATTCCTGGCCGATCTCCAGAAGGCCACCACCTTGGACCAGGCCCTTCCGGCGCGGGACGGGCTGGTCCTCCTGGGGAGGGGTGTCACTCCCCAGGTGGCGAAGGCCCTGGAGAAGGCCGGGAGGAAGGCCCGGTGGAGTCTCCTCCAGGTCCTGGCCCTCCTGGGCGGGAAGGATGGAGGCAGGGCGCTCCGGCAGGTGCTGGTCCAGCCCCGCTGGCGGAGCCGGGAAGGGTGTCTCTGCCTGGCCGCCCTGGGTCTTCCCCTGGAGTCGAGGCCCGAGTTGGAGGCCCTGGCGGACCTGGCCGGCGCGGCGGGAGAGAGGATGGCCTGGGCAAGGATCTGCGGCCTCCTGGCCCTGGCCCGGCCGATCTCGTCCACCGGGGGAAGGCCCGAGGTTTCCTCCCGGACTCTCGAGGCGCCCCAGACCCCCCAGGAGAAGGCCGCCGTCCTTCTCTTCCTGGCCGCCCGGGGGAGTTCCGCCGACCTGGCCTCGGCCCTGGGCCGCTTCTGGCCGGAGAAGGTCCTTTCCTGGGGGGACCGCCTCGTGGCCCGGGCGGCCTGCCTGGCCGTGGCGCGAAGGAAGATCCTGGGTTGGGAGGGGCCCCTGCTCTCCTGGCTGGCCTCGGGGAAGACCCGCCCCGAGGACCGGCGGGCCCTCGCCCTGGCCCTGGGGGCCCTGGAGGTTCCTTCCAGCTCCCCGTCCTTGAAGGGGTTCTCCGATCCCAGGGAGTGGGCCTGTTTCTTCTCCTTGGGGTCGGAAGGGGGGGGAAAGGGGGAGGAGGAGAGAATCCGGGCCAGGTTGGGCCTTCCCACCTTGGACGATGTGACCAAAGGGGCCTTGGCAGGGGCTTTCGCCAGGTGCCTCGCCAGGGAGGATCTTCTCCGTAAGGCCCCTTCCTTCCTGGGGGACCACGAGGTGAGGGAAGTCCTCTCCCTGGAGTTGGCCCGGCGGATCCTCCTGGCCCGCCGGGGGGATCCTTTCCTGGACCGGGCGGGCCGGAGGACCTGGGACCCGGCCCAGGGCACGGAGGGGTTCGTCGTGGCGGCCTTGGCCTCCCGGGGAGTCCTCCAGAACAAGGGCCCCTTGCCCCAAGGCTGGTCCCTCTGGGCCAAGGCCGTCAGAGGAGAGGTCCCGCCCCCGGTGGTGGGGGAGGCCCTGGAGAAAGCCCTGAGGAAGCGGTGGGCCTGGCCCACCCAGCTCCTGGAATCGGCCTGGAATGAAGAAGGGATGGCGATCCTTCTGGGGGCGAGCGAGTTCTACCTCCAGAAGTATCCAGGCCTGGCCCCTCCCAGGGGCAAGGCCCCCTTGCCCCTGGGGGCTCCGTACCGGGGGTCCCCTTTCTACGGCTGGCTCGAAGCCTTCCTCGCGGCACGTCCCCTCTTCTCTCCCCCGCTGGAGGGAGGGGGGAAGAAGGGCTGAGGGGCTCTTCTCCCGGGTTCCAGAGGTGCAGGAAGGGGGGCTCGAGGGAAGGACGGGGCCCGGTCTTTCAGGCTACGCCGCCCTTTCCCGATTCCCGGGACCGCAGGCTCCGCAGGAGGCGGTCCGCCTCGGCCAGGCCTTCCATGGCGTCTCTCCCGTAGCCGTCGGCCCCGATCTCTTCGGCGAAGGAGCGGGTCACGACGGCTCCTCCCACGAGGAAGCGGGAGGGCAGTCCCCGTTTGCGGGCCTCCGAGATCACCCGTTTCATCTCCACCATGGTGGTGGTCATGAGGGCCGAGAGGGCCACCAGGGGGGCCTTCTCCTGGAAGGCTCTGGCCAGGATGGTCTCCCGGTCCACGTTCTTGCCCAGGTCGATCACCTCGTACCCGTGGTTCTCCAGGACGGCGGCCAGGATGTTCTTGCCGATGTCGTGGACGTCTCCTTTTACGGTGGCCAGGACGACTTTCCCCTTCGCCTCGCCCGCCGCCTTGGGCAGGAGAGGGCGGAGGACCTGGAAGGCCCTCTGCATGGTCTCCGCCGCCAGGATCACCTGGGGAAGAAAGAAGATCTTCGCGTTGAAACGGCGTCCCACTTCCTCCATGGCCGGAACGAGGATCTCGGAATTGAGGGCCATGGGATCCATCCCGCTCTCCACGCCCTCCCCGACCAGGTCCTGGATCCGGTCCCGGTCTCCTTCGATGACGGCGCGGCGGATCTTCTCCTCCAGGGGGGGCTCCTTCTCCCGGGCCGCCTCGGAGGCCTTCTTCCGGACCGGGGCCGGGGCGCCGCCGAAGAGGCGGATGTAGGTGGAGAACTGGGGGTCCCTCTGGATGAGCACGTTTCCCGCGGCGGCCGTTTCCATCAAGTCCCGGTCGAGAGGGTTCAGGATGGCCCCGTCCAGGCCGGCCTGCATGGCCATGGCGAGGAAGGTCCGGTTCACCAGCTCCCTCCTGGGGAGTCCGAAGGAGACGTTGCTGAGTCCCAGGAGGGTGCGGACGTGGAAGCGTTCCCGGACCTCCTGGATGGTGCGCATGGTCGCCAGGGCCTGGTCGGGGGCGGCGCTCACGGGCAGGCAAACGCAATCGATGAAGAGGTCCCTCCTGGGGATCCCGGCCTCGTCGCAGGCCGCGACGATGGTTTCGGCGATCCGGATCCGCTCCTCCACGGTTTTGGGAACGCCCTTCTCGTCGACCAGGAGTCCCAGGACGGCGGCGCCCCATTTCCGCGCCAGGGGAAGGACGCGGAGGATCTTCTCCCTCTCACCCGTTACGGAGTTGATGAGGCATTTCCCGGGCGCTTCGGCCAGGCCCGCCTCCAGGGCCTCCGGGTCGGCGGAGTCGATGGAGAGGGGCGGTGAAGGGGCCACTTCCTGGACCGTCCGGACGGCGGCGGCCATGAGGCGGGCCTCCAGGTCCGAGTCGGCGCCGCCGACCCCGACGTTCACGTCCAGCACGTGGGCCCCGGCGCCGGCCTGGTCGGCCGCTTCCCGGCGGACCGTGGCCATGGAACCCCCCTTCAGCTCGGCCCGGAACTTCTTCCTTCCCGAGGGGTTGATCCGCTCCCCGATGACCCGGAAGGGCAGACCGGGCCCGAAGAGGACCGTCTCCGTTCCAGAGGCGAGGCGCGTCACGGGAAGGGGGTCGGGCCTCCCGGGCTTCATGGCCTTTACGACGGGCCGGATGGTGCGGATGTAGTCCTCGTCGGTTCCGCAGCATCCACCGATGATGGAGACGCCGCAGGAGACGAATCCCGGCACGCAGTCCATCAGGTCCCGGGGGGTTCCGGGGAATATGGTCCTGTCTCCGTCCCGGACGGGAAGCCCTGCATTGGGCTCCACCGAAAGAGGTTTCACCGCATAGGGCGCCATCTCCCGGAAGACCTCGAGAAGCTTGGCCGGCCCGACGGAGCAGTTGGCCCCTACGACGTCCACGTCCAGGGCCTCCACCACGGTGAGGGCCGTCAGGGCGTCCGTTCCGTAGAAGGTGCGGCCGTCCTCCTGGAAGGTGAGTTGGGCGATGAGGGGGCCGTCGTAGTGGCGCCTCACGGCCTGGACGATGGCCTTCATCTCCCGGAGTTCGAAGATGGTCTCCACGATGAAGAGGTCCGGGTCCATGGAGACCAGGGCCTCGACCTGTTCCTCGTAATTCCGGCGGACCTCTTCGAAGGTGGCCTCCCCCAGGGGCTGGATCAGCTTGCCCGAGGGGCCGAGGCCGGCCGCCACGAGGGTTCCCGGCCCCGCCGCTTCCCTCGCGAGGCGGACGGCGAGGCGGTTGATCTCCCGCATCCTCCCCGCCAGGTCGGGATGGTCCGCCAGGCGCAGGGGTGAAGCACCGAAGGTCGCAGTGATGAGGATGTCCGCCCCGGCGGAAACGTATGCCCTGTGCACGTCCCGGATCACCTCGGGCCGGGAGAGCATGAAGGCCTCGGGTGGTTCGCCCGGCGGAAGGCCCCTGGCCTGGAGCATGGTGCCCATGGCCCCGTCCAGGAGGAGGACCTCCTTGCGAAGCCGGCTGGTGAAGCTTTGGCGGGCGTAATTCATGGAAGGGGCGGTTCGGCGAAGAGGCGGGTCCCGGGGGAAGCCCGCCTCCGGTCTCGGCGTCTCGGCTCAGAGGATTCTTCGAATCGGGGGATCTCCCTCCTGAAGGAGATGTTCCTGGTGCGAGAGGGGGGACTCGAACCCCCACACCCAAGAGGATACAGGATCCTAAGTCCTGTGCGTCTACCAGTTCCGCCACTCTCGCAGCCGCTCAGGAAAGGGATTCTGGGGGGCTTCTCCCCCTGGGACAACCCCCTTTCCGGGGGTTTCTTCCTTGCCCGGGAGCGGAGGAATCTCCAATCTAGCCCCATCCGACCTTCCGGGGGAGAGGGGGGGCGGGAGGACGTATGACCCAGCAGGTCCGGGGCCGGGGCTACCTTTACCGCGTGACTTTGGCGGCGACCCTGGGGGGCCTTCTCTTCGGATACGACACGGGGGTGATCTCCGGGGCCGGAGTCTACCTGAAGGAATACTTCCATCTCTCTCCGGGAGGCTACGGATGGGCCGTGGCGAGCGCCTTGGTGGGTTGCGTCGTGGGAGCCCCCCTGGCGGCGCCGGCGGGGGAGCGTTTCGGCAGGAGGAAGGCCCTCATCCTGGCGGCCTTCTTCTTCGCCCTCTCGGCCCTCGGATCGGCCCTTCCTTCGAGCCTGGAGGTTTTTGCCCTGGCGCGGATTCTCGGTGGGATCGCCGTGAGTTGGGCCTCCGTGCTGTGTCCCATGTACATCGCCGAGATCTCCCCTCCGGGAATGAGGGGACGACTGGTCTCCTGGAACCAGATGGCCATCATCTCGGGGTTCCTGGTGGTCTTCCTGGTGAACGCCTGGATCGCCAACCTCGAGACTGGGGAGTGGAACCTCGCTCAGGGCTGGAGGTGGATGTTCGGATCCGAGACCCTTCCGGCCCTTCTCTTCCTGGTCTTCCTCTTCTTCGTTCCCGAGAGCCCCAGGTGGCTCGCCGGAAAGGGGCGACTGGACCTGGCCCGGGCCGTTTTGGAGAAGACCTCTCCCGGCGAGGACGTGGACCGGGCCCTCGCGGAAATCCGGGAATCCCTGGCCGGGACCTCCGGGGGATGGAAGGGCCTCTTCCTGCCGGGGATGAGGAAAGTCCTCTTCCTGGGTCTGGGTCTGTCGGTCCTCCAGCAGTGGACCGGGATCAACACCGTGATGTATTACGCTCCGACAATTTTCGCGGAGGCCGGGTTTCCCAAGGAGGCGGCCATCCTGAGGACCGTCCTCGTGGGGGTCGTCCAGGTGGCGGCCACCTTGGTGGCCATCCGCTTCGTCGACCGGTGGGGAAGGAAACCCTTGATGCTGGCCGCTTCGGCCGGGATGGGGGTCTCCATGGCCTTCCTCGCGGGGGCATTGGTCCTGGGCGTCCCCGGGATCTGGGTGGTCCTCTTCGTGCTGGTGTACGTGGGCTTCTTCGGAGTGGCCATGGGGCCGGTGGTCTGGGTCCTCCTGGCGGAGATCTTCCCCAACAAAGTCCGGGAGGCGGCCCTCTCCTTTTGCGTCATGGTCCTTTGGATCGCCAACTTCCTGGTGACCCAGTTCTTTCCTCCCATGCTCCACGCTCTGGGCGGGGGGACTTTCTTCTTCTACGCCTTCATGTGTCTCGTCTGCTTCCTCTTCGTGAAGGTCCTGGTCCCGGAGACCAAGGGGAAGAGCCTGGAAGAGATCGAAGTCTCCCTGGGCCTGGGGGCCTGAGGTCCGGGGCCTCCCGACCCGGTTGAGGGGTGGTGCTCAGGGGCGTAATATAATGAGCCGTCCGCCCGGCGGCGGGGGGAGGGGGAAAGGGCGCGGCCCGGAAATTTCTCCTCCGCCTGGAGGGCGTGAAGATGAAGGTTCTTCTCGTCCATCCCTGGCGACCGAGCGTGTACGGGGCCGCCGGCATCACGGTCCCGCCTGCGGGCCTTCTCTATCTGGCCGCCGTCCTCGAGAGGGGGGGACACCAGGTGGTCTTCCAGGACCGGGTCCTCTCCGTCGAGGATCTCCGCCTGGAAGGGGCGGGGCTGGTGGGGATCACCTGCCACGCCCCGACCTTCAAGTTGGCCCTCTCCCTGGGCCGCCGGGCCAAAGCGGCGGGGATTCCCGTGGTCCTGGGGGGGCCCCAGGTGACCTTCACCTACGAGGAGGCCCTGGAGTCGGGCGCGGCGGATTTCGCCGTCAGGGGGGAAGGAGAAGAGACTCTCCTGGAGCTGGCCGACCTCCTCTCCGGCCGGAGGGACGGCGGCCTCGGCTCCATACCGGGCCTGGTCTGGAAGGACGGGCCCTCCGGGGGGATCGTGGTCAACCCGGACCGCCCGGCCCTGGAGGACCTGGACGCCCTCCCCTTTCCGGCCCTTCCCCTGGTCGATCTCTCCCACTACCGGACTCTTACGGTCGCCGGGAGACAGGCCGTCCCGATCGTCACCTCCCGGGGATGTCCCTTCCGGTGCAATTTCTGCGTGGTTCCCAATCTGCCCCAGAGGAGGTGGAGGGCCCGCTCCGTGGAGAACGTGGTCCGGGAGATGGAGTGGTGGAACCGGGAGCTGGGGTTCTCCTCCTTCGTCTTCGTCGACGACAACCTGACGGTGGATCCGGGCAGGTTGAGGGAGTTCTGCGCCCTCCTCCTCGAAAAAGGCGCTCCTTTCCGCTGGTGGTGCATGTCCCGGGCGGACACCCTGGTGAGGCACGAGGACCTGGTGGACCTCATGGCCGGGGCCGGCTGCGTAACGGTCTTCCTCGGCCTGGAGAGCGGAAGCGACCGGGTCCTGGCGGAGTACGGAAAGAGGGAGAGGGTGGAAACGGGGAGGGAGGCCGTGCGCCTCCTGGAGTCCCGGGGGATCGAGGCCCACGCCTCCTTCATCCTGGGGAGTCCGGGAGAGACCAGGGAGGACGTGGAGGCCACCATCGAATACGCCCTGGACCTGGACCCGGCGGTGGTCCAGTTCTCCATCCTGACCCCCTACCCGGGCACCCCACTCTTCGAGCGGCTGAAGGGAAGGCTGGTCACCCGGGACTGGGACCTCTTCGACGCCGCCCATGCGGTCTACCGGCATGACAGGATGGAGCCTTCCGAACTGGAGAGGCTCCTGGTGAAGGCCTATCGGAGGTTCTACGGGAGACCCGGAAGGATCCGGCGGAGCCTGGGAGAGAGAGGGGCGATCCGGAGGGCCTTCCGGGTGATCCGGTTTCTTTCTTCGACCCGGGGGAGGTGAAGCCATGTCGCCGAAGGCAGGTTCCGGAAGGTGGAACAGCTGGTCCGGGCCGCTCCTCAGGGCGGCCCGGGCGGCCGCCGCATTTCCTGTGTCCAGGAAACTCCTCCTTTCCTGGAGCGAGAAGAAGCTCTACCGGGTCATGGTGGAGAAAAACCCCGAAACTCGTTCCCCTGCGGCCAAGATGGAGTCCTGGTACATGGTCCGTGCTGTGTTGCGCTCCATCGCAAGGGCCCTGGAGGAGGGGCGTTTCTCCGGCCACGTGAAGGACGTGATCCTCAGGGTCTTCCTCCGGGACGTCCTCATGGGGGACGCCCCCAGGCGGAGGCGGTACATCGAGAAGAACGGGTTCGCTCCTCCCACTTTCCTCACGATCAGCCCTTTCAAGGGGTGCAACTTGAGGTGCAAGGGCTGCTATGCGGCTTCCGGGGGGCACAGCGGGAACACCCTCGAGTATTCGATCGTCCGGAAGATTCTGGCCCAGGCCAAGGATCTCTGGGGGGCCAGGTTCTTCGTGATCTCCGGCGGGGAACCCTTTCTCTACGAAAGCGAGGGGAAGACCATCCTCGACCTCTTCGAGGAGAACCGGGACAGCTATTTCCTGGTATACACGAACGGGACCCTCGTCGACGAGGAGACGGCCCGGAGGCTGGAGAGGGCGGGCAACGCCGCACCGGCCCTGTCCGTGGAGGGTTACCGGGCCGAGACGGACGGGAGGAGGGGGAAGGGGACCTTCGACAAGGTCCTGGCCGCCGTGGAGAGGCTTCGGGCCGCAGGGGTTCCCTTCGGCTTCTCGGGAACCATCACGAGGGAGAACGCCCCGATCTTCCTGGAGGAGAGGCTCGTGGATTTCTACTTCCACGAGCTGGGCGGGGTCTTCATGTGGCTCTTCCACTACATGCCCATCGGAAGGGAGTTCTCGGTGGAGCTCCAGCCCACGCCGGAGCAGAGGAAGGCCCTCTTCCTCAAGCAGAGAGAGTGGATCCGGCGGGGGTATTTCCTGGTGGATTTCTGGAACGACGGGATCGTCACGGACGGCTGTATCTGCGCCGGGAGGCCGGGCGGGTATTTCTACATCGACTGGGACGGGAACGTCATGCCCTGCGTCTTCATTCCCTATACCGCCTGCAACATCAAGGAGGTCTTCGCCGCAGGGGGGACGTTGAACGACGCTTTGAGAACTTCCTTCATGGAGGACCTTCGGGCCTGGCAGAGGGACTACAGCTACCTGAAGGATTCCCTCCGGGAGATCGGGAACCAGATCACCTGCTGTCCCATCAGGGACCACCACGCCGACTTCAGGAGGATCCTGGAGAGGAACGGCGCCCTGCCGGCCGACGAGAATGCAGCCCTCGCTTTGAAGGACCCGGGATACCTGGAGGGGATGGAGGCCTATGGGCGGCGGATGGCCGAATTGACCGATCCCATCTGGGAGAAGGAATACCTGGCGGAGGCCCCCTCCCGGGAGGAAGAGGGGGCCCGGTCCTTCGCCGCAGGGGCCTGAAGAGGTGGGGGGGGCTCGTTCCCCTCCCGGCCCCTGCCGGCGGGGAAGGCCCCCGGGAGGGGGGCTCCCGGCGTCCAGGCGGCCCGGGCTGGAGAACTCCGTGGCGGGGGGACGGCCCTCTTGTCCCGGGCCGGTGCGGAACGGAGCCTGCCGGGGTGTTCGGGGAGGGGAAATTCTCTGGATCTCCCTGGGTTGGATGGGTAAGTAAACTCTTACTTACCTTTTCCCGGAGGTGCCATGGGAGCTGGAGACCGCAAGGCCCGGGCGGAAAGCACCAAGGAGAAGCTTCTCGAGGCAGGCCTCGAGGTCTTTGCCGAGAAGGGCTTCGAGGGGGCCCGGGTGGAGGAGATCGCCCGCAGGGCCGGGGTGAACATCCGGATGCTCTACCACCACTTCCGCTCCAAGGAGGGGCTCTTCCTCAAGGTGGTGGAGGGAATGCACAAGGAGATCCAGGCCAGGCAGGACGCGGTCTTCCGGACCGAGGCCCCTCCCTTCGAGCTCCTCACCCAGGCAATCGAGGATCTCTTCGACTTCCTGGGGAGAAACCCTTCCTTCGTGAAGATCCTGGGATGGCTCAGCCTTTCGGGGGGGAGGCGGGGTCCTCTCCCGGAAGTGGGAAAGGACTACGCCCTCCGGGTGGTCCGGCCCAGGATGGAGGAACTGGCCCGCAGCGGGGCCTGGAACGGGGCGGTGGATCCTCTCTTCGCCATCCTGATGTGCTGGTCTCTTTCGGTCTTCTGGTTCCTGAACAGGGGGGAATTCCACTCCATGGTGGAGGCAGGCACGCCCCTCGAGAAGGATCGTGCCTACCTGGACCAGGTCCTGGCCCTTCTCGAGGGAGGACTCCTGGGAAAGAGCTCCAAGGAGGGGAGAGAATGAAGACCCCCCGCCTCTCCCTTCTCTTTCTTGCTGCCCCGCTCTTTCTCCACCAGGGTTGCGCATCGCCGGATCCAAGGTCCGTCCGGAAGGATGAGGCCCGCCGCTTCCGGGCCGCCCTGGAGGGCAAGGTGGAGGAAGAGAGGATTCCCCCGGGGCCTCTGACCCTGAAGGAGTGCCTCCGCCTCGCCATGAAGAGGAACTTCTCCCTCCTGGAGGCCCGGCTCAGGGCGGAGATCGCCGGGCTGGAGGCCCGGGCCCTGGAAGAGAGTCTCCTCCTTCCGAGGGTGGACGTCTCCCTGGTCCATTCTGACCGGTCCAACAAGCCCTTGGTGGCCTCCGAGATGGGTGGGCGGGAGGTGGAGTTCCCCGTCATGGACAAGCGGATCCGGGTGATCCAGGGCCGGGTCTCCTTTCCTCTCCTGGACCTCTCCCGGTGGTTTCTTTCCGCCCAGGCGAAAAGGGGGGCCGAAGTGGGGAAGTTCCTCGTCGAGGCGGCCCGGCAGGGAGTGATCGCCGGAGTCACGGCCCGGTACGGCGCCCTGGCCGCCCTGGAGTCGGCCCTGCCTGCCTTGCAGGCCCGGGTGAAGGCCGACACTCTCGCCCTGGAGGACCAGGAGAGGAGGGTGAAGGAAGGACTGGCCCTCCCCCAGGAACGGGACCGGGCGGCCCTGGAACTGGCCCGGTCCCGGGACAGGCTGGAGAGCTTGAAGAGGGAGATTCTCCAGGCGAGGCGGGACCTGGAGCAGTTCCTGGGCTTTCCTCCCTCGGGGCGGATCCGGATCGAGCCTTCCTTCAGGGTGGATGTGCCCCGGGGCGGGCTGGAGGATCTGGTCTTCCATGCCCTCCTGGAAAGGCCCGAGCTCTTCGCCGCCGACAGGCAGGTCCTGGCGGCAGGGGAGAAGGCCCGGGCCGCCCTGTCCGACTTCCTCCCGAAGGTCCTCCTGGACTTCGGGCTCCAGACCACGACCGACTCGGCCCAGGTCCACAAGTTCTGGGCCTTCGGAGGGCTTACGGCCCTGGTGAACCTCTTCGAGGGCTTCGCCGGGATTTCACGTTTGAAGGGGGCCCGCCGGGGGAAGGAACTCGCCCTGCTGGAGCGCCGCGAACTTTACGGAACGGTGATCCTCCAGGTGGTCCGGGCCTGGAAGGACTACAGGGACGCCCTGGAGGCCGAGGCCCGGGCACGAGAGAGCCTGGACCTGGCGGGGAAGATCGCCCGGCGGGGGAGGAGGCTCTTCAAGGAGGGCTACCTGGACCGCAAGGGGGCGGCCGCCCTGGACGCCCTCGTGGAAGGGGCGAAGGCCGCCTTGAAGGGTGCCTCGGTGAGGAGGAAGGTGGCGGCCTGCTTCCTGCGTCTCGCCGTGGGCCCGGCCGGGGACGGCCGGAAGGCGGAGAAGAAAGAGGGAAAGGACGAGGGGAAGAGGAGGTAGTCCAATGAATCGTGCCTGGTTCCTCCTGGGGATCGCCGCGCTGTCCCTTGCGGCCTGCCGCAAGAAAAGCACCTCTCCCGGAACGGCGGGGGAGAAGGGGCCCGTGCCCGTCCTGGTCCTTCCCGCCCGGAAGGCCCGGGTGGCCCGGCGTGTGCGGGCCAGGTGCACCATCCGCTCCCGTACCCGGGTCCTGGTCTCACCCAAGGTGCCCGGCGTCCTGGAAGGGGTCTTCGTGGAGGCGGGGGACCGGGTTCAAAGAGGGGAGACCCTTCTCTTCCGGAGTGACTCCAAGGGGCCTTCCGATGCCCTCCGGGCGGCCCGGGCGGGTCTGGAGGCCGCCCGGAAGGGCGTGGCCCAGGCCGAGGCGGCCCTCTCGGCGGCCCGGGCGGCCGAGGCCAAGGCCAGGCTGGACCGGGACCGGATGAAGCGCCTCTACGAGGGGGCTTCCGCCACGAAGGACGCCTTCGAGAAGGCCCTCCTCGCCTGGGAGACGGCTGCGGCCCAGGTGAGGAGGGCCGAGGCGGCGGTGGGCCTGGCCCGGGCCCGGGTGGGGAGCGCGGAAGCCCAGGTCGCCCTGGCCGGGAAGGGCCTGCAGGATTGCACCGTCCGGGCTCCCATGGACGGCGTGGTGACGAGGAAGCTCATGGAGCGGGGGGAGATGGGGGATCCTGGGGCCCCCGTCCTCGCCCTGGAGGACCCGGGCCACCTGGAGGCGGCTGCCTTCCTCGAGGCCGCCCTCTTCGACGCGGTCCGGGCCGGAAAGACGAAAATCCGGATACTCCGAAAGGGCGAGGTCCTGTTCTCGGGCGTGATCTCCTGGAAGGCTCCTTCCGTGGATCCGGGCCTGCGGGTCTTCGAGGTTCGGGCCTACCTTCCCGAGGGATTCTCCCGGGCGGCTTCGGGGGAACTCCTCACGATGGAGGTCCTCCTGGATCCCCACGAGGCCCTTACCGTCCCCACCGGGGCGGTCGTGATCCGCAAGGAGCGGCCTACCGTATTCGTGGTCCGCCGCGGGCGGGCCAGGCTCCTCTACTTGAAGACCGGGGTGGTGGACGGAGAGCGGACGGAGGTCCTGGAAGGCGGCTTGAAGGAAGGGGAGCCAGTCGTGGTCCGGGGCCAGGCCTTCCTCGAAGAGAACGCCCCCGTCCTGGCCCGGCCCGCAGGGAAGGGGGAGTAGGGATGTTCCTTGCGGATGTTTCGGTAAGGAAACCCATCGCCGTCACGGCCTTCGTCCTGGCCCTCCTTCTTTTCGGCGTGAAGGAGTTCTTTTCCATCGGCGTGGATTCCTTTCCCAGGGTGGAGATCCCCTTCATCACGGTGGTCACGGTGGATCCGGGTTCCACGCCCGAGGAGATCGAGAAGGGGGTGGCCCGTAAGCTCGAGGACGCCCTGACCTCCCTGGACGGTCTCAAGCACATGACCACGGTCTGCCGGGATTCGGTGGTCCAGATCCTGCTGGAATTCCAGCCCCAGGTGGACCTGGACACGGCGGCCTTCGACGTCAGGGAGAAGGTGGACGCCGTCCGGGCCGACCTCCCTTCCACGGCGGAGGACCCGAAGATCCTCAAGTTCGACGTGAACGCCAAGCCCGTGCTCACCATGGCCCTCACGGGGGATCTCCCCCTGGACGAGCTCTACGATCTGGCGGACAGGAGGATCCGGGACCGCTTCACCGTCCTCCTCGGGGTGGCCCAGGTGGAACTCCTCGGGGGGGCCGGCAGGGAGGTGGAGGTTCTCCTGGACCGGGAGAAACTGGCCGCCTCGGGGCTCACCGTCCTGGACGTGGTCCGGGCCTTGAAGGAGGGACAGGGGAAGATCCCGGCCGGCCACGTGGAAGAAGGAGAGCGGGAGATCTCGGTCGTCGTGGATTTCGAGGCCCGGGAGGTCCCGGACCTGGAGCGGATCGTCGTCGAGGACCGGAAGGGGGCCAGGGTCCGCCTGGGGGACCTGGCCCGGATCCGGCTTGGGCACAAAGAGCGCCGGCAACTCGCCTTCCTGGACGGAAAGCCCTGCATCGGCCTCAGGGTGGTGAAGAAGTCCGAGGCCAACGCCGTGAAGGTGGTGGAGAGGGTGAAGAGGGCCTTCCGGGAGGTCCGGAGGGAGCTTCCCGCCGGCGCCCGGCTGGTCTGGGTCACCGACGACGCCGATTTCATCCAGGCCTCGGTGAACGACGCCTTCGTGAACATCCTGGTGGGGGTGCTCCTCACGGCCGGGATCCTCCTCCTCTTCCTCCATGATATCCGGTCTACAGTCATCGCGGCCCTGACCATGCCCCTCTCGGTGGTGGTCACCTTCGCCGTCATGGGCTGGCTCGGATACACCTTCAACACCTCCACCCTCCTGGGGATCGGGATCTCCGTGGGCATCCTGGTGGCCAACTCCATCGTGGTCCTGGAGTCCATCCTCAAGCTCCGGGCCGGTGGGGCCGATTCGGCCGAGGCGGCCCGGTCCGGCACGGCCCAGGTTGCCCTGGCCGTCCTGGCTTCGGCGGGGACCAACGTGGTGGTCTTCGTGCCCATCGGCATGATGAGCTCCGTCGTGGGGAAGTACTTCGGTCCCTTCGCCATCACCGTGGCCGCCGCCACGGCGGTCTCCCTCCTGGTCTCCTTCACGGTGACCCCCATGCTCTCGGCCCTCCTCTTCCGGAAGAGCGCGGGCGGGTCGGGATTCCTTGGGCGTGCCTGGGACAGGCTCTACGGCGCCGTCGAGAGAGGCTACGCCTTCACCATCGGGGTCTCCCGGCGGGTTTCCCTCCTGGTGATCCTCTTGGCCTTCGGAACCCTGGCCTGGTCCCTCTACCTTGCCCGGGGGATCCACATGGATTTCGTTCCCGAGGCGGACCAGGGGAAGGTCCTGGTGCAACTGGAGTTCTCCTCTTCCCAGAACCTGGAGGAGACGGCCCGCCGGACCAGGAGGGTGGAGGAGATGCTCCTGGACCTGCCGGGCCTGGAAAGGCGGTTCACCTCCGTCGGGAAGATCGAGGGGATCCTGGGCCAGGTTTCGGAAGGAGTCTACCTGGCGGAGATCACCCTGGTCTTCCCTCCGAAGACGGCCCGGAAGAGGGGGATCCAGGAGATCCGGGACGAGATCCGCAGGAAGCTCTCGGGCCTGGAGGGTTGCCTCGTCTCGGTGGCTCTGCCGGCGGCCATAGGCGGGAGCACCAAGCCCCTGGAGATGGAGATCTCTGGGGACGACCTGGACGAGGTGGAGCGCCTCACCCTGCGGGCCGTAAAAGAGGCCGAGAGGGTGCCGGGCCTCACCGACGTGGATTCCAACGTCCGGGTCGGCCGCCCGGAGATCCGCCTCTACCCGGACCGGGCCGCCCTGGCCGACCTGGGCGTGCCCCTCTCGGCCTTCGGCCTGGCCGTCAGGGGCAACCTGGAGGGAATCAAGGCAGGCGTCTACCGCCGGGGGGACCGGACCTGGGACATCCGGGTGAAACTCGCCGTGGAGGAGGGCCGGGACCAGGTGGGGGCATTCACCTTGCCGGGCCCGGGAGGGATGCCCCTGAGGATCGCCGCCTTTTCGGAAGAGAAGATCCGGGAGTCCCGGGTCCAGATCCTGCGGGGGGAGAAGCGCAGGGTGGGGAAGGTCTTCGCCAACCTGGAGAAGGGAAAGGCCCTGGGCCTGGCGGCGGCCCAGCTCCTGGCGGAGATCGAGAAGGACGGGGGGCTCCCGCCGGGTTACCGGGTTCGCTTCCTGGGGATGCACGAGAAGATGGAGGAGGCCTCGGCCGATTTCGAGGAGGCCGGGACGGTCGCCCTGGCGCTGACCTACCTGGTGCTTTGCGCCATCCTGGAATCCTGGCTCCTTCCCGTCCTGGTCCTTCTCACTGTGCCCCTGGCCCTGGTGGGGATGGTCTGGGGGCTGCTCCTGGCCCAGGTGAACGTGAACATCTTCGTCATGCTCGCCGGCGTGATGCTCGTTGGGCTCGTGGTGAACAACGCCATCCTCATGATCGACCGGGCCAAGCAACTCATGGCCGGAGGGACGGCGCCGGGTGACGCCATGGCCCGGGCGGCGGTGGATCGTTTCCGCCCCATCGTCATGACCTCCCTGGCGGCGGCCTTGGGGATGCTTCCCATGGCCCTCGGCAGGGGATTGGGGTCGGAGTTCCGGGCGGGCATGGGCATCGCTTCCTTGGGGGGACTCCTCGCCTCGGCTATTCTCTCCCTCTACGTGGTCCCGGCGGCCTGGTTTCTCTTCCACCGCCGGTGAGAGGGACTTCTCCCCGGCGAAAGAGACAAGGTCCAGGAAGGAGGCGGGCGTGGCTCTCAAGGGGATTCGGCTTTTTGGTATGGCAGGCCTTCTCTGCGCCCTCTCCCCGGCCCAGGGGCTTCCCCCCCTGGTCTGGCCGGGAAGGAGGATGGCGAAGATCGAGGGGAAGGAACTGAGGGCCTTCGTGCCCTGGAGACGGCGTGAGGCCCTGCGGGGAATCGTGGCCGAGGCGGACAGGATCTACGGATCCATGATCGCCGACGCCGGCTTCCGGCCCCGGGGAAAGCTTTCCCTCCTTCTCGGGGACTGGAGGGACGGCCACAACGGGTACTCCTTCGTCGTTCCCTTCTCCCTGGTCGAGGTGGACCTGGCCCTTCCCAGGCCGGCCTCGACCATCTTCGACGGCTTCAGGCCCCTGGAACGGACCTTGATCCACGAGTTCGCCCA
This sequence comes from uncultured Planctomycetia bacterium, assembly GCA_964561605.1. Taxonomy (GTDB): domain Bacteria; phylum Planctomycetota; class UBA1135; order UBA1135; family JALUZX01; genus JALUZX01. The sequence goes on from CAZLQD010000036.1 coordinate 95,904, forward strand.
CCAGATCTCCAACGACAGGAACTACGGTTTTCGTGATCAACTGGAGCGGATCTTCGGGCGGGTCCTTCCCATGGACGTCCTAAGCGGGGTCGTGTGGTATCTCTCCACGCCCGCCCACCAGACCATGCCCCGCTTCTGGCTGGAGGGAACGGCCATATGGGCCGAGACGGAATACGCTGATCCGGGTAGTCCATGGTCGGGAAGGGGAAGGGACCCCCTGGTCCACATGGTCTGGCGGCTGGACGCGGCGGCCGGCAAGGTGCCCGAGGCCCGGGACTGGCGGATCACATGGCAGCTCTGGCCCTTCGGGAACCGGGCCTACCTCTACGGCGCGGCCTACACCCGCTACCTGGCGGCCCTTCTCGGTTCCCGCAGGAAGATGTGGCGCCTCATCGACCTCCAGGCCCGCCGGTGGGCCTTCGTCTTCGACGAGGCCCCCGAGGAGCTCCTGGGAACGACCCACGAGAAGCTCCTCGAGCGGGCCAGGAGGGCCCTCCTGAAGGAGCAGAAGGAGAAGATCGCCCTCCTGGAGAGGGGAAAGGTGACCCGCCTCTCCCGGGCCACGCCTCCCGACATGCTCCTGGCTGCCCCGGCCTGGCTTCCGGGGGGAAAGCTGGCTTTCATGGCCAGGTCCATTCACGGGCGGCCCAGGCTTCATGTCCTTCACGCCGACGGTTCCCTCCAGGTACGGTCCGAGACCGGGAGGGAACTGGGAAACATCCGGTCCACAGGAAAAGGCGGGCTCGTGTGGGCCGAGTTCGACTGGCGGGGGATTTCCTGGGTGCACCTTGGGGACTGGGTCCTGGGACGGAGACTGGTCCAGCCGGACTACGAGGAGGTCGGCCGGGGGGAGGGCCTGCTTGCGGCGATCCGTTTCACCATGACAGGGGAGACAAGGCTCGTCCTCCTGGAGGTGGACCCCGGGGCCCGGGAGGTCCTCCAGGAGAGAGTCCTCCCCGTGCGGGGCATGCCCTGGAGCCCCACCTTCCGTCCCGGACGCCCCAGGGGAAGGGAGGAACTCCTCTGGGTGGAGACCTTCCGCGGCGGTTCCCGGCTCGTCCTGGCCCCGCTCTCCAGGCCCGGGGAACGGAAGGTCCTCCTGGAACGGCGCGGGCGGATCCTCCACCCCGTGTGGACCAGGGACGGAAGAAACCTCTATTTCTGTTCCGACTGGACGGGGGTCTGCAACGCCTGGCGACTGACCCCGGCCGATGGGGGGGGTGAAGTGTCGGTGGTCCCCGTGACGAATACCCTGGGCGGGGTCCTGGCCTGCGTCCCCTCTCCCGACGGTTCCACCCTGGCCCTCCTGGACCACGACGAAAAGGGCCCCTTCCTGGCGAAGATTCCCTGCGATCCCTCCCGGTGGCCGGGAGAAGTCCCCCTGGTCCGGCCGGACTGGCCGGCCCCCTTGAAGGGTCCCTTCGGTGTGGAGAAGAGAAAGACCGGCCCTCCCTTGCTCCAGGGGAAGATTTCCCGGACCGTTCCGGCGGGGAGTTACGAGGCCGAGCCCTACAGGGGACTGGAGGAGTTCCGGCCCCTCTTCTGGACCCCCACGACCCTCCCCGTCCCCGAAGGTGGAATCGGGATCGCCGGAGTGGGATCGGACCCGCTCTTCACCCACGTGGGGCTTCTCTCCGTTGGACTCGGTCCGAAGGAGAGGGAACCCGTGGGCTTTCTGGGATACGCCTACCAGGCCCTACCCGTCGAGATGGGGTTCCAGGCCTGGCGCTCCGAGCGGACCTTCGACGACCAGGTGGTGGACACGGCCGGCCGGGACTACGACTACACGGAGACGGTGGAGGCCTTCCAGCTCCGGGCGGGGAGGGGCCTGGCCGGCCTGGAACGGACCTTCGTGGGATACGTGAGCCTGGGGGTGGAGGGCCATCACAGGGTGGGCTCGGCGGCGGAGGCCTACAGGGGTGCCGCCCTGGTGAGCACCCCGCCCTTCCGGGGCACGGAACGGTACGTCCAGGTCACCCTGGGTTACACCGACGCCGCCTTCTTCCCCATGAGCTACGCCCCGGGGGACGGGGTGAAGGCGGCCCTGGAGTTCCGCCACAGCGGACTGGGGGGAAGCCTCCGGAGGAACAGGCTCTTCCTGGACGCATCGTGGGCCCTGGACCTGCCGGGGAAAGGGGGGATCCAGGTCGTCCTGGGCGGCCAGGCGGGCTGGTCCGACGGCGACCGTACCCTCCAGGGGAACTTCGTCGTGGGCGGCCCTTTGGGCAGGGGACTTCCCAGGGGCTACTGGAAGGACACCGAGGCCGTGGGAAGACACCTGGCGGCGGGTTCCGCGGCGGTTCGCCTGCCTCTCTGGCGGCCCTTCCGGGGGTTTTCGACCACCCCTTTCCGGGTGAGGCAACTCGTCCTGGAGATCTTCGCAGACACGGCGAAGGCTTCCGGCAACCACATCTTCGGAGACGGAGAGTGGTATTCCTCCGTGGGAGGTGAGCTCCACCTGGGATGGGAGTTCCGCTCCCTCGTCCTGAGCCCCGGCCTGGGCCTGGCGAAACAACTGGACGGGGACGGGGACTGGGAGGTCTGGCTGACCATGGGATTCCGCTTTTAGGATCGGCCGGCGGGAGGATCCCTCCGGCCCATCCTCCCTCCGGCTCAGCGGGCGGGCTCTTCCCCCTTCCCCTTCTTCCTCCGGTAGGCGATGACCCTGGCCTTCTCCAGGGTGACCAGTCCCTCCTCGATGAGGTGGTCCAGGTCCTCGAGGAAGGTGTCGATCTTCTCCGCCGTATCCACGATCTCGACCACCACGGGGAGGTCCTCGGAGAGGCGGAGGATCTTGGACGTGTGGATCCTGCTGTTGGCGCCGAACCCCATGAACCCCCGGATCACCGTGGCACCAGCCATCCCCCTCCGGCGGGCCTCCTCCACCAGGACTTCGTAGAGGGGCTTTCCCCCGGACTTGTCGCTCTCCCCGATGAAGATTCGAAGAAGGTAGGCTTCCGAGGGCAGTTCCATGGGGATCCTCCTCAAAGGACGAGCCTGGCCAGGGCGGCTCCGGCGAAGAGGGCCGCCAGGCCCAGGACGTTTTGCAGGGCCAGGTTCAGGGCTGCCCATCCCCACTCCGAGGCCCGGGCCAGCTCGCCCGTCTCGAGAATGAAGGCGGAGAAGGTGGTGAAGGCGCCCATGAATCCTACGAGGAGGATCATCCGGATTCGGCCCGAAAGAGGCCAGTGGGTTTCGAAGAGGGTCCAGAGGAGGCCCGCCAGGAAACACCCTGCCAGGTTCACCGCCAGGGTGCCCCAGGGAAAGGAGGCACCGCCGGCCTCCTGGACCAGTCCCGCCAGGGCGTAGCGGGAGATCGTCCCCAGGGCGCCTGCCAGGGCGAGGAGAAGGAGCTTGGAAAGCACCGGTGGAGTCCTCCGTTTCCAAAGGCAAAGGGGTTCCGGGCCATACCCAGGAGTCGTCAGCCCGGCCGGGCCTTCCGGAGGTGAGGTCCCAAGGCCTCTCCTCCGGGGGGGACTCCATCCCCGGGGCGGAGGATTGAACCTTTCCGGCCTCTCCTTGTCAAAGCCTCGGGGGGGGCATCCCTCCGGCGGGAAAGGGGTTGCTTCGCCTGGGAGGGGCCGGCGTGACCCGGGGGAGGCGGGAAGCTAGAACCATAAGGTAGAATTCCCCGGCTCCCTCTCCTCGCGAAGAGGGAGCTCGGTCCTTCCCGATCCTTGGATTTCCCTTGGTCCCCCCGAGCCGGAGAGTGTCCCATGGCGATACGGTTTTCCCTCCTTTCCCTTCTGGCGGGTCTCCTCTGCCTCCTTCCTCCCTCCCTTTCCGCCCAGGCTCCCCCCCGGGAACCGGTCCACCACCTGGTGAGGGTCTTCATAGGCGACGCCCGGGACCTGGAGCGGGCCCTCTCCCTCGACCTGGACCTGGTCTCCGAGCAGGCCGTGGAACTCCCCACCCGGGCCCTCGAGGCCGTGGCCACCGACGCCGACCTCGCCAGGATCCGGAAGGCCGGGTTCCGTTACGAGATCCTGATCCGGAACATGGAGGAGTTCTACGCTTCCCGCCTTACTCCCACGGCGGCGCCCATGGGGCCGAATCCTCCCTTCGGGAAGGGGTCCATGGGGGGGTACCACACGTACGCCGAGGTAGTGAAGCTCATGGACGACCTCCACAGGACCTATCCATCGATCGTATCCGCCAAGTGGAGTATCGGGAAGAGCATCGAGGGGCGGAACCTCTGGGTCCAGAAGATCTCGGACAACGTGAACGTCGACGAGAACGAGCCCGAGGTCTACTACGACGCCTTGATCCACGCCAGGGAACCCATGTCCATGGAGTGCACCCTGGCTCTCATGTTCTGGCTGGCCGAAAACTACGGGAAGGATCCCCTGGCGACCTACCTGGTGAACGAGCGGGAGATGTTCTTCCTTCCCGTGGTGAACCCCGACGGATACGAGTACAACCGGGCCGTCCGTCCAGCCGGGGGAGGGATGTGGAGGAAGAACAGGCGCCGGAATCCCGGGGGGAGCTACGGGGTGGACCTGAACCGGAACTTCCCCTTCAAGTGGGGAGGCCCCGGCTCTTCTTCGACCCCCTCTTCCGAGATCTACAGGGGAACGGCCCCCGCCTCCGAACCGGAGATCAAGGCCGTCCTCTCCTTCTTTTCCGGCCGGAAGTTCAGGGTGGGGTTCAACTCCCACACCTATTCCAACCTCCTGCTCCGCCCTTGGGGGTGGACCAGGGGGGATCCCTCCAACGGCGCCGATTACGACATGATCTCCAGGCTGGCCACCAGGGAGAACCACTTCCCCTACGGGGCCTGCGGGAAGATCCTCTACGTCGCCTCGGGCGGCGCCTTCGATACGTATCACCAGAACTATGGGATGTTCGGATTCTCACCCGAGATCGGTTCCAGGAGCGACGGCTTCTGGCCTCCCACGAGGAGGATCCTCCCCCTGATCCAGCAGAACATGTGGATGTTCCAGTCCATGGCCCTGGTGGCCGGCCCGGCCGTGAGCGCCAGGATCCTCCGGGTGAAGGAGATCGGCGGGAACCAGAACGGATCCTTCGAGCCCGGCGAGACCGTGGGGATCGTCGTGGAGGTGTCCAACGCCGGGACCATGGCCTCTCCCCTTCCGGTCAAGGCCGTCCTGGCCAACCTGAAGCCGGGCGGAACGATCCTCGCCTCCTCCTACGATTTCGGGAAACCGGCTCCCTTCTCCACGTCTTCCAACGGGGCGAAGCCCCTGGCCTTCAAGCTTCCCCAGGGAGCCTCGGGCGTCTTCTCGGGCGAGGTGAGGGTCTCAGGGGCCTTCTCGGGGGGGGTGATCCCCTTCCGGATCGCCGTGGGGACCTTCCGCCTGCTGGCCAGGGACGACGCCGAGAAGGACCTGGGGTGGACCATGGGCGCCCCGGGGGATACGGCCCGAACGGGCAGGTGGAACAGGATGGCCCCCCAGCGGACCAGTTACGGTGGAAGGGTGATCCAGCCGGGTTCCGACACCACGCCGGCGCCGGGAACGAAGTGCTTCGTCACCGACGGGCGGGCCGGCTTCTCCGTGGGAACCTACGACGTGGACCAGGGCTATACCACCCTCCTCTCCCCGGTGATGGACCTCTCCCACGCCGGGATGTTGCGCTTCAAGTACAACCGCTGGGTCATGGACTCGGCCGGCTCCGATGTCTTCCGGGTGGCCGTGACTTCCAACGGGGGGGGCACCTGGAAGATCCTGGAAGAGGTGAAGTCCTGGCAATCCAAGTGGATCCCTGCGGATGTGGAACTCCCTGCAGGAGTTCCGCCCTCCTCCGCCATGAGGCTCCGGTTCCGTGCGGAAGACGCCGACCCCCAGTCCCTCTCCGAGGCGGCCCTGGACGACCTGGAGATCTGGGGAATCGTCTCCGGGCCCTCCCTGGTTCTCCTTGGTTCGGGAGAGAGGGGCAAGTGGATCCGCCTCTGCCGGGCGGCCGAAAAGGGGCGGACCGGGGTCTTGCTCGCCTCGTCGGGCAAGGGGAACCTCTCCCTGCCGGGTTTCTCGGGAAGCCTGGGCCTGGACCCGGCCGGCCTGGTCCTGCTGGAGGCATCCACCTTCGGGTCCGGCGGGTTCCTCTCCCTGGACCTGCGGATCCCGGCCGATCCCGCCCTGGCGGGGGCGAGGGTCTACTTCCAGGATGCGGTCTTCTCTCTTTCGGCCGGCCGGGTCTCGGGAGCCTTCTCCAACGTGCAGGCCCTGACCGTTCGATAGAGCGGGAGGCGGGCTTCCCGCCGGCGGTTCCCGCCGGGGGGAACGCCCCCTGGTTCAAAGAGTGGATTTCTTCTCCCCTGCAGGCTCCGGTTCCTTCCATGCCTCCAGGAGAGCCTCGATCCTTTCCCGGACCAGGGCGGTCCTTCCCCAGGTGAGGGACGTCAGGAACTCGACGGCCAGGCGTTTCTCCTTCTTCAGGAGGGTCAGGGCGGCCCTTTCGGTCTCGGCCAGGGAACGGAGCCACAGCGGTTCCAGGCTTTGCTGGAGGGCCCGTACCGCCGGAATCCGGCGCCCGTAATCCTCGTTCACGGAATCGGCGAGTTCGCGGAAGGGAAGCATGGCGGGCACCCTTCCCTCGGGAAGGGGGGCCCGGCCGAGTTGGGCCTCCTGGATCTTCCTCCAATCCCCCCGGCTGAAGCCCGGGGGAAGTTCGGGAAGAAGGGGATACCAGGGGATGAAGACCGACGTGTCGGGCTTGTGGGGAGCGAACCAGAGGAGGACCGTGAGAGGGGAAGGAAGGTCCGGCCTGAGCTGGGCCAGGAAGGTGGCCATGGTGGCCCTGGTGCAGATCGTCCGCACTCTGGTCTCGTTGGGATCTCCTTCCTCGTAGCCCCTGGTCAGGTCGTAGGGGGTGCCTTCGTAATGGTCCCGCATGACCTTCATCAATTCCTCGGGGCCGAGTTTCCCGGCGGGGGAGAAGAACAGGGGCAGGTCCCAGCGGAGGGGAAACTCCTTCTTGGCCAGGAGACACATGCCCCTCCAGCGCCGGAGTTTGTTGGAGGGGCTTTCCAGGTTGGATCGAGGGGCGTAGGCCTTGGCGAAGTTGAAGGGCCCGTCCTTTTCGGGATCGTACCAACCTTTCTTCCGGGCGTATTCTACAAGGCCCGGGGAGGCCAGGACGTTCTCTTCGTCGGCCAGGTCCACCTCCTGGACGGGGTAGGAGTTGGAGACCACTGCGACCTTGTCGTCGGGGACCCTGACGGCGATCCAGTGTTTTCCCCGGGCCATGCAGAGGAGCCAGACCTCCCGGGGATCCGCCAGGAACAGGGTCCTTCCCAGTGGGGCGTAGCCCCACTCGTTCAGGATGGAGGCGGCCTTCCGGACGGCCTCCCCGGCGGTGCGGCACTGGAGGGCCAGGATCCTCCGGAGGAGATGGGTGATTCCGCCCTCCCTCGGCCCCGGCTCGTCCTTCCTGGAGGGGCAGGCGTTGGAGCAAAGGGTGAGCCCCCATTCGTTCACATAGAAATCCCCGAAATAGACCTCGGGGATCTGCGCCCAGAAGTATCCATAGGTCCTGGACGGCATGGGGATCCTACCGCCGTTCACGAGGTGGAAGGATTCCCCCGGGGCGTGCTTCATGGGCCCGATCCTCCAAAAACGCCAGGAGGGGTTTCCCGCGTCGTCTTCGTTGTGGGCCAGGAGGGTTCCGCCGTGCCGGGTGGCCTTCCTTCCGGCCACGACGGTGAAGCAGTTCAACCTCTCCTGGGAAGGGAGAGGGGTGAGGAATACGACGGAGAAGGACAGGATCAGGAGCCGGAAGTAATTTCTGGAACGCATGGGAACTCCCTCATTTGGGGGACGGGGATTTTCCACTTTGCTCCCTGGGAAAGCAAGGCTTCCTGGGAGGGCGGCGAAAGGCCCGCACTTTCTTCTTGGACCTTTTCCTCCCTTCGGCAAGGCGCCTTGAAACAACCCGAACGGCCGGGTGGTTCCCTCTGGAGGGAAGGGGTAAGATCCGGTTCTTCCGGACCGAAGAACGTCCGGTCCGGGCCACAAGGAGGCGATGACCATGGCTGAAGCGAAGGACCTTCCCAACCCGGATCTTAGGGAACCATTGCTGGAACTTTTCCGGCGGGCCGCCACGGACCTCCCCGCCGAGGTGGAAGAGGCCCTGGCGGCGGGACGGGAGAAGGAAGAGGAGGGCTCGGCCGCCAGGAACGCCCTGGACGTGATCCTCCGCAACATCGAGCTGGCACGGAAGAAATCCACTCCCATCTGCCAGGACACGGGAACGCCCGTCCTCTTCGTGCACCACCCCTACGGGTGGTCGACTTCCCGGATCGAGGAGGAGGTCCTGTGGGCGGCCAGGGAGGCGACGAAACGGTCCTACCTGCGACCCAACGCGGTCCACCCCATCACGGGGAAGAACAGCGGCGACAACACGGGAATCGGCTATCCCTACCTCCACTTCCACGAGTGGGACAAGGATGAAGCCGTCTTCCGGATCCTTCTCAAGGGCGGAGGGTCCGAGAACTGTGGAATCCAGTATTCCCTTCCCGATTCGGGCCTCGGAGCGGGACGGGACCTGAAGGGGATCAAGAAGTGCATCCTGGACGCCGTCTTCCGGGCCCAGGGCTACGGGTGCGCCCCCGGGATCCTGGGTGTGGGAGTGGGGGGGGACAGGGTCTCCTCCTTCGAGGAGTCCAAGCTCCAGCTCTTCCGGTCCCTGGGAGACCGGAACCCCGATCCCCTCCTGGCGGAGATGGAGGAAGAGCTCCTGGAGAAGACGAACCGCCTTGGAATCGGGCCCATGGGGTTCGGCGGCAGGACCACCGTGCTCGGGGTGAAGATCGGAGTGCGGCACAGGCTTCCGGCGAGTTTCTTCGTCTCCATCAGTTATTTCTGCTGGGCCGCCCGGAAGAAGACCATGACCGTGAAGAACGGGGAGGTGTCCTATGATTGAACTGAATACGCCCATCCCGGAGGAGGAGATCCGGAAGCTCGAGATCGGGGACACGGTCCTACTCAGCGGCACGATCGTCACGGGGAGGGACGCGGCCCACAAGTACATGATCGAGAATTTCATCCGTTCCGGCGGAGAGATCCCCCCCTCCGAAAGGGAACTCCACGACAGGCTGAAGGAGATCCTGAAGGAGTCGGTGATCTACCATTGCGGGCCGGTGGTCCGGAAGGACGACCAGGGCAAGTGGCACTTCGTCGCCGCCGGGCCCACCACCTCCATCCGGGAGGAGCCCTACCAGGCGGATGTCTTGGAATACTTCACCCTCCGGGGCGTCATCGGAAAGGGTGGTATGGGGCCCAAGACCCTCGAAGGTTTGAAGAAGGTCGGGGCCTGCTACTTCCACGCCGTTGGGGGGGCCGCCACCTTGATCGCCGAGTGTTGCAAGGAGGTCCTGGAGGTCCACAAGTACCAGGAATTCGGCCCACCCGAGGCCTTCTGGGTCCTCCGGGTGGAGAAATTCCCCCTGGTGGTCACCATGGACAGCCACGGCGCCTCCATTCACCAGGAGATCCTGGAGCGTTCCAGGAAGGCCCTGGATTCCCTGGAAGTCTGAAGGTGAGGCCGGCCATGCGGAGAGGGTTCTTCTTTGGGCTTTTGCTCCTCCTGGGGAGCTGCGGCACGCCGGCGAGGAAGGCGCCTTTCCTTCCAGAGGAATTCGCCCCCTACGCCCGTGAGGGCACGGGGGTGATCGAGGGGCGGGCCTGGCTCTGGCTGGGGAAGGACGAGATCCGGAAGGCCGCCGGTCATACGGTGATCCTCAAGCCCGTGACGACCTACACCACGGAGTGGATCGAAAGGGGCGTGAAGCGGGGGGTGAACCTGGGTCCCCCCGATCCCAGGGCCGTGGCCTTCGTCCGGAAGGTGAAGGCCGACCGGGAAGGGCGGTTCCGCTTCGACAGGCTTCCCCCAGGGAGCTACTACGTGGCCTGCCCGGTCAACTACATCGCCTTCGACTGCACCCTGGGCCTGGACATGAAGAAGGTGAAGTGGGTCTTCGCCGAGGTGGACCTGGGGCCGGGAGAGGTGAAGAAGATCTTCCTCACCAACGACCCGGAGAAGGAAAAGCGCTTCCAGTGACTTGGTGGGGCCCGGCTCCCTTCGTTAGCATAGGGCCATGAATCCCGCCAAGAGACCCGCTGTCATCTCCGCCGTGGTCGTCGCCGCAGGGAAGGGCGAGCGAATGGGCGGAGACGTTCCCAAGCCATACCTCCTCCTTGGAGGCCTTCCCATCCTTTGCAGGACCCTGGTCCGCCTCCAGAACCAGATCCTTGGGCTGAGGGAGATCATCGTGGTGATCCGCCCCGAGGACCGGGAGGGGGAGGTTGCCAGGTGGAGGAGGCAGATCGAGGCCGCCGGCGCCACCCGCCTGGTCGACGGCGGTCCCACCCGGATGGAATCGGTGGAGGCAGGGCTCCATGCCGTGGCGGAGGAGGCCGACCTGGTCCTGATCCACGACGCCGTTCGGCCCTTCTTCCCTCCCGCCCAGGCCAGGGAGGCCTGCCGGGCCGCCCTTAGGGTGGGAGGGGCCATCCTGGCCCTTCCCGTGAGGGATACGCTCAAGCGCGAGGCCGGCGAGGGCCTGATCGGCGAGACGGTGAACCGGACCGGCCTCTGGCAGGCCCAGACTCCACAGGTCTTCAAGAGGGATGTCCTGCTGTCTGCCCTGAAGAAGGCCAAGGCCGTGGGACTCAAGGCTTCGGACGACGCCCAGCTCCTCGAGGAGGCCGGCCTCCCGGTGCAACTGGTCATGGGATCGGTGGCCAACTTCAAGATCACCCGCCCCGAAGACCTGGAACTCGCCGAGGCCCTCTTCACCATGGAGATGGAACGGGATTGAAGCCTGCCGAATACCGGGTGGGGATAGGGACGGACCTGCACAGGTTCTCCCCGGACCGCCCCCTCGTTTTGGGGGGGGTGGAGATCCCCGGGGAGCCGGGTCTCCTGGGACATTCCGACGGCGACGCCCTTCTCCACGCCCTTTGCGACGCCTGCCTGGGAGCGGCGGGCAGGGATGACATCGGGACCCTCTTCCCCGACTCCGATCCCGCCCTGGCGGGGATGGACTCCGGGAGGATCGCCCGCAAGGTGGGGGAGATCCTGGAGGAGGAGGGCTGGAGGGTGGTCAACCTGGATGCCGTTGTGGAATGCGAGAGGCCCAGGCTCTCCCCCTGGAGGGAAAGGATCAGGGAAGGGGTGGCCCGGGCCTTCGGGATAGAACCTTCCAGGGTGCATCTGAAAGGTAAGACCGGCGAAGGCCTGGGGCCCGTGGGAGAGGGGCGTGTTCTGAAGGTGACGGCCGTGGCCCTCCTCGGCCGCCCCGGCAGGTAGGAATCCTCCCCTTTCGCCCTTTTCGGTCTTCGATGAGGGGCGGGCCCCTTCGAGAGGCGGCGGGATTCCCCCTTCAGAAGGGATAGCCAAGGCTGAACTGGAGGGCCCAACGGGCCTCCCGGGCCCCCCTTCTGGGATTCCATGCCCAGTCCAGGCGGATGGGGCCGATGGGAAGGAAGTAGCGGAGCCCGGCGCCGATTCCGTGTTTCAGGTGGGCCAGGGTCCATTCGTCCGCATCCCTGCCCACGTTTCCGGCGTCCCAGAAGAAGGCTCCCCGCAAGGGCCCGGTAAGGGGGTAACGGAGCTCCAGGCTGAGAATGTTCCCGTATTGACCGCCCAGGGGATATCCCTTGGCGTCCCTGGGGCCGAGCCGGTCCTGCTTGAAGCTGCGGACCGAGGATTCCCCCCCCATGAATACCTTTTCCGAGAGGGGAAGGGGGCGGTCTCCCCAGGGAAAGACCAGGGTGGTCCCCGCCCTTCCGGCGAGAAAGAACCCCCTTCCCAGGGGAAGGACCTTGCTGGCCGAAAATCTCCAGCGGGTGAAGTTCACGTTTCCCCCCAGGGCGGGGGATGCCACCTCCAGGCCCCCCTGGATGAAGGTCCCCTTGGATGGGAAGAGGACCTGGTCCCTCGAGTCGTAGACGAAGGAAAGACCCGCAAGGGCGACCTTGGACCGTCCCGCCTCGGCGGCGGCGTCTCCCCGGGCGTTGGTTTCGTTGGTCATCCGGAATGCGTCGGAGAGGCGGATCCGCGCGCAGGAACCGAGGGGCCTGGTGAGGCTCAGCTCCGTTCCGAAGATGGAGCTCGTGAAGGAGGCCCTCCTCCTGGTGGATTCCTCGGTGCGGAAGGAGAGGACCTGTCCTTCCTCGAGGAAGTCCGGGTCGGTAAGGCCCTGCTGGAAGGAGATGACCCTGGGAGAGAGCTTGGTCTTGAGGGCCAGGAGTTTGCCCGTTCCGAAGAGGTTCCTATCGGTGAAACCCAGGCCCACCCTGGGGCCTTCGTAGGTCCCTCCTCCGGCGAGGAACCAGATGTCCCTGCTGGGCGCCTCCTGGAAGAGGAAGGTGAGGCGGGCCTCTTTGCCGTCCCGGGAGAGATCCTTCCTGACCTTGACCAGCTCGAAGAGGCCCGTCCTGTAGAAGGAGTCCAGGCTTTCTTCCACCTTGGAAGAGTCCAGGATCTGGCCCGGATGGATCTTGAGCTTGCCTTCCACGTGGGAGGGCCGGGTCCTCCTCAGGCCTTCCAGGCGGATGGAGGTCACCCTGGCGACGGGGCCGGCCCGGACGTCCGCCGCGAGGGTGACCAGGCCTTTGTCCGGGTCCTTCTCCATCTTCACGCGGACCCGGGCCCGGGCGTGGCCTTTCCTGGAGAGCTCGTCCAGGATCCTGGCCCTCCAAAGGGTGTCCATCCGGGGCGCGGCCCAGCTCCCCCGGAGGCCGGCGAAATCCTTCTTCAAGCCGGGGGAGAGGGCCCGTGTGTCGCCCCTGAGCAGGGTCCTTCCGACTTTGTACCTCCTGTTCTCCCTGATGCGGAGGGTTACGTTCGCCCGGTTTCCCCCGGGTTTCCTCTCCACCTCCGGAGGGGAGACCCGGACGTCGAAGAAACCGGCCCTCTCGTAGAGCTCCTTGACCCGGTCTCTCCAGGCCTGGAGGGAGGATTCCGAGAAGAGGGGCCTTCCGACGGGGAAAGAGAGAAAGGTCGGGACGGGAGGACGGAGAAGTTCCACGAGCCGTTCTTCAGGAAAGGCCCCGGCGCCCTCCACCCGGATCCTGCCCAGGGTCACCAGGGGGCCTTCATGGATCTTGTAGACCGCACCCCCTGGAGGCCGGCCCAGGGGAAATCCCTGGACCCGGGCCTCGGGAAAACCGGATTCCTTGTAATGTTCCTGGAGGTCGAAGGCCGTGTCGGCCAGGAAGGCCGGGGTGATCCCCTTTCGTGGGGGAAGGTATTCCAGCTTCTTCAGCACACCCAGGAGATCGGAGTCGGAGAGGTTTTCGTTGCCCCTGAAGAGGAAGCGATAGGTCTTCTTTGGGGAGGATGTTTCCGGGGGGGAGAAATTCCGGGCTTCCCTGGCGGCGCAACCCAAGAGCAGGAGAGCCGGAACGAGGATGGAAGGAAATCTCACCGGAGGCTCCAGCGGAAGAGAAGACCCAGGTTGTAGTAACCGAGAACGTCCCGTTCCCCCTGGAGGTAGATCCCGGGACTCAACAGGAAGTCCGCAACGATGTTCTCCGTCCCGTCGGGCCCGATCTCCGTTCCGATCTCCAGGGTGAGGCGCTTCGCGATCCAGCTCTCCTCCCCGCCGCCGGAAATGTAGCCCAGCACCTCTTCACCCAGGTAGGTTCCCAGGGTGCCCAGGGCGGCTCTTCCCCCGCCCCGGCCGCTGGGAAGGTAGCCCGTGGCCAGGAGGGCCGCCAGGTCCTTCCGGGTGTGGGGCGGCGAGGAGGAGAGATCCACCTTGAGGTCGTCCAGGGGGCCCTGGGCGGAGACGCGAACGTCCACGCTGTGGCGCCTCCCCTCGCACATCAACTGCAGCTTGGGCCTGTAGGGGTCGGCCGGATCGAAGCTGAGCCTCAAGGCCCGGATGGTCAGGCTCATTCCCGGAAGGTGGATCCTGCCTCCCTCCAGGCCCGTGACCTGGCCTTCCAGCAGGGGGGAACGGCCCGTTCCCTGGAGGCGCAGGTCCGCCAGGAGTGAGGATTCGAAGAGGTTGGTCTTCACCAGGAAGGGTTCCTTGGTCTCGATCCTCACATCGAAGCGGATCGAGCCTCCCACGGGGTCCTCCAGGGAGAAGAGGGGCCCTTGGGCCGATTCCACCCGGATTCCTCTCCTGCGGAAGACCGAGGGGAAGTCCTGGGCAGCCCTGGCGGCGGCCAGGATCCCTTCGCTCAGCATGGCCACCCGGGCCCGATACCGGCAGGATGTGAGGGAGACCTTCCCTGTCAGGTCGAGACCCGAGAGAGGCCCCTTTACCCGGAGGTCCAGGTCGCCTCTGCACCGGAGGTTCGGGCTCCGGGAGAGGAGGGCGTCCCTCCCCAGGAGGCGGAGATCCAACCTGGGGCGGCCCAGGAACCGTTCCACCTCCCCCGACACCCGCCACTCTCCTCCGGCAGAAGAGGCCTTCAGCTCCCGGACCACCACCTTGTCCGGGAGGACCTGGAAACTCCCCCGGATTCCCGAAAGGGCCGGGAGGCTGGAAGGAAACTTCACCAGCCCCTCCCGGAGGTCCACCGTCCCCTCGGGCCTGGGGGCGGCCCAGGTCCCGGAAAGTCTTCCCTGGAGGGTGATCTTGCCGTTCAACTCGCCGGGAAAGGGAAGGAAGCGGGAGAGCCGGGCCAGCCGGAATCCCCGGGCCCGGGCTTCGCCCCGAAGGGCGTCGTCCGGTCCGAAGGGCGACTTCCCTTCCAGGAAGAAGGCTCCTGGATGGACCGTGCTTCGGAATGCGGCCTCCAGGAACTCGGTCTTCTTGAAATTCGCCTGGAGAGCCCCCTCCAGGCTGTTCCGGGAGAGGTGGGCCCGGAGAGAGAGGCGACGGATCCTCTCCTGGAGGGAATCCGCCCCCCCTCCGGCCCGGAGGACCAGGTTCTCCCCCTTAAGGGAGATGGTGCAGTCAGGGCGGAGGAGGCTTCCTTTCAAGCGGAAAGACCCTTGGAAGGGGCCTTCCAGGCAGGGGATGTCCGGGGAAGGGGGGAATGCGGGAAGGTTTCCCTCGAAGTCCGCCCGGAGGGAGAGCTCCTCTTCCAGGAGGGCCGTCTTCAGGATTTCCGGTCTCTCCAGGGATTCCTTGGGAAGGCGGGCCTTTCCGCGGATGCGGGTCACCGGGATCCCCCGGCCCCGGAACTTCCCCTGGAAGAGGCACTCGTCACCGACCCATGCCAGGTCCAGGAGAGTCTCCAGGCCCTGTACCGGCGGGAAGGCCCTTCCGTCCGGCCCGGGCCGCAGATCGAGGTTCCTTCCTTGGATCCGGAAGGCGAAATCGGGCCTCCCTCCACTTCCCTCCAGGGAGAGAAGGACCTGGGCCTTTCCCCGGAAGGGAAGGCCCGGAAGCCCCTCGCCCTTCAACCCGCGGACCCAGCCCAGGAGACGGAATCTCCCCTTTCCCACGAGCCCCCGGAGGTTGCCGGTAGAGGGGATTTCCAAGGGGATGGGGAGGATCCCCTCCAGGGAGACCTCCTCGGCCTGCCGGAGGTTCTCGGCCCGGAGTTCCAGGAGGGTCCTCTCCCGGCCTGCCGGGTCGAGCCTGGCGTGGAAGGTGGGGGCGCCGGCCCTCCCTCCCCGGAAGAGGATTTCCCATCTCGAGGAAGAGAGGCCGGCTTCCACCTGGAGGGGCGGCGAGTCCGGCTCCAGGGAGAACCCCACCTCCTTCAGGGGGGAGAGGATGGTGACGAGGGGTTTCCAGGTGATTCCGGCCGGCTGGATCCCGGCGGCGAGGGAGAAGGCCTCCTTCCCTTCCCGGGGGGGGAAGGAGCCTTGAAAGGCGGCATCCAGACCTTCCCATTCCAGCCGGGTCGGCGGGAAGAAGAGACTTTTCCCGTCCAGGACGACGGCGCCCCGGGATTTCCACCGGAAGGGTTCTCCCTCCAGGAGCCCGGTGAACCGCCGGCAGACCAGGGCGAGCCCCTTCCTCCAGGAGAGGTCCCAGGCTCCTTCCCCCTCCACTGCGGGGAGGGGACTTCCCCGAGGAGGTTTCAGGCGGAAGACCCCTTCCAGGGAAGCCAGGCTCTTCCCTCCCCGGGCGAAGAACTGGAAGTCCAGCGGCCCGGGAGGGCCCCCTTCGAGGAGTGTTTCCAGGCGGATTCCCGAGGCCCATGCTTTCCCTTCCCAGCTTGGAGAGGAAAGGGGCAGGCGGGCTCTTCCCGTGACTTCCAGCCTGCCCCCTCCCCCGCGGATGCGGAATTCCTCCAGGCGGACCAGTCTCCCTCCCCGGAGGACGGCCCTGGCCTTCCCGTCCCTGAGTTCCGGGATGCCCCGGGCTTCCAGGCGGTTCAAGAGCAGAGAGAGTTCTCCCTCTTCTGGATCGAGGCCCACTCCGGAGAGGTGCAGGTCCAGGCTGCCCCTGCAACGGAGATCTTCGATCCCCGCCGCTTCCCCCAGGCTCCGGAGTTCTCCGCCGAACTTTGCGGAGATCCCCCAGGACCAGGCTCCCGAGAGTGAGAGATCCCCCCGGGCCTGGACCTGGAGGGAGGGCCCGGAGAGGAAGGCACGGGAGAGGACGAGCCTCCCTCCCGAGGCCTTTCCCTTCAGCTTCCCCTCTTCCAGGGGCAGGCCCTTCCTTCCTTCCAGGGAGAGGGCCCAGGTGAGCTCGCTTTGGAGGGGGCGGTCCAGGTCGATCCTTCCCCGGGCGGAAAGGGTGGAGACCTGGTCGAAGAGGGGGGGAACCTGGGCCGGAAGGAAGAGGGCCGCCGCCTGGTATCGAAGCTTCTCTCCTTCGGTCCGGAAGGCCATCTCCTTGCCGTCGATCCTTCCCTGGAAGGAAAGGCGGCCGAAGGGATGGCGCAATCTTCCCTGGAAGGAGAGGATCCCGGGGAACCGGGAGAAATCGATCCGGCAACCTTCGAGGCGGACCCGGGCCGCCCTTCCCCGGATCCTTTCCAGGATGGCGCCCCTCTTCAAGAAGGAGAGCTCCAGGGGGCCCCGTTCCCCCGGAGGAGCGGGGAAGGCGAAGGACCTTCCTTCCAGGCGGCAGACTCCCTCGGGGGAAAGGCGGAATCTCCCATCCTCCAGGTGGAAACTCCTCCCCTCCAGGTGGAGATCGAAGAGCTTGACGGAGATGTCCAGTTCGGGCCGGAGTTTCCAGACGAAGGGCGGCAGGGGCTTGGGCCGTCCCGGGCTTCCAGGCTTTCCCTTTTCCTGGTCCAGGTCGAGAGCCAGGACCAGGCCCCGGAGGGTGACCTTCCGGATCCAGGTGGGCCTTCCCAGGAGGAGGTCCCAGGGGGCCAGGGAGACCTGGAGCCGGTCCAGTTCCAGTTTACGGAAGACCCGGCCCTCTCCCGGCCTCCCCGAGCGGAGGTCGCCGATTTCCAGGCTCGTGATCCAGTTTCCCGAAAGCTCTCCGACCGTTATGGGGAGGTGGAGGGCCCTGGTGAGCATGTCCCCCAGGAGGGACCGGAGAGGACCGGAGAAGAGGGGGCCCCGGAAGAGATAGAGGACCAGGAGGAGCGCCGGGACCGAAAGGAGGACGAGGAGGAATTTCCTGGCGCGCCCGGGCTTTTTCTTCCTTCCCCCCCCGGGGGGTGGAGGAGGGCCTCCCTTGGAGTGGTCCACCATGCCTCCCGCGGTCTTCCCCGGAGAGAAGGGGTTTTCAGGGTGCCGGCGCCGGCCTGGCTTCTTCCAGGGAACACCTGGGATTCAGGGCTCCCCTTTTGACCAGGTTGGAGTCGTAACGTTTGACTTGGAATTCCTTCAACAGGAGTTCCAGCACCTTTCCCGGCTGGAAGGGCCTGCAGGAGAAGGCGTCGAAATAGGCCCGACCTTTGTGGGGATAGGTATGGATGGAAATGTGGCTTTCCGCGATGACGATGAATCCTGTGATCCCCGCTTCAGGATCCATGGGATCTCCCCCGGGATTGTAGGGAAAGGCGATGGGGGGAGTGAGCTTCTTCATCCCGATCTTGTCGGGAAGTTCGTCCAGGAAGCGGGAGACCCGCGCCAGGTCCCCCAGGGCCTGGGGATCCGCTTCCAGAATGTCCACCATGAGATGAGGTCCGTAATAATCCCTGTTCAATGCATCCGCCTCCGATCGGTCCTGCTAAGTGAAGGTTCCTCGACAAGGTCTCCCAGCGTCCTGGGCCGTACTACACATAAAGACTCCCTTGCATGCGCCGGGTGAGGCCGCCGCCCCATCGGCTGGAAACCCACCCCTTGCCTGGATCCGCGTCCGATCCTCCGGCGGCTCGGGGTGGGGAGGTTCCGGAGGGTAAAAAGAAAGGGAAAGGTCCCTTTGTTTCAACGGTAGAGTCGGTTTTTTTTGGGTTCTCGGGAAGGAGAACGCCCCGGGCCGAGGCCTCGGGGCGTCCTTCCTGCTGCCGGGATGCTGGTTCTTCTCAGCGACGGCCCTTCTTCTTGGGGCGTCCCCTCTTCTTCTTGGTGGTCTTCTTGGCGGCGACCTTCTTCTTGGGGCGACCCCTCTTGGCCTTCTTGGTGGTCTTCTTGGCGGCCTTCTTCTTCTTGGTCTTGTAACCGCGGCGCCTCTGGGCGTTGGCCTTCAGCTCCTCCTGCATGGCGGCGGCGAGCTTCCTCTCCTCGGCGGGAGTGATCTTGCCGGCCTTGCCGCGGACCTTCTCCCTGGCCGTCCACCGGTCGTTGGGCGTGGGAACCAGGGGGGCCTTGTCGTCCAGGAGCCAGGTGGGGGTCACGTTGTAGAACTGGCAGAGCTTGAGGAGGATGTCCAGGGAAGGCATGGAGGAACCCTGCTCCAGGTTGGAGAGGGTGGCCTGCCGGATCGCCAGCTGGGTGGCGACCTTCTTCTGGGTCATCTTCTTTTCGCGGGTCCTGAGGTAGTAAAGTTTCAGGCAAAACTTCTTGTTCTTGTCCATTTCCGACCTCTTTCTTGTCTAGATCCTAGGAAAAGGGGAATTCACGCCGGAGGGGGCGTAGACCCTCCGGGTGCGGCCGGCCCCGCGGCCGGCCGGGGAAGAATGCGCCCGATCCCTTCCCGGCAGCATGGAACCAGGGAGGTCCTTCCTCGGGCCTCCGAGTGGGATCGGTGGGAACTCGTAACTTGCATTTTCTTTCGTCTTCCCGCGGATAAGGGGCCCCGAAGAAGGGGACCAGCGGGAACGTCTCTCTCATTCCCTTGCGGCGGCCCGGGGATATCCCCTCTCTGCTCTTCCGCCGCCGTCCGCCCTTTCATAAGGAGCAAAAACCGCCCTGACGCGCGCCGGCTCGAAAAGGACTTTCTCCTCTCCGGCGCATCATCGACACGCATAGTTGATAGGGAATAACATCGGACGGTCAAGGGGAAAAATTGATTTTTTCCATCGTTTCCATTCCACCGTGGGAGGGAGCCGTTTCCTCTCCTGCCGATGTGGTGTTCCCGATTCGGGATTCCAGCGGCCCTGGAGGGCGGATTTCCGGGGGATCGGCCTTCAGCGGAGGGTTCCGGCGTCCCGGGCGCAACGGAAACCGAGAAATGTAAATTTTTCGTCGGGACCGGCCATTTCCCTGGCGCTGGAGCGCAGTTCCTCTTCGGTGGAACACCAGGATCCCCCCCGGAAGACCTTTCCCAGCCCGAAGGGCGGCCCCTGGGGATCCCTGACGATTCCTCCCCTTCCCGCCAGGGTCGTATACCAGGTGGCGCGGTACCAATCCGAGCACCATTCCGCGGCGTTTCCCGCCATCTGGAGCAACCCCCAGGGGGTCCTCCCCTCCCTGCAGGAATCGGCGGGAAGGAGCCAGAAACGCCAGTCCTTCTCCTTGAGGCGGAGCGGGGGGGTGGGATCGAAGTTGGCCAGGGATGTGGTGGGCCTGCCCTTGCCCCAGGGCCAAGGACCGGCGGAACGGCCGTTCCAGGGGGATTTCGCGCAGTATTCCCACTCCGCTTCGGTCAGGAGGCGCAGGCCCGCCCATTCGCAATAGGCCCTGGCGTCCTTCCAGGAGACGCATACCACGGGGCGGTCCAGCAACTCCTTCGGGCATTCTCCTCCCTTCCAGTACGGCGGAGGAGTATGTCCGGTGGACTTTACGAACTTCAGGTAGCAGGCGTTGGTTACTTCCAGGCGTCCCACGTAGAAGGGCCTGGTGATTTCCACTGTGAGGAGGCTCTTTTTCTCTCCCCCGGGTCTTTCATCCGGGGCTCCTGTTCCCTCTTCGTCTCCGAGAATCATCCTTCCCGGAGGGACCAGGACCATGATCTGGCCGTCGAGCACGTTCCGGATCGCCTTGGGAAGGGGTTTTCCCCGTTCGAAACCCGGAAAAGAGGCGGTTTCCGGTTCTTTTCTTCCTTCCAAGGGGGAAACGAAAGGCTCCCAGGTCTTTCTTCCCAGGGACGCGAGGCGTTTGCGAAGTCTGTCTCCGGCCAGGCGGGCCGCCAGGATTTCCTTCTCTCCCGTGATATCCGCCAGGGCCAGGAGGGAACGGGAAAGCTCCTCCAGGTGCGCCAGGGCCGTTTCCGCCTGGGCGACGGCCTTTTCGGAGAGGCGCCCTTGGGATTTCGCCTTTTCCAGGGCGCGGGAGGCCGTGACCAGGGCCTTCTTCAGTTCCGCCCCGGCATTTTCCAGGTTCCCCGCACGCTTCTCGAAATCCCCCATCCAGGCCGTGGCCTTCTCGAGTTCTTTCCGGAGTTCCCTGCCCCGGGCGGAGAGTTCCTGAAAGCGTCTCTCCAGCCCGGATTGGAGTTCTTCCGCCCGCCTGGCCGCGGCCTCGGCCCGCTCCAGGAGGCCTCCCGTGAGTTTGGCTCCTTCGATCTGGGCCCGGAGCTTACTCCGGAGTTCTTCCACCCCCTGGATTCCGTTCCACGCAAAGAGGAGGATCCCCAGGCCCAGGAGGAGAAGGAAGATCCCCGCCGCCGGAAGGGCCGTCCAGGCCCAGGGAAAGGCCTCTCGGCGGGGTGCCGGAGTGTGGGATTCGAAGGGGGGTGGTGGGGAGGAGAAGGAAGGGGGATCCCCTTCTTCCGCCTCGTCCTCCGGGTAGGTCCCTTCCTCTTCGTCCAGGGTGAATTCTCTTTCCGGAAGAGGGCAGGGATCGGGTGGGGGGGGGCCTTCGTGCCCTTCTTCCGACCCCTCCAGCCATTCCGGGGCCTCGATCTTGTGGAGGACCACCGAGGGAATGGGGGAGGGAGGAGGGTTCGCCTCGCGGGAAGCCGCTTCCAGGGCCTCCTTCAGTTCCACGCTCACCTTTTCGAGGATTCGTTCCAGGCGGCGCAGGTCCTTTTCCCGTGCCCGGGAAAGGGGGCCCTCCCCCCTTTCCCCTTCCTTGGAGGGGATTCCCCTTTCCGTGCCGGCCTCCGTTCCCGGGACCCCGAGGGGTCCGCCCGGAACCGGGTCCGCTCCTTCGAATTCGCCCTTCTTCCCCACGATAGGCTCCCCATCCCGGGGCGGCCTTCAGACTGCCGGGATGGTCCCTCCCGGCAGCCGGGGCGCCCCCTTTCCCCTTGGATTCCTTCCTCCTCCATCGGAAGGAAGGCGCCCCTTCCTTGATCAGCGCACACGGGAGAGGTAATCCGTCAGGAGGTGCCATTGCCGGTGAAGGTCGTATTCCTTCACCCCCAGGGGCTTCTTGAAATAGATGGAGAGCCAGGTCATGGGCCCGGAATCGCCCCTGGCACCGGCGAGATCGGCCAGGCGGACCATGTCCAGCACCAGGGGGGCGGCCAGGATCGAGTCACAGCCGTGCCAGGAGAACTGCATGTACATCTGGAAGTCCAGGAAGCCCTTGAAGTGGATGAAGTCCCAGGCGGTCTTCCTGTCCCCCAGAGAGGGCACGTAGTCGATGCCCACGTGGGTGTGGAGGGGGTATCCCAGGATTCCCGGGAGGAGGGCGTCCTTGGTGGCCACCTTGGCCTTCCTGTTCCTTTCGTTGGACAGGATCGCTCCGTCCCGGTCTCCCAGGATGTTGTATCCCTCCCAGGAGAGGACCTGGAGGTTCCTGTATTTGAACATGGGTGCCAGGGCGGACTTGACCAGGGTCTCGCCGGTCTTCCCGTCGTTTCCGAAGTAGGGAACACCCTTCTCCCGGGCCTCTTCCTCGAGGGCCGGGGGAAGGGCGCCCTGGCTGGGTGTGAAGTTCAGGAAGGGGTGGCCTCCCCCGATTGCGGCGAGGGAGTAGAGGGTGGAGGGCGGGAACTTGGGAGGGCGCCGCGAGGCGAGGGCCTTCTCCAGGGCCTTGCGGCTCTTCAGGTAGGCCGGCAGTGGGCCGGCCGGCTCGGTGGAGGCCAGGTTCACGACGACGAGCCTCCTCACCTTCTTTCGGGAGGCGAAAGAGTCCATGTCCTCCCTGATCTTCTCCACCGTTTCCATGGGGTGGACCGATTCGAGGAGGTCGGGCCCGGCGCAGACCTTCTCGATGGCCTTTCCCGCCCCGGCCAGGGTTCCCGGGCGGATTTCCTTGTCCGTGGAGAGGAGCTTCCTCTTCAGGGCCTTCAGCACGTGGGGGGGGATGGTTCCGTTCTCTTCCTGGATCTCCCTGGCCGAATCGTAGAGGTTGCCCGGCCTGGTCTCGTGGCCGCCGAAGACCATCTCGCCCAGGGATGCCAGGTGGATCCCCTCGAAGAGATCCGTCTCGGTCAGGAGACCCGTCGTGGAGGAGAGGCCCGCCGCGATGGCCTGGGCTCCGACGACGACGGTCGTCGCCAGGCCGCCCCTGGCCCCGATGAGCCAGACACCGAGAGGACCTTTCTTGGCCGACCCGCCGCCGGTGCGGACCGCCTTCCCGCGGGTTTTCTTCCTTGCCGCCATTTCGAGTGGACCTTTCTGGATCGAAGGATCTTTCTTGCCCTTCCTCCCCGTGAGTCCCGGACCGGCCTCTCATGAACGACGCCGGACCTCCCTGGGATCACAATGCCCCAGATTCCCCCGAACTTCATCCCCCCCTTCTCTTGCTCCCTCCCTCGACCCCCGGCTAGGATCCGGGTCATGCGCTCTCCCCTCGTCTATTGCGGGCCCATGTGGGGCGGAAAGACGGAATCCCTCGTCTCCCGGCTGAACCGGGCCAGGCTCCAGGGCGTGAAGGTCCGGGCCTTCACCCCGGCGGCCAACACCCGGGACGCCCCGGCGGGCTTCATCCGCACCCACTCCGGTGCCGCCTTTCCCGCCCTGGTCGTCTCCGACGGGGCGGAACTCCTCGAGAAGGTCGGGGACGCCCAGGTCGTGGGCCTGGACGAGTTCTTCATGCTCCCCGGCGCCCTCGATGCAGTGAAGCGCCTCACCGCCGTGGAGGTCAAGGTCGTGGTGGCCACCCTGGACCTGGATTCGGAGGGACGGGTCTGGGAGGAGGTGGGGGAACTCCTCGCCCTGGCGGAGGAAGTGGTCAAGTGCCCGGCGGTCTGCCAGGTCTGCAAGAAGGACGCCTACTTCACCTTCCGGAAGGCCACGGCTCCCAGGGACAGGGTCCTGGCGGGGTCGTCCGAGTTCTACGAGCCCCGTTGCCGGAAGTGCTGGCTGGAGGGCCAGGAGGCGAAGCGGGCCGTCGAGGGCGAGGGGTCCCTCTTCGGGAGCAGGCGGGGGGGGATGTCGTGAGGAGAAGCCTCGCCGCGGCGGCGGTCGCGCTCTACCTGCTCTGCCTGGTTCCGGCGGCCCTGACGGTGAGGCCCCACTTCAAGCTGAGCCACGACGCGGCCACCTACGCGATCCTCGCCGAGAGCCTCGCCTCCGGGAAAGGGTATACCTACCAGGGGTATCCGCACGTGAAATACCCTCCGGGGTACCCCCTCGCCCTTTCCACCGTCTTCGCCCTGAAGGGGAAGGATTTCCTCTCCATGCGGGTCTTCATGGCCGTCCTGGCGGGACTTTCCCTGCTTTGCGCCTGGAGGTTCGCCGCCGCCCGCCACGGGGAGGGAATCGGGGCGGCCGTCCTGGCCGGAACGGCGGCGACCGCCTTCTTCGTGGAGCATGCGGCATATACGTTGACGGACGTTCCCTTCCTTGGGCTCTTCTCCCTGGCCGCCTGGGCCGGCGCCTCCCTGGTGAGGCGGCCTTCGCCGGGGCGGGGGATCCTCGCCGGGGCGCTCACCGCCGCGGCCGCTTCCTTCCGCCTGGTGGGCCTGATCCTCCTTCCCGCCCTGGTCCTGGCATGGTTTACGGGGAGGCGAAGGGGCAGGCCGGCCACCCCCCTTCTCCTTGCCGCTCTCCTGGTCCTCGTCCCGGCGGGCCTCTGGTTCCGCTACAAGGCAACCGCTTCCCCCAGGATCCCCGAGTCCCTCCGGGAGGGCGCCACCTACCTGGGCGAGATGCGGGGCGGGTTGTGGCTGAACGCCCCCAAGGGGATCCTTCCCAACGTCCTCCTCCAGCTCGAGGTCCGGCCGGTGATCCTGTGCGGAACGGCGGCCCGGTTCCTCACGGGGGAAAGGGCGGGGAGGTCCGACCAGGCGGGCTGGCTCGGACAGGGCGGGGTCTTCTCGATCCTCTGCCTGGCGGTCCTTCTCCTTGCCGTCCTTCGCACGGCCTGGAAGAAGCGGGAGCCTGCCGACTGGTTCCTCTTCCTCTACCTGGGGGTCCTCATGGTGACTCCGCCCTTCGTGGGGCCCAGGTATTTCGTCCCCATCCTTCCCTTGCTCCTGGGTGGGCTCTTCGAGGGGGCGGCCCTCCTGGGGGGCAGGAGTCCCCGTGCCCGGAGGGGAGCCGTTCTTGCCGCATGCCTTGCCTACCTGGCCTTGTGGATCCCCGTCACCTGGAAGGCCCTGGCCCGGGAGCGGGCCGAACCCTACTACCGGGGCGACCAGGGGCCTTTCGTGGCGGCCTTGGACTTCCTCCGCAAGGAGACCGATCCCGGCGAGGTCACCATCTGCAACGAGGCCGCCCTGGCCCATTTCCTCTCGGAAAGGCCCGCCTGGGGGTTCCCTCTCACTACGGAAAAGGAGGTCCGGGAGTGGATTCTCTCCAAGGGGGACCTGGTCCTCCTCTCTTCCTGGGGATACCCGGTGAACGAGGCCTTTCTCAGGAAGGCAGCCGCCGGCCTCGCCCGGGAAGGGAGGCTGGTCCCCTGGAAGGAGTTCAAAGGAAAGGGAAAGGTGGGGGAGGCGCCCCCCTTCTCCCTCCTCTTGAAAGTGAAGAAGGACTGAAGGGGCAGGGGGGCAAAAAAGAAGAGGGGAGCGCCCTTTCCGGACGCCCCCCTCTTTGCTTGGTAGCCCCAAGGGGAGTCGAACCCCTGTCTCGTGGCTGAGAACCACGTGTCCTAGGCCTCTAGACGATGGGGCCCCTCGCCGACCCTCACCTTCCCTTCCCGAAAGACGGGGGGATTCTCCCGGGTCGGCCGTCCTTTTGTCAAGGGGTCATTGCAAGGTCAATTGCACGATGTGGGAGGATCCCATCTGGACCCAACCCTTCTCCTCCTTCACCGTGCCGGGGGAGAAGATCCGGGCCACGGGCTGGGGGCCGCAGATCTCCACTTTCACCCCGGAAGAGAAGACCATTCCCAGTTGGTTGGCCACCTGGTCCCCCGCCAGGGCCTGGGCCAGGAGGAACCTGCCCACTACTTCGAATCCCTCCACCGGGAGGGGGAAGTTGAAGGTGGCCGTCCCGGCCTTGTTGGTCTGCCCAGCCTTGGCCAGGAGGGGCGCCAGGAGGAGGTGGCAATAGGGTGCCCCGTAGGGGCTCAGATCCAAGGGAAGGGCGGCTCCGTGGAAGGTGCCCGTGTCCCGGACGCCCACCATGGCCAGGGCGGGCTGGTCCTTGGGGGCCTGGGTGAGGGTGAGGACCAGGTTCCCCCCCAGTTTGACCGACTGGTTCACTCCCAGGAGGAGGGGGTTTCCCGCCGAGGTCCGGCAGGCCTTGTTGTTCCCGAAGGCGAAGTGGCGGGAGATGCACCGGAAGGGGCTGTCCAGCCTGTATTCCCCCTTGGGCTGTTTGGCCACTTCGATCTCCACAAGGAGGCCCTCCTTCTCGGTGGAGTAGGTGAAGGGCGCCTCCAGGGGAAAGGTCAGGTTGAATGGGTTGGGCCTGGTTCCCGGCGAGGGGGGAAGGGTTATGGTCCCCGTATAGACCAAGGTCCAATCCTTGCCACGGTTCTCGGAGAATTTCCTGGAGGCCTTGCCGAAGGGGCGGGGCGTGGAGGAGAGGTAGAGACTCACAGTCACGTAGGGTTTGGACCGGTTCTTGACTCCCCCGTCGGCCCGGATGGAGAGGGAGGTGATGACGATCTCCCTGGGTCTTCCGGGGAAGCAGGGGCGCCAGTAGATCTCCTGGAGCCGGAAGGGCGTTCCCCGGCCGAAGGGGAAGCTGGTGGCGCTGGAACCTTCCCGTGCGGCCAGGCTCGGGGGAAGGACCAGGGTCCGGGCGCTCTGGGCGGGAAGCCCCTCCCCGGCGAGGGGCACCGCCGCCGCCAGGAAGATCCACAGGACCGGTGAGAGATTCGCCTTTGCCTTCACCTTCGCCGCCTTCATCTCCCCTTCGCCCCCCTCCCTGGAGGATCGGCCCTTTCTTGGAGGGGGACTTAAGGAAATTTCCTTATCATGGGGGAATTGGCTCCAGCAGAGAGGGAAGGGCGGGCCGGAAGGATGGTGGTCCCCGAAGGGAGTGGCGTCCATGGACATACTCGAGGGTTTCCGGAAGAAGGCGGCTGGCCTGGGAAGGACGGTGGTCCTTCCCGAATCCCACGACGAACGGGTGGTGAAGGCGGCGGAGCGGCTCCTCAAGGAGGGAATCTGCAAGGTGATCCTCCTGGGGAAGCCCGCCCTTCCCCCTCCGGAAGGCGCCCGGGTGATCGATCCAGCCTCTTCGCCGGACCTGGAAGAGTTCGCCGCCCTCTACTACGAGGCCCGCAAACACAAGGGCCTCACCCCGGAGGAGGCCCGGGAGGCCATGAAGAAGCCTCTCTTCTTCGCCGCCGCCCTGGTGAGGACCGGGGGCGCCGATCTTTCCGTGGGGGGATCGGCCTCTCCCACGGCGGACGTCCTCAGGGCGGGAATCCACGTCGTAGGGATGGCCGAAGGGACGAAGACGGTTTCCAGTATGTTCCTCATGGTCCTTCCCGGCGGCCGGCCCGTCACCTTCGCCGATTGCGCCGTCGTCCCCAATCCCGATCCGGAGCAATTGGCCTCCATCGCCGTCGCCTCGGCCAGGACCCACAAGATGCTCCTGGACGAAGAACCCCTCGTGGCCATGCTCTCCTTCTCGACGAAGGGGAGCGCCTCCCACGAGGACGTGGACAAGGTCCTCGGCGCCCTGGCCCTCGTGAAGGAGAAGGCCCCGGAGATTACGGTAGACGGGGAACTCCAGTTCGATGCGGCCTTCGTTCCCTCCGTGGCCGAGAGGAAGGCCCCGGGGAGCCCCGTGGCGGGAAAGGCCAACGTCTTCGTCTTCCCCGACCTGGACGCGGCCAACATCGGCTACAAGATCGCCCAACGGATCGGCGGAGCCAAGGCCGTGGGGCCCGTGGTCCAGGGATTCCGGAGGCCTTTCCTGGACCTCTCCCGGGGTTGCTCCGTCCAGGACATCGTGGACACAGCAGCGATAGGTTGCCTGATTGTCTGAACTGGAAGAGGTCGACCTCCAGGCCGTATCCGGGAAGGAGAGGGCCGTCGCCCGGCGGCTTCCCCTCTTCCTCGCCCGGCCCAGGACCGCCGTGTGGACGATGGCCCTCCCGGCCATGGCGGGGCTCTTGGTCCATACCTTCTATTCCGTGGTGGACACGGCCTTCGTGGGGCGGCTCGGGCCCCTCGCCCTGGCGGCCCTGACCCGGACCGTTCCGGTCTTCTTCCTCATGATCGCCCTGACGGCCGGCCTCGGGTCGGGGGCCACCTCCGCCGTGGCCCGGGCCGCCGGCGCCGGGAGGAGGGGGGACGCCGACCGGGTGGCCTCCACGGCCCTGGCCCTTGGACTACTCCTGGGGGTTCTCTACAGCGGCGGAGGTCTTCTCTTGGGGGAGCGGTTGCCCGCCCTCCTTGGGGCCCAAGGGGAGACGAAGCGCCTGGCCTGGGAATACCTGAAATATCTCTTCTTGGGGGCCCCCCTCTTCTTCCTCTCGGTATTCATGCGGTGTTTTCTCACCGGCGAAGGGGATGCCCGGACCCCCATGGTGATCATGTCCGGGGCCATGGTCCTCAACCTCCTCCTGGACCCGGTCTTCATCTTCCGCGGGCCTCTCCAGGTTCCCTGGCCCCTGGAGGGCCTTTCCCCCTACTTCCACTGGGTCCCCACCTTGGGGCTCGGCGTGGGGGGGGCCGCCCTGGCGACGGTGGCTTCCCAGGGGGTCGGCTTCCTGGCCTACGTCTGGGTCCTCTTCGTCCGCCGGAGGACCTACGTCCGTTTCCGCCGCGGAGCCCTGGCCCCGTCGGCCCGGGCCCTGGCCTCGATCCTCAAGGTGGGGGCTCCCACTGCCCTGGCCCAAGGGATCATGGGGGTGGGGCTGGGCCTGATCATCCGGATCCTCAAGCCCTTCGGGGACCTGGTCGTGGCGGGCTACGGGGCGGGGAGCAAGGTGGACATGCTCGTGGTGATCCCCGTCTTCGGACTGGCCGGGGCCCTGGTTCCCGTGGCCGGAATGTTCCGGGGGGCCGGGAGGATGGACCTGGTGAAGCGGGTGACCCTTTCCACCTACGGTTGGGCCGTATCCCTGGCCCTGGTGACGGGAATCTCCGCCTGGCTCGCCTCTCCCTGGATCCTGCGGATCTTCTGCGACGATCCGGGGGTGATCGCCGCCGGGAAGACCTACCTGGGCTGGATGGTCTTCTCCTATCCCCTGATGGCCCTGGGCGTGACTTCGGGGCGGCTCCTCCAGGGCTTGGGCCTGGGCCTTCCCTACCTGGTGATCACTTCCGTCCGCCTCCTCCTGGTCACCGTTCCCCTAGCCTGGCTCTTCACCCGTTTCCATTGGGGACCCCAGGGCGTATGGGGCGCCTTCCTGGCCGGGGGGGTGGCCTCCAACGTGGTGGCCCTGACCTGGGTGGCCCGTATCCTTCGAGGCGGAAAACCGGTCCGGGGCGGCGGGGAAAGGAACGGGGGGGAGAGCCCCTGAAGGGACTCCCCCCCCTGTCCGGACCGGCGGACCCTAGCCTTTTTCAGCGAAGCAGATTCAGCGCGGACTGGGGACCCGCGTTGGCCTGGCCAAGGATGGAGATGGCCGCCTGCTGGAGGATGGAGTTCCTCGTGAGCTGGGCCGTCTCGTAGGCCACGTCCACGTCGCGGATCCGGCTCTCGGCGGCGCTCAGGTTCTCCCTGGCGCTCCCCAGGTTGGCGATGGTGGAGGCC
>CAZLQD010000037.1:0-71267 GCA_964561605.1 uncultured Planctomycetia bacterium
CACGGTCTTTGCCCGGGACTCGGCCGGCCGGGGCTAACGAAGAGGAATATAGGGCCTTTGGGCCGGGACTCGGCGGGCCGGGGCTAACGAGAAGGGGGGTAAACGAGAAGGCGGGGCTGACGAGGGGGAAAATGGGGGGAGGGGGGATTCGTGGTTTGAGGTCGTTGTTTTGTGGCGCTTTTGGTGCTGGAGCCACTCCCCGGGCGTCTCGGGAGTGTATGTCATTGTCAGTCCCTGCCTGTTTCTTCGTTGGCCCATGCTCCCTAGTCACCCCGTCAGCCCCTGATTCTTAATCACCCCGTTAGCCCCTGCCGGCGGGTATGTGCGGCCCGAAGGGCCGCAACATGCCCGACGTCAGGGGAAGCAGGGGCGTACGTGGCTTTGTGGCGTTTTCGATGCTGGAGCCACTCCCCGGGCGTCCTCGTCACGGTCTTTGACCGTGACTCGGCCGGCCGGGGCTAACGAGAAGAGGGGGCTGACGAGAAAGGGGGCTGACGACGAGAAGAGGGGGCTGACGAGGGGAAAAAATGGGGGGGAGGGGGCCGTGGCTCGGCGGGCGGTGGCGGGCGAAGTAAATGCTGTTGTTGCTACTTGTCTGTCTCTCCCGCCATGGTCTTGCTCTTCTGGATTCTCGTGGAGAGTTGGAGGACTTTTCTTAGCCAGGAGTCGGGATAACCTACGGAACGGATCCGCCCGTCTTCGTCTTTCACGAAACCGTCGTTGTACTTGCAGATCAGGTATTCGCCGAGCTCTTTCCATCGGCGGACGACCATTTCGCCGTGGCTTACGCAGTAGTCCGTGAGGTAGCGGCGCATGAGGGCCGGGTCGGTCTTGTAGAGGGAGAGGGCGGTCTTGTCCACGGCGGGCTGGAGGGCGATCATGTAGCCTTCCAGGTCGGCCTGGACCTTGCGGATGTCTTCGATCATGTAGGAGTATTTCAGGCAGGCGAAATTGGCGACGAAGTTGAAGACCCACCAGGCGCTGTCCCAGGTGAACTTCCGGATGTTCCCTCTGGCGTAGGAGGGCGGGACCCGGTCGATGCAGCAGTAGAGGGGGATGTAGCAGGTGGTGTAGGTGTCGTCCATTCCGTACCAGAGGACCCCGCCCACTGGGTCGGGGAGGTGGGACCTGCACTGGGCCACGATGGAGAAGCCCGTCCTGTGGTCCGAGATCGGCCGCTCCCAGAAGCCGGACCGGCCGTCCACCTTCCAGGAGATGGGCCGCCACCGGTTGGGGCATCCGAAGGGGCCGGCTGTGATGCCCTTGCGCATGTCGTAGGGAGTCCCCTCGTAGTGGTCCCGCATGAGGGCCATCACGTCTTCGAGGCGGAGTTTCCTGTCGGGCTTCACCCAGAGGGGGTAGGGCTTCGCTCCCTTCACGCCCCTGTGGTAGTCGGGGGAGAGCTTCAACGAGGGGGCCACCCGGCGCAGGATGGACCAGACGCGGGTGGCGGTATAACGGAGTTTCTCCGCGTCGGCCGGGCAGTAGACGTCGCAGAAGCGGAAGGGCTTTCCCGACTTAGGATCGTACCAGCCCTTTTTCACGGCGAAGGAGATCACGTTCTTCGAGTAGAGACATTCGCCGGGCTTGTCCAGGGGGAACTCGCCGATCCGGGACTTGTTGGCGTGGCAACAGACGTACCCGTCGGGGATCTTCCGGGCCACCCAGATCGCCCCCTTTCCCCCCGGGCCGGGCCCGATGATCTCCAGGAGCCAGACCTCCTCGGGATCGGCGATGGAGATGGATTCCCCCGTGGATGCGTAACCGTATTTCTCCACCAGGTCCGTGATGACCTGGATCGCCTCCCTCGCGGTTCGGGCCCTCTGGAGGGCGAGGCGCATCAGGGTCCAGTAGTGGAGGGCTCCTTCGGGGTTCCGGAGTTCCGGGCGGCCGTCGAAGGTAGTCTCGCCGATGGCGAGCTGGTGCTCGTTCATGAGGCCCACGACGGCCCAGGTGTGGCGGGGCTGGGGGATCCTGGCGATGACTTTCCCGCCGCGGCGGATTTCGTAGAACTCGCCCGGTTCGTGGTCCGCCGCCGGGGTGTAGGAGAGGTGGGGGTGGAACTCTCCGTCGCAGGAGTAGGTGATCACCGCCGAGCCGTCGGCCATGGCCCCCGGCGTGACCAGGATGTCCGTGCACTCCCCCCGGGCCGGGGGGGAGGAGAGAATGAGGAGGAAGAGGAGGGAAAGGAGAAGGCTGGGGTCGGGGCGTTTCATCGTCGGGTTTCTCCTGCGGAAAGGACGACCTTCATGGTCTGGAGCACCTTCCCCTCCCGGTCCAGGATCCGGACCAGGGCCCGGCCCGGTTCGGCCCGGAGTCCGAAGGCCCGGACTCCCCGGGATTCCCGGGAGGGAAGGAGGAAGAGGGCTTCGCCCTCCCCGAGGGGGGCCCGGCAGGCGTAACCGCCCGGAAGGGAGAGGATCCGGGCCCTCCCGGGGAGCTTCCTGGTTTTCTTGTAAGGCCTGAGGAGGGTGAGGGCCTCGACTTTCTTGCGAGGTTTTTGCAAGTCCGCCCGGAGGTGCCACTCCCTGAGGGTGATCCTGGGCCGGGGGTTGGGGTCGTACTGGTCGGTCTGGGAGAAGGAGAGGCCCGGCGGGGCGGCGAAGCGGATCCGGCAGAGGACCTTGCCCGCCTCCACGACGGCCCGGCCCGGCCGGGAGAGGTCGAAGCGGTTCTTGGCGTGCCACCACCAGGTGAAGGTGGAGGGCCTGGGCGCGGCCAGCAGGTCGTAGACCAGGACCAGGTCGGGCTTGGCGAAGAAGATCACCCTGGTGAACCGGTCCAGGAGTTTCCCGCCCGCCGGATCCAGGTAGGCCCCTCCCGCCTCGCCTGCGACGGCGTCCAGGCGCGGGGAGGTCTCGAAGAAGAAGATCCTCCCCCGGGCCAGAGGGGAGTGGGGGACCTGGCCCAGGCCGTTTACGGTTACGTTGTTGACCGACCGGGTGCTCCACATCCACCTCTTGTGGTGGGCGCTCCCGTAGATGTCCCTCTTTCCGGAGCGGATGAGGAGGCGCTCCCCCCAGGCCCAGAGCAGGAGGGAGTTCTGGGCCTCGTATCCGTGGGACCAGGACCCGAAGGGGGAGGACTTGAAGAGGACCTGCACGTCCTCTCCCGCGTCCATGAGGGTGGTGTTCAGGGCGGCCAGGCCGGTCCCCGGAAAGAGCTTGGAGGGGGGAAGATCGGCCGGGGGCCGGGCCTTCACCCTGGGAAGGCTCCGCCTGAGAAAGCCCACGAAACCCTTGCCGAAGACCGGCCCTCCCTGGCGCTCCACGTACCACTGCCAATAGGGGTTGCGGGCCTGGGCGGCCAGGACGCTCATGAGGGAGAGGGTGTTCCGGCTGGTGACGGGGGCGCAACAGTCGCCGAAGCCGCCGCCCACTTTGCCGGGGGGGAGGACGTAGAGGGCGAAGTCCCCCGCCCGGGAGAAGAAGGGCTTCTCATAGGCGTCGATCCCCAAGGCCGCCTTCATCACGTCGGCCCACCAGGTGAAACGCGACATGTAGCTGTTCCAGTAGGCCGCCCCCTCGTGCCAGCCGCCGGCCGGGCCGGACCAGACGGGATAGACGCAGAAGAAGGTGTTCGCCGCGAACCAAACCCAGTCGTCCGCCTCGGGGATCTCCCCCCGGAAGGCGATGCCGATCTCGCCCAGGAAGTGCCAGGCCCGGTTGGCGTGGCTCGAGTAGGGCCGCCAGAAGTGGCGGGGGCAGAGGCGGCGGTACATCTCCAGGCCCCTGGACCGCATCACCCGCCGGCAGAGTCTCCGCTCCTGGGGGGAGAGGCGGTCGTGGAGAAAGGTGTAGGCCCGGGAGAAGTAGTAGGCGTAGGGCATGCCCGCTTCGTCGTTGTACCGGAAACCCGTGCTTCCCCTAGGATCCCACCGGGCGCATTCGAGGAGGATCTTCTTCGCCAGGCCGGCGAAGTCCTCCCTTCCGCCCAGGAGGGAGGCGAAGGCCAGCTCGGCGGCCCCTCCCAGGGCCTTCACCACGCGGACCCGGTTGCCCCACCAGATCTTCCGCCAGGTCTCGGACCTGGGTTTCGTGCCCGCCGGGTATTCGGGGGGCTCCTTCGTGGAGGGGGGGTGCTTCAGGAGCTTTTCGCAGGCCCTCTCCAGCCTCCGGAAGGCCTGCTTCAAGGGACCGCGGGCCAGGCGGCGGAGCCGGGGGAGGTCCGAGGGACGCAGGAAGAGGCGCGGGTGGCCCCTGGGAATCCGGGCCAGGAGGTCCTTCTTCGGGGGCAGGGGAAAGGGCACGGCGCCGGGGGAGATGGTGAAGGAGCGGATCTTGCTCCAGGGAGTGGTCCTGCCTTTCCGGTCCCTTCCCCGGTAGCGCCAGTACCACTTCCCCGGCGGAAGGGGCCGGGGCGGGCAGTGGACGTTCCAGGGAATCCGGTCGGCCCGGTAGAAAGGCCTCCTGAAGTCTTTCCGGCGGGCGACCTGAAGCTCCCAGGTGGAGATTCCCCTGGTGGGTCTCCAGGAGAAGGCCGGCGGTGTGAGGCCTGTCCGCTCTCCTTCCCGCGGCCGGAACCCCCACTCCAGGGGACCTGCCGGCTCCTGGTCGAGCCTGGGCGGGGCCGGGCGGAGGGGGGCCGAGGCGAGGAGGAGGGCCATGGACAGGAGGGGAAGAGGTCTCACGGCTCGGACTTTCCTTTCTCCTCTTCCCCCCGGGTCCTGGCGTAGATGATCTTCATGATCTCCGTGGCGCTCTCCTCGATGGATTTCTGGGATGTGTCCAGGACGGGCCAGCCCTTCTCCTGGAAGACCCGGCGGGCCTGGCGCACCTCCTCCCGGATGCGGGAGAGTTCGCTGTAGCCATCCAGGCTCTTGCCCAGGTTGCGCTCCCTCTCCCGGCGGATGGCCTGGAGGACCGAGGGATTCACCGTGAGGGCCACGATTCTCCTCTGGTCGATCTCGTCCAGCTTGGAGGGGAGGGGGATCCCGGGGACGAAGGGCACGTTGGCGGCCTTCCAGCCCCGGTAGGAGAGATAGACGCTCAAGGGGGTCTTGGAGGAGCGGCTCACACCGACGAGGACGATGTCGGCCTGGTCCAGGGTGTCCAGGCCGGCCCCGTCGTCGTGCTTCACGGCGAAGTCGATGGATTCGATCCGGCGGAAGTATTCCTCGTCCAGTTCGCGGAAGAGGCCCGGTCTCGCCATGGGGGAGATCTCCAGGAGGTCCGAGAGCCTGGTGAGGAGCGGGCCCATCACGTCCACCGTGGGCACCCCGTGGTTCATGCCTTCCTCCATGACGGCACGGCGGAGTTCGGGGGAGACCATGGTGTAGACCACCACGCTCTCCAGGATGGAGGCCCGGCGCATGATGGGGAGGAGGCGCTCCTTCTCCAGGACCTGGGGGACGATCTCCAGGTCCACCTGGGTTCCCTGGAACTGGGCCAGGGCTGCCCGCACGAGGCGTTCCCCCGTTCTCCCCGTGCTGTCGGAGAGGACCATGACGTGGCGTTTCCTGGGCTTCCTCAGTCCGGCCATGGGCTTCCAGGTCTGGGGGGAAGTAAGATGGGACGGACCTTCTATGATGGGCCCCGGCGGGGCGGGAGGGGAGAGGAAAACAGGAGGCTTTCCATGAATTCGCCCCGTCCTTCCAGGAGCGGTCTCCTTGGGCTTCTCGGTTCGGTTCTCCTTTCGGGAGGCCTCTCCTTGACCCCGGCCTGGGGGCGGACCGGCCCTTCCGGTGGTTTCACATTCCTCCAGATCTCTGACACCCACCTGGAGCCCCTGGCCTTCGGCGCCCCTCTGCCCAAGGGAGTCCGGGGTGAGGAGACCTTCCGTTGGCTCCGGAGGATCCTGGCCCGCCGGCCGGCGGGATTCTTCCCTTTCCGGCCTTCCTTCCTGGTGGTCACGGGAGACCTGACGGAATTCGGTTTCTGGGGGCGGACGGGCGAGGCGGCGGAGAGGACTTTCTCCTCCCTGGGTCTTCCTTGGTATGCGGTCTGTGGCAATCATGACGAGACGTGGAACCCGGCGGCCCCCTTCATGCGCAAGCGCCACGGGGGGAGGCGCTACTCCTTCGAGAGAAAGGGGTGCCGCTTCGTGGTCCTCCCTTCCTCCACGATCCAGGATCCCCTTCCCACCCTGGACGGGGGGGACCTGGCCTGGCTCAGGCGGGACCTGGCGGCCGGCGGCAGGAAGAAGCCGGTCTTCCTCTTCTTCCACCATCCGCCGGCGAGCGGCGAGTTCGCCCAGCCCGCCCAGTTGCGCCTCCTCATGGACGCCCTGGAAGGCTATCCCGTGGTCCTCCTTTGTTTCGGTCACGGCCACAGGCCTTTGCACCAGAGGCTCTTCGGCTGGCTCGACTGCGTGGAGGGGGGGACCACTTTCCGGAAGAGGGGGGCCGGGGACTTCCGGGGCGTGAACGTGATCACCCTGAAGGGGGGAGTCTTGAAGGTGGTCTACCGGTTCATGGAACCGCCGGGCCGGAAAAGGGTGCTCCTGGAGAAGAGGATCTCCCTTCCTCCGGGCCCGGCCGAGCCTTTCCGCCTGGTCGAGCCCCCCAGGGGGGCCCGGGTTGGGGGGAAGAGGCTGGACCTACTCCTTTCGGCCCCGGCTCCTGCTCCCGGGAAAGACCCGGACCTGAAGGTCTTCCTGGACGGCAGGGAATCCCGTCCCGCCTGGAAAGCCGCCGGAAGAGGCAGGTGGAGGTGTTCCCTCTCCCTGGAGGGCCTGGAGCCGGGAGCCCACCTGGTGAGCCTGGAAGGAAGGGGGCCGGGGGGGAGGATCCGTCAGCGTTCCCGGGTGTTCTTCCTGGAGGGCGGGCCCGTGAAGGTGCTCTGGCGGCACATCCGGCCTGCGGGTTTCAAGGCCGGGCCTCTCGTCCTGGGGGAGGGGAGGGTGATCCTGGCCGACCTGGAAGGAGAGGTGAGAGCCCTTTCCTTGAAGGACGGAAAGGTCCTCTGGACGAAGAAATTGCCCGCCGAAGTGGTGGGAAGCCCTGCGGCCCTGGGGAGGGGAGGGGTGGTCGTGGGGTGCGGGGACGGGAAGGTCTATTGCCTGGACAAGGGGGGCGGGGTGCGCTGGTCCTTCGATGCCGGAGCTCCCCTCTACGGCCCGCCCCTGGCGGCGTCGGGACGGGTCTACATCGGCGACGGGGCGGGGGTCCTCCACGCCCTGGACGCCGCCGCCGGCCGGGAGGTCTGGAGGTTTCGTCGGGCCGGTTACGGAATCGAATCCAGGCCCGCCCTCTGGGCGGGACTGGTGCTCTTCACCGCCTGGGACGGGCGGATCTACGCCCTGGACGGGAAGACGGGAAGGCTTCGCTGGAAGGCCTTCGGGCCCAGGGCCTCCCGGGGGGCGGCCCGGTACTACGCTCCGGCCGACTGCGGTCCCGTGCCGGCCGGGAGGTGGTGCTATCTTTGCGACAGAGGGTATCTCCTGGGGCGGTACGACAGGAAGGGCCGGCGGGATGGCTGGACCTTGAAAGGGGTGCCGGCCCTGGCCCGGGGAGGGGGAGGTTTCCTGAATGTCCGGACTCTGAGTGGGGGTGTCTGGCGGCTGGACAGGGAGGGGAAGATCCTCTGGAAGGCCCCTGTCCCGGCGGGCCGGATCCCCCTGCCTCCCCGGGAGAGGGACGGCCGGGTCTTCTCGGTCTCCGACAGGGGTGTGGTGGCGGCCCTGGAAGCCCGGACGGGGAGGCTCCTGGGGCGCTACCGGGCCACCCCCGGGCTCTACGTAATGGCTCCTTTGGGCCTGGGGCCGGGAGGGGTGTGCGTCGTGGCGGGGATAGGAGGAACGGTCACGGCCTTACAGTTTCCTTGAGTCTCGTCGGCGCCCGCCCGGGAATCGTCCGGAAATGGGCCCTGGGAGGAAAAGGAATTTTCTTTCTGCGGGAGAGAGGAGTCTCGGGTTTCTTCTAGCCGGCATTCCAAAAACCGGAGAATAATGCGGGAGGTTTCTTGAATCTCGGGCTCGCTCCTGGTAGCTTCGAGCCTCCGTTCCTTCTCTGGTAACCCTATCCGGATCAGCAGGAGGTCCCATGGAAGCCTTGTCTTGGCACGGTTCTTTTTCTTCTCCAAGGGGTCGCAGGATCCTCCCCTTCCTGGGGGCTGCGGTGATTTGCCTTGCGGCGTATGCGCCGCTGGCGGCCCAGGCGCCCAGGCCCTTCTTCGACTCCTTCCTCTACAGCTACAGCACTCCCCCCTCCAAGTACTGGAACCCCGGCGATCCTCCCGGGCTTTGCTGTCCTTCCCCCAACGGGATCTGGATGAAGCGGGGCGGCGATTGGAACTGCTACCTGGCGCCCCAGATGGTCTGGACCACGGGGGGGAAGCTCGATATCCGGGTCAAAGCCTACGCCGGCCCTCCCCCGCCGAAGGCCTACGGCGGCCAGGTGGAGACCCAGTTCAAGAACGCCTTCGGCTCCTACATGGCATGCTTCAAGGTGGCGGGCTTCACCGGGAATCCTTCCCAGGGTGTATGTAACGCCTTTTTCTACTGGAGCAAGCAGGCCGAGATCGACATGGAGTTCCGGAGCCGCTGGCAGGGAGCCTTCGGCCCCGGCACGGGTCTCCTGGACATCGTGATGCACACCAACCTCTCCGGCGGCGGGAGAAAGAGTTACCAGTATCCTGTCATACTGAACTTCGATCCCAGCAAGGCCTTCCACACCTACCGGTTCGACTGGTACACCAACAAGGTCGAGTTCTACGTGGACAGCAAGCTGATGCTCACGGTGCCCAACGCCGTGGTCCCCACGCCGGACATGCCGGGCAAGCTCTACTTCAACGCCTGGACCGGGAAGACCGACTGGAGCGGGAACCCGCCCAACAAGAACACGGACTTCCTGATCCAGTGGGTGAACTACACGCCGGTCTACTTCAAGACCGACAAGACCAAGCTCCGCATCTCCACGGGTGGGCAGGCCAACTTCTTCCTGGACGCCCTTCCGGCCAGGGCCAACAGGGCCTACGTGATCCTCACGACCCTGAAGGAGACCAACATCGGCCAGCCTCTGGGCGGCAACCTCCATCTCCCGCTGGACCTGGACTGGTCCACCTTCGTCTTCCTTCCCCTGGCCAACACCTCCACCTTCCCGGGCTTCATCGGCACCTTCGACGCCCAGGGAAAGGCCACGGCGGCGATGAACCTGCCCACCGGCCTCGGCCCCTCGGCGGTGGGGCTGAAGCTCCACTTCGCCTACCTGGGCATCAACGCCTCCCTCAACGGGTTCACCGTGGCCTCCAACCCGATCACGATCACGCTGGTTCCCTGAAACAGGCTGCTCCTCATCCCTGCCGGGGGAGAACTTTCTTCCCCGGTCAGGGAACCAGTTTTACCAGGACCGGATTGGTGACGAAGGGTGCTGTCGCCACCGGTGAGAGGGCGGCGAACCTCAGCTCCATCCCCTTGAGCAACCTGCTCAGCCCGCCGGGAAGGACCAGGGCGGGCCTGGCCGTCCCCAGGGAGGAGAGTCTTCCCTGGAACCCGGGAAAGAGGGGGCTGTTGGCCAGGCCGAAGAGGGCGAAGGTGAAGGCGTCGGGCGAGAGGGGCAGCTCGATGTAGCCCAGGTCGAAGGGATCGCTCACCTCGGATACGGCCGCCAGGACCAGGTAGGGGCTTCCCGCGAAGCGGGGACCGGCTTCCAAGGCCAGGTCGGAGCGGCCTCCTTTCGAGAGGGAGATCTCCCGCGGCGAGGCGGCGAAGAAGACCGGCGTGTAGCTCACCCAGTCCACGACGAAGTATTTCTTCCTCTTGGGGGATCTTCCCGTCCAGGAGGAGTCGCCCGTCCAGTGGGAAAGAGACAGGTTTCCCGCTCCCGAGGGAATAGGGAAGGCCGAAGCGGGCAGGCTGGCCAGGAGGGCGGAATCGGCGTAGAAATCGATTCCCCCCTTCCGCCGGTCGAATCCGTAGCTGTGGAAACCCGTGCTGGGATCGAAGAATAGGACCGCCGCCTTCTTCCAGACCTTGGGCGGCGTCGTGGTGAAGTCCCGGACGACCAGGTCCGCCACCCCCCTCTTGTAGCCGATCAATCCCTGGAACTTGCTCCGGATCTCCAGGCCGATCTCGCCCTTGCCCGGCACCCGCAGGTAGAAGGCGGAGGAGGTCCCTTCCAGGAGGAAGTTGTTCTCCCTCGGCGGGGTGGCCATGTGGACCCGGAAGGAGCCGTATCCGAAGGATGAGGCGCTCTGGACCTGGGCCCCCGAGGGCTTTCCCGCTCCGGCGGGAGGGGCGGTGACCAGGGAGAGACAGGTCCGGCCCGTGGAGGGGTTCCGGAAGGCGTCTGCGTTCTCGGCCAGGAAGAGGCAGAAGGGATGGCCTTTCCAGAGGACTTTCTTCCATCGTTTGTCCTTGGAAGGACAACAGAGGGTTCGGTTGCTGGTAGGGGGATACTTGCCGGGTTGGGTGTACCAGGAGAAGGGAAATCCTTCGAATTCCGGCCGGGGAAGACTCTGGGCCCGGGCGGAAACCGGCAAAGAGAGAAGGATGGAGCAGAGGGCCGGGATGGAAAGAAAGGAGGGGGATTTCGTCCTCATGGAAAGCTCCTTTTCCAGGGAAGCGTGTCGGAGCAACGCCCCGGGAAAAACCAGGATAGGGGAAGAAATGGGGGAGTTCCACTCCCGCGGAAGGGGCGGCGTCTCACATCGGTCGTTTCCGTGAGACCCGAACCGGGCAGCCGGAGCCGGGCCGGGTAGGCGGAGGAAGGGGGGGAGGGCGGCGCGCAGGCCCTCAACGGGCGCGCCGGGGGCCTCCTTCCGGATTCTTCCCCGGCAGGGGCGGGGTCCAGATGGCGGGGGCCCGGCGGAAGAAGCGGCGGATCACCTCCAGGGCTGGTTTGCCCTGAGGCGAATAAGACGGGTCTTCCGGGCCTCCTCTCTCGAACCAGTCGAAGAAGAAGACCCCCGCCAGGAAACCGGGGTCCCGGAAGGTCCGGGCGAAGGCCTCCAGGCAGGCGGCTTGTTCGGCCAGGTCCACCCTGTCGGGGTTCATGGCGTAGTTCCAGGGGTCCTTGTTGGATCCGTCCTGGCTCGGATAGCCCAGTTCCGTGAAGACGATGGGCTTCTTCAGGCGGCGCTGGAGGTCGCCTACGCTTCGGCGGATCTTCCCCCACGCCCGGGCCAGTTCTTCCAAGGAGGGGTCGTCCTTCTTGGTGAGGGACCAGTAGGCCGTCATGCCCACGAAGTCGAGCATGTCCTGGAAGCGGACCTCCTCGGCGTGGTCCCAGTTGAAGGAGTAGGTCAGGTATCCGGCGAAGCGGCCCCGGAGATTCCGGAAGACCCAGCGCCAGAAGGTCTCCCTGGACTCGAGGCTGCAGAATTCCGAGCCGCCAGAAAAGATCCCGGCGCCCCAGGCCTGGGCCAGGTCGGCGTAGTGGAGGATGAAGGCCAGGTAGGACCTGAACCAGGCTTCGGGGTCGGTGGGCCTCAGGGTCCCGCGCCAGTCCTCCTCCCCCATGTGGCGCAGGTGGACGATGGGGAGGAACATGACGCCCAGCCCCTTCTCCCGGGCCTGCATGACGGTTTTCTCCAGCCTCTCGTCCCGGACCGTCTTGGGGCCGAAGCGGTCCACGTAGGTAGAGTCCACCCGCTCCACGAACCCGGTGAAGAGGAAGGAGACCCACTCTGCGCCGGCGGCCTTCACGTCGGCCAGGTGCTTCTCGTAGGAGAGGGCCGGGTCGGTGTAGTAGAGGCCCACGACGCCGCCCTTGAAGAAAGGGAGGGGGCCCGAGGGATTCCGGGCGGCTCCTTTCCTCCCGAACCACCCGGCCCGGGCGGCCTGGGCGGCCCTTGCGGCGGCCAGGAGGGGATCCCGCCTTTTCAGTCTGGGCCTCTCCAGGAACAGGAGGGCCTTCCCTTCCTCCAGGAGGACTTCGTTGAGGCAGATCCCTCCCGGGACCCAGAGGTAGCCCTTCAATTCCCCGCGGCCCGCCAGGTCGCCCGGATCTTCGGGCTCCACGTGGACCCACTTTTCCCGGGCGAGATCGTCCAGCCTGGCCCGGGCCCGCTCGGCGAACCCGGCGGGGAGGACGTAGGGATCGGGAAGGCCGATCCCCAGGAGCCGGACCTTCCTCCCCGAGGCCAGGACCACCTGGTCGAAGGCGGGCACCCGGGCAACCCGGGCCACGAGGCGGGCTTCTTCCCGGGAGGGAGGGGGCACGTCCCAGTAGGAGGACACCTGGACCCACCGGCCCCGGGAGTCCCGGTAGACCAAGAGTTCCTTTCCCTCTTCCCGGCCCGCGGAAGAGGGAGAGCAGAGAAGGAGGGCCGCCAGGGCCGTGAGGGAGGCCCGGGCGATCCGGCCTTTCCAGGGCGAGGGTCTGCGGTCCTGGTTCATGGCGGTTTCTTCCTGGATACGCTCTCCGGGGAGGAGGGGGGAGAAAGTGGATTCCCGCCTCCGGCCCCGGGATCTCTCGTTTTGGGCCGGGAATTCTACTCCTTCGGGCAGGTCCGATCCGGGCGGGAAGAGAAGTTCTCCTTTTTCCTGGAACCTCGGGGGCGGTTCGGCATGATTTCCCCCCGATTTCCCCCGTTCCCAGCGGGCCCACCCATGCCAAGGCGTCAAGACATCCAGAGTATCCTGATCCTGGGGTCCGGCCCGATCGTGATCGGCCAGGCCTGCGAGTTCGATTATTCCGGCACCCAGGGGTGCAGAGCCCTCAAGGAGGAGGGCTACCGGGTGATCCTGGTCAATTCCAACCCGGCCACGATCATGACCGACCCGGGGATCGCCGACAGGACCTACGTAGAGCCCATCACCCCCGAGACGGTGGAGAAGATCCTGGAGAAGGAGCGTCCCGACGCCCTTCTCTCCACCCTGGGGGGGCAAACCGCCCTCAACTGCGCTGTCCAACTCGCCGAGTCGGGAGTGCTGGAGCGGCTGGGCGTGGAGATGCTCGGCGCAGACGGGAAGGTGATCGAGGCCGCCGAAGGGAGGGAGTCCTTCCGAAGGATCGTCACCGAGGCGGGCCTGGAGGTTCCCCGGTCGGCCTTGGCCCACGACATGACCGAGGCTCGGGCGGCCATGGAGGAGATCGGTCTCCCCCTGGTGATCCGGCCGGCCTACACCCTGGGCGGCACGGGGGGAGGGATCGGCTGGAACGTGGACGAGTTCGAGGCCATCTGCCGCAGGGGCCTCGAGCTCTCTCTCACGAGCGAGGTCCTCCTGGAGGAGTGCATCGCCGGCTGGAAGGAGTTCGAGCTGGAGGTCATGCGGGACGGGGCGGACAACGCCGTGATCGTCTGCTCCATCGAGAACCTGGATCCC
This sequence comes from uncultured Planctomycetia bacterium, assembly GCA_964561605.1. Lineage (GTDB taxonomy): Bacteria > Planctomycetota > UBA1135 > UBA1135 > JALUZX01 > JALUZX01. The sequence goes on from CAZLQD010000037.1 coordinate 13,207, forward strand.
ATGGGGGTCCACACGGGGGACTCCATCACCGTGGCCCCGGCCCAGACCCTCACCGACAGGGAATACCAGAAGATGCGCGATGCGGCAATCCGCATCATCAGGGCCGTGGGCCTCGTGGCGGGAGGGGCCAACATCCAGTTCGCCGTGGATCCCCGGACGGGCAGGATGGTGGTGATCGAGATGAACCCCAGGGTGAGTCGCTCCTCGGCCCTGGCCTCGAAGGCTACGGGTTTTCCCATCGCCAGGATCGCCGCCAAGCTGGCCGTTGGGTATACGCTCCCAGAGATCCCAAACGACATCACCAGGGAGACGCCGGCCTGCTTCGAGCCGGCGATCGACTACTGTGTGGTCAAGATCCCGCGGTTCGCCTTCGAAAAGTTCCACGGCGCGGAACCGGTGCTCACCACCCAGATGAAGTCCGTCGGTGAGGTCATGGCCATCGGCAGGACCTTCAAGGAGTCCTTCCAGAAGGCCCTCCGCTCCCTGGAGACGGGGGTCTACGGCCTGGGCCGGGAACCGGGTGTGCCCCTGGACCCGGCGGCGGGTCCGGAGCTCCGCTCCCGGCTGGCCACGCCCACGCCCGAGCGGGTCTTCGCTCTCCGGGACGCCTTCCTGGCCGGGATGACCGTGGAGGACGTGGCCGACCTCACGGGAATCGATCCCTGGTTCCTGGAGAATATCGCCGAGATCGTGGAGGCCGAAAAAGAGATTACGGGAGACCTGGATTCCATCTCCGGTGAGGAACTCAGGAGTCTCAAGCGGCTCGGCTTCTCCGACAGGATGATCGCCGCCGGGACCGGGGCGGCCGAGTGGGAGGTGCGGGCCAGGCGGAGCAAGGATGACATCCGGCCCGTCTTCAACCTCGTGGACACCTGTGCGGGAGAATTCGAGGCATATACGCCTTATTATTACAGCACCTACGAGACGCGGGACGAGACGAGGATGACCGAAGGGAAGAAACGGGTGGTCATCCTGGGTGGGGGCCCCAATCGGATCGGCCAGGGGATCGAGTTCGATTATTGCTGTGTCCACGCCGCCCTTGCATTCCGGGACATGGGTTGGGAGACCCTGATGGTCAACTCCAACCCGGAGACGGTCTCGACGGACTTCGACATCTCGGATCACCTCTTTTTCGAGCCCCTCTCCCTGGAGAACGTCCTGGACCTGTGCGAGAGGGTGAAACCCGACGGCATCGTGGTCCAGTTCGGTGGACAGACCCCCATCAACCTGGCCCGCCCCCTGGCGGACGCCGGGCTTCCCCTTCTCGGGACTCCTGTGGAGGCCATCGAGCTCGCCGAGGACCGGGACCGCTTCCGGGAGATCCTCGGGAGGCTGGGTTTGCGCCAGCCCAAGAACGGGATGGCCTCTTCCACGGCGGAAGCCATGGAGGTGGCCCGCAGGATCGGCTACCCGGTGATCGTCCGGCCCTCCTTCGTTCTGGGCGGACGGGCCATGGAGATCGTCTGGGAGGAGTCACAGCTCGAGGAGTGGATGGAAAGGGCCGTCCTGGTCTCGCCGGACCGGCCCATCCTGGTGGACAAGTTCCTCGAGGACGCCATCGAGGTGGACGTGGACGCCCTGGGGGACGGGGAGCGGGCCGTCGTGGCGGGGCTGATGGAGCACATCGAGGAAGCGGGGATCCACTCGGGGGACTCCTGCTGTTCCCTTCCGCCTTATACGCTTTCCGATTCCCTGGTGGCCGAGATCCGGCGCCAGACCCTTCTCCTGGCCCGGGAGCTTGGAGTGAAGGGCCTCATGAACGTGCAGTTCGCGGTCCAGCACAACCAGGTCTACGTCCTGGAGGTGAACCCCAGGGCATCCCGGACCGTCCCTTTCGTCGCCAAGGCCACCGGGGTGCCCCTTCCCAGGATCGCCGCCCGGGTGATGGCCGGGATGAGCCTGAAGGAGGCAGGGTTGGAAGAGGAGCCGGGCCTGGACCACTTCGCCGTGAAGATTCCGGTGTTTCCTTTCAACCGGTTTCCCGGCGTGGACACTCTCCTCGGACCGGAGATGCGTTCCACCGGCGAGGTCATGGGTGTGGACAAGGTCTTCGGTTCGGCCTTCGCCAAGGCCGGGATCGCCGCGGGCTGGAGGATCCCCACGAAGGGAAAGGTCTTCGTCAGCGTCAAGGACGAAGACAAGCGTTTTGCCGTGACCCTCGCCTCGCGCCTCCAGGCCCAGGGGTTCCGGATCGTGGCAACGAGGGGGACGGCCAAGGTCTTCCGCATCCAGGGGGTGGAGGCGGAGACCGTCCACAAGGTCAACGAAGGCAGGCCCAACGTGGTGGACCTGATCAAGAACAGGCAGGTGGACTTCGTGATCAACACTCCTTCGGGGGCGCCGGGAAGGGCCGACGGGGTGGTGATCCGGGCCGAGGCCGCCATGGCGGGCGTGCCCTGCATCACCAACCTGGCCGGCGCCGCCGCCCTGGTCCACGCCATCGAGACCCGGAAGCGCCGCGACCTGGAACCCGTGGCGCTCCAGGACCTTTCCAGGAGACCCTCCTAGATAACCGGAGTGCCGAAAAACACCTCACCCGAGGTCCATTCATCCATTCCGTCAGCCCCGGCCGGCCGAGTCACGGCCCAAAGGGCATCTATTTTCCCATTAGCCCCGGCCGGCTCGGTCATGAGCGAAGTACAAATATTTTTCGTTAGCCCCGGCCGGCCGAGTCACGGTCGAAGACCATCTTGTTTTTTTCGTCAGCCCCGGCCGGCTCTGGCATGGAACGCAGTGACATGCCAGAGACGTCCGGGGAGTGGCAGCAACATGGAAAGCGCCACAAAACAACACTTCGAACTGCCACCCACTCCCCTGACGTCGGGGAATCCTGTTCTTCGAACAGTCTTCCCCGCCGGCAGGGGCTAACAATGAAATCTGGAGTGGCAGCAACATCGAAAGCGCCACAAATAACCCTTCGAACTGCCACCCACTCCCCTGACGTCGGGGAATCCTGTTCTTCGAACAGTCTTCCCCGCCGGCAGGGGCTAACAATGAAATCGGGAGTGGCTCCAACATCGAAAGCGCCACAAAGCGACCCTGCGAAGACCCATGCTTCCCCCTGACGTCGGGCATGTTGCAGCTCTTCGAGCTGCACATCCCCGTCGGCAGGGGCTGACGACGAAATCGAGGCAGGGGCTGACGACGAAATCGAGCAGGGCGTGACGAGGAACTAGAAACCCGAGACGTCCAGGCCCGCTTCAGGGGATCTCGGTGAAATCCAGGTAGGGATGGAGGCACTCGGGAATCGGGACGGACCCGTTCTCCCTCTGGAGGTTCTCCAGAAGGGGGATCAGGATCCGGGGGCTGGCCACGACGGTGTTGTTCAGGGTGTGGCAGAACCGGACCTTGCCGTCCTTGTCCCGGTAACGCAGGTTCAGCCTCCTGGCCTGGAATTCGTGGAACCGGGAGGCCGAATGGGTCTCTCCGTAATTCCCGCGGGAGGGCATCCAGGTCTCCAGGTCGTATTTGCGGACCTGGCCCATGCCCAGCTCCCCGGAACAGACGTCGACCACCCGGTAGGGCAGGCCCAGGGCCCGGAGCACCTCCTCGGCGTTCTTCAGGATCTCCTGCTGGTGGGCCTTGGAGCGCTCCTCGTCGGCCACGTCCACGATCACCTGCTCCACCTTCTGGAACTGGTGCACCCTGTAGAGGCCGCGGGTATCCTTCCCGTAGGTCCCCGCCTCCCGGCGGAAGCAGTAGCTCCGGGCCACGAGCCGGACGGGAAGGTCTTCCTCGGAGAGGATCTCCCCCCCGTGGTATGCCGTAAGGGGCACCTCGGCGGTCCCCACCAGGGAGAGGCCGTCCCGCTCCACCCGGTAGGCCTGCTCCTCCCCTCCGGGATAGTAACCTGTTCCCCGCATTGCCTCGTCCCTCACCAGGAGGGGCACGACCAGGGGCGTGAAGCCCTTCTTCACCATGTGGTCCAGGGCGAAGCGGAGGATCGCCTCCTCCAGGAGAACGGCCTTCCCCTTGAGGAAATAGTTCCTCGAGCCGGCGATCTTGCCGGCCCTCTGGAAATCCATGAGGCCGTGGAGTTCCCCGAGCTCCACGTGGTCCTTGGGGGTGAAGGAGAAGGAAGGCGGCTCTCCCCAGCGCCGGATCTCCCTGTTGTCCTCCTCGTCCTCCCCCTCGGGGACTTCCGGATCGGGAGGATTGGGAACGAGGAGCATGAGGGACTCCAGCTCCTCCTCCAGGGATTTCCTCCTGGCCTCCAGGTCCTTGATGCGGCCCTTGAGCTCCTTCTGCTTCTCCAGGAGGGCAGCCCTTTCCTCGGGGGAGGCCTTCCCCATGGCCTTTCCGGCCCGCTTCTGCTCGGCCCGCAGTCCCTCCAGCTCGGGAAGGATCGAACGGATCTCCCTGTCCAGGGCGACGATCCTGTCGATCTCCTCGTCCCTGGGGAACCGCTTCCTGCGGGCCCCCTCCTTGATCCTTTCCGGATCCTCCCTGAAAAGGCGGATGTCCAGCACGTCCCCTCCCTCTACTTCCAGTCCGAGACCACTTTGCCGAAGTACTTGTTCCGCGGCTCGACAAGGCGGACCTCGACGGGGCCCTTGTAGGGATTGCGGACGTTCAGGTCCATCGGGGAGAACACGACGTCCCGGATCCCGAAGTTCCGGATCTGGGCTCTCTTGGCGGCCAGGTACCGGTTGAGCTCGGCCGCCCCCTTGGCCACCTTCATCCGCCCCACCTTCTTGCCGTTCCCCTTGCCGCCCCTCCGGACGAAGACGAAGGGCTGGGGCGTCCCCTCCCAGATGTCCAGGTAGACCTCGCCGCCGGCGCCGAAGATCTTGACCGACATTCCGTCCACCCTGAGATTCCTGCCCGCCGCGGAATACGTGAAATCCAGCTTGTAGGGAGCCCCGCACTTGACGATCGTCTCCTTGCCGGGTTTCACCTCGTAGACGGGAGCCTTCCCCGAGGAGATGCTCACCACCTTCGCCTGGGAGCCCCTGCCCTTGAGGATGAGCCCGCCGATCACCCGGTAACGGCCCGCCGGGACCTCCACGCCCTTGGGATTGGCGGCGAGGTCGAAATAAGCCCCCGAGAAGACCGTCACCTCACCCAGGATGAAGTGGACCGGCTTGGCCGACTTGGGCCCCTTGAACTGGAGCTTGAGCCTTCCCAGGGGGGTGGTGGACATATCCAGTTTCCGGAACTTGGCGGTCATCCCGGAGAACTTGAACTTGTAATATCCGTCGGCGAGGAGGATGAAGTCCGAGAAGGGAACGACATCCTTGGAGCCTGGAAGGACCATGGAGTCGGTGATCAGCACCGAGTAAGGCTTGTGGTGGGGAAGGGAGAAGCCCACAGGGGCGTCGCCGAAGGCCCCCGAGGCGTTCTCGTCGATGAAGAGGAGCTTCTGGCCCTGGATGTTCACCTCCAGGCAGGTGGCGCCCCGGTAGTTCAAGGAGGCCTGGGGGTGCCTCCCCGCCGAAGGGGCCAGATTCACGGGCACACCCGAGAGGTTCTCCTGGCTCCCTCCCACCCAGAAGAAGAGGGCGCCCTTGGTCTTCTCGCCCCCGATCGTCCTGGGGAAGATGCAGAGCCTGGGCTTCCCCCCCACCTTCACCCGCACGTCGGGCTTGCCGTCCACGTTGGAGTCCAGCCAGTATTCGCTGGGCTTGAGACGCATGATCCTGAGTTCGGGCTCGAAGCCGTAGAACTTGCCGATCCCCTGGTCCGTGCCGGGCTTGTAGATCCCCCGGATGAAGACGTATCGCCAGAGGATGGGACTCGCCGCCGTCACGGAGCTCACGCCCCGGTCGAACCGGGTCCAGGCCTTGAACTTCCCCTTCACCCTCACCCACCTGGAACCGGGGGCGTAGCGAAGCTCCGGCCCGGCCGTCTTCCCGGCCCCCGGCCGCGCCCCCGCCTGCTCCAGGCTCTTCCCCTGCTCCTTCAGGCGCTTCAAGCCCCGGTAGGTGCCCCAGGCGTTGGCCCAGTTCGCATCGATCTTGAAGTCCCAGGCCTGGCGGCACTTCACGAACTTGTCGAGGATCTGGAAGATCTTCTCGTTGCTCTTCCCCTTGGGATTCCTGCTCTCCAGGAACCAGAGATCCGAATAACACTGGGAGGCCATGAGGAGTTCGCCCAGGTCCTCGTACTCCTTGGCAAGCTGGGTCAGGGCCGTATAGGCCTCGGCCCAGGCGTCGGCCTTCCCGTTCTGGAAGGCCCGGATCCTTCCCAGGGCGGCGTTGAACTTCTGGTTGAGTTCGTGGAGCCGGGCCACGGCATCGGGGCCGCCCTTGGTGTAGAAGGCCTCCATGTGCTCCAGCAAGGAAGTCTTCATGGCCGTCTTGAAGACCTCCTTCATCAGGTCGAACCTGTCCCGGGTGACCTTGTCGTCCGGGTTGGCCGCCAGGGTCTCCAGCATCTGCCTGGCGTAGTTCAAGGCCCGCCCGGGCTGCTTGGAGATGATTCTGGCCATGGCGGCCCGGTCTCCCAGGGAGGCGGCCTCGTCGAAGGCCTTTCGGAAGCCCTGGGCCCTCGAAGGGGCCGCCGGAAGAAGAAAGAGCACGAGAAACAGAAGGAAGCCGAGCCTGGACATAGAACACCTTCCTCGAAACCAGGGGAAACTCCCCTGGACTTTAGCCCTCCCGGGTCTACCTGGCAACGGAAAGGCCCTTCAGCGGCGCCCCTTGAGCTTGGTGCTCATCTCCTGGAGGAAGCGCCTCTCCTTCTCGGAAAGGGAGTGAAGTCCCTCCCGTTTCACCTTGTCCAGGAGTTCGTCCATCCTCCGGCGGTCCTCCTCGAGGCGGCGGGCCCTCTCGAGGGCGATCTTCCTGGCCCAGGACTCGCCCAGGCGGCGGAAGAGGCCCTCGTAGCGCCAGAAGGCGATCCCCATGAGGGCCCCCCCCAGGTGGGCCGCGTCGGCCACCTGGGACCCTCCGCCGAAACGAATCTCCACCAGCATGTTGTAGACGGCGTAGAGCACCCAGAAGGCCCCGAAGATCCAGGCCCGGACGGGGATGAAGAGGACCAGGATCTCCGCCATGGGCTGGACCAGGCAGAAGTAGAGGAGGACGCCCGAGACGGCCCCAGAGGCGCCGATGCAAACGCCTCCGCCCCCGCGGACCAGGCTGTAGGCCAGGTAGAAGACCCCGCCGGCCACACCCGACCCCAGGTAGAGGCGGAGAAACCGCTTGGGGCCGAGCCACCCCTCCACGGTGGTCCCGAAGAAGTACAGGACCAGCATGTTCAGGAGGAGGTGGAAGAGATTGAGGGGGTCGTGGAAGAACTGGTAGGAGAAGACCTGGAGGGGAAAGAGCCAGGGCGTGGCCGTGTTGAGCCCGCCGAACTCCAGGATGGTCTGGGGGAAGAGGAAGATCAGGGCCTGGCCCGCCAGGTTGGCCAGGAGGATCCACTTGACCACGGGAGTCAACCCGGGAAGGAACCTCTGGAAGGAGCCCCCTCCGAACCCTTCCGGCCCCCGGCGCATGTAGTCTCTCTCGATCATGGTCATCCATCCTACTCCCCGGCCTTTCCCCCCAGAAGCTTGAACCCCTGCCGGCTTGTGCAAGAATCCCCGGCGCCCCCCGGACCCAGAGGAAGGGAGACCTCTCTTGACGGCGAAGATCCTGGACGGAAAGGCCCTGGCGGCGAAGCTCGCCCGAACCCTCCTGGAATGGCGGGAGGGCCCCCTGGCGGGGGAACCGGTCCGCCTGGTCTCCCTCTCCCTCGGCGACACTCCCGCCACGAGCCTCTTCCTCCGAAACCAGGCCAGGACCGCCGCCCGGGTGGGAATCGACTTCGAATCCCGAAACCTTCCCGTGGAGACCTCCGAGGAAGAACTGGTCCGGACCATCCTGGCCCTCAACCAGGAGCCCTCCGTGACGGGCATCCTGGTCCAGCGCCCCCTTCCAGCCCACATCGACGCCAGGCGCATCCAGTCCAAGGTCCACCCCGACAAGGACGTGGAGGGCATGAACCCGGCCAACATCGGGACCATCCTCTACCGCCGGCCCATGCTCTGTCCCTGCACCGCCCTGGCGGCCTTCCGGATCCTCCTTTCCACGGGCATGGATCCCAAGGGGGCCGAGGCCGTCGTGGTGGGCCACTCGGAGATCGTGGGAAAACCCGTGGCCATCCTCCTCATGAACCGCCTTGCCACCACCACGGTATGCCACGTGGGGACCCGGGACCTGGCCCGCCATACCAGGGAGGCGGAAATCCTCGTCGTGGCCGTAGGCAAGGCCGGGCTGGTCAAAGGCGACATGATCCGCCCTGGAGCCACGGTGATCGACATCGGGATCAACCGCGTCCGGGGTGAGGACGGAAAGTGGAAGACCGTGGGCGACGTGGACTTCCCCTCCGCCCTCGAACGGGCGGGAGCGGTCACCCCCGTTCCCGGCGGAGTGGGTCCAGTGACGGTCATGGTGCTCATGGAGAACACCCTCAGGGCCGCCGCACACGCCCGGGGGTTCACCCTGCCGGAGATCGACCTTTGAACCTCCCCGGGGAACCCTCCAGGGAAGACCCCTGGTACCTGGAAGGCCTTCGCTTCGAATGCCGCCGTTGCCACGCCTGTTGCAAGGCCCGGGGGGAATACGTCTTCGTCTACATCGAGGACCAGGAGGTGGAGCCCATCGCCCGGGCCCTCGGACTCTCCCCCAGGGCTTTCCTGAAGCGTTTCTGCACCCGCCACGAGGGAGAGAGGGTCCTTCGTTTCGAAGAGGAACTCTGCCCTCTCCACGACGGCCGGGGTTGCCGGGTCCACCCGGTCCGGCCCGTCCAATGCCGGACCTGGCCCTTCTGGCCCGAGAACCTCCAGAGCCGGGAGGCCTGGGAAGAGAAGGTCGGATCCTTCTGTCCGGGTGCCGGCCGGGGCAGGCTCTGGTCCTTCGCCGAGATCGTCGCCCTGGCCCGGGAGATGGCGGAGAACTCCGGGGAGACCTGGAATCCCTGACCGCCCCGGAACCCCTTTCGTCCTTGATACCTTCTCGTTACACCTCCCCCCTCCCCGGCCCGGAGGCCGGAAAGGAGACTACCTTCTCTCCCAGGAAAGGATCCTGTTCCTTCTTCAAGTTTCGAGGATCGGGCTTTGATCGGAATCGAGTCCAGTAGCGGGACGAAAGGGGGCGACCCCCATGGGCCACCTCCCCCCCGGGAAAGGTCGGCGGCCGGGGGGAACCTGCTCTCCTTCCTTCTCTTCTCCCTGGCGGCCCTCCTCCTGGTCTACCTCTACGTCGCCTCCGAGAGGTGCGTATACTTCTGGGATTTCAGCTGTTTCTGGGACAACGCATCCAAGCTTGCCGCCGCTTTCCGCCGGTCCTTCCCGGCCGGGATGGACCTCCTTCTCTACACGATCCGCGTCCAGGACTACAACTTCATCCTCACCCTTCCCTCCTCCCTGGTCTTCCTCCTTTTGGGAGAATCCCGGCCGGTCTTCATCCTGAGCCTCACCCTTCTCTACGCAATCCCCGCAGCCTGGCTCCTCCACCGCCTCCTGGCCCGGTTCACCCGGGAGCTGGAGGGGAGGATCCCCTTCCCTGGTTTCCTCGTCACAGCGGTCCTCCTCCTTCTCTTCCCCATGTTCTGGGCGCCCATCCTCAGGGGATATCCCGGCATCGGCGGGCTGGTCCTGGCCCTCCTCGTCCTGGGCGTCTACTTCAGGAGTCCCGACACCAGGATCCCCCTCCTCTCGGCCCTCGCCATGGGAGTCCTCCTGGGGGTTCTCCAGCTCTCCCGGAGGTTCTTCTCCTTCTGGATCGTCTCCTTCTTCCTCCTGGCAGCCCTGGATGCGGGCCGAAGCTTCCTGAAGACCCGGCCCAGGACGCCCCGTACCTTCCTGGCCACCTTCGGCCCCCTATTCGTTGCGGGCCTGGCAGCCTCCGCCGTGGTCCTGGGCCTGGCCTGGGACTTCGTCCACCGCGCCGCCACGACGGACTACGGCGACATCTACTCGGCCTACAAGAAGGCCGGAAGCCTGGGAGACGTCCTGGCGGAAATGATCCCGCCCTGGTTCGGCCTCCTGGGCGCCGCCCTCTTCCTCCTTTCCGCCTCCATCCTGGCCTTCTCGCGGAAATACCGCCGTATCGTCCTCTTCCTGACCTGCCAGGGTATTCTGACGGCCCTTCTCCATGAATCGGTCCAAGGGATGCGCTGGTCCCACCTCTACCTGGTCCTGCCCACCTTCCTCGTTCCGACGGGGCTCCTCCTCTTCGAGGTCCTGTCCCGCCTGCCCTCCCCCAAGGCATCCCGGGCCTTCCTGGGTGTCCTGTTTCTCCTTGGAGCCCTCACCACGGGGACCTACTTCGTCCCGGCCCTCCGGCCCCTCCACCACATCCTCTCCCCCCTCGTTCCCTCCGACCCGGCCTATCCCCTCCAACGGAAGGACGCGGAAGAGCTGGGCCGGCTGGTCTCCTTTCTCCAGGAGAAACTCTCCAAGGCTCCTCCCTCGGCGAAGATCTACATTCTCTCCTCCTCCGAGCGATTCAACGAGGACACCTTGAGGGAGGCAGGGCGGTCCCTGGGAATCTCCTTCGATTACAAGGACCGCATCCTGGACCTGGCCGACGTGGACAGGCGGGACGGCTTTCCCGACAACCTGCTGGAGGCGGAGTTCGTCATCCTGGCCTATCCCTTCCAGGGCAGCCTCTCCCCGGGGGAACAGACCGTCCTCCTGGCGCCGGCCTTCTGTTTCCTCTATGGCATCGGAATCGCCCAGGCCTACCGCCCCTACCCGGAGATCTTCCGCCTGGAAAGGGGCCTGAAGGTCGCCGTCTTCCGGAGGCAAAGGCCGGTGAAGCCCGCCGAGATCCTGGTCCTCTCCCAGATCCTGAAGATCTTCCATCCGAAAAGGCCCTTCATCTACCTACCCCGGGCCTGGAGGAAGAAGGCGGCGGGTTCCCCCAAGTAAGTCCAGGGGACCCGCTCCTCCCGGTTCCTCTCCCCCCCCGATCCCTCCCCACACCCTCTTGAGAAGGATCCTGGCCTCATTTCAGCCGGAAGGAGACCGAATCGATCTTCTTCTCGATCCTTCCGGTGGTCATGTCGAACTGGAGGAACTTGACACGGAAGAGAAGGGTACGGCTCCCATCGGGGTGCTCGTCGATGAAGTACCTTCCCGTCCAGCCGAGGGGAGAAGGAGGCGAGCCGATCTGCTCGAGGCCCAGGATCTTCCGCCTGGTCCGGAAGGCCGCCAGGAAGAAGAGCTCCTCCTTGTCGCGCCGGTGCTTCCCGTCCCAACGGCGGTCCACCCCAACCCCGGGCCCCCTGTAGGTGTAGAGTCTCGGGGATTCCTTGTACTTCCAATCCCTTGGAATATACTGTTCCACCTTCCACCAGGCCCCCGGGGCGCGGACCGTCAGGATGGAACCGTGAACCTCCACCCGGGCGGGGGCCGCCCGGGGCTTGGAAGGCAGGTGGATCCGGAGGGCCGGATCTCCGTAGAAGGCGGCGTTGAAGAACTGGTAGCGGTAGGGCCCCCCTCTCCCCTCCTTCTTTTCGAGCATCACCACCTTCATGCTGTTCTGGGCATACAGGTAGGCCTCGCCCAGGGTCTTTCCCGCCAGGATCCCGTTCAGGAGAGCCGTCCTGAAGTGGGCGCCCTGGCCGATTCCCTCCCTGACGTTCCCGAAGAAGGCCACTGCGCCGTTACGGAGAAGCCTCAACGCAACGGACCGGTGGCGGTCGTCCCTGTCCAGGGCGGCCGCCAGGCACCCTCCTGAATCCACGACGCAGGGGGAGAAGAGGACCTCCGTGTCCCAGGAAACGGTCTTCCCCCCAAGGCCAAGCCACCAGGAATGGCTGTTGTGGAGAAGAAGGGACGAGCGGGTGAGGGGAGACCAGGGCCCCACCTCCAGCGGCCCCTCGTGGAGGAAGGGCCCCAGGAATCCCACGTTTCGGAGCAGGGGCGCCGGCGTGCGGGACCAGGCCGCCAGGGAGGCCCGGTTCTCCCACGAAGGGTCCAGGAGTGCGTCGTAGGCCAGGGAACGGCAGGCCTGGAGGGTGGCCGAAAAGACGTCCTCCGCCACGAACCGCCCCAGGGGAATCTCCGCGAAAGGGTCCGGGTCGGCCTGGGCGTAGGGCATGTCGGAAGGAAGGTCCACCATGTCGCCGTCCCTCTTCCGCACCAGGGCGGGGGGAATCGCCTCGGGCGGACCGACCAGGCAGAGGTGGAAGGCCTTCTGGCCCAGGAGCCTTTCGTAGGATCCAAGCCTCTGCTTCACGAGTCCCGCCGGAGGGCTGGTCAGTTCCAGGGAGAAAGGGCCCTTCTTCCGGGTCCTGGACTTCAGGCCGAGGACCCATCGCTTTCCCCCGATCTTCACGAGATCGCAGGTCCGGAAAGGGCCTTCGCCATCGCCCCAGAAGTCCCCGTCCCCGTCGAGATCGAAGCGGACCAGGTGGGGGAAGCGGCCCTTCCCGCCCCCCAGGACGAAAGGGACCCTCTCCCTCTCCAGGCGCACTTCCCCGCCCCACTTCCAAGAAAGAGGCCGGGGGCAACCCTTGGGGGGGGCCTTCAAGGGCTTGGAAGGAAAGGCCCTCTTCCAGCGGGTCCGAAAATCCAGGAGGGCGAGCCCACCCTGCCGGCCTGCGGCGAGAAGAGGTGCGGCCAGGGAGAGGCGGCCGCCCCAGCCAAAGTTCCGGTCCTGCGGATTCGCCGCCGCCAGGTAACGGAGGGGGAGGCCCCGCCCGGCCATCAGGGAGAGGACCTGGTGGGCTCCATGCAAAAGCAACCTCTTGATACCCGCCGGGAGTCCCTTCACCGGCAGGGAAGCCTCCCGCCCCACCAGGAGGACCTCCCTCACTCCCAGTTCCTTCAAGAGGGGAGGGACCTTCCCCGCCCTCCCGCCCGGCCCCGGGAAGAAGAGGGGCGCCCCGAGGCGGGCGGCCAGGACCGAGGCGGCCAGACCCGCAGAGTAGTCTTCCCTTCCGCAGAAGACCGCCAGGGAGGCTCTCTTCCAGAAGGTCCTGGCCAGGACCAGGGCGGCCTCTTCCGCCGAGGAGGCCCTTAGGGGCCTGGCCCAGCCGGGACGGAAGGGCCTCTTCCCCTTCGGAGGGGCCAACAGGAAGACCTCCCTGGGGCGAAGGCGGGCCAGGAAATCCGACACTTCGGGCCGGACGGCGCAGTCCTCGGGAAGGGCGATCACCAGGGGCGCTCCCCCGTTCAGGCGGGCCGCCGCCGGGAGGGCGGCGAGAAAAGCCATGTCCCTCCAGGAAGGCGTCCTCTCCAGGGGTACCAGGATCGAGCGGACCTCACCCCCGGCGGCGGCCCCAGTTGCGGAGGCAGGGAAGAAAGCCGCCGGGAAAAGGGCTCCCGCCAGGCAAAGGATCCTCCCGGCTCCGGTTCGAGCCCGCATCCTATTTGAAGGTAACCACAAGGCCGGGGGTGAGATCGGGCCCGAAGTAGAAACCCACGTAGCGGGCGGCCCCCTGGAGGCGGATCGCCGCACCGATCAAGGCCGGATCGTTCGGGAGGGGGAAGGTCACCTTGGTGGTCTTCCTGTCATAGGAAAAGGCCCCAAGGGGGAAGACCAGCAGGGCGCATCCCGGTCGGAGGACGGGGACCGAAACCTGCTTCACCCCCACGACCAGGATCCAGCCGCTGAAATATACGTTCGGGAACCAATGGACGGCCTTGATCTCCACCTGGAGGGAGCAGGCGGAAGAGCCCTTGAGGAGGGCCGCCACCAGGTAGGGCGGCCTGGCCCCCGCGCCGGGACAGCCCTTGCCGTAAGCCTTTGCCTCGATCTTGGTGACCCCTCCGCACCCCTGCGCCCGGGCCGGGGCCGCCAGGAACATCGACCCGAGAAGAAGCACCGGAATTGCGGAATCAAGGAATCTCCTCATGGTCAACCCTCCTCGAAAAGGGATACAAGATGCATCCTCACTCCCCGCCGCCCCATCGAGGTCCCGGCGCCTCGGGACGGACGGCCCTCTTCCGGCTCTCTCCAGGAGAGGGGGAACACCGCCGCAGGGCCCGGCCGAGGGACCGGTCCAGGAGGGCCAGGTAACGGACGGTCTCCACGTGGAGGATCTTCACGTCCAGGACCACGCCGCCGGAAAGGGTCCCCACCCGGGGATCGGCGATCATGGACGACTGAGCCACCTGGGCGTCGAAATCCTTCACGTACGAATACTGGGTGCAGACGGCGATGTAGGCCCGGGGACTTCGCCCCCCGCCGGCTCCGCCGGCGGCCCCCTCGGCGGCGGCGCGGCCCAGGAGGCGCGAGCGGAACTCGGCCAGCCGGAACCGGGCTTCCTCGAGGAAGGGAAGGGCCGCCGGCGAGGCGAGGTTCTCCAAGACCCGGGCGGCCCGGATCTCCAGGGCGGGCCCGGTCCTCAGAAGCAGACCACCCAGGTATACCGCCGCTTCCCGGGTGAGCCCCGATCTCCCGATCTCCTCCAGGACGGCCTTCCTCACCGGTCCCGTGGGAAAGCGCAAGGCCAGCCGGAAAACGAAGGCCCGGTCTTCCGGGAAGGAAGAGAGCAGGGCCAGCCGGCAGACCCGCCGGATCCAGGGGCGCACCCCCCTTTCCGCCTCGAACCGCAAGAAGGAAGCCAGGCTCTTCCGGGGGGATGGTGTTCCCCGGGCCCTTTCCTCCTTCAGGAGGGCCGCCAGGGCCCGGGCGAGGAAGCGCTCCAAGGCCGGGCCGGGTTTCTCCCTTCGGGCCAGGAGGATCCTGGCCCGGGCTTTGAAGTTCCTCCCGGCGCCGGCCTTCCCAAGAAGAAAACGGAGGGCCCTCTCCTCCAGGATCTTCCACCCCGGCGGCTCCAGCCCCTTCTCCGCCAAGGGATCCGCCAGGGTCCAGGCCTCTTCCCCAAGCCCCTTCTCCAGGGCCCAAAGGGCGAGCTGGACTCTTCCGAAGGGTGTCCCGCTCTCCTTCAGGGCCTGGAGCCGCCTGAACCGGCCGAGGAGTTCCGCCCTCCCCTGGGAGGCCGCCCCGGCAGGAAGAATCCCCGCCAGGAGGAGGGCTCCGCACAAACACGCCGCCGTCGAGGATCGGTCCATGGACGACTCCCTTCCAGGGGGGCCGGGAAAGATCTATTCTGGTGCCCTTTCCTTGTTTCACCAGCCCCGGGACCGGGGGA
Source organism: uncultured Planctomycetia bacterium (assembly GCA_964561605.1). Classification (GTDB taxonomy): domain Bacteria; phylum Planctomycetota; class UBA1135; order UBA1135; family JALUZX01; genus JALUZX01. The sequence goes on from CAZLQD010000037.1 coordinate 28,243, forward strand.
ATTCCCAATTCTTACTTCGTCCTTGCTTCTTTCTTTCAAGGCGAGACGTTTCCATCCCAGGGAAAGCCACAATAAAAAAGAACGAGGTCCTGCCCCCCGTTACCCCGGGACCCGCTCCCCCTTCCATGCCTGGAGTACCATGGAGCAGCCCCTGACCAGCGAAGAGGCCTTGGAGGCACGAGGCGCCCCCCCCTCCCTCCCGCGGGGAGGGAGGGGGCGGCTCCGTGTCCTTTCGGAACTCCTCTTCCTCCTTGCGATCCTCTTCTCCTCGGCGGGCTACTGGTTCGAACCGGACTGCCATCCCCCCTACCTGGACTACGACAGCGCCACCCTGGGGATCTTCGTCAACAACCTGAGCTACAACAAGGGCTACGACGACCACTTCAGAGGCTACAAGTATTCTGAGCACCGTTACCGAACCTGGTGGGCCGCGGAGTTCCTCCCCCTGGGGATCCCTTTCAGCCTGATCCAGCGGATCCTCGGAATCCCACCCTGGGGGGTGACCGGACTCCTGCGGGTCCTGGGGATCCTCTTCGGCCTCCTGGGATGCCTCGCCGCGGCCTCCCTCCTTCGTCCAGCCGAGGGATGGGACCTGCGCGACAAGCTCCTCTTCCTGGGATTCCTGGCCGCAGCACCGCCCTACATCCTCTTCGTCCGGACGGTGGTGCCCCACTTCATGTTCGTCTTCCTCCTCTTCTGGCTGATGGTCTCCTGGATGGCCGCCTATTGCCGGACCGGAAAGAAGGCTTACCTCTATCTCCTGGGAATCGGGAGCGCCTGCTTCGCCCTCGTCCCCTATCCTCCGGCCTTCTTCCTCCCACCGGCCTTCCTCCTCCTCGTCGTCTGGTCGAAGCGCTTCAAGGAGACCGTTCTCAGCATCCACGGCCCGGCCGCCCTCCTTCTCGGGGCCCTTCTCTTCTTCTCCGCCACCCTCCTCATCGCATGGAGCCAGGGAGAGCCCTATCTCCACCTCATGGAGAAGGCCTTCAAGTTTCTCAGGACCCGGGGAGGGTCGGTCTCCCTGGCCAAGCTGGACCCCTCTCTCCTTCCCGACAAGCTCCAGAAGCTCCTCGACCAGCACCTGCTCTTCCTCAGAGACGACCTGGGAGATTGGACCCGGGACGACGCCCTCTGGACCCTGGGCGCCGTCCACGTCATGTGGCTCCTCTCCCTGCCTCTAGGCCTCTTCGGATTCGTGAAGGGACTCCTGGAAAAGAGGGAGTCCGCCCGGGTCTTCACTTCCGTCCTGGCCGCCTCCTACGCCACGGCCCTGACCGTCTCGTTTCCCGAGGGCCGTTATCTGCTTCCCGTGGTTCCCTGCTACGCCTACTTCGTGCTCCTGGGTATCCGCTCTCTACCTGGACTCCGCAGGTGGAGATGGGTCGCCGGGGGCCTCTTCCTGATCCTCTTCTCGGCGAATACATTCTACCTGATCTGTAGCCCGTCCTACGACGGGTACATGGCGGAGCTCTGGAAGAACCGGGGGGGAATCAGGGAGGCCGCCGCATTCATCCGCAAGTCCGTCAAGGAACCGGCAAGGTTCGCCCTCGGGATTCCCCTCCTGGGAAACGAACAGTTTCTCTACTTCGAGGTCTACGCCAACTTCGACATCAACGTCTTCGAGCGGACCGAGGTCCTCCAGTTCGTCCTGAACGCCGATCGGACCGAGGACCCGGCCAGGGCCGAAGAGGAAATCTCCCGAATCCTCGTCCTGGCCCGGGCGGAGGACCGGAAGGAGGTCCGCCTCTGGAAGGGCTTCGGGTTCCATGAGGTCCACCGGTTCCGCGAGCCCTGCACGGGAAGGGAGTTCCTCCTCCTCTGCAAGGGGAAGTTCCCCCCCGAGTAGGAGACTTCGCCCCCCCCTGGCGCTTCCGGGGAAAAGGACCTATCCTGGCATCCTGGAGAACATCCGGAGAGGAGGCGTCATGGAAGAGCGTTGTCCCGCTTGCGGATCCCCACTCCCTGACGACACGAAAAGGTGTCCTTCCTGCGGAATCCGTCTCCCGGCCTCCGCCGGATCCGGTGAGGAGGGGGGAACCGGCCCCTGGACCCCCGTCTTCCAGGGGGAGATGACCCAGGTCCTTCCCTTGAGGGCCGCCCTCGGGGCTTCGGGCATCCCCGCCTACATTCGGGACGAGCGGATCAAGAACCTGGATCCGTTCCTCACGGGCGGATACGGTTTCTCCGTGACCCTCATGGTGCCCTCGAGCAGGGCCCGAGAGGCCTTGGAGAAGATCGGGGGGAAGGATTGGAAGCCCTCCTCCGCCTCCGGCGGGGAGAAGGGGGGCACCCTCGAGGACCTGGCCGACCGGATCCGCTGGGCCGCCCTCTGCATGGTAACGGCCCCCATCGGCCTGGCCTATCTTCCCTTCTATCTCCGCCGGGTCGCCCGAAGAGGGGAGCATCCCAAGGGACACGGGCTCACCCTTGCCGCCGGGCTCCTCTGCCTGTTCCTCACCCTCTTTTTCTGCTGGTCCGCCTGCAAGATCGCCTTCCGCGACATGCCCCCCCTGTAAAGCCGGGCCCACAGGCTCCAGGAGATGACTCCGGGCATGGGTTTCTGACATCCTTTCCCGTAGAAAGCCCCCTGCCCGGACCCGCCCCCCCCCGGAAGAGACATTCCAGGAAGGACGCCATGGACATAGCAGCAAGAGCCCGATCGGAGTTCGACGAGATCCGCCGTCTCAGGAGGGATTTCCACGCCCATCCCGAACTTTCTTTCCAGGAAGAGCGGACCTCACGGGCGGCGGCGGAATACCTGGAGGGACTCGGCCTGACCCTGACCCGGCCCCGGGGAATGCACGGTTTCTGGGCGGACCTGGAAGTTCCAGGCGCCGGGGAGACCCTCCTCTTCCGGGCCGACATGGACGCCCTGGCCATGGACGAGGCCCCGGCCCCGACGAAAGAAGCCTTCCTCTCCCGGGAGCCCGGGATGGCCCACTGTTGCGGCCACGACGCCCACACGGCCATGCTCCTCGGTGCAGCCCGCCTCCTGGCCTCGGGCAAGGTGAAACCCCGGCGGAACGTGCGCTTCCTCTTCCAGCACGCCGAGGAGAGCCCTCCCGGGGGAGCGGCCGAACTGATCGAGGCGGGGTGCCTGGAGGGAGTGGATCTGGCCTTCGGACTCCACGTCCTTCCCCAGGTGCCTTCGGGGTGTTTCGCCCTCCTGGCGGGCCCCGTAATGGCCGCGGCGGACAACTTCACCATCCTCGTCCGGGGCCGGGGGGGACACGCCGCCATGCCCCACCTCCTCCGGGACCCCGTGCCCGCCGCCGCCCAGGTCGTGACAGCCCTCCAGGCTCTGGTATCCAGGAGGGCCGATCCCCTGGAAAGCCTGGTGATCAGCATCGCCACCATCCGGGGCGGATCGGGGACACACAACGTGATTCCCTCCACGGTGGAGCTGAAGGGAACGGCCCGGACCCTCTCGAAGGAAAGGAGGGCGGGTTTGCCCCGCCTCCTGGAGGAGACGGCCGCCGCCGCCGCCGCGACCCTGGGCTGCCGGGCCGAAACGGACTACCAGGAAGGCTATCCCGTCCTGGCCAACGATCCCGGCGCCTTCGAAAGAGGAAGGAAGATCGTCCTCGAACTCTTCGGCCCGGAGGCCCTCTTCCCCGGGGCCCGGCCCCTCATGGGAGGGGAGGACTTCGCCCGTTACGCCCAGGTGGTTCCCTCCCTCTTCGCCTTCCTCGGCACGGGCGCTCCGGAGAAAGGGATCTCCGCCCCCCTCCACTCGCCCCGCTTCGACCTGGACGAGGAGGCCCTTCCCAGGGGGACGGCCTGGTTCGCCGGCCTCGCCTCCCTCTGAAGGCCTCTTCCCGGCCGGCCCGGCAGGTTCTACCCGCCTCCGTATTTCCAGAACCGGGAGCGCTTCAAGGGCGCCCTGGTTCTCCCTTGGACCATGATCTTCCCGATCTTCCGGGCGATCTCCGGGTGGGAGGCCGCCACGTCGCGGGCCTCGCCTACGTCCACCTCCAGGTCGTAGAGTTCCAGGGGTGCGCCGGGGTTCTTCTTCAGCCCCCGCTTCACCCCCTTCCACCGGCCCATCCGGACGGCCACCTGTCCCCCCCTTCCCGGATAGTCCCATAAGAGATATTCGTGCCTCTCCTGGGCCGCCGGCCGCCCAAGGAGGGTGGGGAGGAAACTGATCCCGTCGATCCCCCCGGGGGCGTCCACACCCGCGATCTCCGCCAGGGTGGGCATCACGTCCCAGAAGGCCGAGGGAAGGTGTGTCACCGTGCCGGGCCGGATCTTCCCGGGCCAAACGGCGATCATCGGCACCCGGATCCCTCCCTCGTAGACGCTCGCCTTGAATCCCCTGAGGGGGGCGTTGGATTCGAAGAAGAAGGAATCCGATCCGCCGACCCGGCCGAAGGTGGCCCCGTTGTCCGAGGCGAAGAAGATCACCGTGTCCCCGGCCAGCCCGAGCCTCTCCAGGAGGGCCGTGATTTCCCCGACGTGGCTGTCCATTCGGGTCACCATGGCGGCGTAGGTGGCCCTGGGATGCTTGCAGGGAAAATACCCCCTCCCTCCCTCGTAGGGGGGATCGGGCCACTTGCCCAGGTACTCCTTCAGGGAATCCTCGGGGACCTGGAGGGCCAGGTGGGGAAGGGTCGTGGCGTAGTAGAGGAAGAAGGGCCTGTCCTTGTTCTCCCTGATGAACTCGAGGGCCTCGTCCCGGAAGAGGTCCGGGGCGTATTGTTTTCCCGAGGGCCCGCCGTCGTTTCCCTCGAGGAAGACCTTCTCCCGGTTCCTCCGGAGAAACCGGGGATAGTGGTTGTGGGCCAGAGTCTGGCAGTTGAAACCGAAGAAGCGGTCGAAGCCCTGGTTCAAGGGATCGCCCTCCGAGCCGGGATAACCCAAGCCCCATTTCCCGATGCAGGCCGTGGCGTAGCCCGCCTCCTTCAGGACCTCTGCGACGGTCGGCTCCCTGGAGGGAATCGGGGCCTGGCCCTCCTTCCGGACGAGCCCGTTGTTGCGGATCCAGGCGTGGCCCGTGTGCTTTCCCGTGAGGAGGGTGCACCTGGAAGGGGCGCAAACGGGGGATCCGGCGTAGTGGTCGGTGAACTTCATCCCCCGCGCACGGAGACGATCGATGTTGGGTGTGCGGATCTTCTCCTGGCCGTAACAGCCGAGCTCGTGGTAGCCCAGGTCGTCGGCCAGGATGTAGACGATGTTGGGCCTGCGCCGGCGCCCTTCCCCCCCGGCGGGGCGGGCCGCCGGAGAGGAACAGCCCGCCAGGGCGGCCCCGCCCAAGGCCGCCCCGGCACCCTTGAGGAAGGTCCGCCGGTCCAGCGCCCGGCGGCCCCGATCAGCCATTGCTGTATTTCCAGAAACGGAACTGCTTCACCTTGGGGACGGTCCTGGCCTCGATCATGATCTTCTCGATCTTCGCCGCCACGTCGGGATGGAGGGCGGCCACGTCGTGTTCCTCCCGGATGTCCTTCTCCAGATCGTAGAGTTCCAGGGGGGCGTCGGGGTTTTTCTTCAGGTTCCGCTTGATCCCCTTCCACTTGCCCATCCGGACCGCCACCTGGCCGCCGTAGCCGGCGAAATCCCAGAAGAGGTATTCGTGCTTCTTCTGTTCATGCGGTCTTCCGAGAAGGGTGGGGAGAAAGCTGATCCCGTCGATCCCCTTGGGAGGGGACACCCCGGCGATCTCCGCGATGGTGGGCATCACGTCCCAGAAGGCCGAGGGGAGGTGGGTCACCGTGCCGGGCCGGATCTTCCCCTTCCACCGGGCGATCATGGGCGAACGGATCCCCCCCTCCTTCACGCTGCCCTTGAGGCCCGTGAAGGGCTTGTTGGACTCGAAGAAGTAGGAGTCCGAGCCGCCGAGACGGTTGTAGGTGGGGCCGTTGTCCGAGGCGAACATGATGATCGTGTCCTCGGCGAGCCCCAGGTCCTCGACGAGTTTGACGATCTGGCCGATGTGGTGGTCCATGCGGGTCACCATCGCGGCGTAGGTCGCCCTGGGATGCTCGCACGGCAGATAGCCCCGGCCGCCCTTGTAGGGAGGATCGGGCCACTTGCCCAGGTACTCCTTCAGGGAATCCTCGGGGACCTGGAGGGCCAGGTGGGGGACCGTCGTGGCGTAATAGAGGAAGAAGGGCCGGTCCTTGTTCTCCTCGATGAACTTGAGGGCCTCGTCCCGGAAGAGGTCCGGGGCGTAGTATTTCCCCGTCAGTCCGCGGGTGTTCCCCTTGAGCCACACCTTCTTCTGGTTCTTCCACAGGTAACGCGGATAGTAGTTGTGGGCCTGCCGCTGGCAGTGGAACCCGAAGAAGAGATCGAAGCCCTGGTAGTTCGGGTCCCCGGAAGAACCGTGGTAGCCCAGCCCCCACTTCCCGATACATGCCGTAGCGTAACCAGCCGGCTTGAGCATCTCGGCGATGGTCACCTCGGAGGCGGGGATGGGCTCCTGGCCCTCGGGCCGGATCTCCTTGTTGTCCCGGATGTAGGCGTGGCCCAGGTGCTTGCCCGTCAACAGGGTGCACCGGGAGGGGGCGCAGACCGGGGCGCCGGCGTAGTGATCGGTGAACTTCATCCCCTCGGCGCAGAGCTTGTCGATGTTGGGAGTCCGGATCTTTTCCTGGCCGTAACAGCCGAGCTCGTGGTAACCCAGGTCGTCGGCCAGGATGTAGATGATGTTGGGCTTCCTGCCCTTCCCGCCGCCCCTGGACCCGCCGGGGGCCTTGCAGGCTCCGACCACGGCGCCCCCGAGGGCCGCCCCGGCGACCTTGAGAAAATCACGTCTCCTCATCTCGATCCATCCTTTCCTTTGAAGGCCGAATAGGTGAGCCCCCGGGGCTCACGCACCCGTTTCCCGTCCCAGGAGACGGGGATGGCCGTAAAACACCACTTGCGGTTGCGGCGCCCCTTCCACTTTCCCGCCGGGGCCTTCACCAGGACCTGGTTCCAACCCTTGCGGAAATGCACCCTGCAAGGCGGCCGGTTCACGTAGGTCTCGTTGGTGATCTCCACTTCGTACGAGGCCCATCCCCGGATCCCCGGGTGGTTCCACCTGGGGGGAGGGATGGGTTTTCCGTTGAGCCAGACCCGGCTCTCCATCCAGCTCCACTTTCCAAGCGGCGGGTTTCCGGCGCCGCTCCTCCCTCCCGAGAGGGAGGTCGTGTTGAAGTTGATCCACATCCAGCCGTCCCGCTCCCGGTCCGAGTGGATCCAGGTGAGGCCGTAGACCGTCCCTTCCTTGGCGCCGGGAATCCAGGAGGGAAACCCGAAGAAGTGGCGGATGTGGATGGTCCCGCCCCAGGCCAGCTCCTTGCGCCACCTGTAGACCTTGCCGTCCACAGTATAGCTCTCCCGGATCTCCTTCTCCACCGGGAAGGATCGCTCCAGGTTTCCCTTGTGGTCGAAGGGGCCGATGAGCCGCCAGGGGAGGTCGGTCTGCCTCACGCAGGGGAAGGGCTCGTTCCGGAAGAACCGGTCCCTGAAGGCCAGGAGGCGGTCCTCGAAATCCCGGAACCTCCGCCACTGGGCCGTTCCCTTGGGGGGAAGCTTGGCCCAGTAATCCCTGCCGGAGACCTTCCTGCCCCTCCAGGTCGACTCGGCCCAGGCCAGGAGGGCCGGGTAGAAGGCGGTGATCCTCAAGGCGTCCTCCTGGCGGGCGATCCGGGTGTCGGGCCAGTAGCAGAGGATCCCTCCCATGGCCTGGTCGTCGTCGTGGGGCCTGAGACAGGGCTGGAGGAAGAAGTAGCGGATCGGGGCGATCAAGGGATCCACGTGGTTCAAGTAGGTGAAGCGTGAATCGAAGTACCGGACCCCGGGAAGCTCCTTGGGCCGGCGGGACCAGAGCTGGGTGATCACCTTCGAATCGGGGATGGGGCCCCCGGGACGCCAGACCACCGCCTCCTTTCCGTGGGAGCGGACGGCACGGACCATGCGGGGGATGAAATCCTTCATCTTGATCCGGACCTCGTCGGAGCCCAGGTGGAAGTAGGGCCCGGGAAAGACCTTGCACCAGTCGGCGATCTCCCCTTCCAGGATCTCCGCTCCCCGGGGGGTCTGCATGGTGACCCCGAAGACCTTCTTGAAGTACTGGCTGTGGCCGGGCATGTCCATCTCGGGCATGACCAGGACCCCCCGGTCCCTGCAGAAGGCCACGAACTTTCGCAACTGGTCGAAGGTATAGAACTTGCCGGGGTGCCTGGTCGGCCTGTAGCTCGAGGGGGCGTTCAGTTCGGGATGCCTCCTGCTCTCCACCCTCCAACCGGGGTTGTCCGTCAAGTGCATGTGGAAGAGGTTGATCTTGTACCGGGCCAGGATGTCGATCTGGTGCTCCAGGAAGGGGATGGTCTGGAAGTTCCGGCCCACGTCGTGCATGAAGCCCCTCCACCGGTAGGCCGGCCAGTCCAGGATGGAGCAGGCCTTCACCCGGGGTTCACCTCCAGCCTTCTGGATGAGCTGGCGGAGGGTCTGGACGGCGTAGAAGAAGCCCGCCGTGGCGGATGCCCGAACCAGGATCCGGCCGCCCCCCGCCTCGAGGCTGTAGGCCTGGGCGGCGTTCCTGGGGACCTTCACAGGGGCCGTGCGGAAGGACAGGACGCAGGAAGGAGCCTCCTCCCCCGGAGGCAGGATCCGGACCCCGGCCTTCTCCAGGACCCCCCGGAGATCCCTCTCCACGAAAGAGGTCCAAGCCCCGCCTCTCCCCGGAAGGTCGAGGCGCACCCTGGAAAGGGAGAGGGCTCCCTCCTTCCATTGAAGTCGCCTCGGGAGGGGGATCAAAGCCGGTTCGGAGACCGGAGGGGCTTCCGGTCCCGTCCCGGGCTGGGGACATCCCGAAAGGAGGAAGAGGGAAAAGAAAGCCGCCGGGAGAGAAAAGATGTTTCGCACCATCCAGCCATGACTCCAGGATTCCATGCCAGGGGGAACCCTGGAATCATGCTCCCCGGCCGGGTCCGGTCAAGGCCGAGCCTCAGGAACCTCCTTCCTGGAAGACCTTCTCCCTGGCCTGCTCCCCCTCCCGGAGTCCTTCGATGGGGATCCTCAGGATGAAGGTGGATCCCTTGCCCACCTCCGATTCCACCCGGACCTCCCCGCCGTGCTTCTGGGTGATCACCGAGTAGACCAGGGAGAGCCCCTGGCCCGTCCCCTTCCCCACGGGCTTCGTGGTGAAGAAGGGTTCGAAGATCTTGTCCCGGATCTCCTCGGGGATCCCCGTTCCCGTATCCTGGACACGGATCTCGGCCCAATTCCCGTCCTTCCTGGTGGTCACGGTGATCTTCCCCTTCTTTCCCGACTCTTCCCGGACCACGTCCCCGATGGCGTGGGCCGCGTTCACGATGAGGTTCAGGATCACCTGGTTGAAATCCCCGCTGAAGCACCGGACCAGGGGCAGGTCGGGGTCCAGGTGGGTCTCCAGGTCGGAGACGTACTTCCACTCGTTCCTTGCGATGGTCACCGTGCTCTGCACGGCCTTGTTCAAGTCCGTCGGCTCCTGGACGGCCGACCCGGGATGGGAGAAGTCCTTCATGGCCCGGACGATCTTGGCCACCCGCCCCAGGCCCTCCAGGGACTGGTCGATGGCCTTGGGCACCTCCTCCCTGAGGAATTCCATGTCCAGGTCCTCCAGGAGCCCCCGAAACCTCTCCTTCAAACCCTCGGGAACCTCCTCTCCGAATTCCTCGAGGACCAACTTCTCCACCTCCTCCACGAAACGGAGGAGGTCCATCCCGGACTCCTTGAGAAACATGGTGTTGTCCGAGACGTACTGGGTCGGGGTGTTGATCTCGTGGGCGATCCCCGCCGCCAGGCGCCCTACGGACTCGAGCTTCTGGGCCTGGAAGAGCTGGGTCTCGAGCTGTTTCTTCTCCGTAACGTCCTGGACCACACCGGCCATCCTCAAGGGAGCGCCCGTCTCGTCCCGGTCGATTACCCTTCCCCGAACATGGAACCACCGCCACCCGCCCCCTGCCGTGCGGAGCCGTCCTTCCCAGTCGAAGACCTCCTTCCGCCCCTCCAGGTTCTCCTCCATGCAGGAGATCATTCCATCCCGGTCCTCCGGGTGGGCCAGGTCCTGGAAATCCTGAAGGGTCCACCTCTCCTCTCCCCCCTTCTTCTCCAGGGAAGAGAGGAACTGGCCGTCCGCCACGACCGTCCCTTCGCGGATCTCCCAGGTCCAGGTACCCAGGCCGGCCCCCTTCAACACCATCTCCAGCCGCTCCTCGCCCTTCCGGAGCTTCTCCTGGGCCTCCCTGAGAATCAGGGCGTCCCCCAGGATGTCCGCCGTGAGAAGGAGGAAATTCCCCTCCTCGGCGCTGAAATGCTCCGCCTCTTTTCTAAAAACCGCAATTATTCCATAGGGCCCGTCCTCCCCGGGCACGGCGACGCAAAGCCCGGCCCGGAAACCGTGTTCCGCCGCGTGGGGCGAAGCCTCCCCCCTGGGTCCCTCCCGTCCCGCCGTCCACCTGTGGAAGCCTTCCCCCCGGAGCCCGAAGGTTTCCAGGTATCTAGGGTCCGCCGGGAACCGCAGGGTCCCCACCAGGCCGTCCCTCCAACCAAGGCCCTCCTCGAGGAAGAAGAAGTTCTCCCCTCCGTCGTAGGAGAGGACCTCCACGGCGTCCACCTTCATGGTCTCCTTGAGCAGTTCCACCGCCTCGGCGAGAAGTTCCTTGAATGTCCCCGCCGAGAGGGCCAGCTTGGCCAGGCCCGCCAGGACGGACTGGTAGAAGAGGTCCTTCCTGGCGGCCTTCTCGCTACGGGCCATCTCCCGGATGTCCTCCCTCACCCGGTCCAACTCCACCAGGAGCCCCCGGTTCTTCCGGGCCAGGAAGAAGAACGTGGCCAGGACGGCGAGTAGCGAGGTGAAGGAGAGAAATGCCAGCATCGTGGAAATCCCCCCCATCTCGGAGTCGGTGGGAGGAAGGGAGAAGAAGTGGGTCTGGACCAGGAAAAAGGAAAGGAGGGCCGCCCCTGCGAGGAGGGCCCAGCCGCTCCACGCCGGCAGCCGCTTGTTCCGCATTCCCGAAATTTGCATGTTCGATTCCCCTTCTCCAGAAAACCTGAATTCCCTCATCGCAGGGCCGATTCGGGGTCCCAGGGGGTCTCGTCGATCAGGATGGCTCCGTCCTCGTCCCGCCGCACGCGGGTGATTCCCGGAGATTCCGCCTCCAGCCTGTCCAGGAGGCCCTTCTGGCGCTCAACGACCTCCCTGAGCCTGCGGTTCTCCTCCAGGAGCTTGTACTGTTCGATGGCCAGCCTTACGGCCATCATGATCTCCACCTTTCTCACGGGCTTGACCAGGAAGCGGTAGATCTGGCCCTCGTTTATGGCCTTCAGGGCCGCCTCCAGGCTCGCGTTTCCCGTGAGGATGATCCGCATCACCTCGGGGTGTTCGATCCGGATCCGCCCCATCAACTCCGTTCCGGTCATCCCCGGCATGTTCTCGTCGCTCACCACGACGGCCACCTTCCGCTCGGCGAGGATCTTCAAGGCCTCCTCTCCCGAGTGGGCCTCCAGGATGGTGTAAGGCTCGTTGCGCAATCTCCTCTTCAAGCCCTCCGTCAGGGAAGGATCGTCGTCCACGAGCAAAACGAGCGGTTTCATCTCTCTCTCCCTCCCCTCCCGATGGAAAGCGCGGGTTCTTCCTCTTCCTCTTCTTCGTCGACGATCACCCTGAAAGGCTCCTTGATCCCAACCCCCCCGGCGAAACCGCGAAGCCTTTCGATTACGGCCACGTTGACCTCCTGCCCCTTCGGGGCGAGCAGGATCCCATTCTGGGCGTATACGTTCTCGTCCAGGACCATGGAGACCCTGAGTTCCTTCAGCCCAACCAGCCTGGTGGTAGCCTTGAAACCTCCCTTGGCCTCGATCTTGCCCGCCGCCTCCAGGAGGAAGCCGGGGAAGGCCGCCTTCTCCTTCCGCAACTCCTCCAGGGCGGCGCGAGGCTCCTTCTCCATGGCGATCTTCTGGTCCAGGGCCGTGGCCAGCCGGATCAGCTGGGCCCCCAGGAGAACCGGGTCGGAACGGATCTTCCCGGACTCCGGGGGACTTTCGTACTGGCCCTCCACCATGGCGGCCACCTCCTCCATCCTGGGGATCCGCTTGAGGAGGGACGCCGCCACCTGGGGGTGCCGGCCGTAGAGATCCCTCTCCTCCGCCGTCAGAGGTCTTCCCGCCAGGACCTTGTCCAAGGTCTCCTGGGAAAGGGTCACGCAACCCAGGTGGGAGAGAAGGGCGGCCACCTCGAAACGCCACCGGTTCTCCAGGCCCAGGACCCGGGCCAACTGGGAGACGTATTTCTTGATCCTCGAGGCCCGGCTGAAGGCGTTTGGATTGACCATGGAGAGGACCTCCACCAGGACCTTCACCGCCCCGGAAAGGGTCTTCTCCAGGAGTTCCTTCTCCGCCGTGACCAGGTCGAATTGATCCAGGGCGTCCTCCAGGGCCTTGATCATCCTGGTCGGGGGGCAGGGCTTGGTGAGGAAACGGAAGATGTTGCTCTCGTTCACCGCCTCCATGGCCGCCTCGAGATCGGCGAAGCCTGTGAGCATGAGCCGCACGGTCTCGGGGCTCATTTCCCGGATCTTCCCCAGGAACTCGATGCCGTTCATCCCGGGCATCCGGAGATCCGAAACTACCACACCGAAGGGACCTTCCTTCTCGAAGACCGCCAGGCCCTCTTCCCCCCCCACGGCGGTCCTGATGTCGAAACGCTTGCGGGTCTGCCTCTGCACCGCCGCCAGCAGGTTGGGCTCGTCGTCCACGAAAAGGATGGCTCTCTTCATTTGGCCTCTTCCGTGCAGGATTCCAGTTGCTCCAGGACCAGTTCCCTCCAGGACGCCGCCCTTTCCGCCAGCCCCAGTCCCTCCAGGTAATCCAGGTCGATCTCGGGAGGTGGCTCCTCCCCCTCGTCCTCCCGGGAGGCGGCCCTCTCCAGGGCGGCGGCGGCGTGGACCGCCGTCAAGGCCGAGAATCCCTCCTGTTCCGCCAGGGAGGGGTGGTGGTGGAAGGCGATGGCCGCGACCACCGACCCGGGAAGCCCCCAGAGTTCCATCAAGTAGGCCCCCACCGGCCCGTGGCTCACGCCGAACTCGGCCTTCTCCTCCTCCACCGCCCAGAAGCAGTCCCCCCCGGCGGCCTCCACGACGCGGGCGAACCGCTCCGGGAATCCACTCGCCAGGATCACCTTACCGCAATCGGCCAGGAGGCCCGCAGTGTAGGCCTCGTCGGCGGCCTTCTTCTCCCCCGTCTCCTTCAAGGCGATCGCCCTCGCCAGCTTCGCCAGGAGGAGGCTCTTGTCCCAGAGGGCGTCCAGCTTGAAGCGCCTCATGAGCTCGGGACTCAGTGCCTGGAAGACCTGGACCGTGAGGATCAGGGAGGTGACGGTATTCAGTCCCAGCAGGTTCACGGCGACACCCGGGTTGGTCACCTCCTGGCTGAGGCCGAAGTAGGCCGAGTTTACGAGCTTCAGGATCTGGGCGGTCATGCCGGGGTCCTTGGAGATGGCCTCCCCCACGTCGGCCAGGGAGGCCGTCGGGGAGTTCACCTTCTCCATGACCTCCGTGTACAGGGATGGGAGGCTGGGAAGCGTCGTGAGTCCGCCGAGGAGCTTCTTCAGGGTCTCCTCCTTGAAGAGCTCCTTGAAGACCCGGATGGACTGGATGGTCCGGCGGATCTCCTCGGGATCGCTCGGCTTGGAGAGGAACTGGTGGGAAGGACCGACGGAGCGGACGATCTTCTCCTGGTCGGACTGGCCGGAAAGGATGATCCGGACCATGTCGGGGTATTTCTCCCGGATCGTGGAGAGGAGTTCCGCCCCGTCGATCCCGGGCATCCTCATGTCCGAGACGATGACGTCGAACTCCTCCTTCTCCAGGATCTCCAGGGCCTCCTTCCCGGACTGGGCGAAGGCCAGGCGCCACTCCTTCCGGAAGGGACGGAGCATCCGCTTGAGCCCTTCCAGGATCCGCTTCTCGTCGTCAACGAACAAAATCCGCAAGCCCATGACGGCCTCCCGGCCGGGTCCGGCCGCCTCCCCTTCGCCGGGGAGGGTCCCGGCCTCGACTTTCCGCTTTTCGGAGACAGCCGGAAAAACCTTGAGGGAATCCAGCCGCTCGGGGCCGGAAGAGGAGCCTCAACCTGGAAATTCCGGGCCTTTTCGTCTTGCCGGGGTGAAGTCAGCCCAGAAGCCGCTTGCGCCAGAAGGCCAGCCTCTCCCGGGCCGTGCCCTCCGGCGAGAGGCCCCACCTCCTCATCCGCCTGCGGAACCTCCTGGCGGCAACCTTTTTCCAGTAGGCCCTCACCCGGGGATCCTCGGGGATCCTCCCCTGGTCGCCGGTCTCCTCGATCCACCGGTCCAAGCGCGCGCGGAGGCGGTTCAATACATCCCGATACTCCTTCTTCCCCGCCAGGTCGGCCGTCTCGAAGGGATCCTCCTCCAGGTCGTAGAGTTCCTCCTCCGGCTTCCGGGGGGCCATGAACCTCTCCTGGACGGGAGACAGCCTCCCTTCCCCGTGGAGGACCTCCATCTGGGCCAGGACGGGGTAGATGCTCTCCTTGTAGGCGTTGAACTGGGTGTAGGGACGGCCGGGCATGAAGTTCCGGATGTACTTCCAGCGGCCTTCGCGCACGCACCGGATCCGGTCCACCGTTTCGTCACACCTGTCCCGGGCGGCGAAGATGCAATCCCGTGTTGCCGCATTTTCTCCCAGGAAGACCACCCCCTGCATGTGGGAGGGAGGCTCGATCCCGGCAAGAGAGAGGGACGTGGGGGCGAAGTCCAGGGCGCTCACAAGCGCATTCGAGACCACCCCGGCGGGAAGGCGGCCGGGCCACCGGACGATCAGGGGGATCCGGATCCCCCCCTCGTAGAGCCACTGCTTGGCCCGCACGTGGGGCCTCCCGTGATCGCCGAAATAGATGACGAGGGTCTCCTCCTCGAGCCCTTCCCTTTCGAGCCGCTCCAGGACCTTCCCGATCTCCCTGTCCAGGACCTGGATGGATTCCAGGTAGTCCGCCCAGTCCCGGCGGGCCAGGGGGGTATCGGGGTAGAAGGGAGGCACCTCCACCTCGTCCGGGTCTATGGGACGGTGGGGATCCCTCACGAAGGGCCTGTGGGTGAGCCTGAGGTTCAGGTGGGCGAAGAAAGGCTGACCGGGGTTTCGGCCGGACCAGTCGGTCCCGTCGAAGGGCCTTTCGACGTGGAAATTGAAGTCCCTCTTCCCCGTCCCCCGGACCCCCGGGGCGGCGGTCCTCACGTTGGCCGTGTAATAGCCGGCTTCCCGGAAGTATTCGGTGATCAGCTTCACCGGCGGGGGGAGGGTGTACCCGTCCCCCCTGTGGCTCCTGTGGTTGTGGGCCCCGATGGAGGTCTGGTACATGCCGGTCATGAAGGCGGACCTGGAGGGCGAGCAGACCGGAGCCGTCGTGAAGGCCCGGGTGAAGCGGATTCCTTCCGAAGCGAGCCTGTCCAGGTTGGGGGTCTCCACGAGCCCCTGGCCGTAGCAGGCCAGATCGGGAGATGTGTCCTCCGAGGTGATCCAGAGGATGTTGGGCCTCTTTCCTCTCCCGGCGTCTCTCCTTCCTGGCCCGCCCGGAAGGGAACAGGAAGAAAGGGCGTAGCCGGCGGCCAGGCCCGCCCCGGCCTTGAGAAAACCGCGTCTCGTCGTGCCCACGGAACACCTCCTCGTCCGGGGGGGAGGGGAGGAGTCTACCGCCGGGCCCCGCCCTTTCCCAGGAACCCCACCCGGGGCGAGTTGACACCCTGCAACCGGCACCCGTAGGGTGGCCCCGAAAGGGGAGGACGGACGGGGAGCACAGCAAGGTGGCGAAGAAGAAGAAAAAGAAGGAAGAAGAAGGACCTGCGCCCCTCTTCCTGCCCCCTTTCACGGTCATGACCAAGCCCGTCTGCGGGGTCTGCAACCTGGACTGCGGGTATTGCTACTACACCCCCAAGACGGAGCTCTACCCCGGGGTGAAGCGGTTCCAGATGACCCCGGAGGCCCTGGAGGAATTCCTCCGCCAGTACCTCCAGGCCCGGCCCAGGGAAGCGGTGATCAGCTGGCAGGGCGGCGAACCCCTCCTGGCGGGGCTGGACTTCTTCCGCCTCGCCCGGGACCTGGTGGAGAAATACCGCCTTCCCGGCCAGAGAGTGGAGTGGTCCATCCAGACCAACGGCACCCTCCTGGACGAAGATTGGTGCTCCTTCTTCGCCGAGAACCGCTACCTCGTGGGGATCAGCATCGACGGCCCTCCGGAAGTGCACGACCACTTCCGGAAGGACCACGCCGGGAACGGCTCCTTCGAAAAGGCCTGGAGAGGCCTGGAACTCCTGAGGAAGCACGGCGTGGACTTCAACGCCCTGGTGACGCTCAACAGCAACAACGTGAAGCTCGGCGCCGATCTCTACAGGTTCTTCGTGGAGAAGGGCGTGGAGTGGATCCAGTTCATTCCCATCCTGGAAAAGGACGAGAGCGGCCGTCCCCTGCCCTTCTCCTGCCCCCCCGTGGAGTTCGGGAAGTTCCTCTCCGAGGTCTTCGACACCTGGGTCCTGAACGACGTGGGCCGGGTGAGCGTGCGGATCTTCGAAAGCATCGTGAGCCTCCTCGTCCAGAGGGTCCCCACGGTCTGCGTCTATTCCCGCAGGTGCGCCAACGCATACGTTCTCGAGTGGAACGGCGACCTCTACGCCTGCGACCACTTCGTCGTTCCCGAATGGCGGCTTGGCAACGTCCTCGAGACCCCCTTGGTGGAACTGGTCACATCCCAAAAGGTGGAGGAATTCGCCCGGCTCAAGACGGAGCTTCCCGAACCCTGCGGGGAGTGTCCCTACCTTCCGATCTGCAACGGCGGGTGCCCCAAGCACCATCTCCCGGGCGGGGAGGGGGGGAAGGTGAACTACTTCTGCGAGGGGTACAGGCTCTTCTTCGAGCACTCTCTCCCCTCCTTCCGCCGGATCGCCCGGGACATCGCGGCGAGGAACGGGATCTTCTACGACGACCCCTGGGGGGAAGAGGTGGAAGATCCGGGCCTGGAATTCCTGGAGCCCCCCTCCCGGGAAGGGGGAGAAGAGCGGACCTCCTGATCCCGGGGATCGAGGGTCCCTTTCCCCCGGAAGGGACGGGTAGGGTCAAGGCCCGCCCGGGAAAGGCCGAACAAGGAAGGGAAGAAGTCGGTAAAAAGACAAGTTCGTCCCCCTTTTCCTGTTGCATGGAGTATGCGCCATGTTCCCCCCGAGCAGACTCCTGGCGGTATTGCTCTTTCCCGCCTGCCTGGCCGCCCAAAGCCGGCTGGTGATTCCTTCGGGCCTGGCTTCCAGGGAGGGAAACTCCTCGGCCTGGGTCCCGGCCAAGTACGCTCCCTCGAGGGTTCAATTCCTCTACAGCGCCAAGGCCATGGGCGGCTCCCCCCTTCGGATCCAGTCGCTCAGCCTGAGGAGGGACGGCCTGCGACGAGAACTCTTTCTCCTCCACAAGTGGGACCTGGAGATCTTCATGAGCAACCTTCCCGGGGATCCCGTGGCGGGCTACAGCCGGCTGTGGGCGGGAAACAGGGGGAAGGACTACACCTGCGTGATGAAGAAGACCAGCATCACCTTCCCCGCATCCCCTCCCCCATCCAAGGCCCCGGCCCCCTTCTCCATCACCATGGCCCTGGACAAACCCTTCCCCTACTCGGGAAAGGCCTTCCTCCTCGAGTTCGCCGCCCACGCAGGGACCTTTTCGGCGGCCGTCTGGTACGCCGACGCCGAGACCGCCTCTGGATGGGTGGGCGCCCCTTCGGGGGGGGCGAGAAGTTATTCCGGAACAGGGTGTCCCCGGGATTTCTTCAACTACGGAACCTATCCCTATATCGGATACGTATGGCGGCACTACGGGTTCAGCCGGGCTGACAGGAAGGACCTTCCCGCCCTGGACATCCTGGGCACCAGTTCCACCCACCTGGGAGGGATCCCCCTCCCCCTGGACCTGGCCCCCCTGGGAGCGAAGGGGTGCCGCCTCTACACCGATCCCGCCCTGGTCTTCCCTTCCAGGACCGACGCCTCCAGCCGGGAGGGGAGGGTCGAGTTCGACCTGGGGGTCATTCCCAACGACCCGGCCCTGGTGGGTGCGGTCTACTTCGAGCAACAAGTGGTCCTGGATCCTGCCTTCAACAGCCTGGGAGTCCGCATGAGCCGCCTGGCCCGGTGCACCGTGGGAGGCCCCTTCCAGGGCAAGTGCGACTTCTTCGAGTTCTTCGACTTCGGGGTCCATTTCGACCTGAAACAGCCCTTCGCCCGGTACTACGCTCCAAAAGGGATCGTCGTGGAACTGGGGCTCTGACCCGCACCGGGGCGCCCCCGGGGAGGATTCCGGGCCTTCTCCCTCCCGCCCGGCCTCCCCCGATGGACAAGGTCCGCCCCCTGGGGCACACTTCTGTGAAGTACCCCATCCCCAGGGAGCCAGACCTATGTTCCTCCCCAAGAGACTCTTCACACTCCCGGCGATCCTCTTCCCCCTGCTTTGGGGGTGCTACTCCGGAGGAGGTTCGGGACCGACCCGGCTCGTCGGCGGGAGCGACACCTGCAACGCCGCCATGAACCTGGACGCGGCGGCCCAGCTCTACCGCACGGGAAGCGGCTTCGTGGGACACGCCGGCTACCAGGACTTCACCTCCCCGGCGGCCTTCGAGGCGGAGGAGACCGCCCTCTACCAGGCCGACACCCTGACCCTCTCCTCGGGGCTCGGGATCCACCTCCTCTACGGCCCCAACTTCGCCGAGGCCGCCTCCGCCCCGGGAGCGCCGAAGGACCGGAACGGGAACGGCACCAACCTGGACGAGGTCTTCCAGGACTGGATGGAGAAGATGGCCCGCGCCGCAGGAGCGGTTCCCTTGAAAGGCACCTGGCCCACCCTGGCGGAATACACAAAGGGTAATCCGGCCTACGCCGGGGAGGTGGACCTCCTGAACAGGGACGTGGACCTCTCCTCTCTCCGCTGGGACCGGGGGAAGATGGACAAGACCCTCTCCTCCCTGGTTCTCGGAAGGGCCCTCTACCTCCAGGTCCTCACGGCCGAGGGGCGCCTTTCCCGCCTCCAGGACCAGGGCAGGCGGCACGGCCTGGTCCCCTCGGAGGCCCTAAGGGGGCTCATCGCCCTCCAGGCCGCCTGGGACAAGGCCCGCTTCCTCCTGGAGAAGCTCTGCTTCGACGGGAAGAGACTCGGCCCCGTGGACCCCGACTCCTACGACCCGGCCAAGGGCCTGGTCTACATCCCCGACCGGATCCGGGTGGAAGAAGCACCTTCCCCCCCGCCGGGACTCCCCCCCGCCCCGGAAAGCCTGAGGGTCACCGACGGGTCCACCAGCCTGCCGGCCCAGGCCGAACTCCTCCGGGGGGCCCTTGAACTCTACTGGATCTCTTCACCCGTAAATCCCATGGAGGCCTACCGGGCCCTGTTCGACGGGTCCCCCTTTCCGGCGGCCCGGGAGAAGCATTCCCCCCATAGGACGGCCGCCGGCCTGGTCCGCTTCCTCGTGGCCGACCTGAAGGCCATGCACTTCCGCCCCTCCGCCGGGACCTTCGTGGACATCAACCTGGGCGGAAGACCCGGCACCACCCTGACCACCGCCTCGGCCGCCGCCGTCCTCAGGGCCCTGGCGGAATACCAGGACGTAACGGGTGGGGACAAGGCCGTGAAGGACATGATTGCGTCCCAGGGAAAATTTCTCCTGGCCCATCTCCTGGATCCCGGCTCCGGCCTCGCCTTCGACGGTTTCGACCTGGAAAAGGGCCCTGTCGGGGGGACGGACCGCCTGGTTTCCCAACTCGCCATGATCGAGGCCCTCCTCTCCTGCTACCGCGCCCTGGAGGACCCGATCTACCTGGCCAGGGCCCTGGACCTCTCC
Source organism: uncultured Planctomycetia bacterium (assembly GCA_964561605.1). Taxonomy (GTDB): domain Bacteria; phylum Planctomycetota; class UBA1135; order UBA1135; family JALUZX01; genus JALUZX01. The sequence goes on from CAZLQD010000037.1 coordinate 48,088, forward strand.
ACCAGGATGGAGAAGAAGTTCTGGGTCCCCGCCTTGAAACTCCTCAAGACCCGGGCCGACTCCAATCTCATCACCTGGACCCCCTCGGTCACGGCCTGGCTGGCCTCCGGGCTCCGGGCCCTGAGGGTGAGCGGTCTCTACCCGGGGGCCTCGGACCTCTTCTCCCAGGTCCTCCTTCAGGCCGAGTCCACCTTCCACCTCCTCGTCTCCGAGGACGAACGGACGGGGGAGACCGTTGGGGACGGGAACCCCGACACGGACGGAGACGGAATCCCCGAAACCCTGGCGGCAGGCGGTCCCTTCGGAATCGCGCCGGTCCTCGCGGAAAGGCGGGAACTCCTCTTCACCACCATCCCGCCCAAGGGAGGCGGAAAGAAGCCCACAGCCACGGTCACCGTGACCTGGTCCATGGACGTGCACCCGATCTTCATCAACAACTGCCATTGCCACCTGAACGGATCCAAGAGCGGGGGACTGGACCTCTCCAGCTACGAAAGCATGATGCGCGGCGGCGGCGACCAGGCCCGCTTCCCCATCGTCGTGCCGTACAACGCTTCCCAGAGCCTGCTCTACCTGAAGCTCAGCCTGGACACCCCACCCATCGGCTCCCGCATGCCCTACTTCCAGGATCCCCTCAAGCCGCCCCAGCTCAAGAAGGTCCGGGACTGGATCAACCAGGGCGCCAAGGAGAACTGACTCCCCTCCCGGACGCCGGGGATATATCTGCATTTTCGCAATACCAGGATCCCGGCGGGCTTCCTGCCAGGGCCGCCCCCGAGGGTCCCTCTTCCGTCGGCCCGGGGATCCAGGAGAGAGATCCTCATGTCCAAAGAGCCGGCCCGGAGAGGCTTCTCGAAACGGCCGGAACGGCCGTCCCGGACCCCGGTCTTGAGGGGAAGGTCGGGAAAGATCCATAATCCCCCCTCCCGCCCGGAAGGGCGGAAGGAGGTCCGGCCCATGGCGCAAAACGAAGAAAGAGGGGCCGGGAGAAGTCCCGGCGGAGCCCTGATCGTCGTGGATCTCCAGCTGGATTTCCTCCCCGGCGGTGCTCTTCCCGTGCCCCAAGGGGACCGGGTGGCCGCCCCCATCGCCGCCCTGGTCCTGGAAGGCCCTTTCTCCCTGGTCGTGGCAACCCAGGACTGGCATCCGCCGGGCCACATCTCCTTCGCCTCCAGCCATCCCGGAAGGGAGCCTTTCGACACGATCCTCCTCCATGGATCCCCCCAGGTCCTCTGGCCCGACCATTGCGTCCAGGGAACTCCCGGCGCCGCACTCCACCCGGAACTCCCCCTGGAGCCCTTGACCCTCATCCTCCGGAAGGGGATGGATCCCCTGGTGGACTCGTACAGCGCCTTTCGGAGCGCCCCCGGCCCGGGAGGCCGGCGGACCCCGACGGGCCTGGCGGGCTTCCTGGAGGAGAGGGGCGTGAAAGAGATCTATCTTTGCGGCCTGGCCCGGGACTACTGCGTCAAGTGGACCGCCCTGGACGGCGCCGCCGCGGGATTCGAGACCTTCTTCCTGTGGGACTTGACCATGCCCGTGGAGGAGGCTTCGGACCCTTCTGTTCGAGCGGAACTGGAAGAAGCCGGGGTGAAGATCCTGGACTCCACCTCCCTCCTCCCCTGAAGAAGGAAAGACTCCCATGAGAAGGTTCCACGTGGCGACGGAAGAGGAGATCCGGGCCGGGCGTGTGACGGACGCCTATTTCCTCAACGCGGAAAAGGTGCTGGCGGAAGCCGGGGCGGACAAGGAGGTCGCCGCCGAGGTCTCGGTGAAACGCCTTCCCGCCGGCTGGTCCTGGGCGGTGCTCTGCGGGATCGAGGAGGTCGCCAGGCTTCTGGAAGGCCTGGAGGGAATCGAGGTGGACGCCCTCCCCGAAGGCTCTCTCTTCCACGCCGGCGAGCCCGTCCTCGCGATCCGGGGTCGATACACCAGTTTCTGTATACATGAAACAGCCCTCCTGGGGCTCCTCTGCCAGGCCTCGGGGATCGCCACTGCCGCCGCCCGGTGCAGGATCGCCGCCGGAGAGAAGCTCCTCCTGAGCTTCGGCGCCCGCCGCCAGCACCCGGCCGTCGCCCCCATGGTGGAGAGGGCCGCATGGATCGGGGGGACCGACACGGTCTCCTCGGTGCTCGGAGCGGAACTCCTGGGAATTCCCGCCCGGGGCACCATGCCCCACTCCATGATCCTCGTCATGGGGGACACCGTGGAAGCGGCGGAGGCCTTCGACAGGATCGTGGACCCCGAGACGCCCCGTCTCGTCCTGATCGACACCTTCCAGGACGAAAAGTTCGAAGCCCTTCGAGTCGCCCGGGCCCTGGGAGACAGGCTCTCCGCCCTTCGCCTGGACACCCCTCCCAGCCGCCGGGGAGACCTGAAGGCCCTTGCCGAAGAGATCCGCTGGGAATTGGACCGGCGGGGCTTCGAGAAGGTGAAGATCCTCGTGAGCGGCGGAATCGGAGAGAAGGAGATCCTCGAACTGAAGGACACGGTGGACGGATTCGGTGTAGGCTCCTTCATCTCCCGGGCGCCCCACGTGGACTTCGCCCTGGACATCGTGGAAGTGGAGGGAACCCCCCTGGCCAAGCGGGGGAAGAAATCGGGGAGGAAGGACCTCCTCCAGTGTCCAGCCTGTACAAGGAGGGAGGTCCTCCCCGTCGGGACACCCTGGACCTGCCCCGATTGCGGAAACCCGGGAATATCCCTCCTGGAGCCCCTCCTCCGGAACGGGAGAATCACCGCTTCCCTTCCCCCGCCCCGGCGGATCAAAGAGCGCGCCCGCAAAGCGCTCGAAAATCGAAATCGTGCCGGGAGAAAAAATGCAGGATCCTCCCCCTGACGCTCAGTCGAAGACCCCGGTGAACTGGAGCACAAGGCCCGTGGGAAGAGCCTTGTTCAATGCTCCGGTTGGGCTCTTCACGTCGGGAGAGGTGAGAAGCTGGAGGGGCGGCGAAGGAAGACCCAGGTTCAGTTCGAGGCCCCGCGAGAAGACCAGGCCCAGGGAATTGCTCGCCTTGTCGGCGAAGAAGAACTGGCTGAAGAGCCTCGCCCCGGCCATCCCGGCCGAGGAGGGAAGGGAAAGGGAGAGCCTCCCCCCAAAACTTCCCCCCGAGATGGAAAGGGGCAAAAGGAAGAAGAAAGTGGGCCTGACGTAGAGGAAGTTCCCCGGCGCCCCCAAGGGCCCAAGGTCCAAGGGAAGGGGGAGGTTCCCGAGGAAATCCCTGGAAGTGCCGACGAGCACTCCCGCCGCATAGGCTCTCTTCAATCCCGAGGTCTCCAGGGTCAAGGATCCTCCCGGGACCAGGCGGGCCGGGAAGGGACAACCCACGAGGAATGGGTCCTTTCCGGCCAAGGTCCCGCCCTTTCCGAAGAAGGTCACCTTTCCCGCCATGGACCGGCACGCATGGGCGTCCATGAGGTAACCGCTATGGCCGGGAACACCCGGGATCACGATCTCCACCAGGAGATTCCCCCTGTTCCTGGCATAGGTGAAAGGCACGCCCCACGACCACCGGACCAGGAAACGCCCGGGATGGGAGGGAAGGAGGGGAGGGAGATCGAAAGCGGTCTTGGGGAAGACCGTCACGATGGGGCCGGTCCTGTTGGCGGCGAAATTCACGGACATGGAGGAAGGCCCCACCCGGGTATATCCAAGTCGGATTTCCAGGGAAGGGATCCGGCGGGCCTTGTACGTATTGCTCCCCTTCCCGTCGCGCCTCACGGCCATACCCGCGATGAGGGCGGCGTGGGCGCAGAGGCAGGCCCCGTCCACGACCTGCTGGGTCCTCCCAGCCGTATACCCGAAGGGAAAGACGCTCGTCCTGTTTCCTTCGGCCTTTTCCAGGGACCAGGGGACCACCCTGGTCTCCTGGGCACGAAGCAGGCAGGTCGAGAGGAAGATCCCGAGAAAGAGCCTCGCCCGTCCCATGAAAGCCTCCAAAAGGATTTTCCCGGAGCACCCCGGACGGGCGGACCGGGAAAGAAGAATGCATCATAAACATCTTCCGCCCCCAGGGCTCCCCTCCCCAGCCGGGAGGTCCAGGCCGCCTCCCTCCACTGGATCGAATCGAGACACCTCTCCCTCCGGCCCAGCCCCCCATGCATCCCTTCGGGTTCCCGCGAGGCGGCCCGCTCCGCTCCCGCACCCCACAGGTGCTCCCCCGGAAACAGCCCGGGAGCGGGAAATCCGGATACTCCGAAAAGGAGGCCGGGAGAAGCCCCTCGGGCGGGACCCCTCCCGGCACACACGCTCTCTCGCCTTTCAGCGATTCAAACCTGGAAACGTTCGACCATCTCCTTCAATGTGGAGGAGAGCTCCCGGAGCCTCCTGGCATTGCCCCTGACGTCTCCGCTGTTTCCCGCCATGGCCTCGGCCACGGAATTCACCTCGCCGATGTCCTTGGCGATCTCCTGGGAGACCGTGGAGACCTCCTCGACGCTGGCCGACATCTCCGTGATTCCCCCCGACGCCTGGGAGATGTTCTGGGCGATCTCCTCGGTGGTCTCGGTCTGCCGTTCCACTTCCAGGGCGATGGTCGAAACGAGCCCGTTGATCTCTTCCACGATGGAAGTGATCCTGTTGATCCGTTCCGCCGCTTCCGCAGTGGATCCCTGGATACTCTCCACGCTGGACTTGATCTCCAAGGTGGCCTCGGCCGTCTGCTTGGCCAGGGCCTTCACCTCGTTGGCCACCACGGCGAAGCCCTTTCCGGCCTCCCCCGCCCGGGAGGCCTCGATGGTTGCGTTCAGGGCGAGAAGGGCCGTCTGTTCCGAGATGTCCGTGATCACCTCGGTGACCACGTCGATCTTCTTCGCCGCATCCCCGAGCTGGGTGACACCGGCCGAGGCGGACCGGGCCGCCTCCACGGCCCTTTCCGTGATGGCCTGGGCCTTCTCGGTTCCGGACCGGATCTCCCGGAAGGACCCCTCCAGTTCCTTCACCCGGACCGTAACCTCAGCCACGTTCGCCGCAGCCTGCTTGGCCGCCCCGGCCACGGTGTGGATGCTGACGCTCATCTCCTCGGCCGCCGCCGCCACGGTTCTGGACCTTTCCGAGGTCTCTTCCACGCCCTTGGTCATTTCTTCGGCGATCTCGGTGAGCCCCCCTGCGGAGGAATCCAAAGTCTTGGTATTCCCCACGAGTTCCTTGAAGCTCTCCTGGATCCTTTCCATGAACGTATTGAAGGATTTCGCCAGGGATCCGAGCTCGTCTTCCGTGTCCACCTTCACCCTCTGGGAGAGGTCCCCCTCCCCTGCGAAGGCGAAGGCCTCCTCCATGAGTCCCACGGGCTTGGAGACGAAGCGTCCGATGAGGAAGTGGATCATTCCCAGGATGACCAGGAAGATCACGCTCCCCACCCCCAGGCTGAGGAGGCCCCCCATCTTGAGCTCCGAGAACTCCTTCGTGAAATCCACGGGAATCACCACAACGCCGGCGGCCTTTCCCGAAAAATCCTTGAAGGGACCGTAATAGGTCACCAGGTCCTTCCCATCCCTTTCTTCGCGCCTCGTCAGGGGTTCGCCCCTGGAGACCACCTCCTCCAGGGCGGCCCGGTCCGCCGGAGGCGGGTTCTCCCGGTCGCTGGAAGCCAGGAGCCGGAAGCCGCCCTCTCCGGGCACGAAGACGAAGACATCGAAACCGAACTCCTCCTTGAGTCCCGCCACGAGCCGGTCCGAGAGGCCCCGGCCGAACTCCACGCTCCCAACGTGCTTCCCTTCGTGGAAGACGGGGACCACCCCCCTGATACTCAGGCCGGCCTTTCCCCTCTCCACGCCGATCCTCGGCTCCTTGGTCCGGTTGACTTCGACGACGGTCTTCCGGAAGGAGGTCAGGTCGTCGCCGAACCGGTCCAGGTCGTGAAGCCGAAGAAAGGATTTCCCTGAAGGCAGGTGGAACTGGAACTGCGCCACCCCCAGGTTTTTCTTGAGGGTTTCGTAGATGGGCACGGTCAGCGCCTTCAGCCCTTCCCGGTCCCCCGCGGCGAGGCGTTCCTGCACCTGGGGAATGCTCGCCACGCAGGATGCGAGGGAGTAGGACTGGCCCGCCGTATCCCGGATCAACTGAAGAAAATGTTTGTAATCCGCCCTGAGCAGGTCCTTGTTGATTTTTTCCATCTTCTCCGTGGAGAGGGAATAATCTCTTCCAAGGAAACCCAGGACGGAAACGGCCACGATCCCGCCCAGGGCCCACATCAACTTGGCCCTGAGAGAGAGCCCCGTCCAGCCTTTACCCATCCTTCCGGCCTTTCTCTTCCCGTTGCCCTCTTTCCGCATCCCCGTTCCTCGAGCCGTCTTCTTTCCCTCGAGGCCCTTCCCCTTTTTTGCAGCCGCCGGCGGCCTCCTTTCCGGACGGCTTGTTCCGCGTCCCCTTGCAAGGGGACCCTTTCGGGAGGAAAAAGAAAAAAGTTGAAACCTCCAACCCATGAATTTTTATACGCCCCTCCCCGGGTATTCCGGGCCGTTGCTTCCCGCAACCGTCCTTCGAGGCACCTTGAATCCAAGGCCGGGCGGCCGGCTTGGGTCAGGGGGATGGAGAGGGGAGGAAGTGCTTCGAATCCTCTCCGGGGAGTGAAGAAAAAGGTTGTTTTCAGGAAAAAATGCCCAGGCTTTGATACCTGTTTCTTCCGGAAAAATTCATGTCTCCAAAAGAGACTTTCGCCCGCAGGAGCCGTTTCTCCCGGCCCCTGCAGGTTTCCCAACCACGGCCCCGCCGGAGGGAAAGAGGGGCGGAGAGGGGACGGATGCGCCCTGGATCCTCAGGAAAAAAAGGATGCCGGGGAAGGGCGCCCTTGCAGGCCCCCCTCCCCGGCACACACGCTCTCTCGTCTCTATCGAATACCGATCAGACCCGGAAGCGGCCCACCATCTCCTTCAAGGTGCTGGAAAGCTCCCGGAGCCTCTTTGCGTTGCCGTCCACGTGGCCGCTGCTCTCGGCCAAAGCAATTGCCACGGAGTTCACGTCCCCTATTTCCCTGGCGATCTCCCTGGAGACCGTGGAGACCTCTTCCACGCTGGAAGAAACCTCCTGGATCCCTCCCGAGGCCCTGGTGATGTTCTCCGCGATCTCCCTGGTCGTCCCCGTCTGGGCCTCCACTTCCTCCGTGATGATCGAAACGAGGGAATCGATCTCCTCCACGACCGACGTGATCCGGCTGATCCGGTCCGCCGCTTCCGCGGTGGAGCCCTGGATGCTCTCCACGGTGGACTTGATCTCCAGGGTGGCGTCGGCGGTCTGCTTGGCCAGGGCCTTCACCTCGTTGGCCACAACTGCGAACCCCTTGCCCGCATCCCCCGCCCGGGAGGCCTCGATGGTGGCGTTCATGGCGAGAAGGGCCGTCTGTTCCGAGATGTCCGTGATCACCTCCGTGACGGAACCGATCTTCCTGGCGGCTTCACCCAGCTTCCGGACCCCTTCCGAAGCGGACCGGGCGGCCGAGACGGCTCCCTGGGTGATGGACCTGGCCTTCTCCGTTCCCTCCTGGATACCCCGGAAGGTACCCTCCAGGTCCTTCACCTTGACCGTAACGTCTGCCATGCTGACGGCCGCTTCCTTCGCCGCACCCGCCACGGACTGGATCGTGACGCTCATCTCCTCGGCGGCAGCCGCCACCGTCCTGGACCGCTCGGTCGTCTCCTCCACCCCCTGGGACATCTCGCAGGCGATTCCGGCGAGTCCCCCGGCCGAATCGTCCAGGACCAGGGTATTCTCCGCCAAGGCCCGGAAACTCTCCTGGATCTTCACCATGAAACGATTGAAAGACTCGGCCAGGGATCCCAACTCGTCCCCGGACCGGACATCAACCCTCCTGGAAAGGTCACCTTCTCCGGCCAGGGCGAAGGCCTCCTTCATGATTCCCACGGGCTTCGTGACGAAACGCCCGATGAGGAAGTGGATCACCCCGAGGACCAGCACGAGGAAGAGGAGCCCTCCTCCGAGATTTGCGAGACGGTTCCTCTTCATCTCGGCGAAGGCGGCCGTCGCGTCCTTTGGAATGGCCACCACACCGATGATCTTCCCCGAGAAATCCCTCAAAGGACCGAGAAAGGTCACAAGCTTCCTTCCATCCACCTCGAAGGCCCGGACCATCTTGTCGCCGGTCTCCATGATGGTTTTCAGGACGGGGACGGCCTGGGCGGGAATTTCCATGGGGCCCGTCTTGGCCTGAAGCCGGAATCCATCCTCCTTCGGGGCCACAACGGCCAGATCGAAACCGAACTTCTTCTTGAGACGCCCTACGAGCTGATCGGTCAAACCGCAACCGAACTCCACGCTTCCGGCGTGACGGCCCTGGAGGAAAACCGGAACCACCCCCCGGATGCCCATCCCGGCCACCCCCTTCTCAACGCCCACACTGGGGGCCTTGAACCGGTTGGCTTGGACTACGGTCTTCCGGAAGGAGGAAAGGTCGTCGCCGAATTTCCCGGGCTTGTGCAACCGGAGAAAGGACGTGGCCGGGGGAATGTGGAACTGGAACTGGGCCACGCCCAGGTCCTTCTTCAATACCCGATAGATGGGGGAAACGACCTGAAGGAGCTCCTTCCGGTCCTTCCTCGAAAGGGCTTCCTGGACTCGGGGCAGGGAGGCCACGCACAAGGCCATGGCGTAGGACTCGTGGGCCGTGTCTTCGATGAGCTGGAGGAAATGGCCGTAATCCTCCTCCAGGACGGCCCTGTTGGACTCGAGGACCTCCGTGGAAGCCCGGGAATCCTCTTTGAGAAGGAACGCCGTCACGGAAAGAGCGACGATCCCCCCAATGGTCCACATGAGCTTGGCCCTGAGGTTGAGTCTTCTCCATCCGGAAAAGGACCTAACGGGGAGACCTACCTCCCTCAGGTTCTCTTTTTCCTTACCCCGCATTTTTCACTCCTAAAGAACCGCTGAAAGAGCCATCCGGGGACCTTGACCGGATAAAACTGCGATCATCTCTTTGCCGCGGTGGATCGTTCGGGAGAAGCAAAATTCACCCGTCCACCTTTCCCGGACTCTCTCGGCCCGTTCCGCCCCTTCCCTTTACGAAAAAACCCGACTCCTCTGGTCTCTTCAGGCCCCTTCCGACCCAGGGAGAAAGAGGGGGATTCCGGGGAAAAAGAAGGCCCCGAAAAGGTGTGGAAGAAATGGACAGCGGGGAAAGGGAAACCCCCGGAAGGATCCTCCTTTTTCGGATCACCGGAATGGGATGGAGACCGCAGAAAGGGCCCGGCACCGCCCCGAACCCGGCCGACCCGTCCGGATTCCAGACACATGCCGCCAAAACACCCGCGCCGCCGACACCGACCCTGGAGAAATCCTCCCCCTTTCGTCCCCCTCGGCGGCCGGAAAGAAACCCTCCTTCCCCCACGTTCCTTGGACGGCACGGCACGGGATGGTACCTTCCCGGCACAAAAAAATTCCGCCCATCCCCAGGCAAGAAGGGTGCCCGAGAACGACCAGGAAAGGCCGATCCCCAGGGGGCCGGCCGGGTGAAACCTATGAACGACCCAGTCCCTCTCCTCGACCTCAAGGCCCAATACCGGGAAATCCGGGAAGAGTTGACCCAGGCCGTCCTGGAGGTCCTGGAAAGCCAGCGCTTCATCTTCGGCCCCGAAGTGGAGGCCCTGGAGAAGGAGGTGGCCGCCTTTTGCGGCGCCCCTCACGCCGTGGGCGTCTCCAGCGGCACCGATGCTCTCCTGGTGACCCTCATGGCCCTTGGAGTAGGGCCGGGAGACGAGGTGGTCACTTCGCCCTTCACCTTCTTCGCCACGGCGGGCTCCATTCACCGCCTTGGAGCCAGACCGGTCTTCGTGGACATCCGGCCCGAGACCTTCAACCTGGACCCGGATCTCCTGGAAGGAGCCCTGACGGAGAGGACCAAGGCCGTTCTCCCGGTCCACCTCTTCGGCCAGTGCGCCGAGATCGACAGGATCCGCGAGATCACCGACCCCAGGGGGATCCCCGTAGTGGAAGACGCGGCCCAGGCCATCGGGGCCGCCTGGAAGGGCAAGAAGGCCGGCACCCTCGGCAAGGGAGGGTGCTTCAGTTTCTTTCCCAGCAAGAACCTGGGAGGGATCGGTGACGGCGGCATGGTTGTGACCACCGACGAAGAACTGGCCCGGAAGGTCCGCCTCCTCCGCCATCACGGGCAGGTCGACGCCTACCGTCACGGCTTCGTGGGAGGCAACTTCCGCCTGGACGCCCTCCAGGCCGCCGCCCTGAGAGTCAAACTCCGCCGGCTCCGTGACTGGAGCAGGGCCAGGGCGGACCACGCCGCCTGGTATGTCCGGGCCCTTGAGAGAGAAGGCCTGCTGGATCATCTCGCCCCGCCCTACGTGGCTGCGGAGGCGGAGCACGTCTACAACCAGTTCACCCTGAGGGCCCGGCGCAGGGACGCCCTGATGGAGCACCTGAAGAAGGAAGGGATCGGCCACGCCGTCTACTACCCCCTCCCCCTCCACCTCCAACCCTGCTTCGCCTACCTGGGATACAAGGAAGGGGATTTCCCCGTGGCGGAAAGAGCATCCCGGGAGGTGATCAGCCTTCCCGTCTACCCGGAGCTCACCCGATCCCAGATGGAAAGAGTGGTGGATGTCCTGAAAGGCTTCTACCTGGGGAGCTGAAGGGAAAGCCCGGTCCCCGCTCTTGCCCTTTCCCGGCCTGCAAGCCTACTCTTGCTGCTTGGTGGGAGGCCCTCTTGGGAGGTATGCATGAGCGCGACACAGGATCTCTTCGACCTTTCCGGCAGGATCGCCGCCGTCACCGGGGCGGGAACGGGAATCGGAAAGGCCCTGGCCCTGGCCCTGGCCGAGGCAGGGGCGGACCTCCTCCTTGTAGGCCACAAGTCCCCCCTGGATGAGACCCTCCAGGCGGTTGAGGACCAAGGCCGCCGGGCCGCCTCCCTCCTGGTGGACCTCTCCGATCCCACTGCGCCCCGGAAGGTGGTGGACCGGGCCCTGGAAGAGTTCGGCGGCCTGGACATCCTGGTCAACAACGCCGGGATCATCCGCCGCGCCCCGGCGGAGGATTACTCCCTGGAGGACTGGAACCAGGTCATGCAGGTCAACGCCACAGCGGTCTTCCTGCTCTGCCGGGAGGCAGGGAAGGTCTTCCTGGAGCGGGGCGGAGGCAAGATCATCAACATCGCCTCCCTCCTCTCCTTCCAGGGGGGAATCACCGTGCCAGCCTATGCAGCTTCCAAGGGCGCCGTGGCCCAGCTCACCAAGGCCCTGGCGAACGAGTGGGCCTCCAAGGGAATCTGCGTGAACGCCATCGCCCCGGGCTACATCGCCACGGAGAACACCCGGGCCTTGAGAGAGAACCCCACGAGGAACCGCCAGATCCTGGAGCGGATCCCCGCCGGACGGTGGGGCGAACCCAGGGACCTGGCCGGAGCCGTGGTCTTCCTGGCCTCCAAGGCATCGGACTACGTGAACGGCGCCGTCCTCAATGTAGACGGCGGTTGGCTCGCCCGCTGAGCCGGAAAGGACCGAGGGAATGCAGAAACCAAGCGCCTCCACCCCCCTGCCGGCCGCCACCCTCGCCCTCTTGCTCACCCTTCCCGCCTGCGGCGGCCTCACCGGCATGGGCGGAAGGACCGGCGAGGAGAGGGGAAAACCCGGAAGGCAAAGACCTCCCGCCCCCCTGGAACTGGTCAACCCCCTTCCCATCCCCCGAAAGGGAGAGATCCTGAAGATTCCTGCCGGGCTGGTGGAAAAGTTCGTTCCCGGCGCAGCTCGCAGAGGAGTCTCCTGCTGGATCTCCGGCCGGGAGGTTCCTTCCCAGTGGGATCCCGGTGCCGGCCTGGTGGTCCTGGTGGACGTCCCCCCTTCGGGGAAACTCCCCCTTCGCCTGGCGGGCCCTTCTTCCCGGGCGACCTCCTGGCCCCGCTGGGCCCACGCCGAGATCTCCCAGCGCTCCCTCGTAGTGGACCGGGGCCGAGGCAAACTCAAGACGGGCGGTCCCTGGATTCCCAAGAAGGAGGTCCTGGTCCCTCCCAGGCACACCGACCACGACGACCTCTACCGTTTCGAAGGCCCGGGATGGGAATCGGACCTCCTGGCCTGGCGGCTCTACCTGGATTGGCGGTGCGCCACGGACCTCTTCGGAAAACGGATCCCCGACAACGTCCTTCCCAGGATCGGCCGGGACGGCGCCCCTTCCTACCACGAGCTCAACGACTGGGGCCAGGACGTCCTCAAGGTGGGGAACGCCCTGGGCGTGGGCGGCGGCGGATTCTGGGCGGACCAGAAGGCCCTGCACTTCTCCAAGGCCGACTCCCTGGAGTGCGTCGTCGCCGCCGACGGCCCGGTCTTCGCAAGGATCATCCTGGTCTTCCACGGCCTGGAGCTTCCCGGCGGATCCAAGGCCGACCTGACCTGGGGGATCACCACCTTCGCCCACAACCGATATACCGAATACAGGATCCAGGCCTTCCGGGTCACCCGGAAGGCCGGCCCCATCCCCCCCTTCTGCGCCGGCCTGGTCCGCCACCTGAAGGAGGTCTCCCGGGGGCCCGTCCCGGGAGAACCCTCCATGGTCTGGGTCGCCTCGTACGGCGCCCAGGCCCTGGCCAAGCCCCCCTACCAGGGACTGGGCATGGCCATCCTGGCCCGAAAATCCGAAATCGAAGCCATCCGCACCCTCCCAGAGGAGGACGTCTTCGTCTTCAAGAAGAAAACGGGCCCGGCGGGCCTGCCCACCTGGTGGGCCCTGGCAGCCTGGTCCGGAGAACCCGACCCCATCAGGAACCGGGCGGCCTTCCTCGTCGAGACGGAGAGGATCGCCCGGCGCCTGGCCCATCCCCTGATTCTCCAGGAGAGAAGAAGATGACCGACTTCAAGGAAAAATGGTTCTACCCCGCCACGAACACAGGCAAAGGCCTCTACATCGCCGTTGCCCCCGAGGAGAAGAACGATCTCCGTTTCCTTTCCTACGGCCGGGCCATCCTGGGCCCCGGAGAGGGCGCCGCCGGAAGAGACCTCTCGGGCAAGGAAGCCGCCCTCCTCGGCCTCTCCGGATCCGCCCGGGTGGAGGCCGGCGGCGAGACCTTCACCTTGAACAAGCACGACTCCCTCTATATCCCAAAAGATACGGAGTTTCGTATTTCTACAAAGGAGGGATGCGACCTCTGTTACCTGGAGGCCCCTTCCAATCTCGAGGCACCCGTCCAGTTCGTCCCCTTCGAATCGGTGAAGGACGACAAATCCCTCCACTTCTCCGTGGGAGAAGAGGCCTTGAGCACCAGGCGGGAGGTCTACACCACAATCGGCCACAATGTGAAGGCCGAGCGGATCGTTCTCGGCTTCACCTACGGCGAGTCCGGCAACTGGACCTCCTGGCCTCCCCATGAGCACGCCACGACGAGGGAGGAGATCTACATCTTCTTCGACATGCCCTCCCCCCACTTCGGGATCCAGTTCGTCTTCACCGACCCCAAGGAGATGGAGCTCGTCGTCCCCGTAAGGGACGGCGACGCCGTGGCCATCCCCAAGGGCTACCATCCAAACGTCGGCTCGCCGGGATGCAAGATCGGCTTCATCTGGGCCATGGCCGCCGTCGAGCCAGTCGTGGACCGGGACTACATGAAGGGCGTGAACATCCTGGAAGACTACAAGGACGTCAAGTTCATCGACTGACGCCCCCATACCCCGCAGCGAAAGAGGCCCGCCGGGCCCCCCCGTCCCGGGGGCTTCTTCTTTTTCGCCCCCAGGCGGCTCACCGCCCCTTCAGCGACCATGGGAATCGGGCCTCTCCCCATCGAGGGATCCCCGCCCCTTGTTCCTTGCAGGACATCGAGGACAACCTTCTTTCCGGAGCCCCTCCCCTGGAAAGTCGCCCAAGGAGAAAAGGACGCCTGCCCAGGCCCTCATTCCAGGATCCGGACTACCTCCTCCGGCGAAGCCGCCACCGAAAGGAGATCCCCCAGGGGGGATTTCAGGAAACCTTCTCCCACCATCCTTTCCAGGAGGGCGAGAAGAGGTGCGTAGAACCCTCCATGGTCCAGGACCACCACAGGATCCCCGGCCAGGCCGATATACTTGAGGGAAAGGACCTCGAAGAGCTCGTCCAGGGTCCCCACCCCTCCCGGAAGGACCAGGTGGGCCTGGGCCCTCTCCCGGAGGCCTCTCTTTCGGGAGCTCATGTCCCCCACGACGGCCATCTCCTTCACCTCCGGGTCTCCCACGCCCATCTCCAGGAACTTGTCCAGGATCACCCCTTCGATCTTCCCTCCGCCGGCCCGGGCCCCCCGTGCCAAGGCGCCCATCAAGCCCACCCGTCCACCGCCGAAGACCACCACATGGCCCCGGGCGGCCAGGAGACGGCCCATCTCCTCTGCCGCCTCCAGATAAGAGACCGGCACCTCGTCACTAGACCCACAATAAACAGCAACCCTCATCTTATAAAATCCTGCCGGGAGTAGTTTTATAATGTAAAAGTCTGCCGGGAGTAGTTTTATAACGAACGGGCGGCGGCTGAGACCAGGAAGACTACGGCCGTTCCAATGGGTGTGAACCAGGTCCAGTGGAAGGGGGGCACCCACTCCCAGTGGAGCCTCGGCCCGGCCCAGAGGAGTCCGCAGACCAGGATGGCCGTCCACATCCCCGCCACCCCCCCTGGTGCCCTTCCCTTCCACTTGGAGAGGAGGAAGAGGCCCAAGACGCCCCCCGAGGTGATCCCTGCGATTCCCAGGCCCGCATCCAGCAACCCCTGGATGCCCCGGGCCGGAACGGCCACCCCCATGAGCAGGAGCCCCCAGGCGAAAGTGGCCCACCGCCCGGCCCGGAGATACATCTTCTCCGGATGACGGTTCCCGGTCATGGGCCGATAGAAGTCGTTGACCGTGGCCGAAGCCAGGGAGTTCAAGGAGCCCGACAGGGTGGACATGGCCGCTGCGAAGGCCGCCGCAACGATCACGCCCGAGAGGCCCGAGGGTAGATTCGTCACGAGGAAATGAGGAAAGACGTCGTCGGGCCTGGCGAAGGTCGGCGGACCTCCCGGCGCGGCCTTGTAGAAGGCCCAAAGGGTGAGCCCCAGGAAGAGGAAAAAGGTCATCTGGAAGAGCACCAGGACGCCGCTGGCCACGACGGCCGCCCTGGCGGACCGCACTCCCCGGCAGGAAAGGAGCCGTTGGACGATGAGCTGGTCCGTTCCGTGGGTGGCAAGGGAAAGAAAGGCCCCTCCAACGAGCCCACCCAGGAGAGAATATCCGTCGAAGAAGGTCTTCCCCGGGTCGGCATTCAAAAATCGGAGTTTTCCCGCCTGGAGGCCCGCGTCCACCACCCCTCCCAGCCCCCCCGGCACGGCGGCCAGGGCCACCAGGACCGCCGCAAGGGCACCGCCCAGGTAGAGGAAGAGCTGAACCAGGTCCGTCCAGAGGACGGCCCGCATCCCCCCGGCGAAGGTATAGATCAAGGTCAGGCCCCCCACGACGGCCACGGCGACGAGCTCGTTTCCTCCCCAAGGCCCCAGCATCCAGGCCAGGACCTCCTTGAAGACCACACAGGCCGAAAAGAGGCGCACCCCGTCCCCCAGGAGCCGGGTCACGCAGAAGACCCCCGACGCCCCCCGCCTGGCCCCGGTGCCGAGCCTGGATTGGAGGAGCTCGTACGAAGTCTGGAGCTTCCCCTCCAGGTAGGCCGGAACCATCCACCAGGCCACCAGAATCCGGCCCAGGAGAAACCCGGCCGCCACCTGGAGGAAGGTGAAGTTACCCCCATAGGCGATGCCCGGAACGGCCACGAAGGTGAGGGTGCTCGTCTCGGTGGCCACTATGGAGAAGGCGGCGAGCCACCAGGGGGCCCGCCGTCCCGCCAGGAAGTAGTCCTGGGTGGACCGGAGTTTCCTGCCGGCCAGACTCCCCGCCAGGGTCACCCCCAAGAGGTAGCCCCCCACGATCACGGCGTCCACTGTTCCGAAACCCACCACCACCCTCCTGAAGGGCTGGAAAAAGAAGTTCCTCCCCCCCCGAAGCAGGTTGTTATGTTAGGCCTCCGTTCCGCCGGGGCGAAGGAAGGAAAGGGAGGGAACGGCAGGAATCCATGGAGTACATCGCCGGAATCGACGGGGGAGGCACCAAGACCCGTTGCCTCCTGGCGGACCTGGAAGGGAAACCTCTGGGTGAGGGGCTGGGCGGCCCCTCCAATCCTCTCTCGGCCGGGATGGAAGAGACCCGTTGCTCCCTGGAAGAGGCCTTCTTCCGGGCCTGCCAGGAGGCCCGGATTCCTCCCCAGGCCCGCTGTGCCGCCCTCGTGGCGGGCCTTGCCGGAGGAAGCGCCGCCCAGGTCCAGCGCAGAGTGGGTAAGATCCTGGAGGAGATCACCGGGGCCAGGAAGGTCCAGGTCACAACGGACCTGAGAGTCGCCCTGGAAGGAAGCCTCCCTCCCGGGCCGGGAATCATCGTCGTCGCCGGCACGGGCTCTTCCGCCCTGGGCAGGGACGGTGCGGGAAACCTGGCCCAGGCCGGGGGGCACGGCCCTTTCCTCGGCGACGAGGGCGGGGGCTACTGGATCGCCAGGACCGCCGTGAGCCTCTGCCTCAAGGCCAAGGACCGGACCGGAACGCCCTCGCCCCTGGAGCTCCACCTGGAAGGAGGGAAACCTGCCGGCCTCTCCTGGCCCCAGTTCTTCGCCCGGGCCAGGCCGACGGAGATCGCCGCCCTGGCCCCCCTGGTCCTGGAAAGAGCCCGGAAAGGCGATCCCTGGGCCGAGGAGATCCTTGACCAAGCCGGGAAGGAGCTGGCCCGCCTGGCCCGGGACGCCGCCTTCAGGCTCTTCGGCGCCGCCCCGCCTCCCGGCCTGGCCGTGGCCCCCATAGGCTCCGTCCTCCACAAGTTTCCCAGGGTGCGCCGGGCCTTCCAGGACGCCCTGAACCAGCCTCCACCTTTCCAGGTGGTGGAACCCAGGGAGGACCCTGCCCGAGGGGCCCTTCTCATGGCCCGGAAACTGGCATCCTCCTAGCCCTTGGGGTATCCCTTTGCCTTCCCCCGATCCGAGGTGACGCCCATGCCCGACCTGGCCATCGTGAACGGAACCCTCCTGCCTCTCGAAGAGGCCCGCGTGCCCGCCCTGGACCGGGGATTCCTCTTCGGGGACTCGGTCTACGAAGTGATCCGGACCCGGGACGGGGTGCCCTTCCTGATGGAGAGGCACTTCCAGAGGCTTTGCGCCTCGGCGGGCCGGCTCGGCTTCGACCTTCCCTTCGACGCCCAAAGCCTGGCCGGGCAGGTCCGGAGGGGCCTGGGGGAGGCGGGATTCACCGACGCATACATCCGGATCATCGTCTCCCGGGGCTTCGGTCCGCCCAACATCGACCCACGGCTGGTCCGAAAGGGTCCCTCCTGGATCCTCATGTTCCTGGAACTCCACGTTCCGACCAGGGAGGAATACGAAAAAGGCATACACGCGGCGATCCCCCAGGTGCGCCGGAACGACAGGCAGGCCCTGGACCCGGCCATCAAGAGCGGCAACTACCTCAACAACATCCTGGCCCTCAAGGAAGCCATCGAGAGGGGCGCCCAGGAGGCCATCCTCCTGAACAAGGACGGCCACGTCACCGAGGCCACGACGGCAAACATCTTCCTCGTGGAGAAGGGCCGCTACCTGACGCCCCCCCTGGAGGAAGGCATCCTCTCGGGCATCACCAGGGCCCTGATCCTGGAGAAGGCGGCCGCCGAAGGACTTCCCGTCCAAGAAGAGCCGATTCCCTTGGAGCGTCTTCTCCGGGCGGAAGAGCTCTTCCTCACTTCCACCACGAGGGACATCCTCCCCATCACGGCCCTGGACGGAAGGCCCGTGGGCTCGGGCCGACCCGGCCCGGCCACGAAGAGTCTCATGGATCGGTTCCGGTCCTGGGCCGGCGAGATCCACCGGAAGGAGAAGGCGGCCTGGGCGGAGGGAACGATGTAGCACGGGCCGGCGGGCGGCAGCCACGAAGGGCGGTGTCCCGCCGGCCCGTGTCCGGGGAATCCCCGGGTCACCACTTTCCGGTTCGGAGATACTCGTCGATGCCCCGGGCGGCCTTCTTGCCCGCCCCCATGGCGAGGATCACCGTGGCGGCGCCGGTGACGATGTCCCCCCCGGCGAAGACCCCCTCGAGAGAGGTCTTTCCCGTCTCCTCGTCGGCGACGATGTTGCCCCACTTGTTGAGTTCCAGGCCGGGGACCCGCTTGATGAGAAGAGGATTCGGACCCTGGCCGATGGCCATGACCACCGTGTCCATCTCCAGCTCGAACTCCGACCCTTCGACGGGCACGGGTCTCCTCCGCCCGGAGGAGTCGGGCTCTCCCAGTTCCATCCGGATGAGCCGCAGGGCACGGACCCAACCGTTCTCATCTCCCAGGATCTCGATGGGGTTGCAGAGGTTGCGGAAGATGACCCCTTCCTCCTCGGCGTTCTCGATCTCCTCCTCCCTGGCGGGCATCTCAACCCGGGAACGACGGTAGACGATGGACACCTCCTCGGCGCCGAGACGCAGGGAAGACCTGGCAGCGTCCATGGCCACGTTTCCGCCGCCCACGACGGCCACCTTCCTCCCGATCCTCAATGGAGTATCGTACTTGGGGAAGAGGTAGGCCTTCATCAGGTTGGTCCTGGTGAGGAACTCGTTGGCCGAATACACGCCGTTCAAGTCCTCGCCGGGGATGTTCATGAAGTAGGGAAGGCCCGCCCCGGTGGCGATGAAGAAGGCCTCGAAGCCCTGCTTGCGGAGGTCCTCCAGGGTGTGGACCAGGCCGATCACCTTGCTCGTCTTGAACTTCACCCCGAGGTCGGAGATGTAGTCGCACTCCCGCTGGACGATGGCCTTGGGGAGGCGGAATTCCGGGATCCCGTAGACCAGCACCCCTCCGGCCTTGTGAAGGGCCTCGAAGACCGTCACGTCGTAGCCCATGAGGGCCAGGTCGCCTGCGCAGGTGAGACCCGCCGGGCCGGAACCGATGACGGCCACCTTCTTGCCCTTCTTCTCCTTGATGACGGGAGGGACGGCCTTGCCCTGCTCGGCCTCCCAGTCGGCCACGAAACGCTCCAACCTGCCGATGGCCACGGGCTCGCCCTTGCGGCCCACGATGCACCGCTCCTCGCACTGGGTCTCCTGGGGGCAGACCCGGCCGCAGACGGCGGGCAGGCTGTTCTTCTCCTTGATCTTCTTGACGGCCGAGGCGAAATCCCCCACCTGGATGAATCCGATGAAGGCCGGGATGTCGATCTCCACGGGACAGCCTTCCACGCAGAGGGGCTTCTTGCAGTGCAGGCACCTCAGCGCCTCGGCCACAGCCATCTCCTTGGTGTAGCCCAGGGCCACTTCGTCGAAGTTCCTTGCCCTGGCCTTGGGATCCTGGCGGGGCATCTCCACCCGCTTCTTGGCCTTCTTGATCTTGGAGATCTGGTCCTCGAGGCGGCACTTGTGCTCCCAGAGGGCCAGGTTCTCCTCCCGCTTGAAGATCCCCTGGCGGCGCATCAGTTCGTCGAAGTCCACCTGGTCGGCCATGAACTCCGGGCCGTCCACGCAGACGAACTTGGCCTTGTTCCCCACCGAGACCCGGCAACCGCCGCACATCCCGGTGCCGTCCACCATGACCGAGTTGAGGCTCACGATGCAGGAGATCTTCCTGGGGGTGGTCACCTTGGAGACGGCCCGCATCATCACCACCGGGCCGATGGCCACCACCCGGTCGGGAGCTCCGTCCCTTTCGATGACCTGCATGAGCAGGTCCGTGACGAACCCCTTGTGGCCGTAACTCCCGTCGTCGGTGGAGACCAGGAGCTCGTCGCTCACGGCCCTCATCTCCTCCTCCCAGAAGAGGAGATCCTTGGAGCGGGCGCCGATGATGGAGATCACCTTGTTGCCCGCCTCCTTTAGTTCCCTCGCGATCGGGAAGACCGGTGCGATTCCGACACCGCCGCCGATGCAGACCACCGTGCCGAACTTCTCGATCTCCGAAGGCTTGCCCAGGGGACCCACCACGTCGGCGAAGCGGTCCCCCTCCTGCAGGCCGGCCATCTTGAGGGTGGATGCCCCCAGGGTCTGGACGATCAGGGTGATCCAGCCCTCCTCCCGGTGGAAGTCGGCGATGGTGAGAGGAATCCGCTCGGAGAATTCGTCCGTCCGCACCACCACGAACTGGCCCGCCTTGCAGGCCCCCGCCAGGTCGGGGCAATAGACCTTGAAGAAGTGGATGTCCGGGGAGAGGACCTTTCTCTCCAGGACCTGGTTTTCCATGAACGTCTGGGCCTTCATTTCGCAGCCTCCCCTTTCTTCGCCAGGAGCCTCTCCACCCGGGCCAGGATCTCCTCGTCGGGGAGGGGCTTGTCGGCGAAATCGTCCACCTTCATCCAGTAACCGTCCTCCTCGAGGGAGAACCTCCCGCCCGTCTTCTCCGCCACGGCGGTGAGCATGAAGATGGGGATCGCCCCGAAGATGGGGTGCTTCCTGACCTCCCTTGCCAGGAAGAATCCCGAGTCGTTTTCCTCCAGGAGGACCTCCAGGACGAGGAGATCGGGCTGGAAGAACTCCAGCTTGGTCATGCCTTGCTTGGAGGTGTAGGCCTGGTCCACGACGTAACCCGCCCCTTCCAGCACTTCCTTCAGGTGGTCGGAGAATTCCTGGTCCGCGTCGATGACCAGGATCTTCTTGCCCTTGGTTTCCGTCAAAGCACCGCCTCCTTGGGCCAGGGGACCTGGAGATACACTCAACCTTGCCTTTCTAAAGCCCCCTTGGGGGGCCGATCTTTCTTTCCCCGAGAGGAAAGTTACCGAAGTTCCGGAACGCCCTGTTTCCAACCACCTCCACCGGGGAAAGAAAAGGAAAAAAGAAACTTCCAAGAAAAGTCCAGGAAAGGGGGCTTCCCCAACTCCCACGACCTGTTACCCTCGTCTTCGTTCCATTTCCCGCCTCCTGGACCTGTTCCAGGTTCTTTTTCCATTCCAACTTAGAGAAGAGGTGTTCCCATGGCCGTCTTCCGCGCACATCTCCTTTGGGCCCTCCTCCTGGCCGCTTCCCCGGCCATCTCCCAGCAATGGGTCCCTCTCGATCCCGGTGCCGCCCCGGGCACCCCTCCCACCATCCAGGTCAAGTCCTGCACGGCATCGGCCACTCTCCTGGAGGTCAGCGTCCCCGGCTTCTGGGCCGAGAAGACCCGGGCAGGCTGGAAGCTCCGCTTCCCCGGCAGGCTCCGCACCACCGAAGAGGGCCGCCCCGAGCTTCCCTTCCTGGGATGCACCCTGGCCCTTCCCCGGGAAGGCCGGCCCACCCTCACCTTGAAGTCCGCCGCCTTCGTCCGTCCCGGGAACTTCCGGGTCCGCATGGCCCCCAAGGCCGAACCGGAAGGCCAAAGCTTCACGCCCGGCCCGCCCAAGGCGCCGGGGGTCCCCTACCCTCCCTCACCTCTCGAAGTCGCCGCAACGGGCCGGTGGAGGTCGGTTCCCCTGGCGACGATCCGGATTCATCCCTGCC
This sequence comes from uncultured Planctomycetia bacterium, assembly GCA_964561605.1. Taxonomy (GTDB): domain Bacteria; phylum Planctomycetota; class UBA1135; order UBA1135; family JALUZX01; genus JALUZX01. The sequence continues at coordinate 69,509 of CAZLQD010000037.1, forward strand.
GTGCCCAGGGAGACGGGACCCTCCTGGCCGTGGCCAGGCACATGATCGTCCAGGTCGACCACCCGGGGGCCCCGGCGACCTGGCCTCCCGCCCCCCTTCCCGGCGAGTTCCGGCCCCTTCTCCGGTCGGCCTTCGTCAACGGCCGTTCCGTCCCCACCAGGACACCGGCCACGGACGGACCCGCCACGGAGTACCTGGTGATCGCCAACTCCTCCCTGGCATCGGCCGCGACCCCTCTCCTGGAATGGCGGCGGCGCCAGGGCTACGCCACAGAGCTGGTTTCCACGACCTCCACAAACCCATCGGTGATCAAGAGCTACATCCAGTCCCGGTTCAACTCGGGAAAGCTGAAGTTCGTGGTTCTCGTCGGAGATTACGCCCAGATCCCCTGGTATGTCTGGAACGGAAATCCCTCCGACTCCTGGTACGCCTGCCTCACGGGAGGCTCCAACCCGGACCTCTATCCCGACGTCGGCCTGGGCCGTCTCTCGGGCACCACCCAGGCCCAGGTCTCCCTCCAGGTCCAGAAGATCCTGGCCTACGAGAAGAATCCCCCCTCGGGGTCGTGGTTCACCAAGACCATCCTGGCGGCCCACAAGGAAGGAGGGGCGACGGGCCGCTTCACACGGTGCGCCGAGACCATCGCCAACGGTCCCCTGAAGACCAGCGGTTGGACCACCATCAAGCAGTACGGCTACCAGTCCGGGGTGAACGACACGACCCTCACCCGCTACATCGACGCCGGAGCCGGCCTGGTCCTCTACAGAGGCCACGGCGGGACCACGAGCTGGGCGGCCTGGTGCAACGGGAGCCCTTCCTCCTTCACCACCTACAACGTCGGCGCCCTCAGGAACGGGAAGATGACCCCCGTGGTCTTCAGCATCTGTTGCACCACGGGAAAATTCTCCTACCCCACGTGCTTCACCGAGAAGTGGCTGCGGGTCCAGGCGGGAGCCGTGGCCTGCATCGGCGCAACGAGCGTCTCCTATACCTCGGGCAACACCCCCATGGCCATCGAGTTCTTCCGGGCCATCTTCCAGGACAAGACGACCAACATCTACGGGTTCTACTTCAAGGGGATCTCCAAGGCCCTGGCAGTTGGTGGATACGGAGGAAAGAAAGCGGCCTACCTCTTCTGCTGGATGGGTGACACCTGCACCAACCTCTGGTACCGAGCCCCCCTCTCCATGAGGGTCACCCACCCCACCCGGATCGCCACGGGCCCCGGAAGCGTGACCGTCACGGCCCCTCCCGGCGCACGGGTCTGCCTCTACAAGAAGAACGAGGTCTTCGCCAGGGGGTACTGCTCGTCCCTTGGGAGGGTCACCCTCCAGGTCAACCCCGCCACCCAGGGCACCATGCTGGTCACGGTGACCGCCAAGGACCGCAGGCCCTACCTGGGCTCCATCGCCGTCACCTCCGGCGGCTCCGTGATTCCCGACGGCCTCGCCCGGAAGGAAGGGTCCACCTACCGGCACATCCCCTCCCGTTACGCCCCCAACAGGTGCCAGCAACTCTACGACGCCTCGATCCTCAAAGGGGTCAACTCCGGCTACATCAAGGCCTTGGAGTTGCGTCGTGACGGAACCATGACCACGTCCTTCAAGGCTCACAAGTACTACTTCGACGTCCACCTGAGCTCGGCCGGCGTGAAGGGCGGGGCCTACTGGAGCAAAAGCTCCTACAAGGCCAACAGGGGCTCGGACTACACCCTGGTGGCCGCCAGGACCCTGGTCTCCTTCCCGGCCACGCCCAGGCC
>CAZLQD010000038.1:0-14396 GCA_964561605.1 uncultured Planctomycetia bacterium
TCCATCCTTGAAGGGATCATTTTGTAATTCCTTACAACCCCCTAGCATCATGGGTTTCATTCTTCTCGATTCCCGGGCGGATTCGGGGGCCTGGAAGGGGTTTCTCTCCATGCCGGGTCCGCGGCCGGTTTGGTCCGGAAATCCTACCGCGGCGTTCGTTCCTTTACGGACGGGCCATGTCCTTTCGGCCGATCTCCCCCTGGTGGGTTTCCACCGGCGGGCGGTTCCCCCCGAGGTCGGGAATATCACGGACCTCTGGGCCGCCACTTCCGCCGGCCTGGGCTGACAAGAGAATGTTGCGGTCGGCCCCGGCCTTCTGGCCACCCTTCCTCCTGGTGGTGGGCTCCGGTCCCCCCGTTCCAGGACCGGGGCCTCTCTTCAAAGGCTCCTCCCTGTGCTCATGGTGGAGCCTGTTCCACCTTCCCGGCCCTCCTCCCGTGGGAGGATTCCTTCACGGCTGGGCCTACCTTGCGAAGACCAGGGGGCTGAAGAGGACGTAGAGGGCCAGGGTGGCGGCGATGACGAAAAGACCGGCGACGAGGGCCCCCCGGGAGGACTGGAGGGCGATGGTCCCCTTCTTCTCGAATTCCACGGGCTCCGCCAGGGGCCTGGCCAAGGTGATGGCCGTCATTACGGCGAGACAAATCCCGAAGCAAACGGCCATCCGGTTGAGGAAGTTCAGGGAAGGCCAGAGGAGCATGAGAGCCCCGTAGGAGACGATGTTGGTGAGGAGCCCCGCCACGCCGGCCGAGCCGGGCCCGCGGCGCACCAGGAGGCCGAAGACGAAGACCGCCAGGATGCCCGGCGAGATGAATCCCTGGCTCGCCTGGATGATGGTGAAGATGCTGTTGCTGATTTTGGGATTTCCAAGGAGAGGGGAGAGGAAGATCGCCACGGCCGTGAAGATCACCACGCAGATCCGGCCGAGGAAGACGATCCGTTCCTGGGGAGCCCTGGGATCCAGGTACCTCTGGTAGATGTCGATGGAGAAGATCGTGGATGCGGCGTTGAGCATGGCCGCCAGGGAGCTCACAACCGCGCCGAGCAGGGCCGCCAGTACGAAGCCCACGATGCCCGTGTTCTGGGGAAGGACGTTGGCCAAAAGCTGGCCCATGGCCGTGTCGTACTTGTAGGCGATGGGTTTCTCCACCGAGACCGAAGCACCGGCCCCGCGGGCGGCCTTCTCCACGGCCGCGTTGTAGGAGTCGATCTCGGCGGCCAGGGCGGGATAGACATGCTTCCAGGCCTTGTCCGCCGACTTGAAGACGGTGAACTTCCCGGGCTTGCTCGCGTCGAAGTCCGCCTCCAGCATGGGGATGACCCTGGGACTGCGGGTCTTGAGCTCCTTCAACTTCTCCAGGTCCTTCTTGTCCTTGAACAAGGCCAGGAGGAGGCCCTTCCCGTTCCAGGCGGCGATCTCCCCGGGCTTGGGGGAGCGGACCACCTGGACCAGCGAGGTCTTCGGGTTGGCCTGGGCGTATTTGGCGATCACCTTGGCGTTGTCGCCGGCGCTGTCCAGGCGCATCTCCTTGGCGAAGAGATTGAAGGCGATGATGCCCGGAATGACGATTGCGAAGGGGACGATGAGCTTCATGAAGGCGGCGAAGACGATACCCTTCTGTCCTTCGGCGAGGGAGGCCGAGCCCAGGGTCCGCTGGGTGATGTACTGGTTGAGGCCCCAGTAGTAGAAGTTCGGGATCCAGAGCCCGAGAAGGAGTGCCGTCCAGGGAAGGATCGGATCGGAAGCGGGAAGGAACATGTTCAGCCTGGTCCGGTTCAGGTCCCAGAACCGCTCCAGGGCACCGGCGTCGGGCGATAGGTGCTGGATGGCCACGGCGCCCGTGACGGGATCCAGGATCTTGGCCGCCTCCGTGGCGAGCCCAAGTTTCTGGAATGCGAAATAGAGGATCACCACCCCGCCCAGGATCAGCGAACTCCCCTGGATGAGGTCCGCCCAGGCGCAGGCCTTGAGGCCGCCGGCGGCCACGTAGACCATGGCGATGAGGCCGATGGCCAGGGATCCCGAGGCCAGGCTCACGTGGTAGCCCATCCGGGCCGCCACGGTCTGGATGGTGAGGGCCCCGGAATAGGTGACCGATCCCATCAGTAGGAGGTAGATGAAGATCGTGGCCCCCGCCATGATCGTCCGGGATTCCTTGTTGTAACGGTATTCCAGGAATTCCGGCATGGTGTAGATGCCGGCCCGAAGGAAATAGGGGAGGAAAGCGAAGGCCACGACCACCAGGGTGATGGCCGCCATCCACTCGTAGCTCGCGATGGCCAGGCCCACGTGGCTCGCCGCGTTGCCGCTCATCCCCACGAACTGCTCGGTGGAGATGTTGGCGGCGATCAGCGAGAACCCGATGAGCCACCACTTGAGGCCCCTTCCCGCCAGGAAGTAGCCGTCGGAGTCCTTCTTCTCCTCCCGGCTCTTCCAGAGGCCGATGCTCACCACACTGACCACGAAGGCCAGGAACACCAGGATGTCCCAAGTGCCGATGTACATGGAGGTCGCTCCTGTTTCTCCAGGGGGAGGCCTGCGGACCGGGGCTTTCGGGGAAACGCTCCGAAGCGCAGGATTCTAACGGCCCGGGGAAAGGGAAAGCAAAGAAAGGGAAACGGCAGGGGCGGCCTTTTCCCTCCCCCGCACCCTTTCTCCAAAAGGGCCCCAAAAAGGCCTCCCGGCCCCTCTCTCCCGGACGGGCCTGGAGGCCCGCCGGGCCTCCCCCGCCTTGCCCTTCCACCCTTTTCCCCCAAGATATCCGGGTTTCTCCCCGTAAGAGGAGAAACCCGTGCGCCTCCCGTCCCGACGGAAGGACGGGGGAAGGCCCCAAAGGGAGGCATCTTGGAGATCCCCGAACCTTCTACCCTGCTCACTCCGGGCGGGCCCGTGGCCCGGCGGCTGGAGCGCTACGAGGAGCGCCCCCAACAAAAGGAGATGCTCGCCGCCGTGGCCCAGGCCCTGGCCGAAGGCCGCCACCTCCTGGTGGAGGCCGGCACGGGGGTGGGCAAGTCCTTCGGCTACCTGATCCCCGCCCTGGGCCACGCCTACCATTCAGGTGAGAAGGTGGTGGTCTCCACCAGGACCATCGCTCTCCAGGACCAACTGGAGATGAAGGACCTCCCCCTCCTTTCGGCGGTCCTCCCCTACGAGATCACCGCCGTGGTGGCAAAGGGCCGGAACAACTACCTTTGCCGCCGCCGCCTGGAGCGGGCCTTCCTCAAGGGAAAGAGCCTCTTCGAAGACCCCGAGGCGATCTCCTACTTGAAGGAACTGAGAAGCTGGGCCGAGGAGACCGCCGACGGATCCCGCTCCGACCTGGTCAACCCTCCTCCCCACCAGGTCTGGGAAGAGGTCATGGCCGAATCGGGCAACTGCGCCCAGAGGAAGTGCCCCTTCTACGAGCAGTGCTTCTACCAGAGGGCCCGGAGCCGGATGGAATCCGCCCGGGTCCTGGTGGTCAACCACGCCCTCTATTTTTCCGACCTGGCCCTCAGGATCTCCGGGGCCGTCTATCTCCCCCAGCACTCGGTGGTGATCTTCGACGAGGCCCACACCGTGGAGAAGGTGGCCACCAAACAACTGGGCCTGGAACTCGGCCCGGGCTCGGTGGAGCACCTCCTTTCCCGCCTCCTCTCGGAGCGCACCGGGAAGGGGGTCCTGGCCGACCTGGCCCACTCCCTCTCCAAGGAGGCCGTCGCCGTGGCCCGGCAGGCCTCGCGGGACTTCTTCAAGGAAGTCCGCAAGTGGATGGAAGCCCACGATCCCGGCGGTTCGGGAAAGCTCCTGGGCGACGCGCCCTTCGTGCCCAACACCCTGACGGGTCCCCTCTCCATCCTTTCCGACGCCCTGGCGCAAGCAGCCGAGACGGAAGGCCTCAGCCAGGACGACAAGATGGAACTCAACCGCTACTCCGTCCGGGCCGGCGCCCTTGCCAGGGCCGCCTCGATCCTCCTGGACGAAAGACCCGAAGACCAGGTGATCTGGGTGGAAGGCAGGGGCAAGCGTCTCAAGATCGTCGCCTCCCCCCTGGAGGTGGGGAAGATCCTGGAGAAGCACCTCTACCCCAATTTACGCACATGCGTCTTCACATCCGCCACCCTCTCGGCCGGGAGGAAGAAGGGTTTCGCCTACATCCGGCGCAACCTCGGCCTCCCCGATCCCAGGGAACTCCAGCTCGGGAGCCCCTTTCCCTTCCGCGAGAACGTGGAGATCCACGTCCACCTGGACATGCCGGATCCCACGGAAGGGGAGAAGTGGGAGAAGGCCGTCATGGAGAGGGTCCGCCGGGAGGTCCTGGCCGAGCGGGGCCGTGCCCTGGTGCTCTTCACGAGCTGGAGGCTCGTGGAGAAGGCCCGCGGCCTGGCCCGGGAACTGGCCGAGGAAGGAATCCCCTGCATCTTCCAGGGCGAAGGGGCGGTCCAGCGCCTGGTGGACCGCAAACGCCGTTGCGAGGAGGCCGTCCTCTTCGGCACGGAAAGCCTCTGGGAAGGCATCGACATCCCCGGCGAGACCCTGACCCTGGTGATCATCCCCAGACTCCCCTTCCCCGTCCCTTCCAACCCCCTCGTCCAGGCCCGCTCCAGGGAACTCCAGAGGGCGGGAAAGAGCCCTTTCTGGGACTACCTCCTTCCCGAGGCCATTCTCAAGTTCAAGCAAGGCTTCGGCCGCCTGGTCCGGGCCCGGGACGACCGGGGCCGAGTGGTGATCCTGGACCGCAGGATCGCCTCCAAGCCCTACGGCAGGCTCTTCCTCCAGGCCCTCCCCCCCTGCCCTGTGGTCCTCCACAAAGGCCGGGGCGTCCAAGAGCGGATCTCCGGGCGGGAAGAGGCCTGACGCCCTCTCCTCCTTCCCTTCCCTACGGCCGGGGCCCCTTTTTTTCCGAAACCTGGAACCGGGTGACTCCATGCGATCCAGTTCCAGCGACCAGGCCGGCAGATCCTGCGTGCCCCACTACCTGGGCGACCTCCTGGGGGTGACGGGCCTACTCCTCCTCCTCCCGCTCCTCCTCCTGGTCTTCCCTCCCCTGGCCAGGGAGGACGTGGGAGCCTGGGTCTTCCTGGTTCCGGCCTTCCTGGCCGCCTCGGCGGGGATGCTCTTGAAGACCCTCTTTCCCCGGGGCACCCCCACCCTCAAGGAGGCCCTGGTCATCACCGGCCTGGGTTGGCTCCTCATCAGCGCCGCCGGCTCCCTCCCCTTCGTCCTCGGCCTGCACAAGGCTCCCGTGGACGCCCTCTTCGAATCGGTGAGCGGTTTCACCACCACGGGGATCACCATCTTCGAGGGCCTGGACGAAATGCCGGCCAGCATCCTCCTCTGGCGGTCCCTCATCCAGTGGCTCGGGGGACTCGGAATCCTGACATTCTTCCTCGCCGTCAGTGTCGGAGGAGGAGGCGCGGCGGCCAGCCTCTTCGGGGCGGAAGGCCACAAGGTGGAACTACCCCGGCCCGTGCCCGGGATCCACCACACCGTAAAGATCCTCTGGGGAATCTACACCCTCTTCACGGCGGCCTGCTTCCTGGCCTTCCTGGCCGGGGGAATGACCCCTTTCGACGCCCTCAACCACTGCCTCACCTGTCTCTCCACGGGGGGATTCTCCACACACGACGAGAGCATCGCCTTCTTCGCATCCCACGGATACCGACATTCAGTATTCATTGAGTACGCCGCCTCGTTCTTCATGCTCCTCGGCGGAATGAACTTCCTCCTGCACTACAAGGTTCTCTCGGGCGACCCGGCCGCCCTCTTCCGCGACTTCGAGGCCCGCCGGTTCTTCCTTGTCCTTGCAGGGGCGGTCCTCATCCTCACCGGAGACCACCTGCTCCACGTCTCGGGAAAGGTTCCTGTCACCCTAGAGGAGGCCCATGAGACATTCCGGGCGGCCCTCTTCCAGGCCTCCTCCCTCATCACCAGCACGGGTTACGCGACGAAAGACATCAACGCCCCCTTCTTCCCCGCCCTCTCCAGGCAGGTCTTCTTCCTGCTCATGATCGTAGGGGGTTGCGTGGGCTCCACGGCCGGAGGGATCAAGATCTTCCGTGCAGGCGTCCTGGCGAGGCTCTTCCGCTCCCGCATCTTCAAAGCGACATCCCCCCAGGGAACGGTCGCCCCGGTGGTCGTCAACGGAAAGATCCTGCCGGAGGGGGAGATCCTGCGGATCGCCGCCCTCTTCTTCGCATGGCTCCTCCTCATCGTCCTGGGCGCGGGGATCACGGCTGCCTTCTCGGACCTGGACCCCTGGCAGTCCCTGTCCGGGATGACTTCGGCCGTGGGCAACATGGGGCCTTTCTATTTTTCGGTCCACAAGATGGCCGGACTCTCCCCGGTCATCAAGCTTACATACGTATTCGGAATGCTCGCGGGAAGACTGGAAATCATCCCCGTAGCGATTCTCTTCACGCGGGCCGCCTGGAGGAGGTAGGCCCTCGAGGACTTGGAGGAAACCATGTACGTGATCATCGCCGGAGGCGGAATCGCCGGAAAGACCCTGGCCAAAGAGTTCGCCGACCGCCGCCACGACGTGGTGGTCATCGAAAAGGACAAATCGGCCTGCGAAGAAATCTACGCCCACACGGGAGCCGTGACCATCCACGGAAGCGCCCTGGACATCCGGACCATCCGGGAGGCCGGGGCGGAGAAGGCGGACCTGGCCGTCGGCGCCCTCTACAAGGACGTGGACAACCTGACCTTCGCCATCCTGGCCCACACATTCAAGATCCCAAAGATCATCGTAAAAATGCGGGATCCCGCCTACGAGGAGGCCTTCCGGGCCGCAGGGGTGAATACGGTCTGCAACATGATCGAAATGCTCCGTTCCAGGATCCTGGCCGAGCTGGAGGCCCCCAACCTCCGGGTACTCGCCACTCTCAGGGACGGCGCCGCCCGCCTGGTGATGTTCCACTTCCCGGAGAGCCTGTTCCCGGAAGGAATCCAGGTGCGGGAACTCGTGAGAAACCCGGCCTTCGGGGAAGGTTGCCTCTTCGCCGGCGTCTTCCACACCTCCACGGGAAAGCTCGTCCTTCCCAGGGGGGACGACCGGATCCATCCGGGAGACCAGGTCTTCGCCGTCCTGGATCCGAAGGGTTACTCCCTGGTGGACCGCTTCCTCTCGGGGACTTCCCGCCGGGCGGGAGATCCCCTCCCCGTCTGAAGATCAGGGAGCCCCTTCCATCCGTGGCTCTTCTTCGGGTGAGGGCCAGGGCGGAGGGGTGTCCACGACCCGGTGGGGCCTGTCTTCGTAGAGGTAGACCCGCCTCAATCCCGCCGAGGGGTCCAGGGACTCGAAGAACTCCACCTTCTTCTCCCGGGCCTCCCTGTCGTGGAGGTAGAAATCGTAGTGGAAGATGTGCAGCCCCCTGGGTTTGGCCATGAAGAGTTTCTTCCTGATCCCCCCGAAGGGGACTCCCGGCCCGGCAGGATCCTGGAAGGTCTGGTGGACAGGAGAGGACTCCATGTAGCGGAGCCTCGTGGGGAGACGGAGCATCCGGAACTGGAAATCCGGGTATAGAGATTTCCCCTCGACGTGCCTGTGGGGGTCGAGGGAAACAAGGTTGTACCTGGGAAACTTGTAGTATCGGACCCGGAAGGAACGCATTAGCCCGGGCAGGGCGGCCTTGAGGTCCGGGGAGAGCCGCTCGTCGCAATCCAGGATCAGGGCCCAATCCCCTCGTGCAAGGTCCAGGGCCTTGTTCTTCTGGCGCGTGATCGAGCCCCGCCAGGGCTCCAGGTGGTAACGGACCAGGGGATGACTCCGGGCGATCTCCTCCGTCCCGTCCGAGCTTCCTCCGTCCACCAGGACGATCTCCCAGGCCACGTCCTCGACGTTCCGGAAAAGCGAGGGGAGGAGGGGCCCGTGGTTCCGGGCCACCACGCAGACCGAGAGTCTCATCCCTCCCCTCCGGCGGGGCGGGATCCGCCCTTGGAGAGATAGAGGAGGGCCAGGAGGCCGAGAAATGCCGCCAGCCCGACCCCCGCGTAGGCGTACCAGATGTAGTGGGCGTGGGCGTAGGCCTCCGGCATGGAGCACTTCCCCTGGAGTGAGGCCGCCCACCTCGCCCGCTCCGCGGCGGAAAGCGTATGCGGATCAGGGCAAAATGCCTCCAGCAGGTAGCCCGAGCTCACGAAGCCCAGCAGGTTCGCGAAGAAGCTGTTGAGGTGGGCGTAGCCCAGGAAGACCCCTTCCTTGCCGGGAGGAGCCTGCCTGGAAGCGAACTCCAGGTACTTGGGACTGAGGAAGCACTCGGCCACGCCGAGGACGACGATCCCCCCGATCATGGTGACCGTGATGGGATGGAGGGACATGCCCAGGATCTCCACCCTCCCGGCGAAGAACCGGGACAAGGCCATCACGAGGGCGGCCACGCCGACGAGGGCCATGGAGAGGGTCAGGGCCGCCTCGGCCCGCCAGCGGCGCACCAGGTGCGTGATGGGCACCACCAGCAGGACGACCACCAGGGGATTCACGTTGGCGTACCATTCGGGGGCGGCGTGTTCCCCCACCAACCGTAGCACGTATTTGGGCATGGAAGCGTAGAGCTGGTGCTGGATGGTCCAGAAACCCGCCGTGATCAGGATGAAGGCCAAAAACCGCCCGTGGCGGAGCACGAGGAGCATGCCCTGGAGCGTCTCCTTCAGGTCCGCCGGCCGCTCCTCCTCCTTCCGCGCCGGGGGCCTGTAGAAGAAGACCACCCAGACCAGGGCCGCCAGGGCCATGGCCGCCGAGAAGCGGGGCACCAGCCCCACGCCCAGGTCCTCCCTGATGGACTTGACCACCGTCTTCCCGGAGAAGGACCCGATGTTGACCATCATGTAGAAGATGGAATAGGCCCGGGCCCGGTTGACCGCATCGGAAGACTTGGCCACCGTCCCGGTGATGATGGGCTTCACGAAGGCCCCGCCCACCACGATGAAGAAGAGGGCGGGAAGGACCATCCCCAGGGAGTGGAAGAACCCCAGGGACCCGTACCCCACCGCCAGGAGTGCGAAGGCCAGGATCAGGGCCGCCCGGAACCCCATGCGGTCCGCCAGGGCTCCCGTGAAGAAGGGGAAGAGGTAGAGCAAGGCCCCGAAGAGGCCCGCCACCCAGCCCGCCGTGTGGTCCGGCAGGCCCACCACCCGGGTCAGGTAGAGGGCAAGGGCTATGAAGGTGCCGTAGAAGGCGGCCCGCTCCAGGAGCTCGGCCCCGTTCGCCACCCAGAAGGCGCGGGGGAACCGCCAGGTCGTCTTCTTGGTGTCCATCCGGATCTCCCGGGAAGCACAGTCACTATTGGCAGGAAGGCCAAGACCCTACCAGAATGAGGGCCCGGGACCGAAGCCTTCCCTCCCGGGGACCCTTCCGTTACATTCCCTTGAAACCGGCCTGAAACGAAACATCGGCCACGAGGAGAGACCATGCCCAGGACCGGCCTGCTCCAGGCGGCTCTTCCAGCCCTCATCCTGGCGTCCTGCGCCTCCCGCCCGGAGGGGATCCCCTTCCTCCAGAGGCTTCCCCTGTCCTACAAGGGGAGGATCGTCCTCGCGCCCCGGGAAAAGACCGCTCCCCGCCGGCCGGGCACCGTCCCGGCCTCGGCCCTCAAGATGGAAGGTCCCGCCCTGGAAGTGGAAGCCCGGGTCTACTCCGTGGACCGGGACACCCTTTGCCGCCTCCTGGGCCTGCCGGGCTGGATGCCCGCGGCGGGAATCGTCGACCTCGGGAAGGCCCGGGCGGGCCTGGAGGCCCTCAGGGCGGCCGGCCTGGCGAAATCCCTCTCCTCACCCAGGACGATCTCCTGGCCCGGCCAGGAGGTCCGCATCTCCAAGGAGGGGAAGTCTTCCTACGTCCGGTCCTTCCTCCTGAAACAGGAGAAGAAGGCCATCGTGGCCGATCCCCAGGTGGGGACCCTCCGGTCCACGAGGGAGATCCTCGTGGAGGCCCGACCCTCCAGGGGAAGGAAGGGCGTGGACCTCAGAATGGAACTGCACCTGGCGGCCCCCCCCGGCCCACTCCCGGTCCTCCGCATTCAGAGTGGTCTCTTTCCCGGCGGGTTGTCGCTCCAGGCCCCCCTCCTCTTCTTCCAGGACCTGGCCGCCAGGGCGAGCCTGGTGCCTGGGCGCGGGGTGCTGATCACGGGGCTCGAATCGGGGAGTCCCGGCCGGGGCCTCGCCGTTCTCTTCTGGGCCCGCGAATATCCACCCCCCGAGGGAGACAAGGTTTCCCGCGCCCCCGCGAACAAATAACCTTCATACCGTATGAGCTCCGAGGAAACTCCATGAAGACGAGACGAACCCTTGCCACTCTCGCCGTCCTTTCCCTCCTATCCCTGGGAGCCTGCATCATCTCGGGGGAGCCCGGGAAGAGGATCTCCCCGCCCAAGCCCTACGGTCCCGTCCCGAGCCCCCGCCAGTTGGCCTGGCACAAGCTGGAGTTCTACGGCTTCTTCCACACCACGGTGAACACCTTCACCGACAAGGAGTGGGGCTACGGCGACGAATCCCCCGACGTCTTCAACCCGACGGATTTCGACCCGGACCAGATCGTGGGGACCGCCAAGGCGGCGGGAATGAAGGGGGTGATCCTCACGGCCAAGCACCACGACGGATTCTGCCTCTGGCCCTCGAAATACACCAAGCACAGCGTCAAGTACAGCAAGTGGATGAACGGCAAGGGCGACTTCGTGGGGGCCATCGCCCGGTCCTGCCGGAAGTTCGGCTTGAAATTCGGCATCTACCTCTCCCCCTGGGACCGGAACCACCCCGACTACGGCCGGCCCGCCTACGTGACCTATTACAAGAACCAGCTCCGGGAACTCCTGACGAATTACGGCCCGGTCTTCGAGATCTGGTTCGACGGGGCCAACGGCGGCACGGGCTACTACGGGGGTGCCAGGGAGAGGCGCACCATCGACCGATCCACCTATTACGGCTGGCCCAAGATCTGGGCCATGGTCCGCCGCCTCCAGCCCATGGCCTGCATGTTCAGCGACGTCGGCCCCGACATCCGGTGGGTCGGCAACGAACGGGGTTACGCCGGCGATCCCTGCTGGGCCACGTACACCCCACATTCCAAAATTCCCGGCAAGGCGCCGGCCCCCGGCCTGGTGCGCTTCAAGGAGGGCCTTCACGGCCACCGCCACGGCAAGTACTGGATGCCCGCCGAGGTGGACGTCTCCATCCGGCCGGGCTGGTTCTACCATCCCAGTCAGGACTCCAAGGTCAAGAGTCCCCAAACCCTTGTGAAGATCTACTTCCAGTCCGTGGGCCGGGGAGCCTCCCTTCTCCTGAACGTCCCCCCCGACAGGCGGGGCCGGATCCACGAGCAGGACGTGAAGTCCCTCATGGGCTTCCGGCGCATCCTGGACCGGATCTTCGAGAAGGACCTGGCCCGGGGCGCCCGGGTGATCGCCTCCAACGTCCGGGGGAACTCACCCCGTTTCGCCCCGGAAAACGTCCTGGACCAGGACCGGGACACCTACTGGTGTTGCGACGACGGCGTCACAGCACCCGCCCTGGAATTGCGCCTTCCCAGGAAGGCCACCTTCGACGTGGTGGACTTGAGGGAATACCTCCCCCTTGGCCAGCGGATCGACACCTGGGCCCTCGACGCCTGGAAGGAGGGCAAGTGGGTGGAATTCGCCAAGGGGGAAGCCATCGGAAACCGGCGCCTCTGGAGAGGCGGACCCGTCACCACCACCCGGGTCCGCCTCAGGCTCACAGGCCCCGTCTGCCCCGCCTTGAGCGACTTCCACCTCTACAAACAGCCCTGATCACCGGGAGCCCCCGTTTCCTTTCGACCCGGTCCCACGCCGGAGAGCCGAAGGATCGAGGCACATTTCTTCTCGTTTCGAGTGGAGCCCAGCCTTTACAAACTACGCAATCTTTCCAGGAGAGCCTCCAGGCAGGTTTCCAGGCCGGAGGTTCCGTCCAGGAGGAGGTCTGCCTTGTTCTTGTGGATCTCCACGTAGAGCCTGGAGGCCGGGGCGACCTGGGCGCGCCATTGGCGTTCCACCGACTCCTGGGTCCGCCCCCGGTGGGCCTTGTCCCTCCTGATCCTCCTGGCGAGACGTACTTCCTCGGGGGCATCCACGTAGACCAGGAGATCCAGGAGACGCCGGATTCCCTCCCTGGCGGCCAGGAAGATCCCTTCCACCACAACCACCGGCCTGGGCTCGATCTTGTGGAATTTCCCCCGCACCCTGGTGTGAAGGGCGAAGTCGTAGACCGGGCAATCCACGGCCTCGCCCCGCTTCAGGGCCCCCAGGTGGTCCTCCAGGAGCTCGAGCTCCACCGAGGCGGGATCGTCGAAGTTCCGCTTCACCCGGTCCTCCTTCGCCAGATGCCCCAGGTCCCGGTAGTAGTCGTCCTGGCGCAGGAGCACGGCCCTTTCTTCCCCGAGGGCCTCCACCAGGGCCCGGGCCACGGTGCTCTTTCCCGCCCCGGAAGGCCCGGTCACCCCCACGATCACGATCCTCTCCGGCCGGCTCAAACCCCACCTCCCTCACCGTTCCCCCCGAGAAGGCCCTCCAGGGCGGCCAAGGCCTCGGACCTCCTGGAGAGGTCCGAGATCTTCCCCTGAAAGGTATTTCCCTTTCCTCCTCCTCGCCCCCCCATGATCCCGGCCGCCTCCCGCCCCGCCCCGGCCAGGTCGCCTTTCCATTCGGGGCCGGCGGAAAGAAGAAAGACCCCCTGTCCTTCCCCTCCGCCGGTGAGGAAGAGGACCTTGGCGGGAGAGACCCGGAAGGCCGCCCGGGCTGCTTCCTGGAGGAAGGAAAGATCCCTTCCGGGGAAATGACCCTCCGCCAGGCCACCCTCTCTCTTTCCCAGGGCCTCCCCTTCCAGGCGGGCCGCCAGGCGGAGAAGTTCTTTGCGTTCCTTCGCCAAGGACTTGATCCTCTTCAATCGCTCCTCCACGGCGCCGGGGACATCCCCGTCTCCCACGCCGAGCAAGGCTCGAAGCCTTCCGAAGGCCTCCTCCCTGGCCCGAAGGCGCCGCCTCACCCGCTCCCCCGCCGCGAAGAAGAGCCGGGTCCCTCCTCTCATGGGCTCCGCCCCGAGAAGAACGATCGTTCCGATCCGGGCCGTGTCGGGAAGGTGGGTCCCGCCGCAAGTGTTCAGGTCCACTCCCTCGATCTCCACGAGGCGGACCGGGCCATGGAACCCCCGGGGAAGCCCCCGGGTCCGGACCTCGAGGGATTCCAGTTCTTCCACCCCGGCGTAACGGGTCCGGACGGGCCGGGCCGCCGCGACCTCCTTGGCGGCCTCCTCTTCCAGGCGGGAAAGGTCCTCTTTCGAAAGGGCGGGAACGTCCAGGTCGATGTCGGAGACCTCAGGCCCGAGATGAAAGGCCCGGGTCTTCCAGCCGAACCGGTCTGCCGCCAGGGCCGTGAGCAGGTGCTGGGCCGTGTGCTGTTGCATGTGGTCCCAGCGGCGCTCCCAGTCCAGGACGCACCGCACCCGGCCCTTCTCGACGGGCCGGTCCAGGAAGTGGAGGATCCGATCCTCCCGCTTCTCCACCTGGAGGACTGCGGCATCGCCCATCCGCCCTTGGTCCGAAGGCTGGCCGCCTCCCTCGGGATAGAAGATCGTGTCCTCCAGGACGGCGAAGGGCCGCCCCTCCCGGACGCCCGTCTCCAGGACCTCCGTCTCCAAGGTCCTCAGGAATGGGTCTCTCTCGAAGGCAGGTTTATCTTCCATGGCCGGAAGTATACCCCTCTTCTCCCATCCATCCTTCCCACGCCGAGCCCCCCATTTTCTTTCGCCTCTCCTTTCCCCCTGGCCCCCTCGTCAGCCCCGGCCGGCCGAGTCACAGTCGAAAAATCCCTTCTCCCCCTCGTCAGCCCCGGCCGGCCGAGGTCTGGGTCGCAAGACATCCTATTTTTCCCGTTAGCCCCGGCAGGCTCGGGCATGAGCGAAGTACATATATTTTTCGTTAGCCCCGGCCGGCCGAGGTCTGGTCGAAGACCAGACCGAGGACGTCCGGGGAGTGGCAGCAACAACGAAAGCGCCACAAACCAACCTCGCAAACACCCAGACTCCCCCTGACGTCGGGCATGTTGCGGCCCTTCGGGCCGCACATCCCCGCCGGCAGGGGCTAACAATGAAATCTGGAGTGGCAGCAGCAACGAAAGCGCCACAAAAAACACTTCGAACTGCCCCCCCTCCCCTGACGTCGGGGAATCCTGTTCTTCGAACAGTCTTCCCCGCCGGCAGGGGCTGACGATGAGAAAGAGCAGGGGCTAACAAGGAAAATGAATTTCTTCGTTAGCCCCGGCCGGCTCGGGCATGGAACGCAGTGACATGCCCGAGACGTCCGGGGAGTGGCTCCAATCCCGCAAACACCACTACCCCGCAAGCATCCAGGCCCCCTCTACCCCGTCGCAACGTAGGGTGTGAGCCAATCCCCGGGGAGTGGCAACAACAC
>CAZLQD010000039.1:0-142266 GCA_964561605.1 uncultured Planctomycetia bacterium
GGGATCCATCCCAGTGGATCGACTTCTCCTCGGCCCTCCGGGCCTGGAAGAAAGAATACGCCAGGCGGTACAGGATGTGGCGGAAGGAGAACCCCCGCCTCTCCCCCTTCGTGGTCTTCCCGGAAAAGCGATTCCTGACCCCCCAGGAGAGAGAGAAGGAGGCCCGTACCTTCCGGAGGGACCTGGACGAGGCTGAAGGGAGACCAACCCGGGCCTCCACCCACCAGGCCGGCCGTCCCCCTTCTCTCGCCGTGGACGGCAGGATCGAGGCCGACTCCGCCTGGATCCCCGCACCTTCGGACCCCGCCCCCTGGTGGCAGGTCGACCTGGAGAGGGTGGTCCCTGTCCGGAGGATTCTCCTCCTCCCCGCACCGGGAAGGGGACCTTTCCGGGCCCGGATCTCGGGAAGCCGGGACGGGAAGAATTGGACTTTCCTGGCCGATCTCCACTGGACGGGGAGGTCGGACCGAAGGCCTTACCTGCCTGCCTTCCTGCCGACCACGCCCTGCAGGTACGTGAAAGCAACCCTCCCTGGGAGAAGGAGGCGCCGGGGAATCGCGGAGATCCGGATCTTCCGCTCCCCACCGGACTGGCGGCGCCCGGCCCGAACGGCGGGAAAGCCCGGAAAGAACCTGGCACTGGGAAGACCCGTCCTCTCCTCCCCGTGGGAAAAGGGATGCGAACCGGAGCGGGCCGTGGACGGCCTGACTTCCTACGAGAAGGGCTTCTGGGCGGGGGCGGCCCCACCCCCTCAATGGCTCCTCGTGGACCTGGGAAAGGTCTATCCCGTCTCCTCTGCAAGGATCTTCTTCTACGCCGGAGACCAGCGGGCCTATGCCTTCCTCCTGGAAGGTTCCCCCGACGGCAGGAGGTGGCGGACCATGGTGGATTTCTCCAACTGGCCCCAGCCCGCCTCGAAAAAGGGCCTCCTCGTCGCCTTCGGAGCCAGGCCGACCCGTTACGTACGTATCGTGGTCACCGAAAACACTGCCAACACGAGCGCCCACGTGGCGGAGCTCCAGGTCTTCCAGGACTGACCCGGCCACCGGGTGCCCCAGGCCCGGTCCTCCGGACCGGGCCTGGGGCGCTCCCTTCCACCGACTTTCCCGGGAAAACCCCGCCGGAAGGACGGGGAATCCGGTTCAGAACTTGAGCACGCCGTAGTCCGTCGTCTTGAGGCCTCCCGGGTAGTTGGGGTCGAAGACCACCCACTGGAAGTAGTAGGTTCCCGAGTAGTACCGCGAGACGTAGAGCCGGAAATCGGCCTTCCCCCGGGAATCGGCCTTCCGCGGGTAGGGCCAGCGGAATCCCACATTGAGGAAACACTTGTTGGCACCCATGTAGGAAAGGTCGATGGGGAGCTTCAGGAAGTAGAAGAGCTTGTCGCTGGTCCCCCAAAGGGCCAGGACGGGAGCCCCCGCGGGAGCCCCGGAGAGGGTCACGTCGAAGTAGGTCCCCTTGGTGACGTTCCCAGTGGATGCGGGGCCCAGGACGGGCTTGGGGTTCGGGCATCCCCCGGACTTCACGGTCCAGGTCGCGCCACCCCGGGGAAGGATGTAGAAGTAGAGGCTCCCATAATATCCATCGGCGTATCCGGTGCCCGGCCCGGGCGTGCAGTAGCCCTTGAACTTGACCGTGAGGACTTTCTTCCCCTGGACCACGACCGGAATCTTCTTGTACTCGTAGTTGTAACCCTTCCGGTTCACCGACTTCCGGTAGAGCACGTTCGACCCGGAGAGGATCTGCAGGTCCACGGAAGCGTTGTCGTAGACGTAGGCGTAGGCCCGGAGGTCGAGGAGGACGCTCCCCGTTCCGGAAAGGGTCACCTTGTATACTTGGTACCCGTAATTACCCGCCTTGTCGGAGGTGGTCCCCATGGACTTGTGGCCCGAACCCTTCCGGGCGTAGGCGTAGTTGGAGATGTAGACCCTGTTGAAGTTGTAGCTTCCGTAGGAGTAGGGGCCGGAGACGTAGGTCCTGAGATAGGTGTAGGAAGGCTGATACTCGTAATAATACTTGTAATCGTACCGGCCGAAAGTGTAGTTGGCGGGGAAATACCGGTGAACCGTCTTGTTGTTCGATTTCACCAGCTTGAATCCCGCCTCGTTCACGGTTGCGACGGTTGCCGTCACCTGGGCGGAGAGGGGCAGGCAAAGAAAGGCCCCGGAAAGAAAACCGAACCAAATCTTCCGCATTTTACACCTCCTTGGGTCGAAGGGCGCCAGGGAGGAATCCATTGGTGCCCGAACCGGGACACCTGTCAATGGCCTGCCCGCAGGAAACCGATTTGACACAGAATCAACCAAGTCGTTACACCCCTGGCCCGGCCTTCCGGTGACGAGCCGAACGGCGGTAGAAGGCAAGGAAACGGTCCGTTCCCCGGGAAAGATCGAAAAAAAGGGCCCTTTCCCGGGACCTTGCGCCGGCAAGGGCCAGGGCCTCCCGGTCCCCCAGGAGGGAGGCCGCCGCCCCGGCGAGGTCCTCCGGTTTCCTGCTCGCCGCAACCAGGCCGCCGCACCCCTTCTCCAGCAGGTCCGGGACCCCTCCCACCGGCGGGGCCACAACGGGCACCCCGGCGGCCATGGCCTCCACGGCGGCCAGGGGCAGTCCCTCGTTCCTCGAGGTCAGGACCAGGAGGTCCAGCCCGGCGAGGAAGGAAGGCATGTCCTCCACGTGGCCGAGCCACTCCACCGGTGAGGGGATGGGGCGGACTTCCTGAAGAAGAGGCCCCCCTCCGGCCGCGGGAAAACGGGTCCCGGGAAAACGGCGGGCCAGAAGACCCGCCACCTCCGCGAAGAGGAAGGGATCCTTCACGGGAACGAGCCTCCCCGCCCAGCCCACGACGAGCCCCTTCCCCCCAGGAGGGTCCTCCTCCTTCCTCCCTCCTCTCCCTTCGCCGGCCTTCCGGAAGGGTGCCAGGTCCAGGCAGGGCTCCAGTACGGTGATCTTCCTCTCCCGGGCCACCCCCAGACGGACAAGGTCCTCCTTCACCCTGGAGGAGACGGCCGTGATCCCCGTGGAGACCAAGGCCAGGAGGGCCTCCACCATCCGGAGGGCAAGGGAACGGGCCGGGGAGAAGTAGCCCTCGAAGACGTGGCCGTGGAAGGTGTGGATCCTGAGGGGGACCCCTTTCGCCAGGGCCGCCGCCCTACCCAGGGCCCCCGCCCGAGCCATGTTGGTGTGGACCAGGTCCGGCCGGAAACCATCGATCACCCGGCCCAAGCCGGCCAGAGCCGGAAGGACGTCCGCCTTCCCCCCCTTCCCCAGGCCGGGAATCCGGACCAGGTGGATTCCTCTCCTCAGGGCCTCCTCCTCCCAGGAGGGCTCGCCGGGGGAACAGGCCCCGACAGCCAGGAGGTTCCTGATGCCTTCCCGCTCCAGGCGGGGAAGGAGGTCCAGGGCCTGGCGGGCCGGACCACCGGCGTTCAACCGCGTGAAGACATGAAGCACCCGCATGGATCGCCTTCCGCCAAGGAAGGTAAAGACGCGCGGGGAGAGGAAGATCTTCCTCTCCCCGCCGGGGGAACCCGTGGAATCGGGAAGGATCTTACAGCCCTGGGAGCTGGGTGCTCATCAGGAAAAGGTGGTAGAGGGTGAGGGAGAAATACATGGCGAAGACCAGGCCCAGGCCCGCCTGGGCCATGCGGAAGTTCCGGGCCAGGCAGAGGAAACCCAGGCAGAGCCCGATTCCCAGGCTCTTTGCCAGGACGAATACCCAGGGGCCGAGCTCCAGGAGGTAGAGGGCCACGGGATTCACTTCCTGGGCTCCTTCGCCCAGGAAGAAGAGGGTGAAGTAGGCGTCGACGATGTTGAAGGTCGCCACCAGGAGGAGGACCAGGAGGAGGAGGGCCCCGTGCTGGTCCACGAAGTTGCCGTATTTCTCGCCCTTGCGCCTCCCGCCCCACCGGCGCCCGCCGAAGAGGGTGTAGCGGCTGAACATGGGCGTCGGAGCCTTCCTGCGGTCCAGGGTCCTCCGCCTCTCCTCTTCCAGGTTCATTCCCCTAGCTTTCCCCATGGGTCTTCCCCCTTTTCCCGGTGCCTTCCTCTTCCTGGGAATTCTACCCCCGAGCCTGCTTTTAGGTCGGTAGGAGGGGAAAAATGGCCGTCCGATCCGGGGCGCCTCTCCTTGGAACCCTTCCCAATCCCCTTCGGGCCGACTAACCTGCCGGGCTGGATCCTTTTCCCCCCGGACCCCGAGGAGCTCCATGGCCAGGAAAGCCGCCGTCCCACCACAAGTACAGTTGCGCGTCTCCGCCGAGGGACGCCATCCCCACTTTCCCAGGAAGATGGTCCGCAAACCGGCCCTCCTCGTGCCTCCCGGTTCGGTGGTGAGAGTCAAGGACAAGGACGGCCGTTTCCTGGGCCAGGGATTCTACAACCCCCGGGCGGGACTCAGTCTCAGAATGGTCACCTGGCGCAGGGACGAGGCTGTGGACCTGGCCCTTCTCACAGGAAGGCTCGAGGCGGCCGTCCGGCTTCGCAAGGAGGTCCTGAGACTGGACAGGGTCACCGACGCCTACAGGCTGGTTCACGGCGACGGCGACGGCCTCCCCGGCCTGGTGGTGGACAAGCTCGGCTCCATCCTGGTGGTGGAGATCCGACTCCTCGGGATGCAACCCTTCCTGGACGGCCTTGGGCGAAGGCTCCGAAAGCTCGTCCCCAACCAGGGCATGGTCCTGACCACCGACGAGAGGGCCGCCAGGATCGAGGGCCTGGAGCCTCCGCCTCCCCCACCCAAGGACCTGGAGGTGAAGGTCCGGGAAGGAAAAGCACGCTTCCTGGTCCGCCCCGGCCAGGGCCACAAGACGGGTTTCTTCTGCGACCAGCGGGACCAGCGCCTCCAGGTGGGCCGGTTCGCCAAGGGAAGGCGGGTCCTGGACCTATGTTGTTATTCGGGAGGATTCGCCGTCCAGGCCGCCCTGGGGGGGGCCCGCTCGGTGACGGCCCTGGACCTGGACGAGAAGATCCTTCCCCTGGCCCGAGCCAACGCCAAGCTCAACCAGGTCAAGATCTCCTTCCGCCACGGCGACGCCTTCGACTTCCTCAGGGAGGCCGCTTCGGCCGGGAAGGAGTGGGACCTGGTGATCCTCGATCCCCCAGCCTTCGCCCGGGGGAAGGGCCAGGTCACCCAGGCTGTGGAGAAATACCAGGACCTGAACCGCCTCGCCTGGAAGGTCCTGGCCCCGGGAGGCCTTCTCCTTTCCTGCTCCTGCTCCCCCCCCGTGGGCCCGGAGCTCTTCCTCAAGGCCCTCAGGGGGGCGGTGGAAGGCTTCTCCGGCCTGGCCCGGGTCCTGGGAACGGGCGGAGCCGGCCCGGATCACCCCCTCCATCTCCATTGCCCGGAAACCCGATACTTGAAAACGGTATGGCTCCAGAAGGAAAGGTAGGCGAAACAGGCCGCCCAGGGAGGCGAGGATGCCCGAACTCTCCATAGTCGTCCCGGTATACAACTCGGCCGAGATCCTCCCCGAGCTCTACCGCCGCCTGTGCACGGTCCTCGAGAAAGAAGGAATCTCCTTCGAGATCCTCTTCGTCGAGGACAAGAGCCCGGACGACCTGAGAACGGTTCTCCGCAACCTCCGGGAGAAGGACGAAAGAGTGAAATTCCTGGCCTTTTCCCGGAACTTCGGCCACCAGACGGCGGTTACGGCCGGCCTGGACGCCGCCTCGGGAAGGGCCGCAGTGGTCATGGACGACGACCTCCAGGACCCGCCGGAGGTGATCCCCTCCTTCCTGGAGAAGTGGCGCCAGGGCTACCACGTGGTCTACGGAATCCGCCGGGCCAGGAAGGAACCCCTCTGGAAGCGGGCGGCCTACCACGCCTTCTACCGGCTCCTGGCCGGCCTGGCCACCCTTCCCATCCCGCCCGACGCAGGGGACTTCTGCCTCTACGACAGATCGGTCCTCCAGGTCCTCCGGGCCATGCCCGAGAGGACGAGGTATCTCCGGGGCATGCGTGTCTGGGCCGGGTTCCGCCACACGGGAATCGAATACGACAGGCCCTCCCGTGCCTCGGGGGAGAGCACCTACTCCCTGGGGATGCTCCTGGACCTGGCCACCCGTGGGATCACGGGTTTCTCCACCTTCCCCCTTCGGATCGCCTTCATCCTGGGGGCCGCCGCCGCCCTGGGCGGCTTCCTCCTCGCCCTCGGACTGGTCTGCCTCAAGCTCTTCTACGGCGTGGACGTGCCCGGGTGGACTTCCCTGGCGGTCATCTTTCTCTTCTTCTCGGGCCTGATCCTCCTCTCCCAGGGAATCACAAACGAATACCTGGCCAGGATCTTCGAGGAGGTGAAAGAGCGTCCCCACTACGTGGTGGAGGAATCGGGAGGAATCCCCCTGGACCACCCCGCCCGGAGGCCTCCCGAGGAAGGCCCGGGTTCCTCTCCCGGAAACACGCCTGCGCCGTGAATCGCCCTTTTCCCCGGCCTCCCGGGTCCTGCCGTTCCACGCCGGAAGGGATGGCGGGGAAAAAAGGAAGCGATCTCCCGCCCGGCACTATTCCCGCAAGGTGCCCCCCACCTCGGGAAGGGCCCTGCGGAGGCGGTCGAGGAACTTCTTCTCGTCCTTGTCCCCCAAGGTCCGGTCGGGGGAGAGGAGGGTCACGTGGAAGGCCAGGCTCTTCTTTCCCTCTCCAAGGGAGGGCCCCCGGAAGACGTCGAAGAGTTCCACCTTGGATACCAGTTTCTTTCCCGCTTCGCGGATCAACCGGGCCACTTCCCCGGCTCTTTGGTCTTCCTCCACCACGACGGCCACGTCCACCAGGATGGGCGGATAAGTGGGAAGGGGAACGTAGCGGCGCTCCACCTTGGGAGCTGCCAGGAGAGCCTTCAAGTCCACCGAGAACAGGGAAACCCGGCAGGAAACACCCAGGGCGTCCGCCGCCGAGGGATGGAGGTCACCCATGAAACCGGCGATCCCCCCTCCCACCCGAAGGACCAGGGAACGGACCGGATGCAGGTAGGGCGGCGCCCCGCCCTCTTCGAAGAGGTCGAACTCTCCTTCCCCCAGGTCCAGCCTCTCCACCAGGTGTTCCAGGCCGCCCTTCACCTCGACGAAGGGATCCTCCCCCTCCTTCCGGGCGAGAAGGCCCGCCGCCTGGCGCACCTCCAGGGGTTGCCCCCTCTCGTCCCGGACCTCGGGCCTGTAGCCCTTTCCGATCTCGAAGAGGCGGACCTCGTCGTGGTGGCGGAGGTTCAACTCCAATGAGCCCAACAGGCCGGGAAGGACGTCCCGCCGGATCCTGGAGAGGTTCTCGGCGATGGGATTCTGAAGAACCAGGTATTCCTCCCCGGCGATGCCGAGCCTCTCGGCCAGTTCGTCGGGAAGGAAGGAGTAATTGTAGGCCTCCCGCATCCTGAGGTCCCCCGAGAGGATCCGCCGGACCTTCCGGTCCAGGACCAGGGCCGGGTCCTTCCAGGTGAGATCCAGGGCCGCCATGGGCGCCTTGGGCGGGATGTTGTCGTACCGGTAGATCCGCCCGATCTCCTCGATGAGGTCGTCCTCGATGGAGATGTCCTTCGTGGCCCGGAAGCTCGGAACGTCCACCTTCCAGCCATCGGGAGAGGGGTGGAGGACGAAGCTCAGGGAGGAGAGGATCTTCTCGATCTTCTCGTCCGGGATCTCCACGCCCAGCTTGAGGGCCACCCGTTTGCGCCTCAGAGGAACCTGGAGCCCTGGAAACTTCCAGCCGCCGGCGTCCACGGCGGGACCGGCGGGCCGGGCTCCCGGGCAGACCTCGTCCAGGAGCTCGACGAACTTGAGGACCGCCGTCATGGCGAGCTCGGGGTCCAGGCTCTTCTCGAAGCGGGCGCTGGACTCGCTCCTCAGGCCCGTACGGAATGCGGTGCGCCGGATCGTGGCGGCGTCGAAGTTCGCGCTCTCCAGGAGCATCTTCTTCGTCTCGGGCCGGATCTCCGAATCCTCTCCCCCCATGACCCCGGCCAGGGCCACGGCGCCCCCGGCGTCGGCGATGACCAGGTCCGCCGGGGTGAGCCTCCGGTCCATTCCGTCCAGGGTGCGCAGGACCTCACCCTCACCGGCCCGGCGGACCCGGATCTCCGGGCCCCGCAACCGTTCCAGGTCGAAGGCGTGCATGGGCTGGCCCAGGTCCAGGAGGAGGAAGTTCGTCAGGTCCACGATGTTGGAGATCGGCCTCTGGCCCACGGCCGCCAGGAGATAGCGCATCCAGGCCGGGGCGGGTCCCACGCTCAACCCCTCCAGGACCAGGCCGATGTAACGCTTGCAAAGGTCCCCGGCCTCGATCCGGATGGGAACGGTCTCCCCTTCCGTGGGGAGGGAGACCGGGCCCACGGCGGGCCTCAGGTCCCGGCCGTAGAGGGCGGCAAGCTCCCGGGCGAATCCGTAGTGTCCCCACAGGTCGGGCCGGTGGGTGATGGACTTGTTGTCGATCTCCAGGATCGTGTCCAGGACGGGAAGGACCTCGGTCAGGGGTTTCCCCACGGGGGAATCGGGGGGCAGGACCAGGATGCCCTCGCTCTCCTCGGCAAGCCCCATCTCCTGCTCGCTCAGGATCATCCCCAGGGAGAGGGCCCCCCGGATCTTGGTCTTCTTGAGCTTGATTCCGCCGGGAAGGGTGACCCCCGCCCTCGCGAAAGGCACCTTCTGGCCCTTCGCCACGTTCGGGGCTCCGCAGACCACGTCCAGGGCCTCCCCGCTTCCGTCGGCTACCTTGCACAGGTGCAGGTGGTCCGAGTCGGGGTGGGCCTCGCAGGAAAGGACCTCCCCCACGACGACGTCCTTCAACTCGGCCCCGAAGGTCTCGACGCCCTCGATCTCGGCCACGGAGAGCGTCAAGTCCCGGGCGACCTCCTCGGGGGAGATCCCACCCAGGTCCACGTAACGACCGATCCAGTTGAGGGAGAGCTTCATACCTCAGAACTGCTCCAGGAACCTCAGGTCCCCGCCCATGAAGAGGCGGATGTCCTGGATTCCGTAACGGACCATGACGAGCCTCTGGAGGCCCATCCCGAAAGCGAATCCCGTATACTCCTCGGGGTCGACGCCGCCGGCGCGGAGCACGTTGGGGTGGACCATCCCGCATGGGAGGAGCTCGATCCACCCGCTGGCCTTGCAGACCGGGCACCCCGCCCCGTCCTTTCGCCCCGTTCCCCCGCAGAAGGGACAGTTCACGTCCAGCTCGAAGCCGGGCTCCACGAAGGGGAAGTACCCCGGCCGGAGGCGGACCTCGACGTCCCTCTCCAGGATGGCCCGAAGACAGGTCTTCATCGTGTGGATCAGGTGGGCCACGGAGATTCCCTTGTCCACCACCAGGCCTTCCATCTGGTAGAAGGTATGTTCGTGGCTGGCGTCCACCACTTCGTGGCGGAAGCACCTTCCCGGAACGATGGCCCGGATCGGCAGGGGGAACCGCTCCATGGCGCGGATCTGGACGGGCGAGGTGTGGGTCCGCAGGAGGAGGCCCTCTTCGATCCAGAAGGTGTCGTGGGCGTCCCGGGCCGGGTGGTCCTTGGGAATGTTCAGAGCCTCGAAGTTGTAGTAGTCCAGCTCCACGTCGGGTCCGTCCAGGACCATGAAACCCATGCCGGAGAAGACGTCCTCCAGTTCCTCCTGGACGATGGTGATGGGGTGGAGCCTCCCCGTATCGGGCCGAACTCCCGGTTCGGTCGGGTCGGGGGGAGGCACCTTGAGGGAGGCCTCCTTGGCCAGGGCCTTGAGCTCCCGGCGGCGGGACTCCAGGAGTTCCCGCACTTCCTCCTTGAGGCGGTTCACCAGGGCTCCCGCGGCGGGGCGTTCCTCCTTGGGCAAGGCACCCAGGCCCTTCAGGAGGTTCTTCACCTCGCCCTTCTTGCCCAAGAGCCTCACCTCCAGGTCGCGGAGTTCCTCCAGGGACCCGGCCCGGCCGATCTCGGCCCTGGCCTTCCGGGAAAGGGCATGAACCTGTTCTTCCATGGGAATCACGCTCCGGGCACGAAAAGGGGAGCTCCCGGAAGGGAAGCTCCCCGGCGAAAGGCTTGGCAGGAAAAGGTCAGTTCGCCTGGAGCTCCGCCTTGGCCTGCTCCACGAGCTTGTCGAAGGCCGCCGGGTCGTGGATGGCCAGTTCGGAGAGGGCCTTCCGGTCCAGGAGGATTCCGGCCTTCCTCAGGCCCGCCATGAACCGGCTGTAGGCCAGTCCCCGCATCTTGGCGGCGGCGGAGATCCGGACGATCCAGATCCTCCGGAAGTCCCGCTTCTTGTTGCGCCGGTCCCTGTAGGAATAGGCGTCGGCCCGGATCAAGGCCTCCTGGACGGTCTGCCAGAGGCGGTGCCTGCCGCCCCAGTAGCCCTTGGCCCTCTTGAAATACCGCTTCTTCCTCTTGTTTGCGGGAACGATCGGTCGAACGCGCACCATCTCTCAGGCCTCCCCCATCATCCTTTTCATGTTCTTTGCGAACGCCCCCGTGACGATGGCGGGCTGGCGCAGGTTCCTCCGCCGCTTGGCGCTCTTCCCGGACAGAAGATGCCCGTGGAAGGCCTTCCGCCTCTTCACCTTGCCCGTCTTGGTGAGGCGCATGCGTTTCAGCACGCCTCGCTTGGTCTTCATCTTCGGCATGGGCGCACCACCCGGTTTACGTAAGCCCTTGAAAGTTAAAGATTTATGCTGCCCCAGCCCCTTCCCGGGGCGAGGAAGTTGCGCATCATACGCTCCGGGACCCCTCCTGGCAACCCTCAAGGAGGCCCAAAAAGGCCTTTTCAGCGCCTCGCCAGAAGGAGGGTCATCCGCCTCCCCTCCAGGGAAGGCTCCCGCTCCACCTTGGCGATGTCCTCCAGTTCCCGGTAGAACCGCTCCAGGACGGCCATGGCCACGTCCTGGTGGACCATCTCCCGGCCCCGGAAGATCAAGGTGACCTGCACCTTGTTTCCCGCCTCCAGGAAGGCCCGGGCCCTCTTGACCTTCACCTCCATGTCGTGGTCCCCGATCTTGGGGCGAAGCCTGATGCCCTTGATGGTGTAGGTCGTCTGCTTCTTGCGCTTCTTGCGCTGTTCGTACTTGAACTTCCCGTAGTCCATGATCCGGCATACGGGAGGACGCTGGTTGGGATTGACCTCCACCAGGTCCAGGCCGGCGTCTTCGGCCAACTTCCGGGCCACGTCCGTGGCCATCTCGCCCAGGCTGACGCCGTTCTGATCGATCACCAGGACCCGCGGGATGCGGATCTGATGGTTGACCCTGTATTGGTTGCTTGAGGTAGCCAAGAACCTCCTTTCCCGCCGCAGGCCGGATCACCGGCCCCCAGCGCTCCGAACTAGAGAGACCTACGGTTGAAAAAGCCCCGCTCCCGGGCAGGATCCCCGCCTCCCCGGGATCGGGGGAAGAAGCATTCTACTAGACAGGCCGGCCAGGCAAAGGGTTCCCTCCAAACCCGTTCTCTCACGAGCGGGTCCTCACCTTCTCGGCCAGGAGTTCCACCAGGGCCTGGACGCTCAGGTTTCCCACCTCCCCCTCGGTGCGGTGGCGCACCGCCAGGGTGCCCTCCTGTTCCTCCCTCTCCCCCACCACCGCCGCATAGGGAATCTTCTCCTGGAAGAGGGCCCGCCGTACCTGCTTCCCCACCTTCTCCCCCGACCGGTCCACCTCGGCCCGGATCCCCGCCTCCCTGAGCCCGGCCAGGCACTTCTCGGCGAAAGCCGCCCGGGCCTCGGTGACGGGCAGGATCCGGACCTGGACCGGGGCGAGCCAGACCGGAAAGGCTCCGGCGTAGTGTTCGATGAGGCCGCCCACGAAGCGCTCCATCGAGCCGAGGAGGGCCCGGTGGATCATGAAGACCCGGTGATCCTTCCCGTCGCCCCCCCGGTAGGTCAGGTCGAAACGCTCGGGAAGGTTGAAGTCCACCTGGACCGTGGGCCCCTGCCAGGCCCTTCCAAGGGCGTCGGTGAGCTTCACGTCGATCTTGGGGGCGTAGAAGGCCCCTTCGCCCGGATCCACCTGGTAGGGGATCCCCTGGTCCTTCAGGCTCTTCTCCAGGACGGCCTCCACCTCCTCCCAGACCCGGGGGTCTCCGATGAACTTCTCGGGCCTGGTGGAGAGATAGGCCGTGTAGGTGTATCCGAAGGCCTTCAGCAGGAAGTCCATCAGCTCCAGGCACCCCCGGATCTCGTCCTCGAGCTGTTCGGCCGTGCAGAAGATGTGGGCGTCGTCCTGGGTGAATCCGCGCACCCGCAAGAGCCCGTGGAGGACGCCGCTCTTCTCGTAGCGGTAGACCGTACCCAGCTCGGCGAGCCTCAGGGGGAGATCCCTGTAGGACCAGAGCCTGTTCTTGTAGATCAGGATGTGGCCCGGGCAGTTCATGGGCTTGACCAGGTAGTTCTGCCCCTCCACCTCCATCGGGCTGAACATGAGGTCCGAATAGAATTCGTAGTGGCCCGACTTTTCCCACAAGGTCTGCTTCAGGATGTGCGGGGTATACACAAGATCGTATCCCCGCTTCAGGTGCTCCTCCCGCCAGAAGGTCTCGATCAAGTGGCGGATCATCCCCCCCTTGGGGTGCCAGAAGACCAGGCCCGCCCCCCCGTCGGGCTGGAGGGAGAAGAGGTCCAGCTCCTTCCCGAGTTTCCTGTGGTCCCGGCGGGCCACTTCCTCGAGGCGCTTCTTGTGGGCCAGGAGTTCCTCCCTGGTGGGGAAGGCGTGGCCGTAGACCCGGGTGAGCATCTTGTTCCGCTCGTCCCCCATGAAGTAGGCCCCGGCCGTGGTGAGAAGGGCGAAGCCCTTCCCCAAGAGGCCCGTCCTGGGAAGGTGGGGCCCCCGGCAGAGATCCTCGAAGTCCCCGTTCCGGTAGAGGGTGATCTCCTCTTCCGGCGGAATCTGCTCGAGGAGGGCCAGCTTGTAGGTGTCCCCCTGGGCCCGGAACTTGGCCTCCGCCTCCTCCCGGGAGATCACGACCCTCTCGAAAGGCTGGTTCTCCTTGACGATCCTGGCCATCTCCTTCTCGATCCGGGGGAGATCCTCGGGTCCCAGGCTCCTCTCCCCCAGGTCGACGTCGTAGTAGAAGCCGTAGCGCTCGTCCTCCAGGGCCGGCCCCTTCCAGAACTTCACCCCCGGGTAGAGCCGGGCCAGGGCGGCGGCCATCACGTGGGCCGCCGAGTGGCGCAACACCAGGAGGCCCTGGGGACTCCCAAGCTCGACGGCCTCCACCCTCCCCTCGCCGGGAAGGGTGCGGGTGAAGTCCAGGACCTCCCCGTTCCAGAGGAAGGCCACGATCCCCTTGGGAAGTTTCCGGGCCAGGTCGGCCCCCTTCTTGCCGCCGGGCAGGGAGAGGACCTCCCCCCCGGGCAGAACCACCTCGATCTCTGCCATGTCTCGTCTCGCCTCTGGGCCTCAGATCTTGGAAAGGGCCCGGTCCAGGTCGCGGATGAGATCCTCCGGTTCCTCGAGGCCGATGGCAAGGCGGATTCCTTCCGGATCGATCCCCCCGGCCTCCTGGACCTCGGGAGGGACCACGGCGTGGGTCATGGAGCCGGGCTTCTCGATCAGGGTCCGGATCTGGCCCAGGGAGACGGCCAGGGTGATGGCATAGGCCTCGCTGGCGATGGTGTTCACGAACTTGCAGGAGGCCTCGCCCGGCCTCTTCCTGTATCCCACGGTGGTGAAGTAGATCACGCTCCCGGGGGCGAACTTCCCGTCGAATCCCCTCATCTGGGCCCGGGCGGTCTTCTTCCAGGGGAAGCTGGGAAGGCCCGGGTAGTAGACCTTCTCAACCTTGGGATGGTCCTCGAGGAACCGGGCCACCTGCATGGCAGTCTTTTCGGCCCTGCGCATCCGAAGGTCCAGGGTGGGAAGGCCGTAGACGAGAATACTCCAGGCGCTCTTGCTCGAGAGGGGCGTGCCCAGGTCCTTCCTGGCCAGGATGATGTCGCTCTCCAGGTTCTTCGGGCCCACCACGGCGCCGCCAAGCTCCGTGCCGAAGCCGGAGATGCTCTTCGTGAGGGAATGGACCACCAGGTCCACGCCCAGCTCGATGGGCCGCTGGCACGCCGGGGAGGCGAAGGTGTTGTCCACCACTGTCCGGATCTTCCCCTTGGAGCGCCTCTTCTTGTTCTCCTCCTTGACGGCTTTCACCACGGCGGCGATGTCGACGATCTCCAGGTTGGGATTCACGGGGGTCTCGAAATAGACGATCCTGGTCCGGGGCCCGAAATGGGGCGTCGGGTCCGGGTCCTTCACGAGGTCCACGTATTTCACGCTGATCCCCCACCGGGGGAACCAGTTGTTCAGGAGGGAGAAGGTGCAACCATAGAGGGTCTTGTGGGCGATCACTTCGTCGCCTGTCTGGAGCACCGCCAGGAGGGTGGAGGCGATGGCCCCCATTCCAGAGGAGAAGCAAAGAGCCATCTCCCCGCCCTCGGCCGTGGCCAGGTCTTCCTCCAGCATGGACCGGGTGGGCTCGTCCAGCCTCTCGTAGATGAAGATGGGCGACTTCTCGAACTTGCTCTTCAAGGGATCGGCGAAGTCGTAGAAGCCCATGGCGCCCCGCTCGGCCGAATCGAGCCGGTAGGTGCTGGTCGAGGAGATGGGCGGCACCACGTGGTGGGAGAAATCCCAGGCCTCTGTCCGGAACTTCCCGTGGATCAGGAAGGACCTTATGGAGACGTCCTCCCCGGGAACGATGTGGTGGAGGGAACGGCCGAGCTTCCTTTCGGCCTTCTTTCGGGAAGGACTCCTCCCCTTCCTCCGTCCCGCCGAAGATCCGCCGGTTCCGCCCTTCTTCTTGCCAGGGGCCATGGATCGCCTCCTTCTGGAATGGGAACGCCCGGAGCCTGGAAACCAGAGAAACCTTCCTATCCGAACCTCCCGGAAAAGACAAGGATCGGGGAGGCCCCCTTCAGGCCCGTCCCAGGACCTCCGCCACCTTGGCCGCCAGGTCCAGGGGAGTGAAGGGTTTCATGAGAAAGGCCGACCAACCCTCCTCCCGGAGGTCCGCCTCCTCGCCGCCGGGAAACCCGCTGGTCAGGATCATCTTCACCCCGGGGCGAAGGGAGCGCATGGCCCGCATGGTCTCCCTCCCGTCCAACCCGGGCATGACCATGTCCAGGACCACCACGTCGATCCCTCCCTCTCTCCGGAAGATCTCCAAGGCATCCTTTCCGTTCTCCGCAAGGAGGACGCGGAACCCGAAACTCTCCAGGGACTCCTTGGCCAGCTTCCGCACCACCTCCTCGTCGTCCACCACAAGGACCCTCTCCGTACCCGAAGGGGGGGTGGAGGCCTCCCCACCTCCCTCCTCACGCCGGGGGAGAGCCGTCTCCACGGCGGGAAAGAAGACCTCCACGAGGGTGCCCCTTCCCGGGGCGCTCTCCACCCGGATTCCCCCGCCCCAGGACTTGAGGATCCCCAGGACGGACGCCAGGCCCAACCCCCTCCCCGGCCCCTTGGTGGAGAAGAAGGGATCGAAAATACGGGAAAGCGTCTCCGTATCCATTCCCGGTCCCTCGTCCCGGACCCGGAGAAACAGGTAATCCCCGGGAGGAGGGGCCGAGCCCCCGGCGAAAGAGCCTTCCTCTCCCGGCCGGAGGGTCTCACAGCCCGTCTCGACCCGAACCGATCCTCCGAAGGGTTTCACCGCCTCGGCGGCGTTCACCAGGAGGTTCATCACGATCTGCTGGAGCTGGGCGGGATCCCCTTCGATGGGAGGAACCTCCCCCCGGAGGTCCAGGCTGAGCCGCATGGACTGGCGGAGAGCCTGGGGGAGGAGGTTCACGACCCGCTCGACCTGGAAGGAGAGATCCATGACCTTCCTCTCCATCCGCCCCCTGCCGGCGTAGGCCAGGAGTTCCCGCACGAGGGAGGCGGCCCTCCTGGCCGCTTCCACTACGTCCTTCAGGCTCTTCCCGGCCGGACTGCCCTGGGGAAGCTGGATCTCCGCCAGGGAGGCGTTGCCCAGGATTCCCGTGAGGAGGTTGTTGAAGTCGTGGGCGATCCCTCCCGCCAGGAGGCCCAGGCTCTCCAGTTTCTGGGTCTCCACGAGCCTGGCCCGGACCCGTTCCTTCTCCCTCTCGGCGGCCTTCTCCTGGGTCAGGTCCCTGAGGACGACCTGTATCATGAGGTTGCCCTCCTCCCGGAAGGAGACCGTCCGGATCAGGGCGGGAAAGGTGCTTCCGTCCTTCCGGGAGACCTCGAGCTCGAAGTGGAAGGAGAAGGGCGGGCGTTTCCCGGCCAGTTTCCCCTCCAGACCGGGCAGGACATCCTTTCCCTTCTTCCCCAGGATCTCTCCCGGGTCGTAGCCCAAGATCTCGGCGAACCTCTTGTTGGCCAGGAAGGCCCTCCCTTCCCTGCAGAGACAAATCCCTTCGTCCATATTCTCGAGAAGGAGGCGGTACCGCTCTTTCGAAGTCCGCAAGGCAAGGAAAGCTCCCCTCAACTCGTGGAAGCGTTTTCTCGCCAGGAAGAAGCTCCACCCCAGGCCCAGGGCCAGGGAGAGGCCTATGGCGAGAAAGCCCCAGTCCGTCCAGGGGTAGGCCCGCTCCAGGAGAGCCTCCTTGGGGGCCACCTGGACCGTCCAGGTCCGGTCCAGGGCCTTCACGGGAAGACCCTCCAGCCAGGCCGTCCCCGGGGGAACCCGGTCCAGGCCCTCGCTGAGGAAGACCCGCTCCCCGTCGCGGACCTTGAAGGCCAGGTCCTGGTAGGCGTCGAAGCCACCCAGGAAGTCCGCCATTCGTTCGGCTTGGAAGACTCCGTTCAAATAACCTGTGGGAGTCCCCTCCCGAAGGACGGGAAAATAGGTAGCGAACCCGATTCCTCCCTGGTAGAGCCGGACGGGGGGGGTCAACCTGGGTTTTCCGTCCCGGACCACGGCGGCGAAAGTGGCCCGCACTCCCGGGTCGGGATGGGAGAAGAGGCTCTTCCCCCTGGCGGCCCGGGTCGGCCCGGCCGGGGCCACCCAGAGGATCCGTCCCTCCTTGTCCACCCAGTTGATGGCGAGAAAACCGGGAAACCGCTTCTGGAGAACCGACGCGGCCTTCCGGAAGGCCTCCTCCGAGGCGATCTTGCCGGCCTGGATCAGCTCCCGGAAATGGCGGATCACGGTCGTCCGGACCCGGAAGAAACCTTCCAGCTTGTGGGTCAGGTCCTCTCCGGCCACGCGGGTGAGAGCCGCCAGGACCTTTCCCTTCTGGGCCCGGATCTCGAGAAAGGAGAAGACCACGGCGCCGCCCACCAGAAGAGTGAGGAGGAAGCCGAGCAACTCGGCCCTCCTGAAGGCGCGCCGGAAACCGTGAACTTCCCGGAAGCTTCCTTCCTCACCCATGAGTCCCGGCCTCCTTCACCCGGGAGAGACGCTCGATCCAGCGGCGGGCCTCCTCCTTCTCCCGGAAGCGGTCCTCCAGGCGCTTGAACTCCCCCGTATGGACCAGGAGCCTCCCGTTCCGCACCCGTCCGGGCCGGGCCAGGTGCAGCATTTCATGATAGAGGATATAGGCGGTCACGTATTCGGGCACGGCCGGGTCGTCCAGGAGAGGGGACAAGGTGATCTTCGCCTCCAGGGGATCGAAGGTCCCGAGCCTCCTTCTCGTGATCCGCCGGCCCCAGGTGAGCCTGGGTTTCCCCAGCCTCCCTTCGAAATACTCCTCGTTGATCCTGTCGAAGAGCCTGCCAAGATCCCGGGCCCTCCCCTTGGGCCGGTCCCGGCCGGGCCCCTCCAGGACCTGGTCGATCTCCCGGGGAAGGGAGAGAAAACGAGGGGAGTGGAGAAAGCTCTTGTGCCTTTGGAGGGTCTCCTTCCCGGCCCTCTTCCCCAGGAGGGCCACCTGGAGGAGATCCTCCCACTCTTCCTCTCCCGCCCTCAGGAAGCCGCAGTGGATCCGCCACAGGAAGAGGTCCCCCTTCCAGGCGGCCCGGAAGATGTTCCTTCCGGGTTCGAAGAGAGCACCCACCGGGCGGGCTCTCTTCCCCCACCGGGCGGAGGTGACCGCTTCCAGGCGAGGAAGGACCCCCCGGAGAACCTCCCGGTATTCCTCCAGGTTTCCCCCCCTTCGCAACCATTCCAGCCAGGCGAAGGCCCGGCCCGTCCGAAGGGGAAGGAAGGAAGGATCCAGGCCCCGGGATTCCAGGAAGGACCGGACCCGCCCCACCCTCTCCCCTGCGAGCTTCTCCCACTCCCCCGTTGAGAAGGAAGGGCCGGCCCCCAAGGCGTGATCCAGGAGCATTTCCTCCAGGAAGGAGAGCAGTCCCGGGACCCGGAGGCGGAGAGCCTTCTTCCCACCGGTCTCCCGGGTAAAGAGCTCCTCCGGGGCCGTCCGGGCCACCTGGTCGAGAAACCTGAAGGCCTCCCGGGAAGGTCCGGGGAGGGCATCGATCCCCCGGCCCTTCCCCCGGCAGACCTCGACCACTGCGTCCCGGAACTTCCTGACCCCCCCGAGGAAGGCGCCTCCCTCGGAGGGGGGCACACCCTGAGCCAGGATTTCCCGGCATTGGCGGGCGGCTTCGACCAGACCTGGGATCCTGATGGCCATGGAGACCTTCCTCCCTGGAAACACCTGGGGGGGGAAAACAGGGGACGGGTACGGCCGGTTCGGCGAAAGGACGGGGGAAAGATTAAGGCCTTCCGGAATGAAGGCAAGTAAGAGTCCACCGATTGAAGAGACGGAACTCTCTCTCCCCGGGAAAGAAGGCCGCCCCTCTTTCAGGAAGATGTTCGGGTCCTTCGGAAAGGAGGATTCCCACCGGAAGGGAAAGCCTTTCCGGACCGGCCTTCCCGGCGGTCCTCTCCAGGAAGGCCAGGAAAGCCTCGTAGAAACCGGCCCTGCCCTGTCCGCCGGGAAGGAAGGAACGAGCGACCTCTCTCCCGCGCAGACGAATCCACTGGAAGGCCCCCTCCTCTTCTCCGCGAAAGCAGAGGTCCGCCAGGGGCTGGAGGAAGGTCAGGGCCTTTCTCTTCTTTCCCTCTCCTCCCCGGGGCTTGCTCTTCTTGAGGATGGAGAGAGCCCCTCCCACAGGATCCACGGCGAGCCGGAGGACACCGCCCAGGCCGATTCCGCCCCCTTCTCTCCCGGCGCATCCCATCCCGCCGCCCTCTTCCTCGGGGATCACCCCTGCGGAAAGGAGGAGGAGGCCGCCCCATGGGAAGAGATCCCAACTGTCGCCGTAGCCCCTCCGTACCAGGAGGCCTTCTTCCTGGAATTGGATCTCCCTGGCCGTACGGGGGCGGTAGAGGGGAGGGATCTCCTCCTGGGGGAGGACCCGGCAGGAAAAGCCATCCCGGGCCAGGCCCTCCCCGATCCGGGACGCCGACTCCCAGTCCAGCCCCTCCGCCAGGATTCCCCGGGCCGAACGGGCGGCCCTGAGGGCTTCGTAGGGAAGGAGGCCCAAGGCCTCCCCCAGGAGGGCGGCGAAACTCTCCACCCGGGGGGGATCGTACTGTTCCGCCAGGAGGGCGTAGGTCTTCATTTCCTTTCCTCCCGGTCTCCCTCCCGGGCCCGGGGGAAGATCACCGCCCCGGGGGAAAGGCCGGAAGGCTCATCGGATCCTCAGGGGGACCATCTGAAGGAGACGGGCCGACCCGGAGGCAGGATCCAGGTCCAGTCCCTGGAAGGCCAGGAAACTCCCTGACAGAGCCGGGTTGGCCGGGACCTGGAAGGTGGAATACACCCTTCCCCCGGCCCCTACGAGGAAGGACCGGAAGAGGAAGATGGGACGGTTCGTGGAGAGCCGGAGCACCCCGATCTTTCCCAGGGGGGTGAGCCCCACGTCCAGGCCAAGGAGGGCGAAGACCCTGTGGGAGCGGGCCGAGTGGAACTCCATCCTCAACGTTCCCCCGGGCGAAGCCTTTCCCAGGAGGGAGAACCGGTCGCTCTCGCCCTGCCTCCCCCGCCGGGCGTTTCCTTCGTGGTAGGTCTTCCAGAGGATCCTGCCCGGGACCTTGGGACCGGGGAATTTGTAGAGGGAGATCGTCACCCTGGAATTCCGGTCGTACGAGACCACCCCCATCTCCAGGATCCCGTCGCCGTCCACGTCCCCCAGGGTGGCCCCGTTCATGTAGGTGAACCCCGGGACCCTCAAGGGGAAACCGGGCTCCACCTTCCCCTTGGCGTCCACGCAGTGGAGCCAGCCCTTTCCCGTGGTGGAATCCACCAGGTTGGAGCCGTGGAGGATCTCCATGACCCCGTCACCGTCCAGGTCCGCCACGGTGAGGGGCGATTCGGCGCTCCCCTTGTTGGTCGTGGGAAAACCGGGAAGGAGCCCGCCCCCGCCCTTCCAGGCGTAGAGAAGGGCCCCCGTTGCGAAATCGATCCTCCTCCCGGCGATCACTTCCAGCTTCCCGTCGCCGTCCAGGTCGGCCAGGGTGGGAGGACAGTAACTCCACTTGCCCCCAAAGGTGTTGGGCCAACCGGGAAGGAGTTTTCCGTTCCACCGGAAGACATAACATCCAGACCCGGCCTTGTGGCAGCACAGGGCGATCTCCAGCTTCCCGTCGCCCGTGAGGTCCCCCAGGGCCGGGGACTGGTAGGAGAAATTGGCATTGTGTTTCTTGCTGACATCGTAGGGAAAGCCGGGTTTCACTTTCCCCGAGGAATCCAGGACGAAGAGGGAGTTGTAGGAGAGACAGACGATCTCGGGCCTGCCGTCACCATCTACGTCGCCAACGGCGGGGGTCCCCGTCGGGACGTGGTCCAGCTTGAAGGGCCAGGCTCCCGGGAACTTGGTCCCGTTCCACCGGAAGACGTGGACGTAACCCGCCGGCCAGGCCCGTTCCTGGGCGATCACTTCCAGCTTGCCGTCGCCGTCCAGGTCCGCCGCGGTGATCCCGCCGGAGACGTTGTTTCCCGACAGGCTCTTCGGCCAACCGGGGAAGTTGGAACCGTCGGAGCGGAAGACGTAGATCCTGCCCCCCCGGGTCCATCCCCTCGTGGGGACAAGGATCTCCTTCCTTCCGTCCCCGTCCAGGTCCGCCACGGTGGGCACGATCTGGCCCATGCCCGTCACCGACCTGGGCCAGCCGGGAAAGCTGGAGCCGTCGTACCGCCAGACGTAGACCATTCCGTTCGTGCTGGACCGGATCACCTCCATCCGCCCGTCCTGGTCCAGGTCGGCGAAGACAAGGCCCCGCTGGGGAGCGAAACCACGGGTTCCCCCCACGGTCTTGGGCCAGCCCTTCATGAGGACCGGTCCGGCCAAGGGAGTCCCTCCCTGTGGGGAAGGCCCTCTGCTAAGGCCGGTCCGAAGAAGGCCGGGAAGGGGGGAGGCGGCGTCGTCCGCCCCGATGGAGAGGACCTGGCCCGCCGCGAGGGAAAGGCCCGGTCCGACCAGAAAGAGAAGACCCAGGGGAAGGGAGAGAAACGTTCTTTCCTGTGCCATGGAAGGAGCCTCCGGGAAGGAGAAAAGGACGAAAACCTGGAATGGAAGGGTGCCCGAAGAGGGCATCCTTCCATTCTAGCCCCATTCGCCCGGGGAAGGTCAGTCCCTATCCTTCCCTTTTCTCCTCCAGGAGGCCGATTCCCAGCTCCCTGAGTTGCTCGGAGGAGACCCTGGAAGGAGCTCCGGTCAAAGGGCAGGAGGCACTGGTGGTCTTGGGGAAGGCGATGACCTCCCTGATGGAGTCCGAGCCGAGGGCGAGGGCCACGAGCCTGTCCACGCCCAGTGCGATCCCCCCGTGAGGAGGAGCGCCGAAGGAGAGGGCCTCCAGGAGGAAGCCGAACTTCCTTTCCGCCTCCTCCGGGGAGATGCCCAGGAAGCGGAAGATCCTCTCCTGTGTATCCCTCCTGTGGATACGGATGGAACCGCTGGCCACCTCCGAGCCGTTGAGGACCAGGTCGTAGGCACGGGAGAGGATCTCCCCCGGCCTCTCCTCCAGGCCCTCCAGGCTCCAGTCCTTCGGGGCCGTGAAGGGATGGTGGGAAGGTCCCCAACGGCCCGACTCCTCCTCCTTCTCGAAGAGGGGAAAATCGGTGACCCAGAGGAACCGGTACTCACCCGCCGGAGCAAGGTCCAGCATCCTTCCCAGGGCGAGGCGGACCTGACCCAGGGAGAGGGAGACCGTCCCTTCCTCCCCGGCGCCGAAGAGGAGGAGGTCCCCATCCTCTGCGCCGAAACGCCCGAGGAGGTTCTCCAGTGCGCCTCCCTGGTAGAACCTGGCCAGGGGACCAGCCGCCTTTCCTCCGGCCACCTTGAGCCAGGCCAGCCCCTTGGCCCCGCCCTCCCGGGCCGCCGCCTCCAGGGCCTCCAGGCCCTTTCGGGAGACTTTCCCGGCCCCGCCGGGAACCCGGATCCCCCGGACCACGCCCCCCGAGGCCACGGCGCCCGAGAAGACCCGGAAGGGCGAATCCCCCGCCTCCCCCGTGAAGTCCACGATCTCCAGGCCGAAGCGGAGATCGGGCTTGTCCGAGCCGAACCGGGCCATGGCCTCCTTCCAGGTGAGCCTCTTGAAGGGAGAGGGAGAATCGATCCCGAATCCCTCCCGGAAGGCCCGGCTCACCATCCTCTCCACCGCACAAAGGACGTCCTCCTCCTCGACGAAGGACATCTCCAGGTCGATCTGGGTGAACTCCGGCTGCCTGTCGGCCCTGAGATCCTCGTCGCGGAAACAGCGGGCCACCTGGAAATACTTGTCCACACCGCCCACCATGAGGAGCTGCTTGAAGAGCTGGGGCGACTGGGGGAGGGCGTAGAAGCGTCCCGGGTGAACCCTGCTGGGAACGAGGTAGTCCCGGGCCCCCTCGGGGGTGGCCTTGGTGAGGATGGGGGTCTCCACCTCCAGGAAGCCTTCCTCGTGGAGGCAGGACCTGACGGCCATGAGGAAGCGGGAGCGGGCCTCCAGGGCCTCCAGCATGGGCCGCCTCCGCAGGTCCAGGTAACGGAAGCGGAGTCTCGTCTCCTGGCTGGACTCCTCCTTGTCCACGATCTCGAAAGGCACGGGCTTGGAAGGGCCCAGGACGAGGATCTCCCGGAGGGCCACTTCGATCTCCCCGGTGGAACGCTGGGGGTTCGCCCTTCCCGGCGCCCTGAGCCGGACCTTTCCCGCCGCGGCGATCACCGTTTCCGCCTGGAGGGAACGGATCCTCTCCAGGAGCTCAGCCGGGGTGTCCGTATCGGCCACGAGCTGGGTCACCCCGTACCGGTCCCTGAGGTCCAGGAAGAGGATCCCCCCGTGGTCCCTGACCCCTACGACCCACCCGTTGAGCACCACCTCCCGGCCCTCGTCGCGGGCCGTGAGTTCGCCGCAGGTCACGTTCCTTCGCCAATCCTTCATAGCATCCTCGCTGGTCTCCCTCCTGGAACCCCGGCGGGGAAGCCTACACGGGAAGGAGGAGCCGGGCCACGGCCAGGGCGAAGAGCCCCGCCAGGAGGGGCGTGGCCACCCACCCGAGGAGGATCATCACCAGGGCGCGGAGGTTGAGTTTGTAGAGGCCCCTCACGGCCACCACACCCAGGACGCCCCCGATGATGGCCTGGGTGGACGATACGGGGACCCCCACGAGGGCCAGGGAGTGGACCGTGACGGAGTGGGCCATGAGGGCCACCAGGGCGGAGAAGGGATCCAGGTCGTAGAGGGAACGGCCCACGGTGACCATGATCCGGTAGCTGAAGGTCAGGATTCCCAAGGCGATGGTCCCCCCGGCCAGGAGGGCCAGGACCCGGGCCTGGGCGCTCCCCTCCAGCCCGAAGAGCCCCGTTCCCATGAAGACGCCCGTCACGTTCGCCGCGTTGTTCGCCCCCAGGGCGAAGGCCCCGTAGCACCCGGCCAGGATCATGCCCGCCCGGACGTATCCGTCCAGCCGGAAGATACTGATCCTGAGGCGGTAGACCAGGGACCGGCCGGCCAAGTAGAGGAGGGCCGCCGAGAGGGCCCCCCCAAGGGGGGTGACCACCCAGCAGATCCCCACCTTGAGCAGGGAGTTCCAGTCCACCGTCTGCCCCCGGAAGAGGGCCATCCCCATGATGGCCCCCACCACGGCCTGTGAAGTGGAAGCAGGAAGCTTGAGGATCGTGAGGAGGGTCACCGCCAGGGCCGCCGCCAGGGAGAGGAGCCCCGCCGAGGCCAGGGTCTGGCCCTCGGCCAGGCCCGAAAGGGTCTCGATCCCCGGGGCCCCCTCCAGGTAGGCCCCGAGGATCACGAAGGCCGCCCCGAGGAGGGCCGCCGTCCGCCACTTGAGCATCCTGCTGGTGACGACCGTGCCGAAGACGTTGGCCGCATCGTTGGACCCCAGGGCCCATCCCAGGTAGAGACTTCCCAGGAGATAGGAATACATGGGCTCAGAGGTTCCGCTTGATGGCCGTGATGTCCAGGCGGCGGCTCGCCCCCTCGGCCGCGTCGGAGATGGCGCCGATCTCCTTCACCAGGTCGTCCACCTGCATCTTCCTGGAGAGATGCCAATCCAGGGAATATACCTTTTTAAGGATTTCATGCTGGATGTGGTCGCACTCCGATTCGTGCTTGTCCACCTCCTCCACGAAGGGGCGCACCTTCCTGGGCTCCACGAAGAAGATCCGGATCCCCTTGAGGAGGGTCCGGACGCTGGCCTCGACCTTTCCCAGGAGCTCCTGGAAATCCTCTCTCAACTCCTTGGGGGCCTCGATGCGGCGGATGCTGATGGAGAAGAGGACGTCCTCCGTCCTGTTGGCGACCTTGTCGCAGGCCTCCAGGAGACCCAGGAGGTCCCCCCGGCTGTCGGGAAGGAGCTCTTCCTTGTAGAGGGTCCGCTCCAGGTCCGTCCGGATGTCGTCCGCCTCGGATTCGGCGGCGTGGGCCAGGGAGACGGACTTCTCGAAGGACTCCCCCAGGCCGTGCTCCAGGTAATTGAGCATCCCCGGTAGGAAGACCTCCAGGCAACGCTCCACGCAACCCAGGAAGGACTCGAATCCCGCCTCGAGGTGGGCCTGTTTGCGGAAGATGAAGGACATGGATCCCTCCTTGCCGAAGGGCGCCCGAAGGCGCCCTTCCGGAAACGTTCTGCCTGTCCCGCCTGGAAAGGGCCTTGCACGAAGGCCGGTTCAGATGCTTCAGCCCTTCCCGTAGTTCGGGTGATCGTCGTCGGGAACCTCCAGTTCGGGTTTTCCCTGGAAGGACCTGAGGAAATTCTTCAACTCCAAAGGAAAGACCTTGGCCGAACGGAAGCCCTCCAGGACGTTGTCCATGGGCTCGCCCCCCGGCTTGTAGCACAGGAAGGTGGGCGTCATGGTGAGGGCGAACTCTTCCACCAGGCGCTCCACGTCCTTTCCCACCTTGAGGAAGATGAAGGGCTTCAGGGCCTTCTGCACTTCCGGGGACATCAGGACCTTGTCCATGTCCACGCAGAAGTTGCACTCCTCGTCGTAGACCTCCACCAGGACAAGGCGGTTCTCCTTCTTGCCCCTCACCAGGGCTTCGACCATGGCCTTGGGCAATCCCTTGGTGACCTCCTCCGG
Organism: uncultured Planctomycetia bacterium; assembly: GCA_964561605.1. Classification (GTDB taxonomy): domain Bacteria; phylum Planctomycetota; class UBA1135; order UBA1135; family JALUZX01; genus JALUZX01. The sequence goes on from CAZLQD010000039.1 coordinate 25,355, forward strand.
CAGGACCACCTTCCCCGAGGTCCCGCCGGGCTTCTTCTTCCCCACCTCGGCTCCCTGGGAGGTCCCGGGCTTCCCCGCCGGTGGCTCACTCCGCTCCCCGCCATCCTTCCCGCAGGAAGTCAGGGAGAGAGCCAGGAAGAGGGCGATCAATATAGAAAATCTTTTCATATTTTCTTCGCTCCAATGGTCCCTTCTCTGGGGAAGGGACCATCCTAGCCGGGAAAAGAAGAGGGTCCAGGGGGAAGGGTCACCGTCCCTTCCCGATCCTGCACCCCTTGCCTGCCATGGGGTGGCGGTCCTCCGGGATCTCCACCTCCTCCTCTCCCAGGTAGAGCCTGCGGAAATCCTCGAGCTCCGCCGCAAACACGGGGGCCGAGCGGAAGCCCTCCAGGATGTCCTCCATGGCCTTCCCGTCGGGGGAAAAGACCAGGAAGGCCGGGGTCATGTCCAGGTGGAACCGCTTCACCAGGGGGTTGCCCTTCAGGTTCAGCCGGATCCAAAGGAAATTTTCCAGGACCCGCCTCACCCTGGGATCGGGGAAGACCTCCTCCATGGCCCGGCAGTACTTGCAGGAGGGATCGAAGATCTCCACGAGGACCAGCTTCTTCTCCTTCCGGGCCTTCTCCAGGGCCTCCCCCAGGAGGGTGGGAATCCGCCCACCCCTGGATCCCCCGGGGGAGGAAGGGGTTTCACCCCGGCCAGGGCCCTGGCAACAAGAAAAAAACAAGAAGAAGAGGGCCGGCAGGAGGGGAAACCTGGTTCTGGAGGAAGAGGAAGATCTCACCGTTTCGTTCTCCCTTGGGACTTGGGCGGGAAAGGGGGGACGCCGGAAAAGGGCCGGAGCCCCCCCGCTGAAAGGGGTCCGTATCCTACACAATTCCCTTCCATCCCCCCTGCTTTCGGAAAGAGGAAAATTTCGAACCGGAAGACTCCTCCCTCCAACCCCTTCGCCGGCTCCGAGCCTACCCCGTCCCCCTGGGCGAACCAGAGGACAAGGAACCAATTCCCCCAGCCAGGGGGGCTCCCACCCGGGTCCCGGCGGAAGCAGGGGCCGGCCGGGCCCTGGGCCTTCGGAGAAGGCCCCCCTCCACCGGGGCCGGAGGGAGGTACCGGAAGGCTTCCTCCCCCCGCGTCCGAAGAGAGGAGCCTCCCGGTCGTCTCTCCCGGGCCGGCGGAAGCCCTCAGGGAAGACCGAATCGCCCCGCCTCAGCGGATCGCCCAGACCCTACGTTTCCTTGTTACCGTATACCTGGAGACCGTTTCACCATCCGCGACGGCGATCCAACGATGGCCCAGGAAGGATCGGAGGGATCTCTTCGCCCCCGGAGCCAGGACGAAGTACTTCTTCCTGCCCCCCGAAGGAGGAAGCCAGTAGATCGCCACCTCCCTCCGGGAGCGGTTCTCCATGACGACGGAGCAAGGGCCGCCCGGTCCCCCCTTGGGGAAACCCGGCGGGGGCTCCACCCCCAGGAGGTTTTCCACGAACCAGTTCCACATCCTCCTCCTTCCGTAAGGCCCGCCCATCCCGTGGCCTGCGTCCGGGACGACCAGGAGGTCGAAATCCTTCCCCTCCCGGATCAAAGCCTGGACGAACTGGAAAGTGGAGGCGAAAGGATTGACGTTCGTGTCCCGCAGGCCGTGGATCAGGAGGAGCCGTCCCTTCAACCTGGCGGCGCACTCCACGTTGGACTGGGCCTTGTACCAGGGGCCCGGAGGAAAGCCCATCCAGAGCTCGTTCCACCAGACCTTGTCCGTCCGGTGATCGTGATTCCCCGATGCGGAAACGGCGACCTTGTAGAATTCGGGATGGTCGATGAGGGCTCTCGCCGCGTTGTATCCGCCTGCCGAGACTCCGTAGATCCCCACCCGGGTGAGATCCATCCAGGGCCGGGTCCGGGCGGCCGCCTTCATCCAGGCGATCCTGTCGGGGAAACCGCTGTCGGCCAGGTTCTTGTAGCTCACGTCCTGGAAGGCCTTGGACCGGTTGGAGGTCCCCATTCCGTCGATCATCACCACGACGAATCCCAACTCGGCCAGGGCCTGTTCCTTCCAGGCGGCCCGGAAGGACTTGGGCACGTAGGAATCCTGGGGCCCCGCGTAGATGTGCTCCACGACGGGATACTTCCGGGAAGGATCCAACCGGGAAGGCCTCCAGATCACCCCGTAGATCATGGTCCTCCCGTCCCTCCCGGGAGCCGCGAAGGGTTCGGGTGGAGGTACGCCGGCGGCGCGGAGGTCCCGGTCGTCGGCCTCTTCCAGGGTGAGCACCAGGGAGCCGTCGGAGGAACGCCGGAGCTCGGTTACGGGAGGCCGGTCCACCCGGGACCACCTGTCCAGGTAAAGGGAACGGTCCGGCGAAAACTGGATCCGGTGGTCCCCGTCGGCCGGCGTGAGGGAGACCAACCTCTTGCCGTCCAGGCCGATCCTGTAGAAATGGAGGAAGTAAGGATCCCTCCCGGGCTCCATGCCCCCCGCCGAGAACCAGACTTCCCCTCTCTTCCCGTCCACCCTCTGAACCCCCCGGACCACCCAATTCCCCCTGGTCACCTGCCGGACCAGGCGCCCCGTCTCTCCGTCGAAGAGGTAGAGGTGGTTCCAGCCGTCCCTCTCGGAGGCCCAGAGAACCCGCCTCCCCCCCTGGAGGAAGGAGTGGAAGGCCTTCATGGGAGGAAGGTTCGTCCTGCTACGCTCGTCGATCACCAACTTCGCCTCCCCCGTGAGGGAGTCCACCCTTACCAGGGCCCTCCTCTTGTAGCCCCTCCAGGTCCGGACATAGAAGAAGAACCGGCCCCGGCTCTCCCAGTAGATCGCCGGCGGGCCTTGCCAATCGATGGGGCCCGCCTTCACCGGGTAGGATCTCCCCGATGGGACCCGGAAGATCCGGATCCGGTGCACAGGAAGCGGGTCGCCCGGAAGAGGATACACCTGCTTGTGGAGCCTGGGCCGGACCGAATCGGCGGGACGGACCTCCAGGGTGAACATCTCCTTCTCCGGCGCCGGGACGGTCCGGAAGGCGACGAGCCCCTTGGAATCGGGGAACCAAAGGAGGGACGTGTAGCCATCCGAGGGAGAACCGTCCCGGGAGAGAGCACGGCCCGCCTTCTTTCCCCGGGATCGGAGATGGATGTTGGAGGCCGATACGAAGGCCACCCACTTGCCGTCGGGGGAAGTCCTCTCCTTTCCCCCTCGCCGCTCCTGGACAGGAGGAGAAGGAAGAGCCCTCTCCATCCTGGGAGAGGAAGCCTCCCGGTCCGTCCTTTCCACCAGGGAGTAGTGGTCCAAGTCCAGGACCCAGTTCTTCCCCCCGGTCCGGAAGGTCAGGGACCGCCCGCCGGGAAGGAAGCGGACGGACCGGAAAGGAAGCCCGGCGGGATCCACCGGACGGTGGAGGGCCTTGGACAGGAGGGCCGCCAGGCGTGCATGGTCGAAGGCCGGGCCCTTCTCGGCCTCGTCCCCATCCACCAGGACGAAGCTCCTCCCGCCCCTCACCTCCCGGAGATACCAGAACTTGTGGGTTTTTCCGATCCAGTGCGGGACCAAGCGGGCCATGTGGACGAGCCGCTCCATCGCAGGCGATCCGAAGCGTTCGGCCCTTTCACAGGCCCGGCCCGAGGGGGCACGTCCGTCCCTGGAGCAGGCTGAGAGAAAGAAGAGAAGGAGGGAGGAAAGGAGGACCCGGAAGATGGAAGGAGTAAAGAGAGAAGGAGAGAAGAATCCATCCATTGCCACCTCGGCCGAACTACTCGAACCGGCCGGAAGGAAGCCCCATGGCCGGGAGCCCTCCCGGATTCGATGAAATTCCATTCGCCCACCCGGAATCGCCGCCTCGGAGAAGAAAAGGCCCCCCGGGCGGAAGTCCTCCCGGGGGAAAGAGACTCTCGAAGGAGGAGAGAAAAATTTCCACCCTTCCCGCGGAGGGTGAGAAATTTTTACACAACTGGGAAGGAAAACTCCTGGAAAACCCCTCGGGAAAGGTCATCTTTTCGCCCCGGCACGTTCCTTGCACCCCTTTCCCCGCCGGGAAGGCCCCCTCCCGGCTCCGTCGCCGCCGGTGATCTTTCCTCTTCCACGAGGAACTTCGATGGGTCGAAACGAACCAAGGAGAGACTACGGCCGAAGTGCGCTCCGCAAGGGCCTTCCCTTCTGCGGAAAGGGAGTCTTCTTCCTCCTCGGGGCGACGGCCCTCCTGGCCGCCCATTCTTCCCCTCCCGCTTCCGCCCAGGAGAAGGAACGACTCCGGGCGGTGGCCCTGGCCCGCCGGGGGGAGGCCGGGGATGCCTCGAGGCTCCTGGAAAAACTCCGCCGGAAATACCCCGGGAACGAGAAAATCCTCTACGATCTCCTTGCAGTCTCCCTCTGGGCCGGAAAGCCCGGCCGGACCCTGGAACTCTTCCGGGAAGTGAAGGCGGACCGGGCCCCGGCCTTCGCCCTTTCCGCGGCGGCCCGGGCCGCCCGGGACCTGGGCCGCATGGAGGAAGCCCGGTCCATCTACGAAAGGGCGAGGGCCCGTTTCCCGGAGGATCGGGACCTCGCCCTGGGGCTGGCCTGGACCCTCTACCTGGACAGGGCGAGGGGAAACCCCTGGGAGAACCTCTTCCGGGTCCTTCGCCTCTGCCGGGAGCTCCCGGGGAAAGGCCGATTCCGGCGGGAGGCATTGCGCCTCCGGGCCTTCACGTGGAACGCCCTGGGAGCGCCCGGGGCGGCCCTGGCGATCGCCCTGAAGGCGCCGGCAGGCACGTTCTCTCCCGGGGAGATCCTCCTTCTCCGCCGGGCCCTGGCCGCCCTCGAGGTCCGGTGGGGCCGCATGGAACCGCCGGCGGTGGAGAAACGCCTGGAGGAACTGGACCGGGCCGTGAAGGACCTGGAGGAGATCCTCAGGTCCCCGGGAGGTTGGAACCCCGCCACGGCGAGCGACCTGATCCAGGCCCTTGCGGCCCGGGGCAAACCGAGGAAGGCCCTGGAAATCTTCCGCCGCCTCGGGGAGGAAGGGAGGAAACCCCGCCCCTACGCCCTTCCCCCCCTGGCCGATTGCTTCCTCCAGGTGGGAAGGCCCGGCGATGCGGTCCGCCTCTACCAGGACTACCTGGCCCTTCGACCCAAGGACGTCCAGGCCCGCCTCGGCCTGGTCTACGCCCTGGCCGACCTGGGCCGGACCGACGAAGCCATCGCCCTGGTGGAGGAACTCGAGAGGGAACTCCCCCCCTGGATCTGGAGGGAAGGAGCGCGCAAGCCCGACCAGAACCCCTCGAGAGTCCAGGCCGAGACGGCCGCCGCCCTGGTCCGGCTCTGGGGAGGAAAACCCGGGGAGGCCCAGGAAATCCTGGAGGACCTGGTCCGGCGGGCGCCGGCATCGCCGGGCTTCAGGGCCGAACTGGCAGGGGTCTACACGGCCCGGGGATGGTACCGCCGGTCCCGGGAGGAGATCCGGGCCGGCCTCTCCCTGGACCCGGAATTCCCGGACCTGCTCTTGGTTTCGGCCCGAAACCGCCTGGAATCCCGGGACTTTCCCGCGGCGGAAGAGGAAATCCGCCGGGCCTTCCGGCTCTTCCCGGACCGGGGTGAGGCCCGGCGGCTCCACCGGGAGTGGGAGACCCGGGGCCTCCGCATCCTGGAGGTGACCGCCCGATCGGGCCGGAGCACGGGGGACCAGGTGGGAAGCAGTGAATACCTTCTAGAAACCCGCCTCTCCTCGAGCCCCTTTCTCCACTCTTTCCGGGGATTCCTCCACCACAGGCTGGAGGGAGGATCCTTCCCCGAAGGTTACTACCGCCTGGACCGGGCCGGCGTCGGCCTGGAATACCGGGGACCGGACCTGGACCTGGCAGGAGAGGCCTCGGACGACCTGGAAGGAGAGAGTGATCCAGGATTGCGGATTTCCGGGACCTGGAGGCCGGACGACACGTGGAGCCTGCCCTTCTCGGCGGCCCTCTCCAGCGAGGACACCCCTCTCCGGGCCCGCAAGAACGGAATCGAGGCCGACTCGGCCGACCTGGGGATCGCCTGGAGGGCCCACGAGTCCATGGAAGGACGCCTCTCGGCGGGAGTCCTCGACTTCGACGACGGAAACGACCGGTTCCACCTCCTGGCCTCCTTCAGGAGGACCCTCCACAGGACGGCCCTCTCCTCCCTGGATCTCTCCCTGGAAGGCTGGTACTCCTCCAACTCGAAGAAGAACAGGCCCTACTACAATCCCGAGAGGGACCTTTCCCTCCAGGCATCCCTCGCCTGGAAGAGGCGCCTCTACAGGCTAGGGACGCGCCTCCTCACCCAGACGGTCACCCTCTCCGGAGGGGAATACTTCCAGAAGAACTACGCCCCCGGCTTCATCGGATCCTTGGATTACGCTCTCCAGTTCGACCTGGACGACCGCCTCGGCTTCCTCGCCGCCCTGAGAGGGTCCATCGATCGGTACGACGGGAACAGGGAAACCTCCTTCCAGTTGACCCTGGGAACGACCTGGAGGTTCTGATGGAAAGAACGTCTCTCTTCGCCTGGATCCTCCTTCTCGCCGCTTCCCCCCTTCCCGCCGGGAGGAAACCCGATTTCCAGGCCCTTTGTTACCACGACGTACAGGACCGGGTGTGCGACCCCGACGGAATGGCCGTCTCGACGGCCAACCTGGTGGCGCAATTCCAATGGCTCCAAGCCCACGGGTTTCATCCCGTGAGCGTGGACGATCTCCTCTCCGCCGCCGGAGGAAAGAAGGAGCTCCCTCCCGACCCGATCCTCATCACCTTCGACGATGGTTTCCGGAGTTTTTATACAAGGGTCTATCCCCTTCTCCTCCGCTTCCGCTTTCCCGCCGTCTTGAGCCTGGTCGGGAAGTGGATGGAAGTACCGCCCGGCGGAACGGTGGACTATGGAGGCAAGCCCCTCCCCCGGGAAGCCTTCGTGACCTGGGAAGAAGTGCGGGAGATGACCGCCTCGGGCCTGGTGGAGATCGCTTCCCATACCTACGACCTGCACAAGGGGGTCCCGGCCAACCCCCAGGGGAACCTCCAGCCCGCCTTGAGAGCCAGGATCTACGACCCTGCCAGTGGCACCTACGAGACCGACGAGACCTACGAAGGGCGTATCCGGCGGGACCTGGAACGCAACAGCAGCATCATCCTGTCCCGGACGGGCCGCAGGCCGAGGGTCGTCACCTGGCCCTACGGCAAGTCCAGCGGGCCCGCGAGGAGGATCGCCCGATCCCTCGGGATGGTCGTGGCCCTCTCCCTGAAGGAGGAGGATCCCAACTCCATCGACGAGCTGGGAGACATCCACAGGAGACTGATGTACCGCAATCCAAGCCTGGAGAAATTCGTCTGGAGCATCCGCCATCCCCACCGCCTGGGCCCGAGACGCTTCCTCTTCCTGGACCTGGACCTGGTCTTCTCCGTGGACCCCGCCGTCCAGGAAAAGAGGCTGGGCATCCTCCTGGACCGGGTGAAGAGTCTCGGCGTAAACCGGGTTTGCCTGAAGGCCTGGTGGGACAGGGACGCCGACGGAAGACCGGAGGCCCTCTTCTTCCCCAACAGGGTGCTCCCGGTCCGGTCGGACCTTCTCAACCGGGCGGCCTGGCAGCTCTGGACCCGGGCATCGGTGGAGGTCTACGTGGAGATGCCGGGCCCTTCCAGCTTCGACCTTCCCTTCCCCAAAGTGCAGGAGATCTTCGAAGACCTGGGGAAGTACGCCGACTTCTCCGGCCTCGTCCTCCCGGGGAAGGAGAACTTTGGGAGAACGGCCGCCCTGGAAGCCTGCACCAGGGTCCACCTGCCCGAGCTCTTCACGGCCCGGAAATTCTCCCGGGCCCTTCCCCTTCCGCCTGGAAAGAAGGGGAGTCCCTCAACGTCCCGTCTCATGGAAGAGGAGAACCTGCTGATCTTCCTCCTCCCGGGAGGAAGGAAGCCGGCCCGCCTTGCAGGAAGGCCGGCCCTCCCCTGGGGAGCCCTTCCCAACCTCCAGGAGAAGATCCTCTTCGTCGTGGACGAGGAAGGTGAAGGCCCGGTCTTCCCGTCACCTTCCGCCTTGGACCTCCTCCGGTTCCTCCAGGTCGTGGGAATCCGGAATCTCGGTTACGCCCCCCGGAACTTCCTCGGACCGGACTACGTCGAAAGAAGTCTGCGTCCACTCCTTTCCGCCGAAGACTTCCCATTTCGAAGATGAGTCTACCCGAAACGATCCAGTCCATCACCAGGGCCGTACAGGGGTTCACCTTCTACTACCCCCTTGCGGTGACCCACTTGTGGATCGTGGGAGCCATCTTCTTCTGGTTCCGCTGGGAGAGGGGAAGGAAAGCCCTCCTCCCCCCCGAACTCCCACCGGAACCTCCCGGGGTCACCCTGGTCGTGCCGTGTCACGACGAGGAGGATCTCGTTGAGGAGACCATCCGAAACCTGGCCCGCCAGGACTATCCCCTCTTCGAAATCCTGGCCGTGGACGACGGAAGTACCGACGCCACGGGCCGGATCCTGGACAGGCTCGCCGGGGAGATCTCCAACCTCAGGGTGCTCCACTTCGAGGAGAACCAGGGGAAGGCCATGGGCCTCTGCCGGGCCGCAGCGGCCTCCCGCTACGAATACCTGGTCTGTATCGACGGGGACGCCCTCTTGGATCCCGGGGCGGCGGGTTGGATGGTGAAGCACTTCCTGGAGAGCCCCCGAGTGGGCGCGGTAACGGGGAATCCGAGGATCCGCAACCGTTCCACCCTCCTGGGGAAGGTCCAGGTGGGGGAATACTCGGCCATCGTCGGGCTCACCAAGAGAGCCCAGAGGATCTACGGGAGGATCTTCACGGTCTCCGGCGCGATCTCGGCCTTCCGGAAGAGCGCCCTGGCCCAGGTGGGCTACTGGAGCCTGGACATGGTCACCGAAGACATCGACATCTCCTGGAAGCTCCAGCTCGCCGGGTGGGAGATCCGCTTCGAGCCCAACGCCCTCTGCTGGATTCGTATGCCCGAAACCATTTCCGGGCTCTGGAAACAGAGGCTCCGCTGGGCCCAGGGCGGGGCCGAGGTCCTCCTCCGCCGCTTCCCCGATGCGGTCAGGTGGCGCTCCAGGAGGATGTGGCCCATCCTCCTGGAATCCCTCTCGAGCATCTTCTGGAGTTATTCCCTGGCCGCCACAATCGTCCTATACCTGGCGGGAAAGGCCTTTTCCCTGCCCTCCGCCGTGAAGATGGGGACTTTCCTCCCCTCCTGGCCGGGAGCCGTCCTCGCCCTTGCATGCCTGGTACAGTTCGGAGTCAGCTTCTTCCTTGAATCCCGTTACGAAAGACGCCTGGGGAGGTATTTCTTCTGGATCGTCTGGTACCCCCTGGCCTTCTGGCTCATCAACCTCCTCACCCTGACAGCAGGTTTCCCCCGGGCTCTCTTCAAGAAGAAAGGCACCCGGGCCGTCTGGACGAGCCCCGACCGGGGCTGGGCCTGAAGGAGTAAACCCCATGGACGACATCATCATCGACGACTGCCGGGCCTTGCCCAAGTCCCGGAGATGGATGTCCAGGACCCTGACGGGCCTGTTCTGGGGGTTCTTTCTATACCTCCTCCACCCCCTCTTCGAGCTGGTCCCGGCCTTCCTCGGGGGAGAAGGGGAAGGGAAGGACGGCCCCTCCCCGGCCTGGTTCCTCCTTTCCTACCTTCTTTTCCTCGCCGGCATCGCCCTCCTCTTCCAGGCATGGATCCTATACGAGAGGAGCCTGGGGAAGATGGAGATGGAGAAAAGGACCCTTCCGGCCGGAGAAGATCCTCCCGGCCCCCGGGAGGGAGAGGCGGAGGCCCTGGAGGAATTGCGGATAGGGAAAGTCCTTCAACTCCGGCACCACCCCGACGGGAGGCTGGCCGGAGTGAAGAGACTCGATCCCTGCGCATGAAGCACGATCCTCCCCGGGCCGGGAGATCCGTCCGGCCCGGGGGGGGGGAAAGATTCGGCCCTTATTCCCGGGAGAGTACGGCCCCGTCACTGGTCTGGACTCCGAGCTTCACCGCAGGAGAAGCCTGGACCCATTGGAAAAAGACCTCCGGGAAGAAGGGGATCCGGGAAGCGGGGGGAATGAAAAACCTCAGTTCCCCTTCGCCCTTGGGGCCCGTCAGGGCGGGCACGGCGGCGGCGATATTCGTATAGAGGAAACATCCGGGCGCTCCAAGGACACCCAGGTCCAGGGGAAGGGGAACCCCCAGGAAGACCTTGTTCGAGTTCCCTGCGAGCAGGAAGCACGGACTGGAAGGAACACCCCCGGAAAGAGTGATGCGGAACTCCTCCCCGAAGATCGGAGGCTCTCCGACTCCGATCCGCCCGCGGCAACCCTTCCCAAAGGAGGAAAAACGGAGAAGGGGAAGGATTCGAACCTCCAAGGAGGCCCGGCACTCGTTCCGGGCCCATCCCCGGGAACGAACGGAGAACCCCAGGGAGAGAGGAAGGGAGAGGGGGACCCCCTTCCTGAGGCGGAGAGGGATTTCGGTGGAAAGGGAGAAGTTCCCCTCGCCTGGGGATTTCTTCCAATCCCCGAAGACCGCCGAAGCCGATCCTCCGGGAGGGATCTTCCCCTGGAAGGAAATCCTTGCCAGGACCGAAATATCGCTCCCGGCCAGAAGGGTCGCCCGGAAACCCGCCGGCCCGGGGCGATTCCTGGAACGGACGGTGCCGGCCTCTCCCGGGATCGAGAAGGATTGGGAGGACCAGGCTGACCCCTTCAGTTGGAAACCAAGGTTGCCCCCCGGAATCGCCCTGAAGAGAGCCCCGGCAGCGGCTCCGTTCCCTGCTGCCTGGACCAGGAGGGTTTTCGGGGCAACGATCGGTCCCGGAGGGATGCGGCTCTCCTGGAAATGACGGGAAGCCCGGGCGAAGACGCCGGGACCGTCCAGTGCGGATACTCGAAAGGTCACCCCCGTCTGGGCGGAAAGTCCCCCGGCGAGGAGAAGAGTGAAAGAAAGAACCCACTTCACGGCAAACCTCCTTCGGCTCGAGCCTCCCCAACCAGGTCCTATTCTCCCCCAAGAAGAGGTCTTTTGGGAAGGGGCGGCACCGGAAAGGGCTCCTTCCCTCCGGGAGGGCCTGAAGTTTCCTTCCTTCTTCCCGCCGGCCCCGGGCGACCGGGGCCCGGCTCCGAGGGCCGGGCCCCCGTCGCCCGGGGCAAAGGCTCACTTCGCATAAAAAGAGAATCGGTGGGCGAACCCCAGGGAAAAGGCGGACGCCTTGGTGAACTGGAAGGGCTGGAAATACAAGGGAACCCCGACCAGGGCCGGCACATTGGGGCAGGGACCGCCCTTACGAAAGTCCTTCCCGGTCTGTGGATCCAACTGGCCGGAGGCGAAGAGGAAGAACCGTTTCAAACTCAACTCCCAGTTCCCCGAAACCCCGGGAATGGGAACGCCCACGGGGCTCGGATTCCTGGATGCGGCCAGGAAGATCAAGTAACCGGCACCGCCCTTTCCCGCGATGTCCCAAGAGTAGGTCTTGCCGATCTTCCTGTCCCCCCTGAAGGCGAAGACCGGCCCAGGTGCGGGGACGATCCTGACGTTGTCCAAGTGTACGACCACGTCTGTGGCGTAGTAGGTCCTTTCGAAGGTGATCTTCAGGACCACCTTCCCTCCAGTGGGAAGGACCACCCTGGAGGCGATCTGCTCGGTCATGGCGTCGGGCGCGTAGATATAACCCCGCTTTGCGGGGCGGGTCTCCACCAGTTTCCCGCCCAGATAGAACCGAACCGTGCCCCGGTCCACGTTGGTCAAAGTGGAAGCGCGGGAGTGAATGATGTCCGCCGAGACCTGGAGAGGGATCCCTGCCGGCAGGACGAGAGTCTGCTCCAACACCACCAGAGGATAAGGCTTGGAATAGCCCGGAGCTCCTCCCGGGCGGCACTCGAAGGCCTTGTCCATCCGCTTGATTCCTTTCCACACGAAATCCGCCACCTTGGGATAGTGGAAAGGCTTGAAGGAGACCTTCCATCCCAGGGGAAGGTTGTTGGCCCCCACCTGGGAGAAATCGCCGTTCTTCACGAAGTTGACCTGCCCGGGCAGGGTGGAGCCCGCCGCCAGGGCGGCTGCGAGGAAGAGGACACAACAGGTCTTTCCCATGGAACACCTCCAGAAAACCCACGGAAAGAATTGAAGAATGAAAGGGAGAAGAATGAAGTAGACCGGCAAGGCCGAGTCCCGGGGACCATCCAAGATACTCTCCTTCCGCCGGGGAAAAACCTCCCCCAACAAATTCCTTACGCCTCCCGTCTCGAAACCGCCCCTTCTCTTCAGGGAGTGAGGTTCCGGTGGTCTACTTCCGGCGGTCCTTCCGGGCCACCAGGTCGCCTGTGTCGGCTCTTTCGTCCTTTTCTACCTTCACCTTCTTCTTCACGAGTACTTTTCCCGTGGAGGGGTCCTCCACGGCCAGGTCCCAGGTTCCCGGGGGAACCTCCTCCAGGAGGAAACGGCCGTCAAGTCCTGTCCGCACCTCCGGAACTCCCGGGGATGGGATCAAGGGGGCCATCCTCCTTCCCGATCCGGCGATGGAGACCATCATCCTTACGGAACGGAACATCCCCCCACGGCCCAACCGGACCCGGAGTCCCGGGAGGGGCCGGCCCCCCTCGTCCAGGACCCGGCCGGCCACGGCGCCCGAAGGAATCGAAAGGTCTTTCCGGAAAACCCCGCCCTCCGGACCGAGGATGATCTCCTCGGAGGATTCCACGGCGCAACCGGCCCTGCCCCAGGAAAGGCGGTACTTCCCCGGATCGATCCCTTCCAGGGAGTAGGACCCGTCGATCTTGGTCCGGACGGTCCTGCCGAAGGGCAGAGAAGCCCCTGGAAGAGAGATCCTGACCCGGGCACCTTCGACAGGACCTCCCCTCCCCGCCACGACGCCTTCGATCCTCCATCTCGGGGGAGAAAGGATCTCCAAGGCAGCCGTCTCCCCCTCTCTCACCTGAACCACCCAAAGAGGGTCTTTCTTCTTCCGCCCGGGAACCGTCATTCCCATCATGACGGGCCCGCCCATGCCGAAATCCACGGGTAGCCCTCCCCCGAGTCGGACCTCGTAGGTCCCGGGAAGGAGGTGTTCTTCCCGGGCCAGGCCCGAGGCATCGGTGACGAGCTGGAAGGAGACCTTCCCTCCCTCACGGGCCGTCCCCTTCCTGGTGACCTGGAGAGAGGCTCCCTTCCTTGGACTCCCGTCCCTCTCCCTGACCTTGATCAAGAGGGTCCCTCCCCGGGTCAGACGAAGTTCCAGCCTTTCCTCCCCTCCCGGTACCAGGGAGACAGGTCCTCCACTCCCCCGGGTATAACCCTTCAGAGAGGCCGTTACGCTCCATTCTCCCTGGGAGAGGCCCTGGAGCCGGCAAAGCCCATCCGCCCCGGTCTTTCCCGTCCGTGTGGAATCGGTGGAGAAGAACAGGGGAAGCATTCCGCCGGCGGAGCGAAGCCACTCCTCCTTGACCCCCGCCTTTCGGAGGAGAGGAAGAAACCCCTTCCTCCCGTCGGAGGCCCCGGCCTCCTTGTCCGCCCTGACCCGGACTCCTTCCAGGGGGCGCCCTTTCCCGTCCAGGACCCGAACCACCAACTCGGCAGGCCGGGACACCCGGAGGACCCCGAGGTCCACCCCTTCACCTTGGCGGAGTTTCCGGACTACCGGCTCGGAGAGGAGCCCACCTTTCGTGCCCGCCGCAAAGATCCACACCCCGGGCCGGAGGCCTTCCAAGCGGAAGAAGCCCGGTTTCTCCCTCCCCCCGGCGACCTTCCTCCCTCCATCGAAGGGGATCCTGGCTCCCTTCACCCAGAAGGAAGCAAGTGGCCGGCCCTGGAAATCCACGACCCGGCCCCTCACGGAGCAACCCTTTCCGAGGATCACCAGGACTCCCTGGTCCCCCGGTTTCACCCGGTCCACCCTCTTTCCCAGGAACCCCTCGGCTTCCACGCGAAGGCGAAAGGAAGCCTCTTTCTCCAGGCCTCCGATCCGAAAGCGGCCGGCTTCGTCGGTCTCGGCCGATTCCTCCTGGCTGATCCAGGTCATGGAGACGGACCCGCCTTCCTGGAAACGTTCCAGCTGGACACGGGCACCTTTCACGGGCTTCCCCGCACCGTCCAGGACCCTGCCCGCCACGGAGAGCCCCCGGGTCAACAGGAAGTCCACTTCCAAAGGGTAGAGGGAAGGCACCACCTCCACTTCCCGGAAGGCGAGAGCATAGCCCTGGGCGTCCACGAGGAGTTTCACCTTCCCCGGAGGAAAGCCCGGGAAGGAGAACCGCCCCATCTCGTCGGTCTTCACCGGGGCGGCCCGGAAGGAGCCCGGTCCCAGGGCGGAAAGAGAAGCCCCTTTCACAGGCCTGCCATCCTCGTCGGTCACTCGGCCCCAGACCTGGGTTCCCAGCTCCAAGACCAGGTCGGGGACTTCCTGAAGACCCTTTTCCTTCTTCAGGGTCACCCGGACCCGTCCGGGAACGTAGCCCTTCGCCGCGGCCGTCACCAGGAGCCCTGCCCGGGAATCCCACCGGCCCGACTCCAGGGGGATCCTCCATCTTCCGTCCGGCCCGGTCCGCCCTTGTGCGAGAGGTTTGCCGCCGAAGGAGAGGAAGAGGGGAAGGAACCCGGGAGGAGCCTGGTCCACCCGCACTCTGGCACCGGGAAGTCCCCCACCACCGGGCCCGAGAACCCTTCCGGCAAGGACCAGACCCGTCTCCCCGGTGGGCCGCACCCCGGGCAGGGCCCGGCGGAGCCCCTTCTCTCCGGCAGAGACCTTCTTTCCCTCCGCCCCATCCTCTTCCCCTTTTTGGGCGATCCCCCGGGGTGGAACAGGAGGCCGGGCTTCCCCCCTTCCCTCCTCGCTTCCGGCCCAAGCCGGCCGGTCGGCATCGGGCAGTACACCTCCCCCCCCCAAGAGGAACCATCCACCCAAAGCGATGAGGAGGAAGAGGGCGAACAGGGAAAGGCCGCGACCTTTACTCATGGAAACCTCCTGGACCCGAGGAAAGATACTTTCCTTACGGAAGGGTAGGCAGGACCGTTTGCCCGAAAACCACCGGCCGTCTTCTTCCGGGGGCACCCGGGCACCTTGCCGCCCCCCCTCCTTTCCATTACCTTCTACTTTCCGCCTTCATCTTCCCCTCGGAGTACGGGGGGAAGTTCGGGGTGGAAGCGAGATTTCGAAAGAAAGGACCGCCGGAATGGATTCCCAAGGGAGAACCACGGACCTCCTTTCCGGGAAACCAGATTCCACCAAGCCCTGGAGGACCCGAAGCCCCGGCCTGCTCCTCCCCTCCCTTCTCCTCCTTCTCCTCCCGGCCGGTTGCTCTCCCACCCCTTCGGTGAACGAGGACCTCCCCCGGGGAACCGCCCGGATCCCGGCGGAAGGCCCCTACCACCACCCTTACAGCGGAATCACCTTCCCCACCATCCTGGCCGGGTGCCCAAGGGAAAGCCTTTCTTCGCTCACATCCTCCGGGTCGGCCGTTTCCGCCACATACGATTCCTGGAACCTCTTCGCCAGGCTTTCGGTCCGCCTGGATCTCTTCCCCAGGGGAAAGGAGGGACATCCTCTCTCCCTGGAGGAGCAGTTCCGGGAGACCCTGGGGAGCTACCTGGCACGGACCGAAGGAGCCGTCCCCGTCGAGGAGGAGGAAGTGGAACTCTCCAGGGAGGACGGAAGGGCCTCGGGAAAGTCCGCCAGGATCTGTTACTCCGCAAGGATGGACGGGTGGAAGAGGGAGGTCTGCACCCGGATCTTCCTCTTCGCCACGGATCACTGGTTCATCCTCTACAGGATCACCTACCCCTCCTCCCAGGAGACCCGGGTCCAGGGGAAGATCCGCAGGGTCCTCCAGGATTTCCGGTGGAACGTGCACACTTGAGTCACCCTCCCGCTGATCCCGGTTCCCGTGAAGGTCCCAAGACCGGGAGGGTGTCTCGCTCCAATCCACCCTTCTCCCCACGGGGTGGATTCACCGGGGAACCCAGGGCATAATCGGGGCTCTCGAGGATTTTCTTCCCCACTTCGGACCAAATCTTTTCTTTTTTGTCCTTTTTCTCGACCCCCCGAAACCGACAGGAGTTTCCCATGAGAAAGACCCTTTGGATCCTGGCTCTTCTCGCCGCTTCCGCCGGCGCACAGAGTACCGTCACCGTGCCTCCCGGCATGGCCACCCAGGAAGGAAGCGGGTTCTTCTACAGGATCGGCCAGTATACCCTGGCCCGCCAGCAAGTCGTCTACTCCAGCAAGGTGATGCCCAAGGCCCCGATCACCATCAAGTCCTTCAGGATCCGCAGGGACGCCAAGATGTCCCTGGCCTACCAGGCCCACAAGACCAACATCGAAATCTACATGAGCAACAACACCACGGAGCCCGGTCCCGGCTACTCCTACGGTTGGGCCACCAAC
The DNA here is from genome assembly GCA_964561605.1 of uncultured Planctomycetia bacterium. Lineage (GTDB taxonomy): Bacteria > Planctomycetota > UBA1135 > UBA1135 > JALUZX01 > JALUZX01. The sequence continues at coordinate 41,695 of CAZLQD010000039.1, forward strand.
AGGGGCGCGGACTTCATGAAGGTCATGAACAAGAAGATCGTGGACTGGCCGGCCCTTCCCAAGCCCGTCACGCCGCCTGCTCCTTTTACGGTGAAGTTCGTTTTGGACAAACCCTTCACCTACAAGGGAAAGGCGTTCCTCCTGGAATTCGTCTCCACCACCCTCCCCTCGTACCCCAGGAACTACTACACCTGGTACGCCGACGCCGAGTCCACCTACGTTCCCGGCTACTATCCCACGGGCGGAAAGTACAAGTCTTTCGGCACGGGGTGTCCCTCCACGTTCAAGGCCAAGGGTATCCCCACCTACATCGGCGGCGGCTGGAGGGCCTGGGGTGACTCGGGTGTCTCCAAGAAGAAGCTTCCCGCCCTGGACATCGTCGGTGTGAGCGCCACCAAGTGGGGCTCCCAGAACCTTCCCTTCGACCTGGGCCCCCTGGGCGCCCCGGGGTGCAAGCTCTACACCGACCTGGTCATGGCCTTCACGGGCTTCACCGATCCCGCATCGACCAAGGGATATGTGGATTTCCGCAAACCTCTCATCCCCTACGACAACAACCTGGTCGGCTCGGAGATCTACGATCAGCTCGTGGTCCTGGATCCCTCCTTCAACGCCCTGGGTGTCAGGATGAGCGCTCCCATCAAGGAGACTCTCGGAACGGGGTTCCGGGTGCCCATGAAGGGCCTCTCGGTCTTCAACTACCACTACAGCTCCACCTGGCACCCCTTCGACCTCGGCATGAACTACGCCACCGACAGGGGCCCCTTCATCCTGGTCCTGGAAATCACCTACTGATCCAGGATCGGGCCGGACCCGGGCCGCCCCGGGAAGGGCCGGCACGAAAGGGCGGGACGGTCCCCGCGAGGGATCGTTCCGCCCCTTTCTTCCTCCTCTGGAGCCGAGGTCCTCCAGGGGCTACCCTGAAAGGTTGCCTCCCCCCACCGCAGGTCCAGGAAGAGTCGTGGACTACGTTCTCGGAATCTCCGCCTTCTACCACGATTCGGCCGCCGCCCTCCTGGGCGACGGGCGGATCCTGGCCGCCGCCCAGGAGGAACGTTTCACCCGGGTGAAACACGATCACCGCTTCCCCGTCCACGCCGTGGGCTGGTGCCTCGAAGAAGCGGGCATCGACCCCTCGGACCTCTCGGCAGTGGCCTTCTACGACAAGCCCCTCCTCAAGTTCGAAAGGCTCCTGGAGACCTGGCTCGCCGTGGCCCCCGCCGGGTTCCGGGCCTTCTCCAAGGGCCTTCCCCTCTGGCTCAAGGAGAAGCTTCACCTTCCCAGGCTGATGGACCGGGGACTGGGGGGCCGTTACAAGAAACGCTACGTCTTCCCCGAACACCACGAGTCCCACGCCGCCTCGGCCTTCTTTCCATCCCCCTTCGAAAGAGCGGCCATCCTCACCATGGACGGCGTGGGGGAATGGGCCACGTCCTCCTTCGGGGTGGGAGAGGGAAAGGAGATCCGCCTCCTGGGGGAACTCCGCTTTCCCGCCAGCCTGGGCCTTCTCTACTCGGCCTTCACCTACTACTGCGGATTCCGCGTCAACAGCGGGGAATACAAGCTCATGGGCCTGGCCCCCTACGGGGAACCCCGCTTCAAGGACCTGATCCTGGAGAGGCTCCTGGACCTGAAGGAGGACGGCTCCTTCTCCATGGACATGTCCTTCTTCCACTACCACAAGGGCCTGACCATGACCAGCGGCAGGTTCCACAGGCTCTTCGGAAGGCCACCCCGGCCTCCCGAAGGCCCCCTGGAGCCCTTCCACATGGACGTGGCCGCAAGCATCCAGAAGGTGACCGAAGAGGTCGTCCTGAAGATGGCCCGCCACGTGGCCAGGGAAACGGGAGAGCGCAACCTTTGCCTCGCCGGCGGGGTGGCCCTCAACTGCGTGGCCAACGGGCGACTCCTTCGGGAAGGCCCCTTCGAAAACCTGTGGATCCAACCTGCCGCCGGAGACGCAGGAGGTGCCCTGGGGGCGGCCCTCTTCACCTGGCACCAGCTCATGGAGGGCCGGCGCACCCCCAGGCCCGAGGACTCCCAGGAGGGTTCCCTCCTGGGGCCCTCCTTCTCCACGGAGGAGATCGAGGCCTTCCTCCGGGGGAAGGGGGCCGTCTGGACCCGGTTCGACCGGGAAGAACGGCTCCTGGACCGGGTCACGGAGGCCCTCCTGGAAGAGAAGGTCGTGGGATGGTTCCAGGGCAGGATGGAATTCGGCCCCCGGGCCCTGGGTTGCCGCTCCATCCTGGGTGACCCGAGGAGCAGGAAGATGCAGAGCGTCATGAACTTGAAGATCAAGTTCCGGGAGTCCTTCCGGCCCTTCGCCCCGAGCGTCCTGAGGGAAGAGGCCCACGAGTGGTTCCAGGTCGAGGAGGGCACGGAAAGCCCCTACATGCTCCTGGTGGCGCCCGTCCATCCGGGTGTCCGCCTTCCCGTGAAGGATGAATTGCAGGCCAAGAAGGGCCTGGAGAAACTTGGCATCCCCCGCTCGAAGATCCCCGCCGTGACCCACGTGGACTTCTCCGCCCGCCTCCAGACGGTGGACGAGAGGCGTCACGGAAGATACTATCGGTTGATCAGGCGGTTCTTCCAGAAGACCGGTTGCCCCCTCCTGGTGAACACCAGCTTCAACGTCCGGGGGGAACCCATCGTCCTCTCCCCGGAGGACGCATGGAACTGCTTCATGGCGACCAACATGGACATACTGGTCCTGGAGGACCTGGTCCTGGAAAAGAAGGCCCAGCCCGGAGCCAGGACCTTTCCCGTCGACGAGCACCTGGCCCGTTTCCGGCCCGACTGACGAGGTGAACCGTGGCCCTGGCCGAATTCGACTGGTCCCCGGCCCCCGGGAAACTCAGGACCTTCGGGGCCGCCCTGGCCGTCCTGGCCGCGGCCCTGGGAATCCTCCTCCATCTCTGGGGCCGGATCGGTCCGGTTCCCGCCGCCCTCTCGGCGGCCCTGGGAATCTCGGCGGGCGCGGCGGCCCTCTTCAGGCCATCCCTCCTCCGCCCCCTCTACATTCTCCTCCAGATCCCGGCCTGGCCCGTCGGCCTCCTCGTGGGGCACCTGGTCCTGGCCTTCATGTTCTACCTTGTCCTCACCCCCCTGGGACTCCTGCGGCGGGCCATGGGAAAGGACCCCCTGGGCCTGGCCCGGAAGGAATCCCCCCGAAGCTACTGGATCCCACGGCGGGCCCACCACGAAAGAGACCGGTATTTCCGGCAATTCTGAGCGTCATGACGGAAGAACCCGAAAAGGACGATTTCAAGGAAGCTATCGGGGGCAAGCGCCGGGGCATGATCCCGGAGTTCCTCGCCTTCCTCTCGGCCAACAAGAAGTGGTGGCTCCTTCCCATCCTGCTGGTCTTCCTTCTCCTGGGAGTCTTTCTCTTCCTCTCCGCCTCGGGCCTGGCACCCCTGATCTATCCGCTTTTCTGATCCGGCCATGAGGGTGAAAGCAAGGATCCCGGTCCTCCTCTCCGGAGCCGCTCTCACGGCCGGCGCCTTCCTGGCGGATCCCCTCTTCGGAGGCACCCCCGGCTTCGGGGTCGCCCAATGGGGAGCCCTCCTTGCGGGCCTCTCTCTCCTCCTCCTCGGCCTGGCGGGAGGCTGGAAGAGGTTCCTCCTCCTCCTGGGTTCCCTGGCCTTCTCCCTCCTCCTCTGCGAGGGAGTCCTCCACCTCCTCTTCAAGCCCTGGTTCACCACCCTCTACCGGCCCGACCCGGTCCTCCTCCACGAACTCGTCCCCGGTGCCTTCAAGATCTATCGCCGCCTTCCCGTCAACGGCGGCAGGACCGTCCCGGTCAGGGTGAACTCCCTCGGTTTCCGCGGAGAAGAATTCCGCCCTTCGAAGGACCGTTTCCGGATCATGGTCTACGGAGACTCCTTCGTGGAAGCCGAGTTCTCCCCCCTGGAGGAGACCTTCTGCAAGAGGCTCGAACACCACCTCGGAAAGGAGAGGATCCAGGTGATCGACGCCGGCGTCGTGGGCTACGGCCCGGACCAGGCCCTCCTCAAGATGAAGGAGGAGATCCCCCGGTTCCGGCCCGATCTCGTCATGGAGGTTCTCTTCGCCGGAAACGACTACGGAGACCTGGTCAGGAACAGACTCTTTCTGCCTGCCGCAAAGGGCACCTTCCGCCCGAACCGCCCCACCCTCTCCCCCGGCCTCGAGGCCGCCATGGAGAGGGCCCTCTCCCCCTGGATCCTGCCCAAGCTCTTCCAGAAGGGGCTCTGGTACTTCCAGGCCCACGGAGGGACCTATTCCGACCCCTTCCGCCCCGTGGAGTCCTGGCTTGCCAAGGCGAAAAGGGAGGTCCGGGACTACCTGGACCATCCTGGAGCCCCCGTGTCCGAGCTCTTCACCGACGACTACGACGCCGACCTGGCCCTGGAGCCGGCATCTCCTTCGGGCCGGCTCAAAGTCCGCCTCATGAAAGCCGTCCTGGCCGGGACCGCCGCCTGGACCCGAAAGGAAGGAGTCCCCCTGGTCCTACTCATCGTCCCCTCCCCCATCGACGTCTGCCCCGCCTACGACGTAAGGGTGAACCGGGAGGCCCACCCAGCCTACCGGCCGGAAAACCTGACGGATCCCCTGGTGAAGATCGCCGGGGATCTCCAGGTCCCCGCCCTGGACCTCTTCGGCCCCTTCCGGGAAAACGAACCGGAGCGCCTCTACTTCCACGGAACGAACGACCACTGGAACGCCCGCGGCCAGGACCTGGCCGCCCGCCTCGCGGCCGCTTTCCTCCGGAAAGCGGGGAAGATCCCTCCTTTCTAGTTACATTTCCCGCTCCAGCCCAACAGGCCTTTCAAAAAGGTTTCTTCCACCTCGCAGGCTCCCTTCCGGAGTCTCCCCGGAAAAGACGGGCCTTGCCGCCTCCTCTCCTACCACATAAAATACAGTTGTATTCATACCTTTCGGCCACCATACGATCCATTTTTCCACCCCGGTCTCTCTGGAGGTACCCATGAACAAGAGAATCCTATTCCTGGCCTCGGTCCTGCTGGCCGGCCTCTCCCCGGCCCAGACCAAGTATTTGGTCTCCCCCCAGAACAACACCACCATGGAAGGCACTTCCAACAACACCTACCCCTTCTACAACAAGGCTTTCACCTACATGCAGGTGCACGACGACCTTGCGGGCCGCCCCAGGATTCTCCGGGGGATCGCCTTCAGGAAGGACGGGAACCTGTCGGCCTCCCTCTCTCCCGCCACCTACACGATCTCTCTGTGGATCAGCACGGCCAAGGTCACATCCGCCACGGCGACGACGACCTACGCCGCAAACCACGGGTCTGACCTGACCCAAATCCTGAACAAGGTAACGGTCAGTTTTCCCGGGGCGACCAAGCCGGCCAGTCCCCCCGCCCCCTTCACACAGGTGATCCCCTTCCCCAACAAGCCTTTCGTCTACAAAGGGAAGGGAAGCCTGGCCTGGGAGGTCCGGGTCTACTCCACGACGAGCACCTCCGTCCGGCCCCTGGACGCCCAGAGTTCTTCCTCCTCCTACCAGAGATTCGGAAAGGGTTGCCGGGCCACGGGCCAGAACTATGACGCCTACAACTACGGCTACATCCGCACCCCCGCGACCCCTCCCAACACCTACATGCTCTATTGCTACGCCCGGTACCTGGCCAAGCAGAAGCCTTACGCCTGGATGGTCGGGATCAACAACAAGAACTTCGGGTCTCTCCGCCTTCCCCTGGACCTCACCCCCTTCGGCGCGAAGGGTTGCTCCCTCTACGTGGCGCCCCTCGTGGTCAGAGGAGGAGTCACCAGTTCCACCGGTTACGTCTCCACCTACTCCAATCCCATCTACATTCCGAAGAACCCTGCCATGGCCGGGATGAAGATCTACTCCCAGTTCTTCTGCTCCGACCCCGGGCGCACCCCCCTTCCCGTGGTCTTCACCGACGGATGCGCCGTCCTGGTCCCTGGGAATGTACCGGTCTGCCGAATCTACTCCTACGGCAATTCCTCCGCTACGACAGGGTCCAAGACCAGCGCTTACGGGCTCGTTACCAGGTTCACCTACTTCTGATCCCGTCCGGAATCACCGGTGAGGAGGCCGCGGGGTGTTCCTCCCCGCGGCCTCTTCTTTCTTTCCCCGGGCAAGCTCCTTTCCGGACATCCCGGGGGAGGGCGGGGGCTCAAAGGATCCACCGCCTCCGGACGTTCCTCAAGGTCACGGCGAAGAGAAGGATGCAGAACCCGGCAAGGGCGGCGAAATCCAGGGCCGGGGGAAGGACGCCGGCGGAGTGGACGGCCCCATGGAGGATGTCCGCCCCGTAGGTGAGGGGGAGGGCGTAGGAAAGAGGCCGGAGCCAGAAAGGTAGATGGGCCACGGGGAAGAAGAGCCCGCAGAGGAAGATCATGGGAAAACGGAAGAAGTTGGAGAAGGTCTGGGCCTCGAAGACCTCGCTCACGGAGACGGCGATGAAAAGCCCAAGGAAGGTGGAGCTCACGGCGATCAGGAAGACTCCCCCCGCCAGGGCGGGCCATCGGACCCCCGAGAGATCGGCCAGGAAGGCCGCCATGAGAACGGGGACGAAGGCGTTGGCCGCCCCGAAGAGAATGGCCCCCGCCGTCTTGGCAAGCATGAGGACCTCCAGGGGGATGGGCGCCAGGAGAAGGCGCTCGAAGGACCGGCCCTTCTTCTCGAAGGTAACCGTCACGGCGAGCATGCTCGTCGTCCCGAAGAGCACCGAGACCCCCATCACACCCGGCAGGAGGGAGGGAATCTTCTCCAGGCCCGAGCCGGACTTGATGAAGAACATGGCCGTCCAGGCCAGGGGGAAGAGGAGTCCCCAGCTGATATTGGGGGGCTTCAAGTAGTAGGCCCGCATATCCTTGCGGAGGATGTTCCAGAAGGCGATCCATGTCCTCATTTCCGGCCCCCCTCTCCTTTACCCCCCCCTTCCATCTCCCCGGCCTCGATTCCCGTGATCTCCACGAAAACATCCTCGAGGGAGGGCCGAACCTTCCTCGCCTCCGTCACCTCCAGGCCCCGCTCCTCGAAGAACCGGACCAGGGGACCTATCCGGACGGTTTCCCGCGAGGAGACATCCACCCGGTTTCCCGAAATCCCTTCCACGACCAGGTCGGGAAAGGTCCGGGCCAGGTCCTCCTCCGTCCCATCGGCCGGCCCGTCCAGGGTGAGGGCCACGACGAAGCGCCCCTCCACCCGGCGCATCAGGTTCTCCACCAGGTCCATCTTCACGATCCTACCCTTCACAAGGAAGGCCACGCGCCGGCAGAGCCGCTCCGCCTCCTCGATGTAGTGGGTGGTGAGGAAGATCGTCGTGCCGCCCCGGTTCACCTCCTCCAGGAGTCGGCGGATGTTCCTGGCGCTGGCCACGTCGATCCCCGAAGTCGCCTCGTCGAGGAAGAGCAGGGGGGGAGAGTGCATCAGGCCCGCCGCGATGGTGAGCCTTCGTTTCATTCCTTTCGAATACCCCCCGAACTTCCTGCCGGCGGCGACCGTGAGGCCCACCTTCTCCAGGAGTTCCCGGGCCCGGATTTCCCTCTCGGCCTTCCTCATCCCGTAGAGAGAGCCGCAGAAGCAGAGGTTCTCGAAACCCGTGAGCTCCGGGTAGAGGTTGCTCTCGTCGGGAACGACGCCCATGAGGTGCTGGGCCGCCTTGGGATCGGAGGAGCAATCCACCCCCAGGATCCGGATGGTCCCGCCATCGGGCCTGGCCAGCCCGGTGAGAAGATGGATGGTCGTGGTCTTTCCAGCCCCGTTCGGGCCGAGAAGGCCGAAGATCTCCCCTTCCTCCACGTGGAAGTCGATCCCCGAGAGGGCCTGGACGGGCCCGAAGGACTTGGAGAGCCCCTTCACCTTGACGGCCGCATCCCGGTCCTTCCCGGCGGGGCCCGGACCACCTCCTGAAGCCTTCATCCTCTCCTCCCCTTCCCATTCCCTCCACCAAAGAAGGAGGAAACACAACACGGAAAGACCCCGGTCCGGCGACTCAAGTCCCCACCTCCATCGTTCCAAGTTCCAGCGCACCGGGAGAGGATCCCCGGAAGATCCTTCCTCCCCGGCCGCCCGTCTCTTCCGCCAGGAGCCGGGCCGCCCGTTCCAGGGCCGCCGCCCCCCTTGGGGTCCCCAGGACCGCCACCGATCCTCCCGCCCCTCCGCCGGAGACCCTGGCCCCGTAGAGCCCTTCCCCCCCCTCCCTGGCCTTCCGGACCAGGTCCACCAGGAAATTCCCCTCGGGAAAACCCAGGCCCATCGGGCCGTATCCCTCGTGGGAGAGAAAGAGCAGGTCTCCCATCTCCTCCAGGACCGCCTCCTCGGCGGGTCCCCGGGGAGAAAGGGACCGGACCAGGGAGACGAACCTCTCCACCCGGGCCCTCTCTTCCACGGGAAAGGCGAAGGCCCCTCGAAGGGGATAGACCTCCCGGGGATCCACGGCGGTCACATCGTCACCCGTCCCCCCCGGAAACCGCTCCAGGAATTCCCTCCCCTCCAACCTTTCCGGAAGCAGGGGTTCCAACTTCTCGTGGAAATCCTCAGGGTCCAGGAGGGCCGGGCCGCCGGGAGGCACCACATCCTCCAGGATCTTCCGGCCCATGAAGGCGGCGCATCTGGCCCTTTCGTAGGCCCTGCCCCCGACGCTGTGGCGGACACCCGTATCCACGGCGAAGAAGATGATTCCCGGGGGGACCTCCAGGTTCTCCATCATGTCCTCCCCGGAGCAATCCATGAGAAAGAGGCAGCCCTCCTTTCCCCGGGAGACCACCGCCTGGTCCATGAATCCGCAAGGGGCGCCGGCCATCTCCTGTTCCACCCGGAAGGCGAGTCCGGGGATCTCTTCTTCCGGGATCCCCAGACCCAGGGCGGCGCAAAGGGCCAGCAAAGAGGAGACTTCCAGGGCGGCCGAGGAGGCAAGGCCCGCCCCGGGGGGAAGGTCCGAGCGGACCAGCACATCCAGACCGCCCGGTGAAAGGCCCCTGCGTGCCAGGATGGGCAGGGAGCCCAGGACGTAGGCGGCCCAGCGGAATCTCCCCCGGAAGGCGTCCCGTCCCAGGCGGTTCAGTTCGTCCAGGCCCATCCGGAAGGGCGGGAACTCCTCCTCCATCCCGGCGGAGACGGCCCGGACCTGGGAAGAGACTTCGGCCCGGGCCAGGGCCAGGCATCCCTCCTGAAGAGGGAATTCCAGGACCAAGGAGCCCGAGTAGTCTCCCACCCCGCCCAGGACGTCGAGCCTCCCCGGGGCCCTGGCGGCGAAGGCCCGGCCCTTCCAGCCGGGCGGGATGAGGGCCGCCGCCTCCCTTCCCAGCCGTTCCCTCCACCGGGAAGATCCCTCTCTGTCCATCTCAGTCCTTCTTCTCCAAATAGTGGACTGGCGAAGCGTCCCGCAGTTCCCGGGCCTTCTCCTCGGGACAAGTGTCGGCCAGGAAGGAACCTCCCCCCGTCTCCGGTCCGGCCAGGTGTTTGAGAAGACCTGGTTTCCTCAGGAAAGGATAGATCTCCAAGTGGAAATGGAATCCCCGGCTCCCACCGGAAGGGGCGTCGTGGGAAACGAGGATATAGGGCATGGGCCGCTTCCATAGGTTGTCCAGCCTGGCCAGGACCGACCGGAGCAGGGAGGCCAGGGCCCGGGTCTCCCCTTCGTCCAGGTCCTCCACCGCCCCGACGGGCCTGAGAGGGACGATCCAGGTCTCGTAGGCGAAGCGGGCGCAGAAGGGCACGAAAGCAAGGAGCCCCTCCCTCTCTTCAACGATCCGCTCCTCCCCGGCCCGTTCCCTCTCCACCATGCGGGAGAGCAAAGTCTTTCCGTGATCGCGGAAGTATCTCCCCGCCCGCTGGGCTTCCCTCCGGATCGTTTCGAAGACGAAGGGCACGGCGTAGATCTGGCAATGGGGGTGGGGGTTGCTCACGCCCACTTCCTTTCCCCGGTTCTCGAAGAGGAAGACCTGCTCCACCCCCTCTTGGCGGGAGAGGGAACGCCTCTCCTCCTGCCATGCCAGGACCACCCGAAGGACCTCCTCCTCCCCCATCCGGCCCAGGGAGAGATCGTGCCTGGGATGATAGCAAAGAACCCTGCTCCTTCCCCTGGCCCGGCGCACCCTGTAGGGACCACCGGGAGAGATCCCGGGAGGAGGGGCGTCGGGTCCCACGCAGGGCCGGTCGTTGTCGAAGACGAAGACCCCCCGGTAGGCGGGGTTTCTCGCTCCCCCCGCCCGAAGGTTCCCCGGGCAGAAAGGGCACTCCCTGTCGAAGGAGGGAGGCAGTTCGGCCGGTGGAGGAACCTGGAGGCCCGTCCAGGGCCGGTCCTGCCTGTGAGTGGCCACCACCACCCACTCCCCCCTCAAAGGGTGCCGCCTCAACTCCCAAACCATAACCATGTTGTACAACCCTGCCGGGAGAAGTTTTATAACCAAATTTCGTTGTACAAGTCTGCCGGGAAGAGTTTTATAACCAAGGTTCTACGGATCGTTGCGGGAGTTCTGGATGTCACGCCGAAGTACTTTGTTCTTCTTCCTGGGAGGGTTCCTCCCGGGAGTTTCCTTCCTTCCCTCTGTTCAGGCGGGCACGGGCCCCAGGATCTACGTGGCCCCCGGGGGCCGGGACGGAGGCCCCGGCACGAAGGATGCCCCCCTGGCCACGTTGAGAGGCGCCCTGGAACGACTCCGGGCCCTGAAGGACCGGGGGGGCGCGGAGATCCTGATCCGTCCCGGCGTCTACAGGCTCAGGCGGACCCTCTGGATGAACGACCGGTGCGGCGGCCGACCCGGCGCTCCCGTCACCTGGAAGGCCCTTCCCGGAGGGGAAGTCCGAATCACCGGGGGAATCACGGTCCCTTCCCGGGCCTTCCACCTCCTTCGACCGGGAGGGCCCGTCGCCTCCAGGTTTCCCCGGGCCGCCAGAAGACACGTCCTGGTCGCGGAACTGGGCCCCCTTGGAGTGAAGGAGACGGGCGGACCGGTGGTCCGGGGATTCTCCCGTCCCGTCCTACCCGCCCCGGCGGAGGTCTTCTTCGACGGCAAGCCCCTGGTCCGGGCCCGCTGGCCGAACCGGGGCTTCGCCCGCCTCCTTGGTGTCCTGCCCCGGGGGAAGGGAGGCAGGAAGTCCCCTGCCCGGATCCTTCTGGAGCCTGCACGCACCCGGCGATGGAAGAATGCCGGAGAGATCTGGCTCCACGGATACTGGCATTGGGACTGGGCGGACGAACAGATTCCCTTCGAAATGGAGGATCCCTCCAGGGGGATCCTATCGGGAAAGGTCCCTCCCCGTTACCCCTTCACCAAGGGAGCACGCTTCTTCGCCACGGACCTTCCGGAAGAGCTGGATCGGCCCGGTGAATACTGGATCGATCCCAAGGAGAAGAAACTCTACCTCTATCCGCCCGCACCGTTGAAAGAAGCGAGGATCACCCTCTCCCTCCTGGCGGACCCCCTGCTGGTGATGAAATGGACCTACCACGTCCGCTTCCGGGGAATCACCTTCTCCTGCTCCAGGGGCGACGCCGCCCGCCTCTCGGCCGCCAAGGACGTGGTCTTCGCCTCCTGCATCTTCGAGAACCTGGGCGACAGGGCGGTGGTTCTCGATCGACTCTGCCGGAATTCCGGTCTCAAGGATTGCACCATCCGGAACACCGGCGAGGGGGGGGTGGTCCTGGCAGGAGGGGACCGGAAGAATCTCGTCCCCGGCGGCAACTTCGTCCTGGGCTGCCGGATCCACCACTTCTCCCGCCTGGCCCGAACCTACAGGCCGGCCGTGAACATGAGGGGCGTGGGGCAGAAGGTCGCCCGTTGCACCATCCACCACGGCCCCCACACGGGCCTACTCTTCTTCTCCTGCAACGACTGCCTCATCGAAGGCAACGAGTTCCACCACCTCTGCTTCGAGTGCGACGACGTGGGCGCCGTCTATACGGGCAGGGACTGGACCCTCCGGGGCAACAGTATCCGGTTCAACTTCTTCCACCATATCCGGGGACTGGACCGCAACGGCGCCCAAGGAGTCTACCTGGACGACGCCGCCAGCGGAATCGAAGTGAGGGGAAACGTCTTCCACCTGGTCCAACGGGCCATGCTCCTGGGCGGCGGCCGGGACCTGGTGGTGGAAGACAACGTGATCTCCCACTGCTCCCGCTCCATCGACCTGGACGCCCGCGGCCTCGGCTGGATGAAGGAATCGGCCGCCCCCGGGGGGGTCCTTCGGAGACGCCTGGCAGCCGTGCCCTACAGGAAGGAGCCCTGGCGAAGCCGTTATCCCGAACTCCTCGACTACCTCCGGGACGATCCGGGTTCCCCGAAACACGACACAATCCGGAACAACGTCATCTTTGCCTCGGGAAAGCCCAAGATCGCCCCCCAGGCCGTTAGGAACGGGAGGATCGGGCCCAATCTCCTCCTCAAGAAGAACCCGGGCTTCCTCTCGCCGGAGGACCTGGACTTCCGCCTCACGCCTTCGGGCCTGGCCTTCCTGAAAAAGGCCCTCCCAGGCTTCCGCCCTCCTCCCCTTTGCCTCCCTTCCAAGGGACCGGGAAAGACCGGGATGCTCCTTCCCGAGGCCAGATTCCTCCCCTTGAAGGTCGGCGAAGTCCTCCCCACGGGCTGGATCAGGGACTGGATCCTCCGCGACCTCCACGATGGGACGACGGGCAATTTCGACAAGCTGGACCCCACGGTGACCCGCGACCGTTTCGGTGCGGGAAAAGTGAAGGCCCGGGGCGGGCCCGACTGGTGGAACGGCGAACACGAGGCCTACTGGAAAGACGCCCTCGCAAGGGCGGCGGGGCTCACGGGAGACAAGACCTTCCTTTCAAGGGTCCGGGGCTGGATGGAGAGGATCCTCCGCTACCAGGATGATGAGGGATACATCGGCATCTATTCCCCAGGGACCCGCTTTCCCGCCGGAAAGGAGAACGGCGAGCTCTGGACCCAACGCAACATCTTCCTGGCCATGCTCGCCTGGTTCGACCTCACGGGGGACACCAGGTTCCTCCACGCAGTGGAACGGGCCGTCCGGGCGGACATGGCGCATTACGGCCCGGCGAGGCCCTACTTCAACGGTCCCCCCGGAAGCCGCTTCGGCGGGGGCGCCACCCACGGCCTCGCCTTCGTGGAGATCCTGGACCGCCTCTTCCAGCTCACGGGGGAGAGGCGATATGCCGAATTCGCCCGTTTCCTCTACGAGGATTACAGCCGAAACCGCAGCGCTCCCAACAGGGACTGCTGCCTCTGGGCCCTCCTGGACCCGGCCCGCCCTTTCCGGGGCCACGGAGTCCACGTGGCCGAGCAATTCCGGGTCCCCCTCCTGGTCTACTACATGACGGGGGACAGGAAATACCTGGAAGCCTTCCAAGGGGCCATGAAGAAGCTCGCCTACCACCTCACCCCGAGCGGGGCCCTGGTCTCCAGCGAGGCCGTGGGAGGAAGAAGGGGTTCTCCCGACCTTCCCTACGAATACTGCACCATAACCGAACTCGTCACGGGATATCTCCTCTGCCTGAGGAAGACGGGGGATCCCTCTTTCGGCGACCTGGCGGAGCGGGCTGCCTTCAACGCCGCTCCCGGGGCCCGCCTCCCCGACCTGAAGGCCCTTTCCTACTTGTCCAGGGACAACCGCCTCTCCACGCCCCTGAAGGAGAAGGGCGGCCGCTTCGCCTACAGCGCCGTCCACCGGGCCGCCGCATGCTGCACCCTCAACGCCGGCCGCCTCATGCCCCACCTGGTGAGCGGCATGTGGGCCCGGGACCGGAAGAATGGGGGACTGGCCGCCCTGGTCTACGGGCCCTGCAGAGTGAAGACCCTCCTCGGGGGAGTTTCCCTGGAGATCGTGGAGGAGACGGCCTACCCCTTCGACACCAGGATCACCTTCCGGCCTGCCCCGGAATCCCCCCTGGAATTCCCCCTCCTCCTGCGGATCCCGGGCTGGTGCACGGCGCCTCGGGTCGACGCCCCGGGAGCCCGGGTCGGGAAGGAGGGGGGATTCCTGGTCCTTCGAAAGAAATGGAAGAAGGGGGACACGGTCCTGCTCTCTCTTTCCGCCCGGCCCGCCTTCCACCGTGCCTCCAACGGCCAGAAGTACCTGACCCTGGGCCCCCTTCTCTTCGCCCTTCCCCTTCCCCTCAGGAAGGTCGTGGTCCGCCGGTTCCCCTTGAAGGGATTCTTCACCTACGACATGGTCTGCACCGGGCCCGGGGGCCGGGAATCCACCTGGCCCGGGAAGGAATCCCCTTTCCGCCTTTTCCGGACCCACGAATTCCCCCGGAACCCCTGGGCCGACCCGCCCCTCTCCCTGGCGGGTTTCCTGGAGGAGCCCGGGGGGAAACTCCGGGAGGTCCGCCTCCTCCCCCTGGGTTGCACCATCCTCCGGCGCCTCACCTTTCCGGAAGAGGATTCCTAGGAAGGGCCGCCCCCCCCGCCGGGCCGAACCGGTCCGGGAGTCTCCACGGTGCACTCTCCCCGGGCGGAGAGCCGCACCGCCCGGACCACGCCCTTGGTGAACCAGGCCTGGCCCAGCAGGACCAGAGGAGCGGCCCGAAGAACCAGGCTCCTGGGCATCTCGGCATACTTGAGGTGGACCGCCAGGGCCTTGAGGGCCGAGTAGAGGGCCAGGGCCGGGGCCAGGGGAAGGAGAAGTAAGGGATCGCCCCTGTAGAAGGCCCCGAAGGATGCAAGGTCCGGGTGTTTGCGCCTCACCAGGGTGGAACAGATCCCGCACTTGACCCTGTGCCGCAGGAAGGCGGAGACGCTCCTCCTGGGATTCTCGTGCCAAGTCAGGGCCGCCGGCTCGAACCAGCACTTCCAGCCGAGCCTGCCGGCCCGCAGAGAGAGATCCAGGTCTTCGTAGAAGTCCAGGACCTCGCCGCCGCACCGGAAATGCTGGAAGGCACCCGCCCGTTCCAGCACCTCCCGCCTCACCAGGCAGTTGGCCGTGGTTACGTGGCTCGTATACCTGGGGCCGGTGGTCCTGAGAAAATGGTGTCTCCCCAGGATCGCGTAGGCCACGTTGGGAAGGTCCCGCCTCCCCTCGGGAAGGACGTTGGTCCCGTGGACCAGGCCGGCATCGGGGTGTTCCTCGAGCCCCCGGATCAGCCTTTCCAGGCACCCCGCCTCGGGGATGCTGTCGCTGTCCACGAACCAGAGGACCTCCTCGGAGGCCTCCCGGGCCAGGGTGTTCCTGGCGGCGCAGATCCCCTGGCGGCCTCCCAGGTCCAGAACCCGCGCCCCGGCCTTCCTGGCGGCCTCCCCCGTCCTGTCGGTGCAACCGTCCAGGGCCACAAGGACCTCCCGGACGGCCTCCCCCTGGGAAAGGATTCCCTCCACCACCCTTCCCACGGAGGCCTCGGCGTTCCAGGCGGGAATCAAGGCGCTGACCCGGACCCTCCCGGCCATGGCGGCGTCCCCTACTCCCACTCGATGGTGCCGGGCGGTTTGCTCGAGATGTCCAGGACCACCCGGTTCACCCCCCGCACCTCGTTGATGATCCGGTTGGAAATCCTCCTCAGGACCTCCCGCGGCGGGTAGGCCCAGTCGGCGGTCATGGCGTCCTCGCTCTCCACCAGCCGGAGGGCCACGGCCTCCTCGTAGGTCCGCCTGTCCCCCATGACACCCACACTCCGGACAGGAAGGAGGACGGCGAAGTATTGCCAGAGCCCCCCGGCCAGGCCGGCGGCCTCGATCTCCCCGGTCACCACGGCGTCGGCCTCCCTGAGAACGTCCAGTCTCTCCCTGGTGATCTCCCCCAGGCACCGGACGGCCAGGCCCGGCCCCGGGAAGGGCTGGCGGGCCACGAGGAGCTCGGGGAGCCCCAGGACCCGGCCCACTTCCCGTACCTCGTCCTTGAAGAGTTCCCGGAGAGGCTCCACCAGCTCCATGTCCAGGTCCTCGGGGAGGCCGCCCACGTTGTGGTGGGTCTTGATGGTGGCCGTTGGCCCGCCATGGGCCGCCACGGACTCGATCACGTCGGGATAGAGGGTTCCCTGGCCGAGAAACCTGCAGGTCCGGAACTCCCTGGCCTTCTCCTTGAAGACCTCGACGAACTCACGGCCGATGATCTTGCGCTTCCTCTCGGGGTCGGTCACGCCCCGCAACTTCTCCAGGAAACGGTCGCCTGCATCCACCACGTGGAGGTCCACCTGGAACCTACCACGGAAGGTTTCCTCCACGGAGCGGGCCTCCCCCTTGCGAAGGAGCCCGTTGTCCACGAAGACGCAGTGGAGCCTGTCGCCCAGGGCCCTTTGCAGAAGGAGGGCGGCCACGGAGGAGTCCACCCCGCCCGAGAGCCCGAGGAGGACCTCTCCGTCCTCCCCCACCTGGGCCCGGATCCTGGCCACTGTCTCCTCCACGAAGTCCCCCGGCCGCCACTCCTCCTCGAGGCCGCACACTCCCCTCAGAAAGTTCCGGAGAATCGTCTTTCCTTCCTTGGTGTGGGCCACCTCGGGGTGGAACTGCAGGCCGTAGAATCCACGCCGCGGATCGCCCATGACGGCCACGGGACAAGGCCCGGAGGAGGCCATCACCTGGAACCCGGGAGGGAGCTTCTCCACCCGGTCGCCGTGGCTCATCCACACCACGGTCCTCTCGGGGACGCCCGCAAGGAGCGGGTCCTCCGGCCGGAGGACCCGGATCTCCGTGTGCCCGTATTCCCCGCCCCTCTCGCCCCGGGCGACTTCGCCTCCAAGGGTCCGGGCCATCCACTGCATCCCGTAGCAGATCCCCAGGACGGGTACCCCCCGTTCCAGGATGGAGGCCGGAATGGTGGGGGCCCCTTCGTCGTAGACCGAGGCGGGCCCTCCCGAGAGGATGAACCCCGACGGTTCCAGCCTCTCCACGTCCTTCTCCACCAGGGAAGGCACGGTGATCTCGCAGTACACCCCCTCCTCGCGGACCCTCCTCGCGATGAGTTGACAGTACTGCGTTCCGAAATCTACGACCAGGATGGTCTCGTGCCGCGCGCTCACGTCAGTTCCGCCCTGTAGTTGCTGGATTCCTTGGTGATGGTGATGTCGTGGGGATGGGACTCCCTCAGGCCCGCGTTGGAGATCCTGACGAACCGGGCCTTCCTGCGGAGTTCCTCCAGGTTCCCGGCGCCGAGATACCCCATCCCCGCCTTGAGCCCCCCCACGAGCTGGTAGACGAAATCGGCGAGCTTCCCCTTGTAGGGAACCATGCCCTCCACGCCCTCGGGGACGAGCTTCTCCGCATCGGTCACGTCGGCCTGGCCGTAACGGGCCTTGGAGCCCAGGATCATGGCACCGACGGAGCCCATCCCCCTTACGGCCTTGAAGGTCCTCCCCTTGTAGAGGATCGTCTCCCCAGGGGCCTCCTCCAGGCCCGCGAAGAGTCCCCCGATCATGACCGAGCCGGCTCCCGCCGCCAGGGCCTTCACGATGTCCCCGGAGTGCCGGATCCCCCCGTCGGCGATGACGGGCACCCCCGTGCCCTCTGCGGCGCGGACCGCCTCCAGAACCGCCGTGAACTGGGGAACCCCCACGCCGGCCACCACCCGGGTGGTGCAGATCGAGCCCGGACCGACCCCAACCTTCACGCCGTCCGCCCCCGCGTCGAGAAGGGCCTTGGTCCCCTCCGAGGTGGCCACGTTCCCCGCCACCACGTCGGTGTCGAAGTTCCGCTTGATCTCCTTGACCGTTTCGACCACGTTCTTCGAGTGACCGTGGGCCGTATCCACGACGATCACGTCCACACCCTTCTCCAGGAGGGCCTCCACCCTCTCGAAGTCGAAGGTCCCCACGGCGGCCCCCACCCGGAGCCTTCCCCGCTCGTCCCGGGCCGCCCGGGGAAACTCCTCCATGAGCTGGATGTCCTTGATCGTGATGAGCCCGGCCAGGCCGCCCTTCTCGTCCACCAGGACGAGCTTCTCCACCTTCCTGTTGTGGAGGATCTCCCGGGCCTCCTCCAAGGTGGTTCCCTTGGGGGCGGTCACCAGGTTCCGGGTCATCACGTCCTTGACGGGCACCTCCAGGGAGGTGAGGAACCGGAGGTCCCGGTGGGTCAGGATGCCCACCACCTTGCCCCTCCTGTCCACTACGGGAAGACCCGAGATCTTGTGCTCCCTCATGAGCTCCTTGGCCTTCCCGGCCCGGGAATCGGGATCCAGGGTGATGGGATCCAGGATCACCCCGTTGGCCGAGCGCTTGACCTTCTCCACCTCCCGGGTCTGTTCCTCGATGGAGAGATTCCTGTGGATGACGCCGATCCCCCCCTCCTGGGCCAGGGCGATGGCCAGCCTGGCCTCGGTGACCGTATCCATGGCCGCGCTGGAGATGGGAGTGTTCAGTGGGACGGTCCGGGAGAAGAAGGACCCGGTGTCGGCGTCCTTGGGGAGCATCTCCGACCAGGCGGGCAAGAGGAGCACGTCGTCGTAGGTGAGGCCTTCGCCAACGATTCGATTCACTTCCAATCCTCCGCAAACGAGGTTCCGGGAACGGCGCTGGACCCAGGGAGGGTAACCGCCGGGGCTCCCCGGGAAAAGGCGTCAGCTTCTCCTCTTCCTCCCGGAAGGGGCCAAGAAGACCCAAAAGGCCAGGAAGGCCAGGCCTCCCAGGAGGAGCGGGGGGCCCAGGGGCTCACCCGGCAGGGCGAAGGAAGGCCTGGGCCCGGGAGGAGGAAGGGAAAGGGAGGAGAGGTCCGACTCCTCGGGGTCGGGTCTCCCCCCTCCCGGCCTGCGGCCCCGCCTCCCCGCCGGGTCGATGCCGGAGAACCAGGAGAGGCACCGGTGGGTGAACCTGGGCAGAAGGAGCTGGGCCCCCAGGGTGGAGCGGCCGGGAAAGAAGAGAAGGTGGACCACCTTGGGCGGACCTTTCCGGACGAGGAGGAGGGGAGCTCCCCGGGAGGTCCGGACCAGGGCCCGCCCGGCCGCCCCACCTTCCCGGGCCTTCAGGGCCCACCGGATCCCGAGCTGGGAGAGATCCAGCCCTCTCAGGAGAGGGTGGCCCATGTCCCAGGAACCGACCCGGGGCTTCTCCAGCCTTCCCGGGAGGGTGACCCCCTCCAGGCTGGTTCCCAGGAGGAGCCAGTCCGGACCCGGACCCTGGGGGATTGGAGACGGCAGTCGCCCCCCCTCCACGACGACCAGGTCCGGCCCCTGGTCCTCCTCGACGATCTTCCCCTTCCCCGCCGTGAGGCCCTCCAGGAGGGCCCGGACCGCCGGTGAGGGACCCTCCCCGGGATCTCCTTCCCTGAGGGCCACCCTGAGGGCCGGGAGAGGAGGAGGTTCCAAGAGAAGCGTATCGTCCCAGGGAAAAGCATCCCCCGGCTCCAGGGAGACCCGCACGGGCCCGGCGGCCCGCTCCCAGGAAAGGGTCACCCTCTCCGCCCCCT
Source organism: uncultured Planctomycetia bacterium (assembly GCA_964561605.1). Classification (GTDB taxonomy): domain Bacteria; phylum Planctomycetota; class UBA1135; order UBA1135; family JALUZX01; genus JALUZX01. The sequence goes on from CAZLQD010000039.1 coordinate 61,003, forward strand.
TCCTCCCGGGAGGGAAGGAAAGGGCGAGCCTCGCCAGGACCTTCCCTCCCTGGGCGGGTCGAACCACCAGGCTCCTTCCGAGGAGAGAGCCCCGAACCAGGAACCGGGCCGTCACCTCGGGGGAGGGCCAATCGGGAAGGAGGAGCCCCTCCAGGAGAGCCCCGTTGGGAAGGGGTCTCCCCACCCGGACCCAACGGACGGAACAGGGCGGGGCCTTCCCCGGGGCCTGCTTTTCCGGCCCGGCGAAATCGGAAAGGACCAGGAGAGGGAGACCCAGGGGGGCCAGGCCTTCCAGGACCTGCTCCAGCCTGGCCCTCCCCCGGGAGGCCACGCCCCAGGAGCGGAGCCTCTCCGCCAAGGGGGCGAACTCCCCCGCCCTTCCGTCCTCCCGCAAGAGCCGCGGTCCCCCTGCACCCAGGACCCGGACCTCCAGGCCCGGGGGAAGGGCCCCCATCCTGGATTCCAGGATCTCCAGGGCCCTGGTGAAGCGGTCCTTTCCAGGCCTTCCCGCCCCCAGGGAGGCCCCCATGCTGGGAGAGCGGTCCAGGACCACCAGGAGAGTCCCGGCCCCCCGGCGGGCTCCCCACCTGGGTCCGGAAGGGACCAGGGAGAAGCAGAGCAGGGCCGCAACCAGGGGGAGGTCCCGGAGGAAATGGCCCCTGGGCTGGAGGAGGTTCAGCTCCCTGGCGGCCCGGATCCAGATCTCCAACCGGTAGGTCAGGCGGTGGAGTCCCTTCCTGGGGACCCGGAGGAGCCAGAGGGCCAGCAAAGGAAGGAGGGCCAGGAGGAGCCACCAGGGATGCTGGAAGGAGAGCATGATTCACACCAGGGAAGGAGCCAGGTCTTCCACCGTCCGGGAGGGGCGCAACCGGTAAAGGCCGCCGCCGGTCTGGGCGAGGCGGGCCCCGACCCGTTCCATCTCGCCTTCCCAGAGCCGCACCACCCGCTCCAGGAGCTTGGGAGTGGCCCGCAAGGGGGCCTCCCCTTCCCCTTCCAGGCCCCTGAGGCGGACCGTTCCGGGGAGGCGGGGATTCCCGTCCTGGGGAACCAGGGGAAGGATCCCGCGCACCCGGAACCGCCTTTCCACGGCCTGGTCCAGGGCCCTCCCGTCCAGGGGAAAGAAGTCCGAGACCCACCAGAGGGTGCCGCCCCGGCGGCCCTTCAACAGGCTTCTCAGGGCCTCGGCGGCGCTCCCCCTGCCTCCGGGCCGGGCCCCTTCCAGGAAGAGCCAGCCCTCCCGGAGGTCGCCGCCCCCCCTGAGAGAGAGGGCGGACCAGCGTCCACCCCCGAAGGTGAGGACCAGGTCCACCCGCTCCAGGAGGGCCAGGCCGGCGTAGACCAGGGCCGCCGCGGCCCGCAGGGCAAGGCGCCACCGAGGCGGACTCCCGAATTCCATGGAAGCGGAAAGGTCCACCAGGAGGGGAAGGACTTCCCCCCGGTCGGCCTCGAAGACCTTCACGTAGAGCTCTCCCGTGCGGGCATAGGCGTGCCAGTCCACCCGGCGGGGCTCGTCACCGGGAACGTAGCGCCTGTGCTCCTTGAAGGGCCCCCGGGCCACCCAGCCCCCCTTCCAGCCCCGACCCCCCTCCTCGGGAATGGCCCGCAGGCGGCGGGTCACCAGGAGCAACTCGTCGCAAAGGGCGGGGAGGAGAGGATCGTCCGAGAGGAATCCCATCACTTCCTCCAGGCCTGGGCCATGCGGGAGGCGAGCCAGGCCTCTCCGGGAGAGAGGAGGCCGTCCCCCAGGGCCCTCTCGGCGGCCCTTTTCCAGGCCCGGGCCAGGGGGGGCGGGGCCTTCCTCTCTCCCTCTCTTCCACGGCCCGGGATGGGCCGGCCCGGTCCTCCCTCTTTCCCAGGGGCCCCCGGCCTCGTTCCGGCCCGGCCCTCCCCCGGAGGGGAGGAAGGTGCGCCCCGGGTGGTGTAGACCTTCTTGCGGTGCTTGGGCCCCGGACCGGCCGAGGGGAGGGAGAAGAGGATCTTCTCCTCCGACCGGGGCCGGATCGCTCCTCCCGGGACCCTCCCCGGGGAAGGCCTCCGTGAAAGGCCCGGGCCCTTCCTGCCCCGGGGAGCCGAAGGCTTGGGGGAGGGCGGTTTCCCGGCCCTACCCTTCCTTCCTGCCCCTTCCTTCCTGGAACCCTCCCCGGGGGAAGTCTTTCCCTGCCCCCCACCCACCCGGGCCCTCCCAGGAGAAAGGCCTTCCCTGCCCGATCCCGAGCCGGCCGAAGGGGCGCGCCCCTTCCCTCCGCCGGCTAGAGGGAGGCCCAGGGGCCGCCGCTCCCCTCCCGGAGCCCAGGAGGACCAGGGAAGGGGCCCCACCCAGTCCAGGAGGAGGAGGAAGGCCAGGAGGGCGTAGAGGAGATACCAAGGCCTGGGCCGGCGGGCCTCCCGGAAGGCCCCCTCCACGAGGGAAGGACGCCGTTCCTCCAGAGCGGTCCGGGCCTGCAGGAGGAGGGAGCGGGCGTAGGGATGGGAATCCTCCACCTCCAGGGCCGACCGGAGGAGATCCTTCAGGTCCGGGTCGTCGAGACGGACCTTTCTTTGAAAGAAGAAGAAGGAGAGGGCCAGCCCCACTGGGAGGGGAAGGAGGAAGGGCCAGAGGGGCGGATCCATCCCACCCAGGAGGAAGAGGGCGGCCCAACTGCAAAGGCAAGAAAGAAAGAGGAGATGAAAAGGGACCAGGGCCCGGGCCAGGGCCCTCCGGCGGCCCAGGCCTTCGATCTCCGCCCGGAAACGGGCGCGCAGATCCTTTCCTCCGGCCATGGCAGGAGTCTAACAGAGAAGGACCGGTTCCGTCCCGCCGCCGGGAGTTTTCCAGGGGAGGAAAAAAAGCAGCCGGAAGGAGCCCACCAGGACCCCTCCCGGCTACCATAAGAAGGAGGAGATTGCTTCTCTTATCGGCCCCTGCGGACGGTCCCTTGAACCGGGCCCGGGCCGGGAAGGCTCACTTTCCTTTCTTTTGTCCCGTTTTGGACGGCCTGGAAGCAGGCTTGGAGGCAGGCTTCCTCCCCTCCTTCCCGGCGGACTTCCCGCCCTTCCCTTTTCCGGTGGAGGGACGGGATGCGGCCTTGGCCCCTCCGGAAGGCTTGGAAGCGGGCTTGGAGGCCGCCTCGGTGTCCTTCAAGTCGTCCACGGTCTTGCGGAAGCTCTCCACGATGTATTTCCCGATGGTGACGATGTAGGGCTTGTCGTCCACCACGGCGTAGACCTCCCCTTCCTTGTCGGGGTTCTTCCGGCCCACCCGCAGGGTGTGCTTGGACTTGCCGTCCTTCATCTCCACGGTGATCACGTACCTGGCGCCGGACCCTACTCCGCACTTGGCCTCGCTCTGGGGGTCCCTGGGCCCGATGAGCTCTTCCATGTAGAGGCTGGAGACGTAGTTGAGGATGGCGTCCACCTCGGAGGCCTTGGCCGGGTAGTCCAGGGGCTCCTTGAGGCGCCACTTGCCGTCCTTGGTCTTCTCCACGACCCACCGGCCCTTGGGGTTCACCACGGTGAGGCGCTTCACCTTGTCCCGCTCGAAGGAGAGGATGTTCTTGTCCAGCCAGTGGGCGGGGTCGGCATCCACGGTCCAGTAGCTCTTGTCGTACCGGATCACCCGCGGATCGTCCTTCTGCCGGACGAATACCCCCTGCCAGGCGGTGTAGTCCGAGGAGCCGGGCTCCGCCTTGGGTTTGCGCCCCACGAGAAGGAAGGCCATCTGCTTGCCGTCCTTGTCGAAGGCGATGACCTGGACGGCGTGCTTCTCGTCCACCTCGTACTCCTCGTGGGACTCGGGGTCGTCGCTCACGACGTCCGTCTTGGAGGCCGGCACGTCACGGACGTTGTCCAGGAGCTCCTTCACCAGGTTCTTGTCGGCGGGGAACTCCAGCCCGCTGGGGTAGTGGACGAACCACTTGTCCGACTTGCGCACGAGTTGGGTCACATGCTCCCACTTGGGTTCCTCGTTCCCCTTCTTGACGCCGGGAGCGTTCTTCTCCTTCTCCATGGCCTTCAGGTCCATCTTCCTGATGACCACCGTATTGACCCGGTCGGGAGTAAAGCCGGGGAACATCTTGGGGATCTCCCTGACGTCCACGAAGGACTGGCGGATGCTGTCCATCCGGAAGTAGGACGCCACCGCCAGGACCAGGGCCACAACGAAAAGCCAGAGGTTCGTCTTCATCGGTGTCCTCCTCGACTCAACCCAGGGACCGGACGAAGCTCCTCTTGCGGGCTCTCCGCCACAGCCAGATGAGAAGCCCCATGATCACGAGAAGGAGAGGGACGATCAGCATGTTGGCCACCCGGACCATGAGGATGGTCTTCTTCCTCCTGGCCTGGTACTGGTCCGGGGTCTCGTTCTCCCGGGGCTTGACCACCTGGAGGAGGCGGACCTTGGTGTCCCGCGTCCGGAGTTCCACCAGTTCCGGGTCCAGGGCCATCCAGTCCACCAGGTTGAGAACCAGGGCCCGGTCCCCTTCATACAAAGTTCCGTTGTTCTCGTTGAAGAAGGTGTCCTCCGTGAAGGTGGAATCGCCCACCACCACGAGTTCTCCTTCCTTCCCGCCCTTCTCGACCCACTTGAGCTCGTCCTTCGCCGGCTTGGAAGCGGGCTTGGAGGCAGGCTTGGAAGCAGGCTTGGAGGCGGAATCCGACTTGTTCTTGTCCTCTTCCCCCTTGGGGAACTCGGGAAGCTTCTTACCCTTGAAGTAGGATGTGAACTTGCCCTTCACATAGGCCGCCAGGGGCACCTGGGAGGACTTCTCCGAACTGTAACGCCTGTTGAACTTGGCCAGGAACTGCTTGATCCCGATCTCGTCCATCCCGGGGTCCACGCTCTGGGGGACATCCTCGGTCAGGGCCACCGGGGAGGTCCGGATCAGCACGTCGGCCTTCACCCCCCGGGGAAGCTTCTTCAAGGGCTCCACCGGGCAGGCCCAGAGGAAGAGGGCGCTCTCCAGCTTGGCCACGGCCGGGTTGGACCGGTTCATGCCGGGAAGAGCCTCTGGATACTTGCCTTCCGTAACTTCCGCCCAGTCCACGTTTGCGGCGACCACCCAGTAGGGATACGGGACCCGGACGTATCCCACCGTCATGAACCGGTCCCCGATCCTGGCCCTCTGGGGCACGGGGTAGCTCAGGTTCTTCAGGAGGTCCGCCACGAGTTCCTTCTTGACGTTCAACCCGTAGTGCTTGAGCAGGTCGTCCACACCCGTGTTGAAGTCGGTCTTCCACATCTTCCCGAAGTCGAAGTCCTGCTGGTCGATGAAGAAGAGGACCTTTCCCCCGTCCACGAGGAACTGGTCGATCATGAAGAGTTGTTGCGGGGTGAAGTCCTTGGGCTTCACAACGATGAGAAGGTCCGTGTCCCCGGGAAGATGGGCGTCCTCCACCGAGTCCGCCTTGAGCTCCGTCTCCTCGACCTGGTAGCGCCCCTTGAAGGCGTCCTTGAAGTTCCTGTAGGTCACCCCCTGGTTCCGCATGAAAGGATTCATTGCCGGGGGGGTCTCGGACTTGGCGTAGACCAGGATCTTGGGCTTCTTCTCCAGGACCAGTTCGGAGATTGCGTTGGTGAGCAGGTACTCGAACTGGCTTGGGACCTTCCCGGTCTGGGCCGCCGAAAGGACGAGCTTGCTGAGATCCAGGACCTTCTGCCTGTCTCCGACCCGGATTCTCAGGCCCTGGTAGACCCGCTTGAGGGAGAGCTGGTTTCCCGTGGACGAACCCAGGGGGATTCCCTGGATCCCGAGGCGGTCCGCCTCGTCCCGGAGGGTCTGGTCGTCCTCGGGATCCACCATCTCCACGACGACCTTCCCTCCCGAGCGGGCCTGGTATTCGTCCAGGTAGTCCTTGATCCTCTCGTGGACGGGCTTCACCTGGGGAGGCACGTCCCTGGTGAAGAAGGCCTTGATGAGGACCCGCTTCTTCAGGTGCTTGAGAAGGTTGAGGGTGGAATTGGTCAGGGTGTAGAGCTTGTCCTGGGTCAGGTCCACCCGGGTGATTTCACACTGGGAGAGGAAGAGCACCTCCACGAAGATCACGCAGAGGAGGACGATCCGGATCACGAGGTGGAGGAAGAAGTCCTCTTTCAGGTATTTTTTCTCGGGCATCGCTTATCCCCTCCACTTCTTGGCCTCGAGGACCAGGGCGTTCATCCAGAGGAAGAAGATCGTGAAGGCCAGGTAATAGAGCACGTCCCTGGAACTCACCACACCTTTGGCGAGGGAAAAGAAATGGTCTCCCAGGCCGATCCACCCGAGAAGCAGGGTGACCCAGTAGGGAAGGTTGCCCCTTTCCATCCCCTGGATGAAGAGGCTCATGTTGAGGAGGAGAAGGGCGAAGAGGGTGAGCAGGAAGGCGACGATCTGGTTCTCCGTAAGACTGGAGAAGAAAAGCCCCAGGGACAAGTAGGCGGAGACCATCAGGATCCCCCCCAGGTAACCGCCGATCACGGGGCCCCAGTCCAGGTCGCCGAAGTGGGCCACCGTGAAGACCGCCGGGAGGGTGAGAAGGATCCCGATCCCCATGAAGGCCAGGGCGGCGAGGAACTTCCCGGCCACGAGCTCGGGTACCTTCACCGGGTAGGTGAGCAGGAGTTCCAGGGTCCCCTGCTTGCGTTCCTCGGCCCAGAGTCTCATGGTCACGGCGGGGATGAAGAAGATGAAGAGCTGGCCCCAGAAATTGAACATGTTCTGGGCCGTGGCCACGCCCAGCTCGAAGAACATGGGATTCAGGAAGAAATAGGCGTTCAGGAAGAGGAAGAGGTAGAGCACCACGTAGGCGATGGGAGAGAGCCAGTAGGCGGCGAACTCCCTCTTTGCGATGATCAAGGTCCTGCTCATTCCTGACCTCCCTTCTCCTCGTCCGGAGAGGTGGAGGCGCCGACTTCAGCCCCCGCCGTCTCCTCCTCTTCGGGGACGGGCTCCTCGGAGCCGCCGGTGAGCTTCCGGAAGACCGCTTCCAGTCTGGGCGCCTCCCTGTGAAGTTCCACGAGTTTCCAGCCGTTGCGGGTCACCAGGAGATCGAAGACCGCCTCGGTGCCGATGTCCTTGGGAAGGCCGCTCAACCGGAAGAAGGAGGCCTTCCCGTTCCGGCCCGTTTCTTCCACGTTCCCCTTTCCGGCGAACTCCAGGAGCTGGGCCTTCACCCTGTCGTAGGGTCCGATCACCCCAACCGAAACAGGAAGGGAACCCTCCCGCGCGGCCAGTTCCTCCAGGGTGCCGTCGGCGACGATCCGGCCCTGGTGGATGATGATGGCCCTGCCGCAGGTGGCCTCCACCTCCTGCAGGTAGTGGGTGGAGAGGATGACCGTTCTCTCCTGGCCGATCTTCTTGATGAGGCGCCGGATCTCCACGATCTGGTTGGGATCCAACCCCGACGTGGGTTCGTCCAGGATGAGGACCTCCGGGTCGTGGATCATGGCCTGGGCCAGGCCGACTCTCTGGCGGTAGCCCTTGGAGAGTTCGCCGATGTCCTTCCCCCTCACCCCCTGGAGGCCGCAATCCTTGACGACCCTCTCGACGGCGCTCTTGCGTTGCCCCGGAGGAACGCCCCGGACGTCGGCGGCGAACTTGAGGTAGGAGATGACACTCATCTCCGTATACAGCGGGTTGGACTCGGGAAGGTAGCCCACGAGCCTCCTCGTCTCCAGGGGTTGCTGGAGCACGTCGAGCCCCCCGATCCTGGCGGATCCTCCGTCGGGATAGAGGAAGCCCGTGAGGATCTTCATGGTGGTGGTCTTTCCGGCTCCATTGGGGCCCAGGAAGCCCAGGACCTCCCCACGGGGGACTTCGAAGGTGATCCCTGCCAGAGCCCTGGTGGGACCGTAATGCTTCTCCAGGTTCTCTACTTCGATCATGGCTCTACCCGAAGACCCTTCTCACAAGGAACCCAATCTGTTGACAGGGAGAGGGTTAGGCCCCTCGTCCTGCAGGAAAGGCGGGGATTCTAAGAAGGCACTACGACCGGATCAAGGCGGGTGTTGGCGGGAAAACGGGAAAAATCCGCCTCATTTCCCCCGAAGCGCCCCCGCCCCCCTAGATGTCCTCCTCCGTGGCCTTGAAAGCGGCCAGGAACTCCGCGTTGGACTTGGTCTTCTTGAGCCTCTCGATGAGCAGGGGCATGGCCTCGTGGGGCCTCAACTTGGCCAGGACCCTCCTCAAGGTGTAGATCCGGTTCAGGGCCTCCTGGGGAAGGAGCTTCTCTTCCTTCCTCGTTCCCGAGAGCTCGATGTCCATGGCCGGGAAGATGCGCCGGTCCGCCAGGGTCCTGGAGAAGACCAGTTCCATGTTCCCCGTCCCCTTGAACTCCTCGAAGATCACCTGGTCCATCTTGGAACCCGTCTCGATGAGAGCCGTGGCCAGGATGGTGAGGGAGCCGCCTTCCTCCACGTTCCTCGCCGAGCCGAAGAACTTCTTGGGCTTCTCCATGGTCCGGGAATCGATTCCTCCCGTGAGGATCCGGCCGGAGTTCTTGATCTCCGCGTTGTAGGCCCGGGCGAGGCGCGTGATGGAGTCGAGAACGATCACCACGTCCTTGCCGCACTCCACGAGGCGATGGGCCCGCTTGAGGACGATCTCCGAGAGGGCTACGTGGTTCCTGGCCATCTCGTCCAGGGTGGAACAGAGGACCAGCCCCCGATCTCCCAGGGAGCGCCTCCAGCCCGTGGCCTCCTCGGGCCTCTCGTCGATGAGGAGCACCATGAGCTCCACCTCGGGGTAGTTCTTCTCGATGGCCGAGGCGACCTTCTGGAGGAGGACGGTCTTCCCCGTCCTGGGCGGGGCCACCAGGAGCCCCCTCTGGCCCTTTCCTATGGGCGTGAGGAGGTCCATGATCCTCAGGCTGATATCCCCGTCTCCAGGTTCCAGGACGAACATGGGTTCGGGGTCGATGGAGGTGAGCTCCTTGAAATGGGGCTTCTCCATCCGTTCCTCCGGAGGCAGGCCGTCCACGGTCTCCACCGAGACCATCAGGGGCTTCTGGCCGGGCCTCCTGGGTTGGCCCACCTGGCCGATGACTTCCGACCCCTCCCTCAACTTGAACTGGTTGATCAAGCCCGGGGGAACGTAGATGTCGTCCTCTCCCGGAAGGAAGTTGTTCTTGGCCTGCCTGAGGAAACCGAAGCCTTCGGACCCGATTTCCAGGATCCCTCCCCCTTCGACGGTGGGCCCCTCGTACTGGGGAATATAGTTGGGATTCCTGTGCTTGCGGCGCCTCTTGGGTGCGCGCCTGCGGTTCGACCCTGACTTGGGACGGCTCGCGTTCTGGTTCTCCATGGTTCCTTTTCTTCAGCCCGTCCTTGTTGGGAAAAGATTCTCCGCCCGGCCAAAGCCGGGCCTGGGGATACCTGAGGCCGGGATTGGAAGTCCCCTCCCTGGAGGATCCCCGGATCTTGGGGTTTCACCCTCAACTTGCCGGATGCCGCGTATCTCCTGGCTTTCGTGAACCTCCCTCGCCGCCTCTTCCAGGAGGGTTTCCCTCCTGCTTTCAGGGGAACCCTCTCTTCCAGATCCCTCAGAAGGCGGGCGCCCTTCCCCTAACCTCCGGCCTCCTTCTTATAGCAGAAGAATCAGGCTGGTTTCAAGGCTTCCCTCGGGGGAGCTTGCTTCCAGGCTCGCGCCACCTGAAAAGGAGCGAAACGAAGGAATCCCGGGCCTCCCGCCCGGCCGGGGAAGTCTGCCCTCCCCGGATGAGGATTTCAAGCTAGCCCCTGGGCCCGAAAGATCCAGGCCCTTTCCGTAAAAAATTCTCCTCCCTTCCCGCCGGGACGGGCCCCGGGAGGGGCCCCGCCCCTTTCCCTCTTTGAAAAACCCGGCCCCAGGGGCCTAGAATTCAAACCCTTCAGGGGAGAGCCCCTTCTCCCCGAAGGAAGCAAGGAGCCGAGGAAAACCCAGACCAGGAGACTCCAAATGGTACAGAAGCCCCGTCCCAGCCATGCGAATCCGACCCTGAATCCCCCGACCCTGAAAGATGGGGACGGCGAGGCCGGCGGAAAGGGCTACCTGGAACGAAAGCTCCTGGAGGCCCGGACGATCCTCGTCTCGGGGGCGGTCACCCCCGAGATGGCCATGGACATCCAGGCCAAGGTTCTGATCCTGGAAAACCAGAACCCCAAGGAGGCCGTCACCGTTTTCATCAATTCCCCCGGTGGAAACGCCGACTCGGGGTTCGCCATCTACGACATCCTCAAGTTCACGGAATGCCCGGTCCGGACGGTGGTCAACGGAGTATGCGCATCGGCGGCGGTTCTCATCTACCTGGGTGCAGACAAGAAGAACCGCTTCTCCCTTCCCCACTCCCGCTTCCTGATCCACCAGCCCGCCACGGGAAGCCAGGGCGACGCATCGGACCTGGCGATTACGGCCAAGGAAATCCTCAAGATGCGGGAGCGCTACAACAAGATCATCGCCGACGCCTCGGGACAGACCCCGGAGAAGGTTCTGGCCGACGTGAACCGGGACTTCTGGCTCAACGCCGAGGAGGCCAAGGAGTACGGCCTGGTCGGGAAGGTGATCTCCGCCCGGAAAGAGCTCAAGTGAGAAGGGAGGCCCCTCCCCGCCTCCGGGCCGGAAAGGGGGCCTTTCCCCGCCTTCTCCTCTTTTTCCTCCTCCCCCTCCTTCCCGGGAGAGCCCGCCTCCAGGAGGGGCCTGCCGGAGGCGTTCCATCCGCCACGGCCCCCCTTCGGGTGCGGATCCTCTCCCCGGAAGGGGAAGTTCCCCGGGAAGGGGTGCTCCTGGTGGGACGCTCCCCTGCGGCGTCCTTTCCGGCCCTGGCGGGGAAACTCCCCTTTCCCCTCCAGGTCCGCCGGGTCCCCTTCCGTTTCGGAAGGGCCCGGATCCTCCTTCCCAGGGGCCTCCCCGTCGCCCTGGCCTGGAAGGACCATCCGGGCTGGGCATGGCGGGGCCCCTTCTTCGGGGGCCAGACCATCCTCCTCCAAACAGAAAAGGACGCGGCCCTGACCCTTCGGATCCATGTCCCGAAAGGCCTCAGGGCCCGCCTGACCCTCACCACAGCGCCTCCGCCGGGGACGGGGGCGGTTCGGACCTTCCAGGTCGAGGGGATCCTGCCCGGCCCCCTCCGGTTGGCTTCCCTGCCCGCCGGACCGGCCCGGGTCTTCCTCCTCGTCCAGGGAAGAGCGGCCTGGAAGGGTAAGGTTCGACTCCGGCCGGGCGAAGAGAGGACCCTCTCCCCGGCCCTCGGAAGGGGAGCCGTCCTGGAGGGGAGGATCCTGGACCTTCCGGGCCGGGAGAGGGAACGAACCCGTTTCTACCTGGACGGGAGACTCCTTCCCTGGGCCCGGGCCTCCTCCTCCGGTGTTTTTCGCCTGACCGAAATCCCCCCCGACGGAGAGGCCCACCGCCTGGACCTGGTCTTCCCGGGCCGCCCGCCGGCCCTGCTCTGGTGGGCCCCTTCCCGGCCGGGCCAGGTCCGGAAGGTGGAGATCCGTCCCGATCCTCCCTTCGTCCTGGAAGGTAGGCTCCTCCTTCCCGGCGGGGAGCCTGCCGGGAACCACCCCCTTGCCGCCCTGGGAAGGAAGATCACCCCCTTGGGCTGGACATCCTGGATCGTCACGGGAAGGACCGGAAAGGAAGGGGCCTGGGCCCTTCCCGTCCCGCCGGGCCCCCAAAGGGCCGTCCTCTTCGTCCCCTCCCGGGAGGGGGGGCCCTGGGGACTCCTCCTCACTCCGCCCTTGACGGGCAAGGAGAAGCTGGACCTGGGAGACCTGGTCCTGCCCTTGGGAACCCGCCTGTCGGGGACGCTGAAGGGGCCGGACGCCCGGGCCCTCCGACGGGCCGAGGTGGAGCTTCTCCCTCCCCGGGGAAGCCCTGTTCCGGAAGAACTCCTCTCCCGGACCACCCCCCCCGCCCCGGACGGCTCCTTCCTCTTCCTGGGAGTAGGAAAGGGAGTCCACATCCTCCGGGCCCGGGCGCCGGGCCGGGCGGGGATCGAGAGGAGGATCCGGGTGGGAGCCGCCCCGGTTCACCTGGATCTGGCCCTCCCCGAGGGCCTGGTCGTTGAGGGAAGGGTCCGACTCCAAGGCGGCGGGGCAGCCCCGGGGGCCCGGATTCTCCTGGAGCCCCTGGCGCTGGGGTGGATTCCTGTGGTAGTCCTGGCCGATTCCAAGGGCAGGTTCCTGGCCCGGGGGGTCCCCCCCGTCCCATGCCGGGTGACCGCCCGGTGGACCAGGGGAGGGGCCGTCTGGTCGGCCAGGACCCTCTACCCCGGGAAAGGCGGGGGAGAACTGGACCTCCGCCTATTCCGGGAGCCTTGAATCTTCCCTACGCGAGAGGAAGGAACCATGGACGAAATTCTGGTTACGCAAGAACAATACGACGCCCTGCGCAAGCAACTGGCCGAAGCGGAGGCCAGGCTGGAGGACGCCAGGAGGAGGATCGGGGAAGCCGCCTCCTACGGCGACCTCTCCGAGAACAGCGAGTACGACGCGGCAAGGGAAGACGAACAACTCTTTCTCGCCATGGTCATGCAACTGAGGGAGAAGGTCGCCTCCTGCCGGGTGATGACCGCCCCGGTCCAGTCCGTGGAAGGGGAGGTCGTCATCGGTTCCAAGGTGAAGGTCCTGGACCTGGACAAGGACCAGGAATTCGTATACGTCCTCGTGGGCGGAGGGGACTACGATTTCACCAAGGGCGAAATCCCCTACACGGGCCCCCTCGGCCAGGCCCTGCAGGGCGCCAAGGTCGGAGAGACGGTGGAAGTGGAGATCGGAAGCAAGACCCGCCTCCTGAAGATCCTGGAGGTCACGACCTAGAGCCCTTCCCTCCCCTCCCCCGCCAGCTCTTCCAGGCCCTCTCCGACGAGCCTCTCCAATTCGGGAAAACGGCCTTCTTCCAGGAAGCCCTGCGGAAGGAGCCCCCTCGTGACCAGGTGGAAGGAAGCCCAAGGGGGCGGTGAGGCCCCCCAGGGGGCTTCGATCCCGGCGGAGAGGGCCCCCTCTCCCAAGAGGCGAGGAAGGGAGCATCCCTTCCCTGCAAGTGGGGGAGCCAGGAGGAGACAGGCCGCATCCAAACGAAGGGCCCTGGACAAGTCCGCCTCCGTCCGGACACGGACGAGAAGGAGGAGACCCTCTTCCCTCCCGGCGTCCACCAGATCCTTCCTGGGCCCGGGAATCACCCCCCAGGCCGCCCCGAACCGGGAGGCCTCCCGGACCTGCTCGGCCGTGACCAGACTCCCAGCCCCCACCAGGACGGGATGTTCCCTCCGAAGCCGGGAAAGGACGAAGGCCGCCGGCCCGGGCCCGGGGGGATCGATATCCACGGCCCGGATGCCCCCCCGCCGGAGGGCCTTCAAGGCCGACAGGGCCCGGGGACCGTCCTCCATCCTGAGCCGGAGAACCAGCCTCTCCCGGAGAAGCAGTTCCAGGGCGAGATCCTCCTCCAAGAACGCCATGGCACCATCCTGGAGGCGGGCCGGGAAAGTTCCACCCCCTTCTTGCCCGGAAAGAGGATTCCCGCTAGCCTTCTCCTTCCGCGGCGGGGCGTGGCTCAGTTTGGCTAGAGCGCTGCGTTCGGGACGCAGAGGTCGCTGGTTCAAATCCAGTCGCCCCGACCAGAGGAAAGACATGGAAGCGAGCCCCCGGGCCGGTGTGCCCGGGGGCTCGCTTCTTTCCGGCCCCGCTCCGGGGGGCCTACATCTCGCGAAAGTCGTAGGGCGGGGCGGGCCTGTTCCCGAGGATCTCCTCGATCCTCTCCATCAGATCGGAGGTCAACCTGGGAAGGACCTCCAGGGCCTTCATGTTCTCCTCCACCTGGGAAGCCCGGGAGGCCCCGGTGATCACCGTGCTCACCCTGGGATTCTTCAGGCACCAGGCAAGGGCCAGCTGGGCCATGGTGCAACCCAGCTCGGCCGCCAGGGGTTTCATGCGTTCCACCTTCTCGATCCTCCGGCGGCCCTCCTCGTTGGTGTAGCGCTCCCGGAGCCACTCGTAGCCCTCCAGGTCGGCCCGGCTCCCCTTTGGTATACCCTTGTTGTATTTCCCCGTCAGGATCCCCCCGGCCAGGGGACTCCAGATGGTGGTACCCAGGCCGAAATCCTCGTAGAGGGGAGCGTATTCCTTCTCCACCCTCTCCCTGTGGAACATGTTGTACTGGGGTTGCTCCATGGTGGGCGGAGTCAGGTGCTCCCTCCGGGCCACGGCGAAGGCCTCCCTGATCCTCCAGGCCTCCCACTCGCTGGTCCCCCAGTAGAGGGCCTTTCCCGTTCGGACCAGGTGGTCCATGGCACGGACCGTCTCTTCGATGGGAGTATGGATGTCCGGCCTGTGGCAGAAGACCAGGTCCACGTAGTCCAGGCCCAGCCGTTTCAGGGAGGCGTCCATGCCTTCCAGGATGTGCTTGCGGGAAAGCCCCCTGTCGTTGGGCCCCTTCCCTCCCCAGAAGAGCTTGGTGGAGACCACGTAGTCCGACCGCTTCCAACCCCGCCGCGCCAGGATCCTCCCCATGAGGATCTCCGAGAGCCCATCGGCGTAGACCTCGGCGTTGTCGAAGAAGTTGACTCCCGCCTCCCAGGCGGCGTCCATGCACCGGCCCGCCTCTTCCTCGTCGAGCTGGGTCCCGAAGGTGACCCAGGAGCCGAAGGAGAGGGCCGAGACTTTGAGTCCCGATGCTCCGAGAAAACGGTATTCCATGGTTCCACCTCCCGGGGCGCCCCCTTCTTCCCCGGAAACCAGGTTGATCCGGACCCTCCTTCCGGTCAACGCCGAAAAAGAAGGACGGCCCCGGGGGGCCGTCCTTTCCAGGCTGAAGAGGTTCGGTTGGGAAGGGGATCAGAACTCGATGCCCACCCAGTTGGTGAAGGCGTACTTGCCGTTCCCGAAGACACCTCCCTGGGCGTAGAGGCTGGTGCCGGCCAGGAACTCCCTGTAGGAGGCGAAGCCCACGTCGATGGCGGGAGTGGTCACGACGCCGGTGGTGTTCAGTTTCCCGGAGAAGACCACGATTCCGAAGGGATTGATGAACCAGTCGCCGACGCCGGGAATCTGGACGCCTTTGCGGATCACCGTAGGGGCGACGATGATGGCCGCTACGGCGCCGGGGAAGTTGGCCGCCCGGATCCTCCAACCGAAATTGGCCTTGTAGCCGTATTTCTCCAGGTCGGTGAGATCGGGCCAGAGGGCGGCGTAACCGAAGTCGGGCTTCCCCGTCTTCTTGGTGCACTTTGCGGCGGGGTCCACCGCGTAGGCCTGGAGAACGGGGGTGGAGAAGCCCAGGCTCATGTTCCAGGACCTGTTGCCGCCGCAGATCTTGGTCTCGACGTAGGGAGGGGTGGTGGTGTGGTAGATCACGTTCCAGGCCAGGTCCGGAGAGACACCCTTCCGGGGGTGCTCACCGCACTTCGGATTGGGATAGTAACCGCTCATGTGGACCGAACCGCCGTCGCGGTACCATCCAGGCTTGGCCACGGGCTTGGACCAGTAGATACCGTAGAAGCAACCCTCCGCGGGGATGGTGACGGCCTTCTTCAGGGTGTAGGAGAGGACCCAGGCGCCGACGCCGGACCCGGAACCGCCGATCTTGTAGGGGCCTTCCGTGTAGATCACGCCCTTGCCGGAGATGTCGGGCTGCCCGGTGGCGGTGACTTTGCGGAAGATCAGGTAGAACTCCTCGGCGGTCTTCTTGTTCTGGTCCTGGAGGACCACGTTGAACTTGACGGCCTTCCTGAGGTAGCCGAAGTGGCTGGAGGGAATCATCTGGAGACATTCTCCGGGATTGCTTCCCAGGTATCCGCGGGAAGTGTATTCCGTGGACCCATCGTAGACCTGGAAGGTGTTGGCCTTGGGAGTCTGGGCTCCCGCGAAGGCCGTCACGGCCAGGACGGCCGCAAGAGCGTGGATTCTGCGCATCGGTACCTCCTTGGTTCTTTGGAAAGGACGCAGAAGAAAGAGACGGGATCGAAAAAGACATGGGGGCGGAAGAAAGAAGGCCTTTCGGAGACCTCCATTTCTTCCTTTTCGATTACATGATCCCGCCTTCCGCCGGTCAAGGGCGGAACATTCCCAGGCCCGGAAAAAACGGTGAAAAAGCTTCTTTTTCCCGGAAACCTGTTTCTACATGATCCACGGTTCCCGGAAATTCTCGGAACGATACACCCGGAAAGAGATACCCGGCCCGGATTTCACCAATCCTTCAGGGGCTTCAGGACAGGAACGCCGCCGCAGCCCTTTCCCTCCCGGGGAAGGAGGCGAAGGAGGACGGCCGTCCTGGCGGGCCGGGAGATCTCGAGACGGAGGGCCAACTTCCGCACTCCCCCGTTCTTCCTCTGGCCCCCGGGGGAAGGGGAAGAAGGAAGGGGCTCAGCCGGAAGGACGGAGAACCCGGCCCCAGCCGGCGAAAGGAGAAGGGCCTCCAGGACCCTCCCATTCCTTCGGAGGAGGGCCCTCCGGCCGCTCTTCCCGAGCTTCACGGAGGCTCTCGTGTGGAGGAACCACCACAGAACGTCGGGTTTCTTTCCCGCCGGGACGACCTCGTCCTGGACCAGGACCCATTTCCCCTTTCGGGAGAAGAGGAACCCCCGCAGGACGGAGCCCGCATCCCGCCCGTAGGCCTTCCCCAGGTCCAACACGGCGAGGGCCGGGTCCCGGCCGCCCCGGAAGCGGATCACCTCGGCCCGTGCCGAGGGATCCTGGTCCGGTCCCTTCCCCGGATTCAGGACCAGGGTATTGTGGCCCTCGGCCCTGAGCCGGTAGTAGCTCCATCTCCGCCCCCTCCTCCCTCCGGACCAGTATCCGGGCAGATTGTAGTCGTCCGATCCCAGGTCCAGGGCCCAACGGACCCCTCCGGCGTCCAGGACGAAGGAGCCCAGGTCGAGGTGGCCGTGGTTGGCCCGGTTGCTCCCCCCCTTTCCCGCCAGGAAGAGGCCTTCCCGATCGCTCCAGGAAGAGCGGAAGGAGAAGACCTGGACCCGGCGGAAGAGCCTGTCCGGCGCCAGGCCTGCTTTTCCGGGGGGAAGCCCCTTTCCCGTGTACCAGAGCAGGTCCAGCGGGCCCGGCCTGGGGGTCCCGGTCTCGTGGGCGGCGTATACGGCCCTTCCGAACCGCCCGGCCAGCCAGAAGAAGACTGGACCGTAGATCGGGCCGTCGTGGCAATCGGCGAAGTTGAAGGTCCTTCCCGTCGGACCCGTGAGGTAGATGGGGAAGAGGCCCGTGACGTCCATGCCGGGCACCGAGGAAAGCCCGAAGTCCCCGCCGAGGGAAGTCCTGAGGGAAGAGAGGAAGAAGGCCGTATACCTGTTGGCATAACCCCAATACCCGGGCCCTTCCTCCCATCCCCCGTCGGGGGCGAGCCTCGCCAGGGCCAGGGGTAGACTCTTCCTGATTCCCTCCAGGATCTCTCCCGCCTCTTCGGGGTAGACCTCGGCAAAGGCCAGGGCCCCCAGCCCGATCCCTCCATTGCAGACCTGGTTCCAGTTGTGCCTTGCCTTCACCCACCACCCGAAGCGGGCCTTTCCCCTGTAGGCCAGGAGGGCCGGCCGGAAACCCTTTTCCAGGACGGCCCGGGCGAGGATCTTCCTTCGCTCTTCACTCCATGAGTCGTGGAGCCAGTCGTATCCCACGGCGAAGGCCGCCGTCATCTCGGCCGTATCCAGGAAGTGCCTGGGATTCCAGTCGGGAAACCGGGCCGCCGCCTCGAGCTCTTTCCAGGCCCGCTCCAGGTAATCCCTCCGGGAAGGATCCATCTTGTAGAGGAAGGCCAGGAGGAGCACCCTGCGAAGGACCCGCCTGCTCGTGGCCAACAGGCGGAGGCCGTCGGGAATCTCGTAGCGGGAGGGAGGAGCGGAAAGGACCTTCCTCCCCTCCCGGAGGAGCCGGCCGTACCACTTTCCCAGGAGAGAGACCTTCCCGATCTCCCGCCGGACGGCCCGGAAGCGCTCCTCGCCGGCGAAGATCCTGGGGTGTCTCCTGGAGCCCGCCGGCAACCCGGACTTCCCGGCCAGGGCCTTCCGTGGCGGGGAGGTCCTCCCCTGGGCTCCGAGGAAGAGGAGAGCCAAGAAAGGAAAGAGGAGTGTCCCGGCCATGCCTTGCCTTTCCCCCCTGCCGTGCGAGAGGCCCCGCCAGGGGAAGGTATCTTCCTTTTCCCCCGTCCCTCCTGCTATGTTCCAGGTTCCCCTCGAGTCCGGGGAGACCGGGCGTCCGCCCCCCTGGACGGAAGGCTTTCGCAACGAGAAACGGAGCATACACGATGAAAAAAGGAAAAGCCTTGGTTCTTTCCGCCCTCCTCTGGGCGGCCGCCGCGCCGGCCCAGGAGAAGGAGGCCGGGAACTTCCCCTTCAACAACACCACCGCCGTCGGGGCCGAGCAGTTCCTCAGGGCCCACCCCACCTACGACGGAAGGGGTGTGGTCCTGGCGGTCCTGGACTGCGGGGTCCAGCTGGGAATCCCCGGGCTCGTCACCACTTCCGACGGAAAGCCCAAGATCCTGGAGTGCCGGGACTTCACCGGCGAAGGAGACGTTCCCCTCGTCAAGGCCAAGGTGGTGAAGGAGGGCGGAAAGGAAGCCCTCGCCCTCGGCAAGGAGCGGTGGTTCGGCTTCGGCTCCCTTCCTTACAAGGCCGAGGGCCCCTACTACCTGGCCCTCTATTCCGAGAAGAGGCTGATCAACAACAACCTGAAGGACCTCAACGGCAACGGGAAGACCGACGACAAGTGGGCCTTCCTGGTCTTCCAGACCAAGGAGGGCTTCTGGGTGGTCTACCCCGACACCGACATGGACCACGACTTCGCCGACGAGAAGGGCCTCAGGGACTACGCCGTGAGACGGGACACCTTCCAGTTCGGCCCGAGGGACCCGAAGAAACAGCCGACTATCATCATCTGCTCCGTAACTGTCCGCCCCAAGGACAAGGTCCTGGAACTCTACATCCCCACCGGGGCCCACGGGACCCACGTGGCGGGCATGGCCTCGGGATATCACATGGACGGTAATCCCCACCACAACGGAATCGCCCCCGGGGCGCAGATCCTGGCGCTCAAGATCGGCGACAATTCCCTCTCCGGGGGGGCCACCGTCACGGGATCCATGATCAAGGCCTACGAATACGCCGTGGCATGGGCCCGGAAGCACAAGATGCCCCTGGTGATCAACATGAGCTACGGCATCGGGAGCGAGATCGAGGGCCTGGCCGAGATGGACAGGAAGCTGGACAGGCTCTTCACCGAGAACCCGACGGTCCTCTGCTCCATCTCCAACGGCAACGACGGCCCGGGGATCTCCAACACGGGAATCCCCGCCGCCAGCAAGCGGGTCTGGTCGGCCGGCGCCATGATGGCCGTGGACACCCTGGCCACGGTGTGGGGCGCGGACATCAAGACCTTCAAGCCCTTCATCTTCACCAGCCGGGGAGGGGAGGTCCCCAAGCCCGACGGCCTCGCCCCGGGAGGAGCCTCCTCCACCGTTCCCCGCTACCTCCGCAACGACGCCATGTGGGGCACCTCCATGGCCAGCCCCCAGACGGCGGGCTTCATGTGTTGCCTCGCCTCGGCCTGTCTCCAGGAGAAGATCCCTTACACCAACATGGTCTTCTACAGGGCCATGCGCAACGCTGCGAAGCCCCTTCCCGGCTGGAACGAGCTGGACCAGGGGGCGGGCCTGATCCAGATGTCCAAGACCTTCGAATACCTCAAGATCTATGCGGCCCGCAAGGAGTCGGAGAAGATCTACGCCTACGACGTCCGGGCCGAGGCCACGACCATGCCCCACGGCAGGGGAAGGGCGGCCTACTTCAGGGCCAGCCACTGGTATCCTGCATATCCGGATACGACGACCTTCGTCGTCACCCCCGTCTTCCCGAAGGATTTCACGCCCGACCAGAAGAACGACTTCTACCGGGCATACGACCTGGTGCCCCAGAAGGAGTGGATCCGGGTGAACAAGCCCTCGGCCTACATCAAGGGAACGACACCGCTGGTCCTCAAGGTCTGGTACGACAAGGAAGCCCTCCGCAAGCCCGGGCTCTACGTGGGGAGCATCTACGCCTACCGCAAGGGCCTGCCCCACAAGCCCGAGAACATCGAGTTCCGCCTCCTGAACACCGTGGTCGTCCCCTATACCCTTTCTGCCGAAAACCACTTCACCCTGGAGATGACCGGGATGAAGGTGGACCCGGGAGACATCCAGCGGTTCTTCGTGGACGTCCCGGCGGGGATGCAGGCCCTGAACACCAGGCTCACCAGCCCGGAAGGAAAATTCTGTCGCGCCCTCGTGACCATCTACTCCCCCACGGGAGAGGAAGCCGCATCCTGGGTTCCCAAGGTGGAGAAGCGCCCCGGCCCGGTCTACAACCAGGTCGTGGGACGCAAGCTCTATCCCGGCGTCTGGGAGATCGTGGTCTGGGGCTACTACCAGAACCGCGAGACTTCCACCTACAACCTGAGGATCCAAACCTCCGGCTTCCGGTCGAGCCCCCGGGAGCTCCAGGCCTTCACCTACCGCCACCCGAACCCGCCGTCGGGGAAGTTCAAGGTCGTCAACCTGGTCAACCGGATCTTCGAAGGATCCGTCCGGGGCGAGACCCTGGGATACGAGCGGACCCTCGAACCCGTCATATCCTCCACCAAGTGGACCTACACCTTCCGCATGCCCAAGGGGGTTACCAGGGTCCGCTTCGCCCTGGAGCTCTCCAAGCGGGACTACAACCTCTTCACCGACTTCGCCGTCCAGATCCGCGACGCTTCGGGCCGGGCCCTGACCCAGTCGGGCTTCAACTACCACGACCTGGAGTTGAATCTCGCCAACACGGGCGGAGGCCGTCCCTACACCCTGGTCCTCATCCCGGGCTACGCCGACAAGAGGCCCTCCAGGCCCTTCAAGGTGAAGATCCGGGAGGAGTATTACACCTCCAAGCGGATCGCCGTGAACGTGGGCGACTTGAAGATCTACCCCTACGTCCCCACGGAGATCACCTTCACTCTCTCCGAGCCCCCGGCTCCGGTCCCGGAAGGATTCCAGCCCATGGGGCAGATCCTCTTCCGGGACGCCGCCGAGAACCAGGTCCAGGGCTTCGTGCCCATCCGGTTCCAGGTGGGACTGACGGGGGGAAAACACTGAGACCCTGCACGCCGGGGAGGGGCCTTTGGGTCCCTCCCCTCCCGGAGGTTCCATGGCCTGGGCTTCAGGCTTCGGAAAAGGCGGTTCCTTCCCGGCCGCCCTGGAAAGGGCGGCCGGCGAAGCCAGGGAGAAGCTCGGAGAGAGACCGGACTTCCTTCTCTTCTTCTCCACCCGCCCCCTTCCGGGAAGGGACACACCCTGTCCCAGGACCGCCCCCCTCCAGGCCGGCGCCAGGGTGCACCAGGTCCTGAAACCCCGAACGGGTTGGACCGGAGCGCCGGCCGTCTCCGTCCTGGCCGGTTCCTTCCCTTTCCCGTGCCTCCAGGTTCACCGCTTCCGGAAATCCGTTTTCCCCTCGCCGGACCAGCCGCCCCGGACCTGGCGTAGGACCCTTGGGATCCAAGGGCCCCCGCCATCGGCCCTCCTCCTCCTGGCCGGCCCCGCCTCCTCCCACCTGGCCCCCCTCCTCCCGGGGCTGGAATCGGCCTTTCCCAGGACCATCCTGGCCGGGGCCGTCCTGGGTCCCCCAGGCCCTCCCCACGAAGGGAAGGTCCTCTTCCTGGACCACCCCCTTCCGGCCGGGGAGGTCCTGGGCTTCGCCCTGGACCCGCCTCTTTCCATGGAAGTCCGGGTGGTCCCGGCCTTCGAACCCCTGGGCCCTCCCCGGAAGGTGACGGCCCTCTCCGGGGAGGAACTCTCCTCCCTGGACGGCCGGCCCGCCTGGGAAGTCCTCCGGGAAGAGACCCGGAGGAAGGACATTCCACCCGACCAGCCCCTCTTGGCCCAGGTCTCCTCCCTTCCCCCCGGGCCCGGGGAGGAACTTCCCTGCGGCACTGCCAGGACGGTCCTCAGGGTCGGACGGCGGGTTAGGGTCCTCACACCGGGCGGCCTCAGGGTGGGCCAGTGGATCCGCTTCTGCCGCCCCTCCCCGGAAAGGACGAGAATGCGGATTTCCGCCCTTCCGGATCCTGACGGGAAGGGACCGGGAGCGACCATCCTCTTCGCCTGTCCCCAGCCGGGGAACCCGCCGTCGCCGGACCCGGCCCAGGAGATCCTGGCCCGCCTGGAGGAGACCCCCCTCCTGGGAGCCCGCTCCTGGGCCCAGATCGCCGCTCCCCCCGGTTGCGGTCCCCTCCTCCTGGGCCAGACCCTCGTCTTCTGCAGAATCGGGGAGGCGGAACTTCCCTCAGCAGGAGACTCTCTCCCCGAGACCGGCCCCCGAAAGTGATCTCCCCCGCCTCTCCTCCAGGATCTCCAGGAAGGTCCGTTCCAGGAGTTCCAGCCGGTCCTCCATGGTGAAGGAGGCCGCCGCCTGGACGGCACCCCTCCTCAGGGTCTCCCTCACGTCCCTCCTGCGGGCCAGGAACACCAGGGCCGCCGCCATGGCCTCCCTATCGCCTGGAGGAACGAGCAAGGCGGAATTCCCTTTTGCGTAGGATCGGATGGAGGGAATGTCGGTCAGGACGGAAGGCACTCCGCAGGCCAGGGCCTCCAGGCCGGGAAGGTAGAAACCCTCTTCGACGGAATCGGCCGTTCCAAGGAAGAGGTCCAGGCTCCTGTAGAGGTTTCCCATCTCCTCGTAGGGAACCCGGCAATGTGCCTCCACCCGGAAGGGCACCTTGAATTCGGCCTCCAGGAAAGGGAGGTGGCTGGCCCGGACGAGGACCAGGTCCAGGCCGGCCCGGGCCGCCAGGAGGCAGGCCTCGATCCCCGCGGCGATCCCCTTGATGGGAACCTGGGCCGGGCCGAAGAGGCCCACCCGCAGGGGCCCCTCCTCTCCCCGGGGCGGACCGGGATGCATGACCCTTCCGTCCACGGCGTTCGGAACGGTCCGGCAGGAACGGCCGAAACGCCTGCCCAAGAGGTCCGCCAGGTGGGAGGAGACCACCACCAGGGACGTCTCCTCCATGGCGTAAACCCTCTCGATCGCCTCCCGGATCCGGGCGGGCAGGCCCTCGTTCCCCTCGAAGCCCTGGCAGAAGTGGACGGGAATCCCCTTCCCGGAAAGAACGGCCGCCGGCACGGTGGACCAGTAGGTTCCCACCACCAGGTCCGCCCCATCCACACCCTCGAGAGAGAGGGCGGGGTCCTGGAGGAAAGGGACCCCCGGATCCGTCCAGGCCGGCGGGCCCGAACGGGAGACCAGGAGAACCTGGTGCCCCCTCTCCCGGAGGGCCCGGGCGTCCCGGAGTACGGTCTGCACCCCCCCCCAGGGTTCCTCCGCCGTTTCCAGGAGATAGACGATCCTCAAAGGCCTTGCCTCCAACTCCCCTTCTTATCGGAGGTTCGGCCGCCCCCCCTGAAAGGCCCTCAAAGGGCCCGGAAGGGCCAGACCAGGGGCACCAGGAGGACCGTCAGGATGAAACAGATCGCCTGGAGGGGGAGCCCCGCCTTGAGGAAGTCCCGGTACTTGTATCCCCCCATCCCGTAGACCAGGGTGTTGGTCTGGAATCCCACGGGAGTGAGGAAACTCGCCGAGCAGGCGAAGAGGACGGCCATGACGAAGGGCCTGTGACCCAGGCCCAGGCCCGCGGCGGCCGTAAGGGCCACGGGGGTCATGAGGACCGCCACGGCCCCGTGGGTCAGCAACTCCGTGAGGACCACCGTCACCAGGTAGAGCCCCCCCAGGACGAGCAAGGGCCTCCCTCCCACCTGGCCCACCAGGAGCCCTGCCAGTTCCCCTGCGGCCCCGGAAGTCTCCAGGGCCTTGCCCAGGGCCAGGGCCCCCACGAGGAGGAAGAGGATCCTCCAGTCCACGGCCTTGTAGGCCTGGGCCGGGTTCAGGCATCCCCCCAGGACCATGGCCAGGGCCCCCGAGAGGGCGGCCACCGAGGAGGGGAGAAGGCCCAAGGCGATGGAGCCCACCATGCCCGCCAGGACTGCCGCCGCCAGGGGGGCCTTCCTCCGGTTCACCACCCCTTCCTGGACCTCCTCGGTGAGGACGAACTCCTCCATCTTCCTGGCCTCCCTCACGGAGGACTCGTCGCCGAAGGCCAGGAGCACGTCCCCCGGCTGGAGGACCAGGCCCGAGACCTTCTCCCGGAGATGGCGTCCTTTGCGCATCACCGCAACCACGACCAGCCCGGCCCTCCTGTGGAGGCGAAGCTCCCGGACGGGCCGGCCCACCACGGGGGAACCGGGCGGAACGAGGAGCTCCACGAAGGTCATGCTCCTGGGGTCGAAGGTGACCTTCCCTTCCATCAGCTCGGGAAGGAGTTCCACCCCGGGAACCCGGTCCAGGCCGGCGATGCTGTTCACCGGCCCTTTCACGAGGAGGATGTCCTCCTCCCGGAGGACCTCCTCCTTGGGCGGGGGCCAGCGCATCTCTTCCCCCCGGACCAGGACCAGGACCCGGGCCTTCAGGAGATTCTCGAAGTCCGCCACGGTCTTCCCCGCCGTGGAGGATCCCTTCTTCAAGGCCACCTCGGTGACGAACTCCCGGATCTTCTCTCCCTCCCTGGCCACGCCCAGGCTGGGCCGCAGGGGCAAAAAACGCCTCCCCACCAGGAGGAGGTAGGCCAGACCCGCCGCCGTGAAGGCCGCTCCCACGGGGAGGACCTCGAACATCCCCACAGGGGCGAAACCGTGGCGGGAGACCACTTCGGAGACCAGGATGTTGGTGCTCGTTCCCAGGAGGGTGCAGGTCCCTCCCAGGATGGAGGCGTAGGACAGGGGGATCAGGAGCTTGCTGGGGGGAATCCGGAAGCGTCCTGCCAGGCCCAGGATCACCGGGAGGAAGACCGCCACGATGGGAGTGTTGTTCACGAAAGCCGAGGCCAGGGCGGTGAACAGGCACATCCAGAAGAGAAGGGGGCCCTCCCTCCCCGTGGACCGGGAGGCCAGGAAGCGGGCGAACCAGGCCAGGGCTCCCGTGCGGTGGAGCCCCTGGGCCACCACCAGGAGGGAGCCGATGGTGATCACCGCCGGATGGCCGAAGAAGGCCAGGCCCTCGGATGGTGAGAGGAGGCCCGAGAAGATGACCGCCAGGAGGGCCAGGAGCCCCACCTGGTCCATGGGAAGGACCTCCAGGGCAAGGAGGAGCAGGACCCCCAAGGTGATCGTCCCTGCCGTCCACATGGCCCTATTGTGCCCCTTCCCGCGAAAGCGATCGAAGACCTTCCCGGCAACCCTTCCGGAAGGGAGGTTCCCCGGCCCCCCCCACGCCCGGGGAGGAGCTTTCAGGGAACCGGGAGGCCGGGGCTGCGTTCCAGGAACTTTCCCGTGATCCGGAGAACCAGAGAGGGAGGACGAGGAGGCTTTACCATGAGAACGATCCACCTGGCGGAAATCTTCCTCTTCCTGGGGGCGACCTGCTTGGGCCAGCCCCCCGTGACGCCGCCCCACCTGCCGCCCCACCCGCCCCGGCCCGTCCCGGCCCGCCTTCCCCAGGCCCGCCTGGCCCGGGTCTCCCTGGAAGCCGAGATCCGGGACGGAGCGGCGCGAACGGAGGTGAGGGCCGCCTTCACCAATCCCTACCGGACTCCCGCCGAGGCCTTCTGGCTCGTTCCCCTGCCCCCGGGGGCCGTGGTCCACCAGGCCAAGCTCCTCCTGGACGGCAAGGAGGTGAAGGCCCAGATCCTGGATGCCGAAAAGGCACGCCGGGCATACCAGGAGATCGTCGCCCGCCTCCTGGATCCCATGCTCCTGGAATACGCCGGGTGGGGTCTGGTCCGGGCCAGGATCTATCCCGTTCCGCCGGGAGGAAAGGCGGAGGTCCGCTTCTCCATGACGGCCCTCCTCCCAAGGGAGGGGGCCCAATGGTCCTACGTCTTTCCCTTCAAGGCCCTGGTCCGGAAGTCCACCCGGCCGCCGGTCCTCTCCGCCCGGCTGAGGATCCTCTCCTCCAAGGCCCTGGGTGTGGTCTACTCTCCCACGCCGAAGGCCGAAATCCGCCGGACGGGAGAGACCGAAGCCGTCCTGGGGTGGGAATCCAAGGCTTCCAGGCCCGCGGACCTCAAGCTTTTCTACTCCCTGGCGGAAAAGGAGTTCGGCGCCCTCACCCTCTTCTACTCCCCCCAGGGGGGCTCGGGGACCTTCCTCTTCGCCTTGAATCCCGTGCGGGACCCCCGGGAATCGGCCCCCCTGCCCAAGACGGTGGTCTTCGCAGTGGACACGTCGGGGTCCATGCAGGGCAGGAAGATCGAGCAGGTCAAGGGGGCCCTCCGCTTCTTCCTCCGGAGCCTCGAAGAGAAGGACGCCTTCAACCTGGTCCCCTTCTCCACCGCGGCAAGGCCCCTCTTTCCCGAGCCGAAGCCGGTGACGGCCGAAACGAGGAAGGAGGCCCTGGAGATGGTGAACCGCCTCGAGGCCGAGGGGGGGACCAACATCGAGGACGCCCTGACCCAGGGCCTGAAGATGCCCCCCGACGGGAGGAAGCACATCCTCCTCTTCCTCACCGACGGCCTTCCCACGGTTGGAGAGACCGACCCGGCGGCCATCCTGAAAGCGGTGAAGAAATCCAAGGGAAAGGATACACGGATCTTCGTGTTCGGCGTGGGAAACGACGTGAACACCTTCCTCCTGGACCGGATCGCCGAAATGGGCCGGGGGGACCGGCACTACGTGGGCGAGAACGAGAACATCGAGGTGAAGGTCTCCAGCCTCCTCCAGCGCCTCTCCCGGCCAGCCCTGTCCGACCTGGAGATCACCATGGAAGGAGCGCGCCTCTCCAAGCTCACGCCCTGGCCTCTACCCGACCTCTTCTACGGCTCGCCCCTGACCGTTCTCGGCCGCTTCGAGGGAAAGGGCCGGCACGACCTCGTCCTGAGAGGGACCCTCCTGGGCAGGAAGAAGGAGTGGCGCTTTCCCGTAACCCTCCCGGAAGGGCCCGAGAAGGGGCTCTCCTGGCTCGCCCCTCTTTGGGCCCAGAGGAGGATCGCCCATCTCCTGGACCAGATCCGCCTCTACGGGGCCTCCAAGGAGCTCCAGGAGGAAGTGACCCGCCTGGGCAAGCGCTACGGGATCGTGACCCCCTGGACCTCCTACCTGGTGGCCCAGGAAGCCCGCCGCCTGGCCGGGGAGACGGCCCTCCCCGTTCCGCCCGCACCGAGAACCCCCGAGACGGACGGAAGGAGAGGCCGGGGCATCTCCCGGGGTTTCTCCGGTCCCCCCCTCCCGAATTCGCCGTCCCTGGGGGCCCTATCGAAGGCCCCCTCCAACCAGGGGAAGAGGGCCGTGGAAGAATCCAAGGAACTGGCCAGGATGAAGACCCAGGACGCCGCCGACGTCGACGGCGGAGGGGGCCCTCTCAAAGTCCGCCGGGCCGGAGGGAAGGTCTTCATCCTCCTGGGGGACGTCTGGGTGGACCGGGCCTTCAAGAAGGAGATGAAGGGAAAGATCCAGAAGATCCGTCCCTTCTCGCCGGCCTACTTCGAACTCCTGGAGAAACACCCCGAGGCCGGACCCTGGCTCGCCGCCGAGGGAAAGATCCTCGTGGTGATCGGCGATACGCCCTACTTGATCGGCTGAGGGCCCTCGCCCCCCTCTCCGCCCGGGAGCATCCCGGGGCGGAGAGGGGCGGTTACCGCCCTACCTGCCCAGGCGGATCAGGTAGGTCTTGTGGGCCGTGAGGGTCAAGTCCTCCAGGCGGACCGTCTTGACCGGGACGCCCCCCTTCTTCACCTGGATCTCCGCCTCGGGGGAGACGTCTTCGGGAAGGTCGCAGGGGGTGACCACCTCGAGGAGTTTCCCGTCGTAGGGAACCACCAGGGTGAGGCCTTCGGGTTCGGAGTGGACATGGATGAGCTTCTTGTGCCTGGGCACGGTGGTGCAGGCCTGGGAAAAGAGGAGCAGTCCCAGGAAGGCGGCCGCCGCCGGGAAGATCGAGAGTCTCACGTCTTCACCTCCTTCGTTCCGGGGAGGTCTCCCCGGCTTCGCGTTCAGGGTTTTCCTGTGACGGGCCCGGCATCCGGTGCCGGGTCCGAAGTGAGGGGATCGGGCCCTCCGCCGGGACGGGGGACCAGGGCGATCACGTAGGTATTGTACCCGTCCCGGACCCGGACCCGAACGGACTGGGGCCGGCCCACGACCCTCCCCGAGAGGCCCGCCCTCAGGGTGATCCGGTGGATTCCGGCGGGGACCTCCAGGCGAAGGACCTGGAAGCTCGCCGGAAGGAGGTCCCAGCAACGTAGGTCCGCCCTCTCGGCGGAGATCCAGAGCAGGCCCCCGAGGGAGACCAGGAGATCGGAGAAGGCCTTCCGGGACTCCTTCTTCTGGGTCTTCCTCACGGCGGCCTTCACCCCCTCGGTGACGGCGATCTTGAGAGCCCGCCTGAGGAGGGCCCTGGCGATGATCGAAGGCCGCATGGCCTTGAACTCCGCCTCGGCCGTGGCTTCCACGTCGGTCACAACGGCGGTCACCCCCTCTTCCCGGCCGTCCACCTCCACGTGGACCTCCGTGGGATTCTCCTTGTAGAAGGCCAGGGCGGGGATCCTGACCGTGGAGATCATGGGAAAGGCCGTCTTCTTCCGGTGGACCGACCAGACCGCCTGGGCGAGGCCCATGGCGTCGGCCCAGGCCTGGTCCTCGGGATCGGCCGCCGTCTCCACCCGGAAGGGCCCCCTGCCGCATAGGACCAGGACGTGTACCACTCCGTATCCCTTGGGAGGGAGCCTTCCCCGGCGGACCCGTTCCACGTCCTCCTTCCCGTAGGCGAAGGAGGGTTCGATCTGGAGGACCCTCTCGTACTCCCTGAGGGCCAGGTCCTGTTCCAGGGGATCCTCCTCGGCCATGATGGCCCGGATGTAGGATCCGAAGGCCACGAGCTTGTAGGCCTTCTTGGGCATGGTCCCGTCGGGAAGCTTGTACGAATCGATGATCCGCATCTGTTCCGCCAGGACCTGGAGGGCGTAGGAGGCGGCGTCACCCGTCCTGGAGGCCAGGTCCGCCAGTGCCAGGACGGCCCGGACAAGGACCTTCTCGTAGTCCGCCCCCTCGTAGTCGAGTTGCCTGTCGTCCAGAAAGAGAGCCTTGAAGCTTTCGAAGAAGCCCCTTCCGCTCAACTCGTCCAGCTTGTCCCGGGCGAACCGGAGGTCCTTCAGGGTCTCCTTGGGCTTCTCCAGGGCCAGGTGGACGATCCCCTGGTCCAGGGCGTAGAGATGGGCGTCCCCCGGGTTTTCCCGGCGGGCCTCTTCGAGTTCCTTCTCGCAGACCCCGTAGCGGCCCGCGTCGAAGTCCGCCCGGATCCTGACGAGCGGATCGGAGGCGCACCCCCCCAGGAGGAGGCACGCCCCCAGGACGGCGGCCGCGAAGGACCGCGTTTTCCGCTCCGACCTCATCCCAGTGAAGGAATCAGCTGTAGGCCTTGCGGATCCTCTGGGAGACCTTGTCGTTCCAGCCGGTCTTCACGTCCACCATCTCGAGGGTGAGCATGTAGTTCCGCTGGGCCAGGCCCTCGCCCCTGGTGGAACCGGTGGTGATCGTGGCGAAGAGCAGGCAGTCCACGGGCATGTTCTGGGCTTCCAGGGCCTGGAGGAAGGCCCGCCTGTACTTGGGGAGGAAGAGCTGGTCCCTCGTGACCCGGGCCTCCCGCAGGGCCTCCTTCACGAACCGGCTGCTCACGGTGCGATAGACGTTGGACCGGTTCACGCTCGTGTCGATGAGCTGGAAGATCTGGGCCCTCCAGTCGCCCAGTTCCTCCACCCCCTGGGACTCCACGCCCAAAAAGGCGATCCGGAGCCGCCCCACCCTGGAAGTGAGGCTCTTCTGGTGGAGGGCGAGAAGCTTCTGGACCGCCCCCTGGATCAAACGATCGTAGGTGGCCGCTCCGGCCCGGCGGGCCCCCACCACGTCCTGTTCCCCGCTCTCCATGATCCTGCCCTTGGGTGTATGGCAGGCTGCGAGAAGACACAAAACGCTCAAAGCGGCGATTCTCTTGGTCCAGCCCATGGAACCTTCCTTTCTGGTGATCTACCTAAACCTTCCGCAAACCCAACTTTTCTTCCAAAGCCTGGCGAAAGGAGGGGTCGAAATCAACGTATTCCAGGAATCGAACCCCCCCATCCAATTTCTTGAGGACCACTTGGATTCTGTAGGTGTTCCCCCGGGGCTCCAGGGTTCCCGAGAGGAGGAAGGTGAAGCCCCGGCCCTTCAAGGCCTCCAGGGCGGGCGGGCCCGGCCCCTTCCATTCCCCGGCGGGAAGGAACTTCACCCGGCCATCCAACCGATGGAGCTCCAAGGCCCGCCGGAAGGCGCCGGCGGCGGCCCTGCCCAGCTCCTCCGCCAGGGCATTCCCGCCAGCCTTCGCCCCTTTCCCGGCGGCGACCCGGAAAGGTCCCACGGCGACGACCGAGCCGTCCAGGACCTTCCCGGCCCGGGCGGCCAACCTCCGGGAGAGCCTGACCAGTAGGTATTTCTCTTCCAGGGAGAGGCTCGGAACGAAGGGCCTGGCCCGGGCGCCGATCTTCCAGTCGCTCTCCACGAGGGAATACTCGTAGAGCAGATTCGCCAGGGGACCCCGGAGACTCTCGTCGGCCAGGGCCACGACGGCCCGGTCGGCGAGCCGACGGCATTGCCACCGGATCCTGAGGATCTCGTCCCCCCGCAACTTGTCGAAGGAGATCTTGTCGGCCTCGCCGAAGACCGCGTAGGAAGCCCCGAGCCTCTCGGCCAGGAGGTAGACGTCCTCGAGGCCGCGGAAGGAGCCGAGCCCCCTGTTGACGGCGTAGAGGTCGTTCACCAGTTCCTCGCCGGCAAGGGGGTCGATCCCCCTCTCCACGAGGAGGTCCGTCGTCTCCCGGGCCAGGTAATCCCCCAGGCCGTTTACATACTTCCCCGAGCCGTCGTCGGCCGAGCTCAGGGCCGGAAAGACGGCCACGATCCCGGGAGCGGACCGGACGGCCCGGGCCACGCGGGAGGCGAACTCCACGAGGAAAGGGGGCGGCTCCAGGCCACCCTCCTTCCGGGAGGCCCCTTCAGGGATGGAGGTCAGTTTTTTTTTTGCCTTCCTCCCGCCTCTCTTCCTTCTCCCGGGAGGCGGCCTCCTTCTGCTCCAGGATCTCGCTCCCCGAAGAGGTGGACTGGGGAGGATAGGGCCTGTCCACGCCCGTGATGGGCTGGTGGGGAGCATATTCGGGACCCTTGCAACCACTGCTCCAGGGGAGGAGAAGGAGAAGGGGCAACAGGGCGGAAATCAACCCGCCCGGGGAAATCGAGCCAAAGGACCTGCCGCTCATGGCGAACCTCCACGGGTTGGACCCGGCCGGAAAGGCGGGGAAATCACGCCGTCCCGGAACGGTTTTTTCCTTTTATAGACCAGGGGAAGAGGGGAGACAAGGACCGGCCTCCACCCTCCCTCCAGGAGGATCACCGGGCCAGGTCCATCCCCACAAGGCAAAGGCCCCTGTGCACGAGTTGGGGTTCGTGGATGGAGGTCTCCCGGGAGAATTCCCTCCACAAGGGGGCCTCACCTCCCGTGGCCACACATGGGGCGTCGTCCCTTCCCGCCAGGGGACGGAACTCCCGCACCAGGCGGTCCACCAGGCCGGCGAACCCCAGGGTGATTCCGGCGCGCATGCAATTCTTCGTGGACCTGGGGGGAAGTTCTCCGGGAGCTCCCGGCTCCACGTCTCCCGGGAGGAGGGCGCACCGGTCCCCGAGAGCCCTTCCCATGAGGCCCGCCCCCGGGGCGATGGCCCCGCCAAGGAAGACCGGTCCCTCCCCCACCACGTCCACCGTCACCGCCGTGCCGGCGTCCACGACCACGCAGGGACCATAATCGGCGGCGGCGGCCCTGGCGCAGACGAGCCGGTCCATCCCGACCGCCGAGGGAGGATCGTACCGGACCCGGATCCCCGGAGGGACGTCACGGCCCACCTGGAAGAGACGGACCCCCCTCCGGCCGAGGGCGGCCTCGATATGCTCCCAGGCGAAAGGTTGGACACTGAGGGCCACGGCGAACCTGGGACGGGGCCCGGCCCCGGAGAGGAGAGCCGAGAGGGCGCTCTCGATGGAGGCCCCGGAAGGCCTGGCGATCACCTCGACGACCCGGCCGTTCCGCACAGCCGCCAGGCTGGTGAAGCTGTTCCCAGCCGAAAGGGTGATGAAGTAGGGGTTCACTTTCCGTCGGGAAGCCTGTAGATCAGGGTTCTCTCCCTCCCGTATTGAAGGACTGTTGCCTGGAAGACCCTCACGCCCTGCTTGTAGAGCTTCTTCCCCACCTGGATCGCCTCGGCCTTGGTGCGGACGGGATGGCCGTTGATGCTGATGAGGATCATCCCCTCCTCCAGGCCGAGCTCCCGGGCCTTGCCCGAGACCTTGCCGATGGCCAGGCCCGTCCTCTGGCCGCCGTGCCTCTTCCTGGCCCCGGGAGGCAGCCTGTGCGTTCCCAGGCGGATGGATCGGAGCCACCTGTCGGGGTTCCTGCCGAAATCGTTCACGTCCTTCTCGGGCAGGATCCAGTCGTTGGGGGCCACCTGGGTGATCCGCTTCACGGGTTTCCATCTCCGGCCCGAGGAGAACCTCCGGGGACGGCGGCCGGCACCCTTCTTCCCGGCGGGCCGGGAGGCCGCTCCGGTGCCGGCCTGCTCGTAGGGATTGGGAAGGTCCGATGCCCGGGCAGCCTCCATGGAAGCGGCGATCTCCTTGATCTTCAAGGTCTCCTCGTCCTTCCCGTTCCAGGTGAAGACCGCCCCGGAGCCGTCGGGGAGGACCTCCTTCAGGACCCAGGCGTCGAAGGGGGGCCGCAGGTGGTCTCCCTTGTGGAGAAGGTGGATGGAGAGGGCGTTGGCCGCCGCGGCCTGGCCGGGCACCCCCCGGTCCAGGGAGGCGGCCTGCTCCACGGGTTTCTTGTACTGGAGCACCACGTAGGAATCGGCCTGGGTCCCCTCTTCGCCGGGGAAGAGGAAGAGGGAGAGGAGTTCCACGTCCTCCGAGAGGGGCTCGTGGGTCTTGGGGACGGGCTTGCTCGCCGGCTTGGAGGCCGCCTTGGGCAAGGGCTTGGGGGGCTCCTTCCCGGTGAAGTTGGCCTTGTAGAAGATGGCCCAGGACTCCAGGTTGGAGTAGTCCCACTGGGTGGGCCCGGCGCCTTGCTTGCTCTTGCCCGCCAGGGCCCGGATGGAGCGCTTCTTGAGATCCAGGGCGAGCTGGTAGGCGCCGGACTTCTTCCCGTTCTTCTCGAACCGGAAGAGGTCGTAGGCCACCCACCCATCCAGGGCCACCAGCCCGGCGGCCAGGATCACCAGCAGGCTCTTCGTCTTGTCCAGGCGCATGGGGACCCATCCCTTTCTCTGAAAAAAAGGATGCTACTCTCCCGCACTCCCGGCGGGAAGGACCGATTGTCCTTCTGACGGGTGAAGGAGGGTCCCTATTCCCCCGAAGCCCGCCCCTTTCACACGGTCTTGCGGGCCGAGGCGGCGCCCGAGGTGATTCCCCTCATGAGGAGCTTCAACTCGTCCGGGTTGTCCGAGGCGGCCATGGCCTCTTCGAAGGTGATGTTCCCGAGCTCGTAGAGCTTGAGGATGGACTGGTTGAAGGTCATGGTCCCGTAGTACTGGCCTTCGAAGAGGGCCTTGGGAAGCTCCCTGGTCCTTCCCTCGGCCAGGATCTCCCGGACCGTGGGGGTGTTCATGAGGAGCTCCACGGCGGGCATGAGCCCCGTTCCGTTCTTGACCCGGATCAGCCTCAGGGAGATGACCCCCGCCAGGTTCAGGGAGAGCTGGAGGCGGACCAGTTGGTGCTGGTGGGGAGGGAAGAAGGTGACGATTCTCTCCACGGTCTGGACGGCGTTGACCGTGTGGAGGGTGGAGAAGACCAGGTGCCCCGTCTCGGCCGCCGAGATGGCCGCTTCCACGGTCTCCTTGTCGCGCATCTCACCGATGAAGATGATGTCCGGCGACTGGCGGACGGCGTGACGGAGTGCCGTGTAGAAATCCGGGCAATCCCTGCCGATCTCCCGCTGATTGATGATGGAGCGCTTGTCCTGGAATATGAATTCCACCGGATCTTCCACGGTGACCACGTGCCTGTGGAGGTTGCGGTTCACGTAATCGATCATGGCCGCCAGGGTCGTGGACTTCCCCGAGCCGGCGATGCCCGTGGCCAGGACGAGCCCCCTTCTCAGGGAGGCCAGCTTCTTCAGCGGATCCACCGGCAGGTTCAGGTCCTTGAAGGACGGGATCTCGGCCTTGATGTGGCGGAAGACGAAACCCAGCTCGCCCTGTTGGCGGAAGACGTTGCACCTGAACCTTCCGATCCCCTCCAGGTCCACCGCCTTGTCCACGGCCCCCTCGCGGGCGAGTTCCTCCAGGCCCTCTTCGTCGAGGATCTTGTTGAGAAAGGCCAGGGACATCTCCTTGGTGACCGGCTCGTCGGAGATGTAGCGAACCAGGCCGTTGATCCGCACCGCCGGGTAGGCCCCGGTCTTCACGATCAAGTCCGAGGCCTGTTCTTTCACGACCAGGCGGAGAAATCCTTCCATGGCGAGCATCGTCGATCCTCCCGTAGCGGGGTCCGTGAATAGATCCACCCTCCTTTTCGACGCCCCGCCGCCCGGTCCTTGAACCAGCCCCCCCGAAGAAGGCCGGAATCCGGCCAGTCTCAGGACAAACGTTCCGCCAGGGCCCGGAGGAGTTCCTTCAACCCTCTCCCGGTGACGGAGGAGATCCTGAGAAAGGGCCTTCCCAGGGCCTCTTCCAGGGCCCGGGCCTTCTCCTCCCCCGCCGGATCGTCCATCTTGGTGGCCGCTCCGATCCACTCCTTGGAGGCCAGGACGGGGCTGTAGGACTCCAGCTCCCGCCGGATCACCCGGAAGGACTCCACCGGATCGGGGGCCGTGGAAGAGCAGTCCACCAGGTGGAGGAGCAGGCGGGTCCGCTCCACGTGCCTGAGGAAGCGGTCCCCCAGGCCGTGGCCCTGGTGGGCCCCCTCGATGAGCCCCGGCAGGTCGGCCACGACCAGGACCCGGGAGGGGTCGAGCTCCACGATGCCCAGGACCGGGGCCAGGGTGGTGAAGGGATAATCCGCCACCTTGGGCCTGGCGGCGCTCAGCCTGGAGAGAAGGGTGGACTTGCCCGCGTTGGGAAGGCCCACCAGGCCCACGTCGGCGATGAGCTTCAGCTCCAGCTTGAGTTCCCGCTCCTCTCCCGGACTTCCCTCCTCGGCGAACCTGGGAGCCCTTCTCTCGGCCGTGGCGAACCGGGCGTTTCCCCTCCCTCCCTTGCCGCCCCGGGCGACGACCACCCGGGCACCGGGCCGGTCCAGGTCCTTGAGGAGGTTCCCCCTGGGAAGGGCGTAGACCAGGGTCCCCACGGGAACGGGGATCACCAGGTCCTCTCCGGACCGGCCCGTCCGGTTTCCCCCGCCTCCGGGTTTTCCGTTCTCCGCCTGGAGGACCGGCGTGTGGGCCAGGTCGTAGAGGCTCGATTTCCCGGGATCGGCTACGAGGATCACCGAGCCGCCCCGGCCGCCGTCCCCCCCGTCGGGGCCGCCCCGGGGTACGAACTTCTCCCGCCGGAAGGAGACGATCCCCCTTCCCCCCCTTCCCGCCCGTACCTTGATGACGGCTTCGTCGCGGAACATCACAGGTTCTCCCGGGCGGAGCGAGGAAGGGGGAGCCCGGGGGCGGGCTCAGTTTTCCAGGGGCTCGACGTTGACCTTGCGGTTCGGGCGGAAGCGGACCACCCCTTCCTTGAGGGCGTAGAGGGTCCAATCCCGGCCCACGCCCACGTTGAGGCCCGGGTGGAACTTGGTACCGCACTGGCGGACCAGGATCTCGCCGGCCTTCACCTTCTGGCCCGAATAGCGCTTGATGCCCCGGAACTGGGGATTGCTGTCCCGGCCGTTCCTAGAGGAGCCTTGTCCCTTCTTGTGTGCCACGGAACGTCCCTCCTGTCAGGCCCCGGGAATCTCTTCCACCAGGACCTTGGTATACCTGTGGCGGAACCCCTTCTTGACCCGCACGTTCTTGCGCCGCTTGAACCGGAAGACCACCACCTTCTTGCCCTTCACGTGGCCTTCCACCTTGGCCTTCACCTGGACGCCCTCCACGTAGGGGGAGCCAACCTTCAGGTCCCCCCCCGAGACGAGCAGGACCTTGTCCAGAAGGACTTCCTCGCCGGGTTTCCATTCGGCCCGGTAGTCCAGATAGGCCGTCTTGCCCGGTTCCACCCGGACCTGCCGGCCCCCGTCTTGAATGAATGCATACATGGTCTCGTCCTCCCTCCGCCCCGGGCGGGGAGGTTCCTGGGTCCACGGGAAAGGGGGGGAATTGTAAGGAAGGTCCGCCCCGGATCAACCCCCTTGTTCCGGAGAAGTCCCCTGGCGCCGGCCTCCCTGGGCCTTCCCGCCCCCCCGTTTCGAAGCACCGCCCCCGCTGCGGGAGCCCCCCTTGGATCCCTGCTTGCTCCCCGAGCCCTGGGAGGAGCCGCCGGACTTGGACTTGGACCTCTGGGAGGTCTTGGAGCCCTGTTTCTGGCCCTGGGAGCCCTTCTGGGTGGAGCGTCCCCCCTGCTGGGAGGAGTGGGAGGAGCCGTTCTCCCTGGAGCCGTTGCGCCCCTGGGGCGCCTCCTCCTTGCGGGAGAGGGCCTGGAAGTGGACCCCTTCCCCGGGGAAGGAGGGCTCGGGCACGATCCTCACGAACCGCCCCGTCTCCCGCTCCAGGTCGAAGAGAGCGCCCCGCTTCTGGTTGAGCAGGTAGTCCGCCACGTCGGGATGGACCGTGACCTCCACGCCGTCCACGTTCTTCCGGCGCAACGTGGCCCTGAGCCGCCTCAGGACGGCCAGGCCCTGACTCGAGGCGGACCGGACCATCCCCGTGCCCCGGCAGGTGGGGCACTGGGCGAAGAGCATCCGCTTGAGCCCGGGACCGACCCGCTGGCGGGTCATCTCGAGCATGCCGAACTGGGAGATCTTCCCCACCTTGACCCGGGCCCGGTCCCCCTTGAGGCACTCTCTCAGGTGCTTCTCCACGGCCTTGCGGTGCTTCTCCTCCATCATGTCGATGAAGTCGATCACCAGCATCCCCCCCAGATCCCTCAGCCGGATCTGGCGGACGATTTCGGGGATGGCCTCCATGTTGGTGAGGTAGGCCGTCTCCTCCAGGTCGGATTCGGTCTTGAACTTCCCTGAGTTGACGTCGATGGCCACGAGGGCCTCGGTCTGCTCGATGACGATACTGATCCCGCTCTTCAGTTCGATCCTGTTGTCGAAGAGGGTCTCGATCTCGGCCTCGACGCCGTAGTGGTGGAAGATGGGCTCCCCGCCCTTGTAATGGACGATCCTGTTGCGGAACCTGGGCATGAGCTTGTCGAGGAACTCGAGGATCCGCTTGTACGCATCCTCGGAGTCCACGACCACCTCCTGGATGTCGGGAGTGAAGATATCCCTCATGGTCTTGATGGCCAGGTCGGACTCCTCGTAGAGGGGGGCCGGCGCCTGGGCCGATCTGAGCCTCTTCATGAGCAGGCTCCAGAGCTTCTTCAGGTAGTCCAGGTCCTTCTGGAGCTCCTTCTTGGTCCGGTTCACCCCGGCGGTCCTGACGATGAAGCCGATCCCACCGGAGTCCTTGGCCAGCTCGTGGACGAGCTTCTTGAGGCGGTTCCTCTCCTTCTCGTCCGCGATCTTGCGGGAGACGCCGCACTTCCCCAGGCTGGGCATGAAGACCAGGTAACGCCCGGGAACGGAGATGTACGTGGTCAGGGTGGAACCCTTGGCCCCGATTCCGTCCTTGGTGATCTGGACCACCACCTCCTGGCCCTTCTTGAGGAGTTCGTTGATGGGAAGCCTGCCCCTGCCCTTGGGCTTGGCCTCCTCCCCCTGCCCCTCCTCGCCGCCGGCCTTCTTCTCCAGGCTGGCCGCCTCGTCGATCTCCCCGGAATAACCCGCCCGGGCGGATTCGACCCTCCCGGTGACGATGTCCTCCAGGGAGACCTTGGGATCGGCGTAGGCGGGAAGGACGTCCGAGGCGTGGAGGAATCCGTTCCGGCTCCCGCCGTAATCCACGAAGGCCGCCCCGATGGAGGGCTCTATGTTGACCACCTTTCCCTTGTAGACGTTCCCCAGGTGCACCTCACGGCTGGGGTTGTCGATGTGGATCTCCTGGAGAAGACCGTTCTCCACCACCGCGATCCGGCGCTCTTCCGGATCCGCTTCGTTGATCAAGATTTTTCTCGACATGGAATTCCTTCGAATGTTCTTCCGGCCCCCCCTCTCGGGGCGGCAGTTTTACGATCCTCTTCAAGGGGCCGAGCCCCAGGGCCTCCGCCAGGAGGTCCGGCTTCAGGTGCCTCCCCCCAAGGGGGGCCAGGAGGACTTCCAGGCCCTCCCCCTCCCGGCGGAGTTCCAGGAGGGCCGCCGCCGGATCCAGGGTCCTGCCCCGCCGGTCCAGGAGGGGGAGGAGACCCGCCCGGGCCGCCCGGAGATCCTCCTCCCGGGGGAGTTCCCCCTTGGGGACGATCCTCCAGCGCACCGGATCTGAAGGGCCGGGAAGGACCTTTCCCGGGAAGACCCGGAGCAACTCCATCCCCTGGGGCATCCGGGGAGCGAGCCGGGCCTCCACCTCCCCGGGAGACAGGGAACGGGAGAGGGCCACGGCGGCTCTCTCCCACTCCGAGGCCACCCCGCAAGGCAGGGCGGAACCCGCCGAGAAGCGGGGCCTGGGATGGAACTTCCCCCGCCAGGCCAAGGGAAGGCCGCTCCGCCTGAGGGCCCGTTCCAGTTGGCGCATGAGATCCAAGTGGGAAAGGAATCGAAGATCCCCTCCCTTTCGGAACTCCAAGGTCACCCACCAGGAATCCAACCCAGCCAGGCCTTTCCGGGACCCCCGGCCCAGGGCCCCCAAGTCAAATCCTCTCGCCCCAGTTGACTCCTCCGGCCCCCGTTTGTCCAGCAGGTAGACCAGGAGAAGGCCTCCTGGCCCCGGCCCGGCGGGATTCCCCCTCGGGGGGGGAGGAGCCCCTCGGCCGTGAAAGGAACGGGGGAGGCGGCCCCGGGCCGCCTCCCCCGCAGGTGAGGCCAGGAAAGGTCGGGGCATCCCTCCTACTTGGAGGCCCCCTCCTCTTTGTTCGAAGAGGTCTGCCAGGGGTTCAGGCCGAAGGCCTTGCGCAGCTCCTCTTCCCGCATCCTGCGGATCCTCTCCACCTCCTTCTCGATGGCGGCGGAGGTCTCCTCGGGAGAGCGGATGATCCTGGGGGTGACGAAGACGATCATGGCCTTCCTCTGGATGGCCCGGTTCTCGTTCTTGAAGAGGTAGCCCAGGAAGGGGATGTCCCCCAGGAGAGGGATCTTGGTCTCCACGTTGGTCACCCTGTCGGTGGTGAGCCCGCCGATCACGGCCGTCTGCCCCGACTGGAGGAGCATCTTGGTGGCGATCGTCGAGGAGGAGACCCGGGGAAGGGCGATGGTGCCCTGGCCCGTTCCGGAGCCCACGGTGAAGACGTCGAAACCCTGGGGCGCGTTGGGCGGACCGGCCGTCCCCGTGAGGGATTCGGACTGGGGAATCACGTTCAGGACGACCTTGTTCGTCCCGGGGACGATGTGGGGCACCAGGAAGAGCTGGAAGCCCGTGCTCACGGGGGAGTTGTCCGCCTCCTCCACGACGAGCTGGAGGCCCCCGGCCTGGCCCTGCTCCGCCCGGGCCTGGGCCCAGCGGACGGTCTCACCCACGAAGATCGTGGCTTCCTGGTTGTCCAGGGCGATGATCTTGGGGGCCTGGACGATCTCCGAGGACCGGTCCTGCTTGAGCACCTTGAGGACCAGGTTCACCTGCTGGAAGTCCAGGGTCCCGAAGACCGTATCGGGCACCACCGTGGAGCCCGCGTTGAGTGTGCTGTCCGAGAAGGGACCCTTGTGGGCGTCGTTGGCGATGATGTCGTCGTCCCAGCCGCCTCCACCCAGGTTGAAGGGAAGCCTGGAGGGAATGGCCCCGCCCGACAGGGAGGCCTGGAGGCCGGAATCGCCGATGTCCACGCCGAAGTTGAAGATGTCCCTGTTGTCGGTGGTGACGAACTTGACGTCCACGAAGACCTGGGCGGGCTCCTTGTCGATGAGCTCGATCATCCGGGCGATCTCGTCGAGGACGGGCTTGGTGTCCTTGACGATGATCATGTTGCTCCGGTTGATGTACTCGATGGTCCCGTTCTTGGAGAG
Organism: uncultured Planctomycetia bacterium; assembly: GCA_964561605.1. GTDB lineage: Bacteria > Planctomycetota > UBA1135 > UBA1135 > JALUZX01 > JALUZX01. Next base: position 101,121 of record CAZLQD010000039.1, read on the forward strand.
GGCCCGCCTGAGGGCCTGGATCAGGGTGAAGTCCTTGCTGTCGCCCGTGGGGGCCTTGGGGGCTCCCAGGACGTAGTTGGACTTGATGTAGGGCACGTAGACCGACTGGGGACGGATGTACTTGAGCTGGAAGACCCGCCGCTCCAACTGCTCCGTCAGGCTCGCCGGGGATACGACCCTGAGAATGCCCCGGTCCTCTTCCACCAGGGCGTAACCCAGGGTCTTCACCGCCTGGTTCAGGGCGTCCTTCCAGGGGACGTCCTTGAGTCGCAGGGTGATCGTGCCCTCCACCTCCGGGGCCACGATGATGTTGGCCCCGGCGATCTTGGCGATGGCGTCGATCACGTCACGGATGTTCGTGTCCTGGAAGGCGAAGTGGACCCTGGGGGGCTTCTCCACCTTGTAGAGGTTCGTGGCAAGCTGGACCACCACGCACCCGGCCTTCTCGGCCACCAGCTTCAGGGCCTGGTACCAGTTGACGTCCCTGAGGGCGATGGTCACGTCGGCGTCGATCCCGGGATCGACCACCACGTTCACGCCGGCCTTGTCGGCGATGTGCTTGACCAGGTCGCGAAGGGGCCTTTCCTTCACGTCGAAGGTGACCAGGGTGGAACGATCGTTCACCCCCTGCACCATGGACTGGTCCTGGGAAGGGGCGGACCTGACGGCGGGCCCCACCAGGAACCCGGCGGCCGCGAGAACAACGAAGGAGCGCGAGATTGCCTGCATGTTTCCTCTCCTGCCTGCACCCCCGGGGGAGGCCGCCGCGGCCTCCCTCCGGCTGAAACCGACTTCGATCCTATGAAGAGGAAACCCTTACTCAGGCGTTCCGGCCCGGGCGCCGGGTTTCCCCTTGTCTTTTTTCGGAACGTTCCTCCCCGTTCTTTACACCCGAAAGGACGAAAAAGAGCTTCCCCCTGCTCAGATCTTCTTGGAGATCACCACTCCCTTGTAGATGAACTCCACCGAGTCGGGGGTGAGGGACTTCACGTAGAGGTCGTCCTCGACGGGATCCCCTTCGAAGTAGGACTTCCCGTTGATGATGACCAGGGAGAGACCGTCGGGACGGAGGATCCTCCCCGTGATCTCGATCTTCTTCCTGGAGAACTCCTGGGCGATCAGGGCCTTCTTGTAGAGGCCCTTCAGGACCTTGACCAGGGCCCGGCGCTTGGGGGTCCCGTAGTCCTCGGGGCCGATCTTGTGATTGGCCAGGCGGTACCGCTCCACCGCAAGCTGGAGGTCGCCCACATCCAGGGCGTCCTCCATGGACTTCTTGATCCGCTCCAGGGCATCCACGTCGAGGTACTCGCTCTCGGGCCGCTTCTCCTTCGTGGAGGCCACGAGCTTCTCCAGGGGCTCCTTGACCGTGGTGATGAGCTGGCTGTGGAGGGGCGCGTAGGAGAGAAGGCCGTCGTCCTCGATCCTCTGGATCTTGTTCCTGAGGATCCCTATCCTCTTGGCCATCTCCTTGCCCAGCTCGAACCGGCGGATGATGTTGGGCCTGGTGCCACCCGGGCCCTTCCCGTCCATCATCTTCTTGATCTCGACGATCTCGGCCAGGAGCTTGCGGCAGGCCTCGACGATCATCTGCTGCTGCTTCCTGGGGAGCCTGCCCTTCCCCTCGGCCCCCTGGGAAGGGAGCCTGGGGTCGACGAAGATGTCCCTTCTCCCGGCGGGCCCCTTGAAGGAGTACTTGTCCTCCTCGAAGCGGCTGCGGGCGTTGTGGATCGCCTCCTCCAGGTCGGTCTTCTTGGTCTGGTAGTTGGGGATCTTGACCTGGGGCTTACCCTTTACGGACTTGTTGTAGTAGTAGGTCTCCACCGTGAGGTTGACCGTGTGGACGGCGTCCCCCACGGAACGCTCCTTTCTCGCCGCGGTGAGCCTGATGCTCTTGACCTGCATGAAGCGTGGGTGGTTCTCCAGGAGGTTCATCAGGCGCATGAGCTGCCAGAGGGAGCCCTGGAGCTTCATCCTGTAACGTATGGGCTGGAAGGTCCCCCGCTTCTTCTGCCGGATCTCCGGGGAGAGGGAGGTCAGGATCATCCCGGCCTGGGAGGAGTAGTGGGCCAGGGTCCTGGCGTACTCCGTGACCTCCTTCTCGTCAGGGAGGATCTTGGTATACTCCTTGACGTTTTCACGGAGAATGATCACGTCCCTCTCGTCGGCCGGGATCCGGGCGATCTTGGCGCGGGCCTCCTTGATCTTCCCCTGGAGGTCCTTGATCGCCGCCCTCTCCTCGGCCACCTTGCCGAGGGCGTAATGGATTCCGAAGCCGCCCGCCCCCGCCAGGACCAGCGAGACGACCCCGATCCCCAGGAGGACTTTCTTTTCGTTGGGAACCACCTCTACAGCCTCCTTGAAATTCCGGTCCGGGCCCGGGTCACTTCTTTCCCTTCTTGCCGGCCTTCTTCTCCAAGCCGGGGATCAAGAACATCTTGAGCGGAAACGCGACGGACTGCGGGGGATCCAGGTCCTTCTGGATCTTCTGGACCTTCCCCGAAGGCTCGTTGATCGCCGCGAAACCCTTGAAGAAGTCGCTCTGGACGATGTCGTCGAAGAGGTTCGCCACCTTGCCCAGGTCGTTCCCGGCGCAGAACCCCGAGAGGTTCATGTTGAAACCGGTCTTCTTCCCGAGCTTGCCCGGGCTGATCTCCAGGGACCCGAACCAGGCCAGGTGCCTCTCGTCGTCCCCGTTGTTGTTCACCACGTCGATGAACTGGTCCAGTTTCCTGGTCCAGGAGATCCGGTTCCGCCGGATCTGCTTGATGGTCTTCTCCCGGGCGGCGAAATCCTGCTTCTCCGCCTTGAGCTGGTCGTCGTACTTCGCCTGGGGCACCAGGACCTGGTAGTTTTCCTCCAGGGTGGCCTTCTTGCGCCTCACCTCGGTGAGGGTGCCGAACCAGATGTAGGCGAAGACCCCCGCACAGGCGGAGACCACCAGGGTCCCCGCCGCCGTGGCGAGGAAGATCTTGAAGGAGGTCTTCTCCTTGCGCCGGTATTCTTCCGGAAGAAGGTTGATCTTGATCATGTTTCCATCCCCCTAACCCATGCGGGCGGCGAGCCCAACGGCGATGGCCAGCTGGGGAGCGCTCCGGTTGAGACTGTCGATGTCCACCTTGTCCGACTTGACCTTGAGACCCTCGATGGGGTTCCAAACCCTGGTGCGCTTCTCGAAGATCCGCTCGAAGCTCTCGTCCAGGCCCTCCATCATGGCCGTCCCTCCTGAGAGGTAGACCTCGGTGACCTCGGTGTCGGCCTGGTTCTCGAAGTAGTCGAAGGAGAGATTGATCTCGTTGGCCAGGTCCTCCAGGACCGGCTGAACGGCGTCTTCCACCTCGGCGGCCCTGTCCTGGGGATCCCTCTTGAGCAATTCCGCCTCGAAAGGCTCGACGCCGAGGCGTCGGTTGATCACGTTGGTGAGATCGTTGCCTCCCAGGTAGACCTCGCGGGTGAAGGCGCTCACGTTGCCCTTGAGGATGTTGATACAGGTCTTGTTCGCCCCGATGTCCACCAGGGCCACGACCTTGTTCCCTTCCTGGATGGCCGCCCCCAGGCCTTCACCCAGTTCGAAGGCCGTACCCAGTGCGAAGGCGTCCACGTCGATGGCGACGGGCTGGAGGCCGAGCTCGGTGAGCATCTGGGCCTGCTCCTCCACGAGGGACTTCTTCACGGCCACGAGGAGGACCTTCATGTCCCCCTCGGTCTTGTTCTCCCCCTCCTGCAAGTCGTCCAGCTTCTGGCAGTCGAGCTGGACTTCCTCGATGTCGAAGGGGATGTACTTGTCCGCTTCGAACCGGATCGCCTTCTGCAGGTTCTCCTCCGACATATTCACCATGGTGATATATCGGACGATCACGGACTTCCCGCTCACCGACGTGATGACGCGCTTTGTCCTCAGCCTGACCTGCTGGAAAAGCTCGGCGATCGCCTCCGCCCTGGCCGAATCGGCCCCCACCTCGATCTGGCCGTACCCGGTGATGACGTAGTCGTACCGGTCCTTGGTGATCTCCACGGCCTTGATGCAGCTGGAGCCGATATCGAGCCCTACGATACTCTTCCGGGAACTCAGCATGGTCCCCCCGCTTCTCTAGGTTCCGTTCCAATCTCCGGAGCGGCCGCTCCAAGCGGCCTGGATTCAAACCATGCTTCGACACGGGGGGGGTGCCGGCTTGAGGCGGGGAGGGGGAGAATGTCCCGGAAAGAGCCTCTCCCGAGGGCGGATCGGCCCGGAGGGCGGCCTCAGATCTCCTCTCCGAAACCCGAGGCGAAGAGCTCCTGGAGGGCCCGGACGGCCTCCCTGGCGTCGGGCCCCTGGGCCCGGACCTTGAGGACCGTTCCCTTCTCGGCCGCCAGCATCATGACACCCATGATGGACTTGGCGTCCACGACCAGATCGTCCCGGGAGAGCTCGATCTTGGAGGCGAAATCGTTGGCCGTCTTGACCACCATCTGGGAGGGACGGGCGTGGAGGCCCTGCCTGTTCACCAGGACCAGTGTTCCTTCCGCAACGTCCGATCTTTCCTGGGGTCGAGAATCCAAAAGGGCCTCCTGGGAAAGCATCTCCCTTCCGTGGTGAGAGAATCGAGCCGATGGACAGGACGGGACCGACCCGCCCCCGGGGAATCTCAGCCTTCCTGGGGCCCGAACTCGTCCAGGAGGCCCAGGGCCTCCTCCACGGTCCTGGCCTGGAGGAAGAAGGACCGGAAATCCCTCTGGCGGGCGATGGAGGAGATCCACCGGAGGAACTTGATGTGTTCCTCCGGGTTGGTCTCCGGGGAAAGCACGAGGAACAGGACCTGGACGGGCTGATGGTCCGCAGCCTGGAAATCCAGCCCTTCGGAACACCTGGCCAGGAGGGCGTAGGTCTCCTTCAGGTCCGGGTGCTTTGCATGGGGGAGGGCCACGCCCTTTCCGATGCCCGTCGCCCCCTGGGCCTCCCGGTCCAGGATGGCCTGGACGAGGGCCTCCACCCTCTTCTTGGGAAACCTGTGGACCTTCCCCAGGTATTCCACGAGCTCCCTGAGGGCCTCGTCCTTGGTCTTGTTCTGGATCTCGAGAATGACATGAGACTCGTCGAAGAGGCGACGGAAACTCATCCTCACCCGTCCTGTTCTGGTTCCTGTTTGGTCGGCCCGGCCCGGAGGGACATCCTCCGTCCCGGAAGGCGCGAAATTCCGGAGGATTCTAACAAGGGGGCGGACGGCCGCAAGCGGGCACCGTCCGCCCCACCGGTTCGATCGGTTCCTCGAGGCCCCCCCGGCGGGGGGCCGGCCCCCTCACCGGGGCCGCTTCCTGTTCCTTTCGACCAGCTTCTCCTTGTGCTTCTTCACCTGCCTTTCCAGCTTGTCCAGGGCCGTATCGATGGCCGCATAGAGGCTCTCGGGGTCCGAGGCCTCCCCCACCAGGACGGCTCCGCCCCCGGCGGCCAGGACCATCTCGGCCTTGTGGCGGTCGCCGTCGGAGTCCAGGACCACCTTGGCCGAGGTGATCCGCTCGAAGAAACGGCTCATCTTGGCGATCTTCTTTTCCGCATACTCCTTGGCCCTCTCGGAAACGCCCTCGTTGCGAGCAGTGATTTCGACTTTCAATCCAACGCCTCCATTTTCAGGAAGTGCACCTGGAAAGGCGGCGGGGCCGGGACAAGGCGTCCACGCATCCTCCCCCGCCGCCCTCCTCGATCGTCCTGCGATAGAAAACCCGGACGAGAAAGAGACCGCAGGCGGGCATCACGGGCCCTGCCCGCCTCCTGTCCCGGGAGGCGAGGATCTCCTCCACCTCCCGGGGCCGGAAACGGCCCCGGCCCACGTCCACCAGGGTCCCGACCATCGTCCGGACCATGTTGTAGAGAAAACCGTCCCCTTCCACGAAGAACCAGAGAAAATCCCCCCTCGGAAGGATGTGCAGGGACTTCACCGTCCGAACGGTGGATTTCCTCGAATACCCGGGATTCGTGGAGAAAGCCGCGAAGTCCCGCCGCCCGACCATGTAGCCCGCCGCCTCCCGCATGGCTTCGAGGGACAAGCGGTACCGGACGTGGGCGAAATACCCTCTTCCGAATGGAGGAGCCACGTCCCCCCTGAAGATCCGGTAGGCGTATCGCTTCCCCGTGGCGTGATACCTTGCGTGGAACTCCCAGGGGGCGTCACCCATGGAGAGGACCCGGATCTCCCCGGGAAGGCAGGCGTTCAGCGCCCGCTGCAAGACGGAAACGGGCAGGCCCGATGGAGTGCGGAAATTGGCCGTCTGGCCGAGAGAGTGGACCCCCGCGTCGGTCCTGCTGGCGCCGGTCACGCTGGTCTTCACGCCCGTGACCCGTTCCAGGACGCCTTCCAGCTCCTCCTGGACGGTCCTGAATCCCGCCTGTCTCTGCCACCCGGAAAAGGGCAGGCCGTCGTAGGCGAGGGTCATCCAGAGGTTCCGCATCGGGTGGTCCGTCGCATCCACGCTTTATCAATCCTAAAGCAAACCCGGGAGATTTTCCAGGGCCGTACCTCCCGGCTCCGAGAGACTCTACGTCCTCGCGGGGAGGATGGAGAGAAGCAAGGCCGCCCTGTCACCCCAAGGGCCGCCTTCCCTCGAAAGCGTCGGCCAGGATGGGAGCCTGGACCTGTTCGATGGAGGAGCCTGCAGGCATTCCCCGGGCCAGGCGGGTCACCTTCACCCCCTTTCCCGCCAGGGCCTCCGCCAGGAGGCGGGCCGTGGCCTCCCCTTCCTGGTCGGGATTGTTCGCCAGGATCACCTCCCGGACCTCCCCGCCTTCCAGGCGTTTCAGCAGCCTGGGGATCTCCAGGGCATCGGGTCCCACTCCCTGGAGGGGAGAGAGCCTGGCGGGAAGGACGTGGTAGAGCCCCCGGTACACCCGGGCCTTCTCCAGGGCCAGGAGGTCCCTGGGGTCTTCCACCACGCAGAGCAGGCTCCGGTCCCGGCCCGGATCGGAGCAGATCCAGCAAGGGTCGGTCTCGGCCAGGTTCCCGCAGACCCGGCAAGGCCGGATCTCCCGGCGGGCCTGGAGAATGGCCTCGGCCAGGGCCTGGGCCTGGGAGGCCTCCACCTGGAGGAGGTGATAGGCCAGCCGACGGGCCGTGACCTTCCCTACCCCCGGCAGGGTGGCGAGCTTCTCCTCCAGGACCTGGACGGCCCTGGGGGGGCCGGCCGGAACCTTTCCCCCAGCCACGGCATCAAAGGCCCATGCCCAGGCCGGGCAGGCCCAGGCCGCCCGTGACCTTGGCCATCTCGGCCTCCCGGATCTCCTGGGCCTTCTTGGTGGCCTGGGAAATGGCCGCCACGACGAGATCCTCCAGCATGGCCACGTCCTCCGGGTCCACCACCTCCGGATCGATCTTGACCGAAAGGACCTCCATGGCGCAGTTCACGTGGGCCTTGACCACCCCGCCGCCGGCCGTTCCTTCCACGACCCGCTCCTTGAGCTCCTCCTGGAGGCGGGTCATCTGCTTCTGCATCTTCTGGGCCTGGCGGAGGATACTCTCCATTCCGCCGAATCCGGTGGGACTCATGATCCTTGTCCTTCCTCTCGGCCCTCCTGGGGCCCCTTGGGGTCTTGGAACAAATCCACCTGCTTTGGGGGAGGAGGAACGACCTCCCCGCCGAACTTCTCCTTCAATCTCTCCATCTCCCGGGAGGGCCGGATCCTACGGGCCGGCTCCCTTCCGGCCTCCAGGGGAGCCTCGTCCTCGAACCGGAGGGGAACCTCCCTTCCCAGGGCGGCCCTGGAGGCCCGGCGGAGCTTCTCCCGGCCCTCCTTGGAACCGAACCGCTCCATCTCCACCTGGGAGAGGCCCCGGGTCCGGACCAGCACCCTGCCCCCTTCCCAGGAGAGCTTCGCCCGGGAGAGGGGCTCCCCCACGGAGGGGAAGGCTCTTGCCAGGGCCGCCCGGAGGCGGCCCAGGTCCTCCTCCCCCGGGGAAGCGGCCCGGTTCTCCTCCTCGCGGCCCCTCTCGGAAGGCGGGGAAGGGGGCTTCCGGGAAGATTCCGGGGAGGAGGAGGATGTCCTGGCGCCGGGGGAAGAGGGAGAAACGCCTCGACTCCCCCCAGGAGGTCCGGAGGCCTCCCGGGCGGGGCCATCCTTCCGGAGGAGTTCCAGCAAAGTGCCCAGGTCGGCCAACTCCGAGGCCTGGGCCATCTGGACCAGGGCGAGTTCCAGGGCGATCCGTTTCTCCTCGACCCGCTTGAGCCTGGCCTTCCCTTCCAGGCCGGCCCGGAGCACGGCCGAGAGGGCCTGGACCTCCACAGTCCCCGCCAGGGCGGCCAGCTTCTCCCGGGTCTCTCCCGTGGCGTCCAGAAGGGAGGTCTCCTTCCCGGCGACCTTCACGAGAAGGACGTCCCTCAAAGCGTCCAGGACCTCCCCCAGGAAGGTCTCCTCGTCCAGGCCGGAGGCCACAAGGGATGCCGCGTCCTCCAGCAGGCCCTTCATATCCCTCTTCAGGATACGCTCCGCCGCGGCCAGGGCCCTTCCCAGGCCCACCCGGCCGAGGACCCTCCTCAGGTCTTCCAGGCCGAATCCCTCCTCGCCCTTCCCGGCGGCCAGGGTGAGGACCCGCTCCAGGAGGCTTTCGGCGTCCCGCATCCCTCCCCGGACGGAGGAGGCGATCTCCGAGAGGACCTCCCTGGAGAGGGAGATCTTCTCGGCCTTGCAGATCTGTTCGAGCCTGGCGGTGATCTCCGCCGGTCCTATCCGATGGAACGTAAGAACCTGGCACCGGGACCGGATGGTCTCGGGAACCTTGTGGGGTTCGGTCGTGGCCAGGATGAAGACCACGTGGGGCGGGGGCTCCTCGAGGGTCTTCAGGAGGGCGTTGAAGGCCTCCCGGGTGAGCATGTGGACTTCGTCGATGATGAAGACCTTGTAGCCTCCCCGCAGGGGTTTGTAGGAGACCCGCTCGCGCAGTTCCCGGATGTCGTCGATGCGCCGGTTGGAGGCGCCGTCGATCTCCTCCACGTCGGGGTCCCGGCCCTCCAGGAAATCCTTGCAGACCGGGCACACCCCGCACGGTTCGGGTGTGGGGCCCTTCTCGCAATTCAACGCCCGGGCCAGGATCCGGGCGGTCGTCGTCTTTCCCACGCCCCTGGGCCCGGCGAAGAGCCAGGCGTGGGGGATCCTGCCGGACTTGAGGCCCTGGACGAGGGTCCCCGTCACGCTCTCCTGGCCCACCACTTCATCGAAGGTCTTGGGCCGGAACCGGCGAGCCAGCACCTGGTAGGTCATGGATCCTTCCGTGGAGCAAGGGAAAGGAAAGAGGTCGTGCGCCGCGCTTCGAACCCTCCCGGAAGAAGAAGACCAGCGCCCCAGGCTCCAGCCAGGCACCCCCACTGCACATGGGACCGCATGCTTATGGCTGCTCCCGTCAGGGCCTGACCAGGTTCGCACCGCCCCATTGCATGGGACCCGGCCTTCGACGCCTGGGACAGAGGCCCCCCTCGGCCGGGAAGAGCCCTCGGCGCGGCATCACCCCCGCATGAAGCGGATTTCGGGTACAGGGCACCGCTAACGCCCCGGCTGCACGACCATGTTTTCAAAACCCTTCCCCCAGAGGGGGAAAAGGCCCGGAATCCCCTCTTCGGGGCTCCGGGCCGGGCTGGCGGAGAGGGGGGGATTCGAACCCCCGAGGCAGTTTCCCGCCCACACGCTTTCCAAGCGTGCTCCTTAAGCCACTCGGACACCTCTCCACACGGGGTAACTAGATAAACCATTCGCCCGGGAAAGGAAGCCCCGGGTGAAAATTTTTTTCTGGCGGAGAGGGAGGGATTCGAACCCTCGGTCGGGTTACCCCGACAGCGGTTTTCGAGACCGCCCCGTTCAGCCGCTCCGGCACCTCTCCGTTCGGGCCGGTATCTTGCCAGATCATCGCCTTCCGCGGAAGAAGGCTTTGAGGAGAGAGGCCGCTTCCTCCTCGAAAGGCCCTTGCACCACCTGGAGCTTGTGGTTCAGCCCGGGCGTGGCGGGAAGGTCCAGGAGGGAACCGCACCCACCGAACTTGGGGTCCCTGGCGGCGAAGACCACTCTCTCCAGCCGGGCCAGGACGCAGGCTCCGGCGCACATGAAGCAGGGCTCCAGGGTCACGTAGAGCTCGCACCCCACCAGCCTCGGGTCCTCCAGGGCCGCCGCCGCCTGGGTCAAGGCCAGGATCTCCGCATGGGCCGTCGGGTCCCGGAGGCGCTCCACCTGGTTGTGGGCCTTGCCCAGCAGGCGCTCTCCCCGGACCAGGACACACCCGACGGGAACCTCGTCCTCTTCCAAGGCCCGCTCCGCCTGGGCCAGGGCCAGGGCCATCCAGCGCCGGTCCCTCTCCTCCCCCGGCCGGGAGGAAGGGTCCCCTCCCGGGAGAGCCGGGCCGGCTGGGTCTTTCTTCTTCATGGAAGGAGGCTAGGAAGAGTCTTTCCTTTCCGTCAAGGAGCCATTCTCCCCGAAAGGGCCGGGGTTTCCGGCTCCAGGCCGGGAGGGATCCAACTCACCCGGTTCAGGATGGATCCCCGCCGGGGGGACCTTACAATGCTCTGCCTTGGGGCGGAAACCGGGAGAGGGAAGGCGAAAGACGGGACGGCCGATCCATGGCGGAAAAACGCGATTTCCTTTGTGTGGACGACTTCTCCAGGGCCGAGATCGAGAACCTCCTGGACCTGGCGGTGAAGATGCGCAAGGGCAAACCCCAGCCCCTCCTGGCGGGGAAGACCCTGGGAATGCTCTTCTTCAACCCCAGCCTCCGGACCCGGACCTCCTTCGAGGTAGCCATGTACCAGTTGGGAGGCCACTGCCTGGACATCTCGGCCCGGTCCGATCTCTACGAACTGGAGCCCGAAGAGGGGACCGTCATGGACGGCTCCGCGGCGGAGCATCTCAAGGACGCCGCCCAGGTCCTCTCCCGCTACCTGGACGGCCTGGCCGTCCGCTGCCTCCCCGAGAGGCGGGACTACCAGAGGGAGCGGACAGACCCGGTCATCCGGGGCTACGCCAGATACGCCACCCGGCCTGTGATCAACATGGAATCATGCATGGGCCACCCCTGCCAGGCCGTGGCGGACCTGCTCACCATGAGGGACAAGGCCCTCTCCCTGGAAGGCCGGCGCCTGACCCTCACCTGGGTGAACCACCCGGAACCCCAGTCCATGGCCGTCCCCAACAGCGTCCTCCTGGCGGCCACCCTCTTCGGCATGAAGGTCACCCTCTCCCACCCCATGGGTTACGAGCTGGACCCGGAGATCCTGGAGAAGGCCCGGAAATACGCCGCCCAGTCGGGAGGCTCCCTGGAGATCGCCCACGATCTCCAGGAAGGGGTGAAGGGCGCCGAGTTCGTCTACGCCAAGTCCTGGGGATCCATCAAGATGTGGGAGGACCAGGAGAGGGAGCGCCTCCTGAGCCGGTCCCACCAGGAGTGGATCGTGGACCGGGCGGCCATGGACCTGACCGACCGCGCCTGGTTCATGCACCCTCTGCCGGTGCGGCGCAACGTGGCCGTGAGGGACGAGGTCCTGGACGGGGACCGGTCCATCGTCTACGACCAGGCGGAGAACAGGCTCCACTTCCAGAAGGCCCTGCTGGTCCACCTCCTGGGCTGACCCCCCTCCGGGGGGGCGGCTCCGCCGGGAAGCCTACTCCCGGATCCAGCCTTTCTCCCTGTACCAGGCCAGGGTCTGGCGGAACCCCTCCTGGTGGGTCAAGGCAGGACTCCAGCCCAGCTCCTTCTGGATCCTGCCCGAATCGCAGGTCCAGGCGGGCTGCCTCATCTCCCGGGCCTTGTCGGGGGATAGAATCCCCGCCTTCCCCCGGATCCAGGCCCAGAACCAGGCGGCCCGACAGGTCAGGTCCGCCATCCAGGCCGGAACGGGCTGGATACGGGGGGACCGTCCCTGGACACGGCCGGCCAGCTCCACCATCTCACGGCCGGTGAGGTCCGGCGGGGAAGAGACGAAGTAGACCTTTCTGTGGGCCTGGGGAGCCTCGGCGGCCAGGAGGATCGCCCGGACCAGGTCCTCCACGTGCACGAGGGAGCAGGGCTGGCCCGGAAAGGCCAGGGGCACCCGGCGGCGGCGGGCCGCCTTGAAGACCAGGAAGAAGTCCTTGTCCCCCGGCCCGTACACGATGGGCGGGCGGAGGACGGTCCAGGAGTGGGGCTCGCCCAGGGAGGTCAGGGCGAGCTCTCCCGAGAGCTTGGACTTCCCGTAATAGGAGACCGGCCGGGGAGGATCCTCCTCCTTCCTGGGGACATCGGGCCGGGAAGGCCCGGCGGCGGCCAGGGAGGAGAGGGCCACCAGGCGGCCCCGTCCCTGGAGGGAGAAGGCCTTGGCCAGGTTCAGGGCGGCCTGGACGTTCCCCGTCCAGTAATCCTGGGCCCGAAGAGTCTTGGTCACTCCTGCCAGGTGGAAGATCCGGTCCGCCCCCTCCAGGACGCGGAAGGCCGTTTCGGGCTGGGAGAGATCCCCCTGGACCAGCTCGGCCCCGGCCTGGGCCAGGCCCTTGGCCTTCTCCAGGGAACGGACGAGACAGCGGACCTTCCTCCCCTGGTCCAGGAGCTTCCGGGCCAGAACGCCGCCTATGAAACCTGTTGCCCCCGTGACGAGATCCATCGGATCAGGGCTCCTCGCTCTCGGGCGGGGAACGAAACTCTGGTTGCGCCCCGGGCCCTTTCCATCTAACTTACCTCGGCTCCGCCCCCCACGCCCGTCCGGAGATCTCCGGGGCCTGTTCCTCTCGTGAAATGAGGGAGGCGCGACGCGGAAAGGTCAGAGTGTAGAAACGGTGGATCTCTTCGCCAAGTGCAATCGTTTTACCCGAGCCCGGGAATACGCCAGACTCGGGCTCTATCCCTATTTCCGGGTCATCGAGGAGAGCGAGGGAACGGAGGTCGTGATCGAGGGGAAGCGGATGCTGATGATCGGCTCCAACAACTACCTCGGTCTCACCCACCATCCCTACGTCCTTGAGAAGGCCCGCAAGGCCCTGGAAGACTTCGGGAGCGGATGCACGGGATCCCGTTTCCTGAACGGGACCCTGTCTCTCCACGTCGAGCTGGAAGAGAAACTGGCCCGGTTCTTCGACAGGGAGGCGGCCCTCACCTTCTCCACCGGGTTCCAGACCAACCTGGGAGTCATCGCCGCCATCACGGGGAAACACGACGTGATCTTCTGCGACAGGGAGAACCACGCCTCCATCATCGACGGAACGAGGCTCTCCTTCGCGGAAGTCCGCAAGTTCAAACACGGCGACATGGAAGACCTGGAACGTCTTCTCTCCCTCACCCAGGACGACGACGTGGGACGCCTCATCGTGCTGGACGGGGTCTTCAGCATGATGGGCGACATCGCCCCCCTGGAGGAGGTGACCCGCCTCGCCGAGACCTACAACGCCCGGGTCCTGGTGGACGAGGCCCACGCCGTGGGCGTCCTGGGATCCCACGGCAGGGGAGCCACCGAGCACTGCGGCGTGGAGAAGGAAGTGGACATGGTCCTGGGGACCTTCTCCAAGTCCCTGGCCTCCATCGGAGGATTCCTGGCCGGGCCGGAGGACGTGATCCACTACATCAAGCACTTCTCCAGACCCTTGATCTTCTCGGCCTCCATCCCGCCGGCCAGCGTGGCAACGGTCATCGCCGCCCTGGAGGTGCTGGAAGCGGAGCCCGAGCGGCGCAAGGCCCTCTGGGAGAACACCGAAAGGGTCCGCCAGGGACTTACGAGTCTCGGCTTCAACCTGGGGGCGAGCCAGACCCCGATCATCCCGGTGATCATCGGGGACCAGGAACTCACCTTCCGGTTCTGGAGGATGCTCACCGAGGAAGGGATCTTCGCCAACCCCGTGACCTCGCCGGCGGTCCCACCCGGCATGGACCTGATCCGGACGAGCTACATGGCGACCCACACACCGGCCCAGATCGACCGGGTCGTGGAGACCTTCGAAAAGGTAGGGAGGAAACTCCGCCTGGTGGCGTGAGTTTCCATCCGCCCCGGACCGGCGGGGCGGATGGGATGTAGAGAAGGAAGGCAGAGGCAGGAGGACGAGGCGCCTCTCCCACCGAGGCGCGAAGAGGGACCCCGGGGCGGAAGGGAGAGAGGATGAGCCAGGACAAGCCGCGTTTCGTCCACCTTCACGTCCACTCCCACTACTCCCTCATGGACGGCGCCGCCACGGTGGACGCCCTCCTGAAGAAGACCGCCGATTACGGCCAGGAAGCCCTGGCCCTCACGGACCACGGCAATCTATACGCCGCGGTGGAATTCCACGACAAGGCCAGGAAGGCGGGCATCGAACCCATCCTGGGCATGGAGGCCTACCTGGCGGTCCGCTCCATGAAGCTCAAGGCGGACAAGGAGCGCAACCCTACGACCCACCTGACCCTCCTGGCGGAGAACGAAGAGGGCTGGAAGAACCTGATCAAGCTCTCCTCCCTGGCCAACCTTGAGGGCTTCTACAGGAAACCCAGGATCGACAAGGAGGTCCTGGCGGCCCACGCCAAGGGTCTCATCGGCCTCTCGGGATGCCTCTCGGGGGAACTGAACCGCCTCCTCGCCAGGGGCGAGGAGAAGAAGGCCCTGGAGAGGGCGGCGGAATACCGGGACATCTTCGGGAAGGACAACTTCTTCCTGGAACTCATGCGGATCGGCCTCCCCCGCCAGGACCCCCTGAACGAGGGTCTGGTGGAGATCGCCGGAAAGCTCGGCCTGGGGCTGGTGGCCACCAACGACGTGCACTACCTGGAAAAGGAGGACTGGCGGGTCCAGGACGTCCTCCTTGCAATCCACACGGGGGCCCTCCTCACGGACCAGGAACGCTTCAAGGTGGAGACCCGCCAGATCTACCTGAAGTCCCCCGCAGAGATGAACCTCCTCTTCCGGGACGTGCCCGAGGCCCTGGAGAACACCCTGGAAATCGCCCGGCGCTGCCACGTGGAGATCCCCAGGGGCATCTACCACCTGCCCGTATTCCAGACCGATTCGGGGGAGAAACCGGAAGACTTCTTCCTCAAGCTCTGCAAGGAAGGGCTCAGGGAACGCTACGGCGACCCTCCCCCGAAAGAGGCGGTGGAACGCCTGGAATACGAGACCAGGATCGTCCTCCAGATGGGGTTCGCCTCGTACTTCCTGATCGTCTGGGACTTCATCAACCACGCCAGGAAGATCGGCGTCCCCGTGGGCCCCGGCAGGGGATCGGCGGCGGGCTCCATCGTGGCCTACACCCTGAGAATCACCGACGTGGACCCCTTGAGGTACAACCTCCTCTTCGAGAGGTTCCTCAACGCCGAGCGGATCTCCATGCCCGACATCGACGTGGACATCTGCCGCGAAGGCCGCCAGAGGATCATCGAGTACGTGAGGAACCGGTACGGCCGGGACTCGGTCTGCCAGATCATCACATTCACCACCATGGCCGCCCGGAGGGCCCTGCGCGACGTGGGCAGGGTGCTGGACATACCCCTGGCCGAGGTGGACAGGATCTCCAAGAAGGTCTCGGAAGACTCCCTGAAGAAGGCCCTGGAGAAGGACCAGGACCTGGCGGCCCTGAAGGAACGGGACGAGGCCCACAAGAAGCTCTTCGAATACGCCATGAAGATCGAGGGGCTGGCGAGAGATCCCTCCACCCACGCGGCGGGCGTGGTCATCTCGGACAAGCCCCTCCAGGAGTACACCCCCCTGGCCAGGCCCCAGGGCGAAGTGGTCACCCAGTGGCAGATGACCCAGGTGGAGAGGATCGGTCTCCTAAAGATGGATCTCCTGGGCCTGAAGAACCTGACCATCCTGGACAAGGCCGTCCGCCTGGTGAAGGAGAACCAGGGGAAGGAGATCGACCTGGACCATCTTCCCCTGGACTGTCCCAGGACCTTCGACCTTTTGAGGCGGGCCGACACGTCGGGGATCTTCCAGCTCGAGTCCGAAGGGATGCGGAAACTCCTGATCCGCCTCCAGCCGGACAAGTTCGAGGACATCATCGCCCTCAACGCCCTCCACAGGCCCGGCCCCATGGAGTCGGGCATGGTGGACACCTACGTGGCCAACAAGAGGGGCGAACTACCCGTCTCCTACCCCCACGAGGACCTGAAGGAGATCCTGGAAGACACCTACGGGAACATCGTCTACCAGGAACAGGTCATGCTGATCTCCGTAAAGATCGCGGGCTTCTCCATGAACGAGGCCGATTCCCTGCGGAAGGCCATGGGGAAGAAGAACGACGAGATCATGGCGGCCTTCCGTAACAAGTTCATCGACGGCGCCGTGAAGAGGGGATACGGGAAGAAGTTCGCCACCGATCTCTTCGGAAGCATGGAGAAGTTCGCCCGGTACGGGTTCAACAAGAGCCACGCCACGGCCTACGCCCTCCTGGCCTACCGGACGGCCTACATGAAGGCCCACTATCCCCTGGAGTTCTTCTGCTCCCTCCTGACCTGCGACGCAGGGGACACGGACAAGCTCCAGAGCTTCGTGGCCGACGCCAAGGCCCGGGGGATCCGGATCCTCCCTCCCGACGTCAACAAGAGCGGCGTGGAGTTCAAGGTGGAAGGCGATGCCATCCGCTACGCCCTGATGGCCCTGAAGGGGGTGGGCGAGAACGCCGCCAGGGCCGTGGTGGAGGCGAGGGAGAGGATCGGGGAATTCCTCGACCTCACCCACTTCTGCGAAGAGGTGGATTTGTCGGTCTGCAACAAGGGGACCCTGGAATCCCTGATCAAGGCCGGGGCCTTCGACTCCATCTCGGCGGGCCCGGTCCAGGCCCTGGCGGACCTGGACCGGTGCCTCCGGGTGGGCATGGAGACCCAGAAGGACCGCAAGAGGGGACAGGCCTCCCTCTTCGGCGCCCCCCCGCCCTCGATGGGCCGGAAGAAGACCATCCCGAGACCGGCGGGCGGGAGGGAGGCCGGCCTCTCCCCCCTGGAGAGGCTCGCCATGGAGAAGGAGGCCCTGGGCTTCTACCTGACGGGCCATCCCCTGGAGCGAAAGAAGACCCTCTACCACGGCCTGGCGGGGAACCGGGTGGCCCAGGTCCTGGAGATGGACAGGCAGGAGGGCCCCAGGGAGGTGGTCCTCTCGGGGATGATCACGGCATTGAAGACCTCCATCATCAAGAGGGGGCCTTCGGCGGGGTTGAAGATGGCCCGGGCCAGGCTGGACGACCTGACAGGGACCATCTCGGCGGTCTTCTTCGCCCGGGCCTGGGCGGAGGTGCAGAACAAGGTCCAGGAGGACGCCATCTTGTTCCTCCGGGGGTTCCTGGACAAAGGGGAGACGCCGGAGATCAAGGTCGAGGCCGTCTATACCCCGGCCGAGATGATCCGCCTCAGGATCAAGAGCCTGCTCCTCACCCTCCCGGACGAATGGGCCGACGACCCGGCGGCCCTGGACCGGCTGGCGGGGATCTTCAACCGCCACAGGGGGGAGAAGCGGGTCTTCCTGACCTTCCGGAGGGAGAGGAACCGGGCGGCCCTGATGGCCTCGCCGGGATTTTCGGTGGACCCGACGGAAGAGTTCCTCGGGGAGCTGGCCGCCCTCCTTGGGAAGGAGGCCCTGGAGTTCACCCTTCAACCCTTGCCCCCCCTACCGAAGAGGGAACGCTGGGCCCGGATCGGTTGAACCCTTCCGCCGTTCCCGCCGGCGCATGAGGGGAAGAAGACCCTCTTTCCCCGCCCCTCGGATCCGGCGGGGAGAAACCAGGCGTCCTGTCACTCCCCGGAGTCCGGGTCTTCCTCCTCGCCGTCGGGGCCGGCGATCTTCCAGATCCACCAGGCGGCGGCCAGGAAGAGAAAGATATAGAGAAAGACCCCCAGCCACCCTTTGAAGCCCAAGGGCCGGCCTGCAAGGGCCAGGATCCAAGGGCCGTGCGAAAGGGCGCCCAAGGGCCTTCTCCCTCCCTACTCGGAGGCGGCGGTGGAGGTGAGCCTGGACTTCCTCTTCTCCAGGGCGGCCTTCTCTTCCGCCTCCCTTTCCTTCCGCTCCAGGTAGTCGCTGTCCACGAGCTCGAAGATGGCCCGGGGGGCCTTGTCTCCCAGCCGGGGCTTCTCGAGCTTCAACACCCGGGTGTATCCGCCGGGCCGATCCTTGTACCTGGGCCCAAGGACGTCGAAGAGCTTCTTCACGGCGTCCTCGTCGTGGAGAAGGCTCAAGGCCCGGCGGTACCGGGCCAGGGTCTTCACCTTGCCCAGAGTGATGAGCTTCTCGGCGAAGCGCTTGTAGTATTTGGCCTTGGGAAGGGTGGTGATCACCCGTTCGTGGCGGAAGAGGGCCGCCACCAGGTTCCGCGCCAGGGCGCCCCTGTGCTGGGTGTCCCTTCCGAACTTCTTGTTGCTCTTGCGGTGTCGCATGGCTGGGCTCCTCGCTCAGCTCTCACACTCGATCTGGTCCCTGAGAGGCTTCTTCAGCGCCTCGGGAAGCTCCATTCCGAGAGAGAGGTTCCAGACGGCAAGCTTCTGCTTGACCTCCCGGAGACTGGTCTTTCCAAAGTTCTTGACCTTCAGGATCTCCGCCTCCGTCTTGGTGACAAGATCCCTCACGGTCCTGATGTTTTCCGTATCCAGGCAGTTCCGGGCCCGGACCGAGAGGTCCAGGGCCTCCAGGGGTTTGTCCAGGAGCTCGGCCAGGCGGGCCTCCTCCTCGGTGAGGACGGGCTCCATGCCCTCCTCCTCGCTCTCGACGACCCCCGCCGAGTCCAGGGTGAGCTCCGTCGAGGCCTCCTGGTACTGGACGAAGGGATTCAAGTGCTTCCTGTAGATCTTGCTGGCCTCCACGAGGGCCTGCTCCGGGGTGACCGTCCCGTCGGTCCAGATCTCCAGGATGAGCCTGTCGTAGTTGGTGAACTTGCCCACCCGGGTGTTCTCGATGCTGAACTTCACCCGGTAGACCGGGGAGAAGACCGAATCCACCGGGATGGTCCCGAGTTCGGCACCTTCTTCGATGTTCTCCTCGGCAGTGACGTACCCCCTCCCCTTGGCCACCTTGATCTCGGCGTGGAAGGGCACGGCGTCGGTGAGGGTGCAGATGAGCAGGTCCTTGTTGACCACCTCGGTGTTCTGGTCGCACTTGATGTCCGCCGCCGTGACGGGGCCCTTCCGGTTCACGTCGATCTCCAGGACGGCCGGGCCGTCGCCGTCCATCTTCACCCTGAGCTTCTTCAGGTTGAGGATGATGTCGGTGACGTCCTCGTAAACGCCCTGGATCGAGGAGAACTCGTGCTGGACGCCGTCGATGCGGACGGAAGTCACAGCCGTCCCCTCGATGGAGGAGAGAAGAACGCGCCGGAGCCCGTTGCCCACGGTTGCGCCGAAGCCCCGCTCGAAGGGCTCGGCGGTGAAACGGCCGTAAGAGTCTGTCGCCGTCGACTTGTCCAGAATGACCTGGGTCGGCAGCTCGAAGTTTCGCCAGCGGATCCTCATGAACTGGATCTCCTCGTCTTGGTACTACTTGGAGCAGAGCTCCACGATGAGCTGCTCGTGCAGATCGTGGGTCACGTCGTCCCGCTTGGGGAGCTGGACGACCTTTCCGGAAAGGTTGGTGGGATCGGCCTCGAGCCAGGAAGGCACCTCGGTGCCCCTGTTGATCTCCACGGTTTCGGCCACGAGCTTGCGGATCTTCTCCTTGCGGGTGATCCCGATCTCGTCCCCCACCCGGACCAGGTAGGAGGGGATGTTGAGCCGCTTGCCGTTGACCGTCACGTGCCCGTGGGAGACGAGCTGGCGGGCGTGGAACCGGGAGAGGGCGAAACCCAGGGCCAGGACCACGTTGTCCAGTCTCCTCTCCAGGATGGTGAGGAGGTTCTCCCCCGTGTTGCCCTTCATCCGTTCCGCCATGCGGAAGTACTTGAGGAACTGGGTCTCCTGGATCCCGTAGATCCTCTTGGCCTTCTGCTTCTCACGAAGCTGGCGGTTGTACTCGGAGACCTTCCGCGGCCGGCGGGTGTGCTGGCCCGGGGGATAGTCCCTCTTCTTGAGGGAACACTTCTCGGAGAAGCAACGCTGCCCCTTGAGCCAGAGGGCCATACCCTCCCGGCGGCAGAGTTTGCATACGTTTCCAGTATATCGACCCATTTGTCCTTAGCCCTCCTCGGCCTAGACCCTGCGCCGCTTCTTCGGACGGCAGCCGTTGTGGGGCAGGGGCGTCACGTCCGTGATGGCCTTGACCTCGAGCCCCGTGTCCGCAATGGACCGGATGGCGGACTCCCTGCCGGAGCCGGGCCCCTTGACCCGGATCTCCACTTCCCGGACCCCCATCTTCCTGGCCTTGTCGGCGGCCCGGATCGCCGCCCGCTGGGCGGCGAAGGGGGTGCTCTTCCGGGAGCCCTTGTAACCGATGGTCCCGGCCGAGTCCCAGCAGAGGGTCTCGCCGTTCATGTCGGTGATGGTGATGATCGTGTTGTTGAAGGTCGCCTTGATATGGACGATCGCCTTGGATACGCCCTTGCGCGCCTTTTTCTTCTGGGATCCGCCCCTTGTCGCCAACTGAGCCTCCTTACTTCCTCACGGTTTTCTTGCCGGCCACGGTCTTCCTCGGCCCCTTCCGGGTCCTGGCATTGGCCTGGGTCTGCTGGCCCCTGACGGGAAGCCCCCGCCTGTGCCGGATCCCCCGGTAGCAGCCGATCTCCTTGAGGCGGTTTATGTTCTGGGTGACCTGCCGCCGGAGCTGGCCTTCCACCACGTAGTTCCGCTCGATCTCGTTGTTGATCCGGGCCACCTCCTCTTCCGAGAGGTCGCGGCCCTTCACGTTGGGATCGATGCCCACCGTTTCCAGGATCTTCCGGGAAAAGGTGGGGCCGATCCCGTAGACCCGGGTAAGGCCGACCCAGACGGCCTTTTCGTTCGGGATATCCACTCCTGCGATTCGCGGCATCTTCTTCTGGTCTCCTTTGGGTCTCCCTCGAGGAACGCCCTACTTGCCCTGGCGCTGCTTGTGCCTGGGATTGGTGCAGATCACCCGGACCACGCCGTGGCGGCGGATGATCTTGCAGTTCTCACAGATTCTCTTGACGGACGAACGAACCTTCACGGCTACCCCCTGTAGACGATCCGCCCCTTGGTCAGGTCGTAGGGCGACATTTGCACGGTCACTTTGTCGCCGGGGAGGATCCGGATGAAGTGCATCCGCATCTTCCCCGAGACGTGGGCAATGATCTCGTGGCCGCCTTCGATGACGACACGGAACGTGGCGTTCGGCAACGCCTCCTTCACGATCGCCTCGACTTCGATGGGTTCTTCCTTGGCCATGGGATCAATCCAGTGAAAACAAGGACTTGAGAGAAAGGAACACCTCCTCCTCGGAAGCGGAAGCGTCCACCTCCCGGAGCAGGCCTTTCTCCCGGTAATACTCCACCAGCGGCCGGGTCTGCTCCCCGTAGACCGCCAGCCGTTTGCGGACCACATCCTCCCGGTCGTCGGGCCGGACCACCAGGGAAGCCGACCCGCACCGGTCGCAGATCCCCTCCCGGGCGGGCGGGTGAAACTCCTTATGATAGACTGCGCCGCAGGCCTGGCAAGTGAGCCTCCCCGAAAGTCTCCTCACCAGGTCCTCCTGGGGGACCTGGAAGTAGACCACGTCCTCCAGGGGAAGGCCCAGCCTCTCCAGGAGTTCGTCCAGGGCTCCGGCCTGGGGGAGGGTTCTGGGGAACCCGTCCAGCAGGTAGGAATCCACCCCGGAGGAGAGCTTCTCGGCGATCAGGTCCACCATGAGGGAGTCCGGAACCAGGGCCCCGGCGTCCATGAAGGACTTGGCCTTCTTCCCCAGCTCGGTGCCTTCCGCCACGGCCTGGCGGAGCATGTCCCCCGTGGAGAGGTGCAGGACGCCCGTGGCCCCGGCCAGGCGCTTGGCCTGGGTGCCCTTGCCCGCTCCGGGAGGGCCGAGGAGGACGGCCCGAATCTTCCCCTTCCCGCTCACGTGCGCTTCCTCCCCCATCCCGCTCCGCCGGTCTCACCTTTGAAGAAGCCGTCGTAGTTCCTCATGACCAGCATGGCGTTGAGCTTCTCGATGAAGTCGAGGGCCACCTCCACCACGATCAGCACCGAGGTGCCTCCCATGAAGAGGGCGATGGCGTAGGGCACGTTCAAGGAGTCCGTCACAAGGGAGGGAAGGAAGGCGATGGCCGCCAGGAAGACCGACCCTGCCAGGGTGAGACGGGTCATGACCCCCTCCAGGAACTCGGCCGTCCGGTGGCCCGGACGGATCCCGGGGATGAAGGAGCCGTACTCCTTGAGGTTGTCGGCGATCTCCTTGGGCTGGAACATGAGGCTGTTCCAGAAGAAGGAGAAGAAGACGATCATGCCGCAGTAGAAGATCCAGTACCACCAGCCCCGGCTCTGGCCGAAGGCGTCGGAGAGCCAGACGAAGCTCGGATCCACCCTCTCCAGGACCTTCCCCAGCATGTTGGGGATCACCGTGAGGGCCGAGGCGAAGATGATGGGCATCACGCCGGCCTGGTTGACCTTGATGGGAAGGAAGTGCCTCTGCCCGCCGTAGACCTTCCGGCCCCGGGTGAGCTTGGCCTGTTGGATCGGGATCCGTCTTTGCGCCTTCGTTATGTAGACGATGACGAAGACCGTCACCGCCCATGCCAGGGCGAAGAGAAGGAGGGTCTTGATCTTCTCGTCCTGGGAGAGGCCCTGGGAACCCCAGTAGTTCAGGATGTAGGAGGGCATCCTGGCGATGATGCCCGCCATGATGATCAGCGAGACGCCGTTTCCCACGCCGTATTCGGTAATCTGCTCGCCGATCCACATGATGAAGATCGAACCGGCCGTGAAGGCCGTCATGGCCACCAGGGAGTAACCCAGGGTGACTCCTCCCGGGACCAGCTTGGGGTTGTTGAGGACCCCGTAGATCACGAAGTAGGACTGGACGATGCAGATGGGCACCGTGGCGTAACGGGTATACTGGTTGATCTTCTTCTGTCCCGCCCCGCCTTCCTTGGACAAAGCCTCCAGGCTGGGCACCACCTTCACCAGGAGGGAGAAGATGATGCTCGCCGAGATGTAAGGCATGACCCCGAGGGAGAAGATCACCGCGCTACCGAGCTGGGAACCGGTGAGCATGCTCATGATCCCCAGCAGGGAGTTGTGCATGGACTTCTTGGCGAACTCCGCCAGGACCGAAACGTCCACCCCGGGAATCGGGATGTGGAATCCGATCCGGTAGACGAAGAGAAGCCCCATCGTGATGAGGAGCTTCCTCCTGAGGTCGGGGATCCGGAAGAGGTTGGACGCGGAGAAGGTCATGGTCAGACCACCTCGACCTTCCCGCCGGCTTTCTCGATCTTCTCCCTGGCGGAACGGGAGAATTTCTTTGCCACCACGGTCAGGGGCTTGGTGAGTTCACCGTTCCCCAGGACCTTCAGGTGGTCGCTCTCCTTGGAGCAGAGCCCCTTGGAGAGGACGGCCTCCAGGTCCACCCTGGCTCCGGCCTCGAAGACCTCAAGGGCGCCGACATTGATGATCGTGTAGACCTTGCGGAAGAGGGCGTTGGAGAAGCCCCGCTTGGGGACCCTCCGGAAGAGGGGCATCTGGCCGCCTTCGAAGCCCAGGCTCATGGAATTCCCGGAGCGGGCCCCCGCACCCTTGGTGCCGCGGCCGCAGGTCTTTCCTTTGCCCGAGCCGGTCCCCCTGCCGACCCTCATGGGGCGGGTGTTCTTGACACCCCGACTCGTTGCGTCCGTCAGGTTCATCAGAGCTTCACCCCCCTTAGTTTCTGCACTTCCTCCCTGGTCTTCAGGCGGGCGAGCCCGTCCAGGGTGGCCTTCACCAGGTTGATGGGATTCCGGGAGCCGTAGGCCTTGGTCAGGATGTCCTGGATCCCGGCCTTCTCCAGGACGGCGCGGACGGCCCCCCCGGCGATGATGCCCGTTCCGGGAGCCGCCGGGATGAGCTTCACCCGGGAGGCACCGAAGACCCCCATGATGGCGTGGGGGATGGTGGAACCCTTCCGGGCGATCCGGACCAGGTGCTTGTACCCGTCCTTCTTGGCCTTCTCCATGGCGGAGGGAACGTCCTTCGCCTTGCCGAAGCCCACGCCGACGACGCCGTTCTCGTTCCCCACGACGGTGAGGGCGCTGAAGGAGAAACGCCTCCCGCCCTTCACAACGGCGGCGGTCCGGTTGATGGCGACCACCGTGTCCACAAGGTCGTAGGTGATGGCCTCGTCGCGATCGATGTAGGTAAGCTTGCGCTTCATCTTCCTAGAACTCCAATCCGCCTTTGCGGGCTCCCTCGGCCAGGGCCTTCACTCTCCCGTGGTAGCGGTGCCACCCACGGTCGAACTTGACCTTCTTGATTCCCTTCGCCAGGGCCCTTTCGGCGAGCACCTGCCCCACCTTCTCGGCCGCCTCGGTCTTCTTGATCCCCTGGAGGGAATCCCGGATCTCCTTGTCCAGGGAAGAGGCGGCGCAAAGGGTCTTCCCCTCGCTGTCGTCGATGATCTGGCAATAGACCTGGGCGCGGCTCCGGTAGACGGAGAGCCTGGGCCTCACCGGATCCCGCCTGAGGACCCGGCGGACGTGAAGGGCCTTCCGGCGCCTCTTCTTCGCAAGGCTTTTCTGCTTATTCATCCCTAATCCTACCCACCGGAAGTCAGGGACTTGCCCGGTTTCAGACGAACAACCTCGTCGGCGTAACGAATCCCCTTGCCCTTGTAAGGCTCGGGGGGACGAACTCTACGGACGTTGGCCGCGAACTGTCCCACTTCCTGCCTGTCGATCCCCTTCACCACGATCTCCGTGGGGGAAGGGCACTCGACCTGCAGGCTCTTGGGAACGGGAATCTCCACGGGGTGGCAGAACCCGATCTGAAGGACCAGCTTCCCCCCCTGGACCTTGGCGTTGTAGCCCACGCCCACGATGGAGAGCTTCTTCTCCCAGGGCTGGGAGACTCCCCGGACCATGTTGGCCAGGCAGGCCCGGACCAGGCCGTGGTAGGGCGCGGCCCTGCGGAAGGCCTTGGCCCCCTTGGCCTCGTTCTCCACGACGACCTGGTCGCCCTCCACGCGGACGGAGATGTCCGGAAAGAGGGGGAACGTGAGTTTCCCGTGTTTTCCTTCGACCACCACCTCCCCGGGGAGGACGTTCACCTTGACCCCCGAGGGAAGAGCGATGGGTTTCTTTCCGATCCTGGACATGGATGTTTCCTCCTACCAGACCGTGCAGAGCAGTTCCCCGCCCACGTGTTTCTCCCGGGCCTCCCTGTCGGAGACCACCCCGATGGGAGTGGTCAGGATGGCGATCCCCAGCCCGTTCATGACCCTGGGGATCTCCTCCACTCCGACGTAGACCCGCCTTCCGGGCTTGGACTCCCGCTTGATCTGGTTGATCACCATCTCACCGTCGGGACCGTATTTCAGGGTGATCCTGAGGTCGGCCTTGGGGCCGTCCAGGGGGAAGACCTGGTAGTCCTCGATGTAGCCCTCCTTCTTGAGGATCTCGGCGATGTCCACCTTGATCCGGGAGGCGGGGACGTCCACGGTCTTCTTCCGGGCCCTGAGCCCGTTCCGGATCCGGGTCAACATGTCAGCCACTGGGTCGGTCATCATGGCGATTCGCTCCTACCAGGAAGCCTTGCGGACACCCGGAATCTCCCCCAGGTGAGCCATCTTCCGGAAACAAACGCGGCAGATCCCGAACTTCCTGTAGTAGGCCCTCGGGCGCCCGCAGATGGAGCACCGGTTGTAGACCCTCACGGGATACTTGGCGTACTTCTTGTACCAGGAAGGCCTGGGGCCTTCGGGTTGCTCCAGGAGGATCCGCTTGGCCTCCTTCAGCCTTCTCGTCTTGATCTCAAGGGACTTCTTGGCCACGTCAATTCGCTCCTGTCTCGCCGCCGGTCCTCCGGAAGGGCATGCCCAGGCCGGCCAGCAGTTCATAACCCTGTTCGTCGTCCTTGGCCGTGGTCACGATGGTGACGTTCATCCCCTGGACGAACTCCATCTTGTCCAGGTTGATCTCGGGGAAGACGATCTGCTCCGAGAGCCCCATGTTGTAGTTGCCGTGCCCGTCGAACCCCTTGGGGTTCAGGCCGCGGAAGTCGCGGATACGGGGAATGGCAATGGAGATCAACCGGTCGAGGAACTCGTACATCCTGTCCTTGCGCAGGGTGACGAAGACCCCGATGGGGTTCCCCTGGCGGAGACGGAACCCGGAGACCGACCGGCGGGCCTTGGCCACGACGGGCTTCTGGCCCGTGATGGTGGCGAGGTCGCGCACGGCGTGGTCGATCCTGTTCTTGTTCTCCAGGGCCTTTCCGACCCCCATGTTGACCACGATCTTCTCCAGGCGGGGAACGGCAAGGAGGTTCTCGATGCCGAACTTCTCCTTGAGCCTGGGAATCACTTCCGCCTGGTATTTTTCCTTCAACCTGGGAACAACCACCTTCATCCTCCCGCTACTTGTCGAACTCGGTTCCGCAGGGGATCCCCACGCGGATCTTCCGGCCGTTCTTCTCCACGACCTTCACGCGGACGCCCTTCTTGAGCTTTTCGCTCCAGAGCATCACGTTGCTCACGTGGATGGGGAGTTCCTTCTGGACCCTCCCTCCCTGGGGATTCTGCTGGCTCTTGCGGAGGTGCTTGTACCGGAGGTTCACTCCCTGGACCACGACCGTCCGCTTCTCGGGATCCACCCGGAGGACCTCCACGGGCCCCTTGCCCCGGTCCTTCCCGGCGATCACCACCACCTTGTCGCCCCTCTTGATCCGCATCCGAGCCATCAGACCACCTCCTGGGCCAGGGAGACGATCTTCATGAAGTTCTTCTCCCTCAACTCGCGGGCCACTGCGCCGAAGATGCGGGTTCCCATGGGCTCCTGGTCACCCTTCAGGATGACCACGGCGTTGCTGTCGAACCGCACGTAGGAGCCGTCCTCCCGGCGGATGTTGGCCTTCGTCCGGACGATGACCCCCCGGACGACCTGGCTCTTCTTCACCTCGCCCCCGGGAGCGGCCTTCTTCACGGTGAGGACCACCACGTCCCCCACGGTGGCGTAACGCTTCCGGGTCCCGCCCAGGACCTTGATGCACTGGGCCTTCTTGGCGCCGGTGTTGTCCGCCACGTCGAGCATGGTCTGCATCTGGATCACGACTGGCCTCCTTTCCGCGAAAGGATCGCCTTGAGCCGCCACCGCTTGAGCTTGGAGAGGGGCCTGGCGGGCAGAAGCTCCACCTTGTCCCCCACCCTGGCCTCGCCCCGCTCGTCATGGGCGAAGTAGCGGGTGTACTTCTTCACGTATTTCCCGTACTGGGGATGTTTCACCAACCTCGAGACCAGGACGACGATGGTCTTCTCCATCTTGTCGGAGACGACTTCCCCGATGACCGTCCTGGGTTTTTTTCTGGCTTCCACCATGGCGAGTCGGGCCTCCTACCGTTTTTCCTGGCCTCTGATCCCAAGCTCCCTCTCGCGCAGAAGGGTCTTGATCCGGGCGATGTCTTTCCGGATCTGCCTGATCCGGGAGGGATTGGAGATGTCCTCGGCGCTCGCCTTGAACCTGAGGTCGAAGAGCTCTTTCTCCAGCCTCCGGAGATCGAAGGTCAGCTCCCTGTCTTCCTTGCCCCTGAGTTCCTTGATATCCATTTCAGATGTGCCTCCGCTTCACCAGCCTGGTCTTGAAGGGAAGCTTGTGGGACACCCTGTTGAAGGCCAGCTTCGCCTGGGCCTCGGTGACGCCCCCCAGCTCGTAGATGATGGTGCCCGGCTTGATCACGGCGGCGTAGAAGTCGGGTTCCCCCTTGCCCTTCCCCATCCGGGTCTCGGCCGGCGTGGAGGTGACGGGCTTGTGGGGGAAGACGCGGATGAAGACCTTGGCCTCGGGGGCGCTCCTTGTGCAGGCCACACGGCCCGCCTCGATGGTCCGGGCGGGCAACCAGGCCGGCTCCAGGGACTGGAGTCCGAAATCCCCGAAGGCCACGGTGTTCCCGCGGAAAGCCTTTCCGCGGATCCTTCCCCGCTGCTGCTTGCGGTATTTCACTCTCTTGGGCATCAAAGCCATGACGCTTCAGCTCCTCTTCTCGGGGGCCGTTCCCTCAGAAAAACTTCCTCTTCCTGCTGGAGACGCCGCCTCCCGTGGGAAGCTCCTCCTCGCCTTCCTGCACGATTCCCTTGTAGATCCAGACCTTGATTCCGATGATCCCGTAGGTGGTCCTGGCCTCGGCGAAGCCGTAGTCCACCTTGGCCCGCAGGGTCTGCAGGGGGATCCGGCCCTTACGCTGGACCTCCCGCCGGGCCATCTCGGCCCCGCCCAGGCGCCCGGCCACCATGACCTTCACGCCCTTGGCGCCGGCCATCATGGTGGTCTCCACGGCCTTCTTCATGGTCCGCCGGAAGGCGGCCCTCTTGACCAATTGCTCGGCGATTCCTTCGGCCACGAGCTGGGCTTCCAGCTCGGGACGCTTCACTTCCCTCACCTTGAGCTCCACCGGGTCGCCCACGATCTTCTCCAGGGCCAACTGGAGCTTCTCCACGTTGGATCCCTGCCGGCCGATCAGCAGGCCTGCCCGGGCGCAGTGGAGGATGACCGTGACCCTGTTGCCCCCGCGCTCGATCTCGATCCTGGGAATTCCGGTGTGGCCGTATTCCTTCTTGATGAACCTGCGGATCTGGTAGTCCTGGAGGAGCAGCTTGGAGAACCTGCTCTTCCTGGCGTACCACCTGGACCGCCAGGGCTCGGTGATCCCGATCCGAAAACCGATTGGATGGGTCTTCTGTCCCATGATCCTCTCCTCTACTCCTGGGTCCCTTCGGCCACGACCACTCCGATGTGGGCTTGCCGCTTCCGGATGGGCATGGCCCTTCCCATGGGACCCGGCCGCCACCGGACCCGCTTGTGCAGGAGCCCGGCGTGGTCCACCCAGACCCGCTTGACGAAAAGCCTGTTCACGTGCACGTCGGCGTCGGACTGGGTGGCGTTGGCCACGGCCGACTCCAGGACCTTCTTCAAAAGAAAGGCCCCGCGCCGCTTGTTGTGCTTGAGCAGGATCAGGGCCCGGTTGACGGGAAGGCCCCGGACCAGGTTCGCCACGGGCCGGACCTTTTCGGCCGAGATCCTGGCGTACTTGTGAAGGGCCCTGAATTCCTTGGTTTCTTCCGCCATGGTCGTCTCCCTCACCGCTTCTTGCGCTCCGCCTTGGTGTGGCCCCTGAAGGTCCTGGTCAGGGCGAATTCACCCAGCTTGTGGCCTACCATGTCCTCGGTGACGAAGACCTTCAGGAAGGTCCGCCCGTTGTGGACCATGAAATTCATCCCCACGAACTCCGGGGGAATGGTGGAAGAGCGTGCCCAGGTCTTGATGGGCTCGTGGCTGCCCTCGCGGCGGGCCTTCTCTACCTTCTTCATGAGCTTGGGGTCGATGAACGGCCCCTTCTTGATGCTCCGGCTCAAGGCGATTCCTCCCTGGACGGGCCGCTACTTGCGGCGCCTCCTGATGATGAACTGGTCACTGGCCTTTCCTTTTTTCCTGGTCTTCCCGCCCTTGGCGAGCTTGCCCCAGGGGGAGCAGGGGTGCCGGCCTCCGCCGGAACGCCCTTCGCCGCCGCCCATGGGATGGGCCACGGGGTTCATGGCCACGCCCCGAACCTTGGGGCGCCGGCCCATGTGGCGGGAACGCCCGGCCTTGCCCAGGCTCACGTTCTGGTGGTCCAGGTTGCCCACCTGGCCGATCGTGGCCCGGCACCGGACGTGCACCTTCCGCATCTCGCCGGAAGGAAGAATGAGAATGGCGTACTTCCCCTCCCTGGCGGAGAGCCTTGCGGCCATGCCGGCGGCACGGACCATCTGGCCGCCCTTGCCGGGCTGGAGTTCCACGTTGTGGACCTCCAGGCCGAGGGGGATGGCCGAAAGGGGAAGGCAGACGCCGGGCTGGAAGCCGATCTCGGGATCGGGTTCCAGGCCCGAGTAGACCCGGTCCCCCACTTTGATGCCCCGGGGAGCCAGGATGTAACGCTTCTCCCCGTCGGCGTAGTGGAGGAGGGCGATGAAGGCGGACCGGTTGGGGTCGTACTCGATGGACGCCACCTTGGCCGGCACGCCGTCCTTGTTCCTCTTGAAATCTATGATGCGGTATTTCCGCTTCGCTCCGCCGCCGCGCCTGCGGGAGGTGATCCGGCCCAGGTTGTTCCTCCCGCCCGAGGACTTCCAGGGGACCAGGAGGGACTTCTCCGGTTCCTTCTTTGTGATCTCGGCGAAGTCCAGGACCGACCCGTGTCTGCGTCCCGGCGATGTCGGCTTGTAGTGCTTGACGCCCATGAGCTGTCTCTCCTGCCCCTCAGACGATCTCGATCCGCTGGCCCTCTTCCAGGGTCACGACGGCCCGTTTCCAGTCGCTGCTCCGGCCGGCCTGGAACCCCATGCGCTTGAACTTGCCCTTGCGCCGCATGGTGTTCACGGCCTTCACCTTCACATCGAAGATCCGCTCGATGGCTTCCCGGATCTCCACCTTGTTGGCCCGGATGTCCACCTGGAAGACGTACTTGTTCTCCCTGTCCTGGAGATTCGTGCTCTTCTCGGTGATCAGGGGCTTCTTGATGATCTTGTAGTAACGGGAAAGGTCGGGTTCAGCCATGGTTCACCTCCTCCCCGGCGGCGCCATGGAGGTTCCCGGCCAGGAGGTTCTCCAGGACCTCGGGAGTCACCAAAAGAAAACGGCGCCGGAGGACATCGTATGCGTTCAAGTCCGCCAGGCGCCGCACATCCACCTTCGGAATGTTTCGGAAGGACATGAGCACCACCGGATCGTGATGGGGAACCACCACGAGGGCGCTCTTCTCGGCGCCGGCGGCCTTGAGGAGGGCGTAGGCCTGCTTGGTGGAAGGCTTCTCCCTGGGGAGGTCCTCCACGACGACGACCTCGCCGTCCCGGAACTTGCCGAGCAGGGCCGACCGGAGGGCGGCCCGCTTCATCTTCCTGGGAAGCTGGTAGTGGAAATCCCTGGGCTTCGGCCCGAAGACCACCCCCCCGCCCCTCCAGATGGGGGACTGGAAGGAGCCCGCCCGGGCCCGGCCGGTATGCTTCTGCCTGTAGGGTTTGCGGCCCGATCCGGCCACTTCCTTGCGGGTCTTGGTGGAGCGGGTCCCCTGCCTGCGGTTGGCCTGGTACATGACCACCGCTTCCTTCAGGGTCCGGTAGAGGATCTTGTCACCCAGGTTGGAGAGGTCCACCTCTCTGGTCCCGGTGGAACCCTGACTCAGGGTCTTGACCGTAATCGTGGTCGTCTCAGCCATGGTCCTTTACGCTCCCCCCTTGGCCTTGGGGTTCTTGGCCTGCTTGAGGATCACCAGCCCCCCCACCGGCCCGGGGACCTGGCCCTTTACGGCGATCAGGTTCTTGTCCGGGTCCACCAGGACGAGCTTCTGGTTCTTCACGGTGATCCGCTTGTTTCCCATGTGTCCCGACATGCGGGTCCCCTTGAAGACGCGGGAAGGATAGGAGGACTGGCCGATGGAACCCGGCCGCCGCACGTTCATGGAGCCGTGGCTCTCGGGTCCCCGGGAGAAGCCGTGCCGCTTCACCGTGCCCTGGTAGCCCCGGCCCTTGCTCAAGGCCGTCACGTCCACCAGCTCCCCCACCTGGAAGTCCGCCACCGTGACCTGGTCGCCCGGCTTGAGGTCGATCTCGCCCTCCAGGACCCGGATCTCCCTGAGATGGCGGTAGGGCTCCAGGCCCGCCTTCTTGAAGTGGCCCAGCTGGGGCTTGGCCACCCGCTTGGGCCGGACGGCGCCGTAGGCCAACTGGTAGGCCTTGTATCCGTCCTTCTCGGGGGTCTTGACCTGCACGACGGGGCATGGACCTGCCTCCAGCACCGTCACGGGGATCACCTCGCCCCGTTCGGTGAAGATCTGGGTCATACCCCGCTTGTATCCGAGGATTGCTTTCATGCCCGTCGCACCCCCTGGAAGAGGGCGCCCTCCATCTTGGTCTGTTCCTTACGTCTCCTGGGACCCCGACCCTCCCGGGTCCGGCCCCGCCTCCTTCCGGTCCAGCCGTGAACGGCCGTTCACGTCTTGATCCTGATGTCCACCCCGGCAGGCAGGTTGAGCTTGCTCAAGGCGTCCACCGTCTTCGAGGTAGCCTCCGAGATGATGATCAGCCTCTTGTGAGTCCTGATCTCGAACTGCTCCCTCGACTTCTTGTCGATGTGGGGAGACCGCAGAACCGTGTAGCGCTCGATGCGGGTGGGCAGAGGAACGGGTCCCGCCACGAGGGCGCCCGTTCTCTTTGCCGTCTCCACGATGTCCAGGGCGGACTGGTCCAGCGCCTCGTGGTCGTAGGCCTCCATCCGGATTGTGATCTTCTCCTGCATGATCTCTCCGAACTCTCGCCCGGGGGTTCCTTTACCCCTGTCCCTTCCGGACTTCCGACCCCCCAAAGCGGTCCTGCGCCGCAACATCCCGCCCAGGTGCGGGGAGCGCTCGCAGCCACCTCGGGTGGTCTCGCCAGGGACACGAAAGGGGGGGATGCTAGCAACCAGGGGGGGCGGGGTCAATAGGCCCCCCAAAAAAACTTCATCTTCTTGCTCCGCAAGGGGTTAGCCCCCCCTGGAGCCTCTTTCCGCCCGAAATCCCCCGATTTTTACCTTCCAACCCTTCAAAAACTTACTGCCAGGGAGGCCAGGAAGTTGATCCCCTCACCGTCCCAGCGGGAGTGGGCGGCCCTGTAGCGTTTGTCCGTCAGGTTCTCCACGGCCCCCCACAGGGAGACCCCCTCGGCCAGGTCCAGCCCCCCCCGGACGTCCAGAAGGGTGTAGCCCGGGAGCCTGGAGTGGCGCCGGATCTTCCCGCTGGAAGGGTCCTGGGGGTCCTTGAGGTACCCCACGCCGTCGTCCCACTCCCCGGAAGGGATCTTCGTGTAGGCCCGGACCATCCGAACCCGGAATTCGAACCACCCCTTGCGCCGGGGGTCCCGGTCCTCCCACTTGAACTTCACCACCCCCATGGCGGGCTGGGTCTTGAGCATGGGCTCCGACTTCCCACCCAGGCCCTTCTTGGCCGCCAGGTCCCGGCCGTAGTCCCAGGCGAATCCTCCCTGGAGGCTCCACCCTTCCAGGAAGGACCACTTCGAACCCTCCGCCAAGGCGCCCAGGTCCAGGGATCCCTCCATCTCCAGGCCGTAGACGTAGGCCTTTCCCGTGGCGGTCCGGAAGACCTGCTCTCCCGGGTCCCTGGTCCCGTTGCCGTTGAAATCGAACCAGCTCCTCCCGTTGTAGGTCCCGGGGGCCAGGGCCTGCCAGTTCCGGATGGAGGAATACCAGAGGAAACACGATCCCCTGAAGACTTCGCCCCGGAACCTCGCTCCTGCCTCGTAGGTGTCGCTCACTGCCGGCTCCTGGAAGGATTCCGGGACGAGAATCCCGAAATCCGTGCGCGTGACGCCGAAGCGGGGCGGGTTGAGGCGGAAGCCCCGGGTCCAGTCGGCCGTGAGGTGCACCCCGCCGCCGGCCTCTACCATGACCCCCAGCCCGCCGGACCAGGCCGTCTTGTCGCGGGCGAACTGGTCGGAGGAGACGTCGTAGGAGGACGGATATACGGTTCCACGCCTTCTGTCCACGTAGAGGGTGTAGTTGTCGTCCACGTCGGAGTGGAAGTGGAAGCGGTCCACCCGGAAGGAGCCCGTGAAGGTCAGGAGGGAAGAGGCCCTCCACTCGTCCAGGACAAAGAGCCCCAGGTCGTTCCAGGCCGAGTCGGGGGCCACCTTCTCCTTGGTCCCGTCGGCCCAGCTCCGCCATGTGAACTGTTCGTCGTCGGGAGTCTCCCCCTCGTCCTGGTGGAAGTGGACCCCAGCAGTGAGGGTGTGGTCCTCCCCAAGGACCCTGGTGGCCTGGAGATCGCCCGAGACGGTGCGCCACCGGGCTTCGCCCGTCCGGTTGCGGACGAAGTCCTTCCGCACGTCCCGCTTGTCCTGGAAATAGAGTTTCCCCTCCACGGTGTCGGCGGCCCTGCCCAGGTCCCGGCCCTTCCAGGTCAGGGTCAGGGCGTCACGGTCGTTGTAGTTGGCCTCCCTGGGCCTGTAGTAACGGCGGACCTTGTCCCGGTTCACCGACTGGGCCGAGAGGATCAGCTCCTGGGTCCCGGAGATCCGCCAGCTTCCCTTGAAATCGAAGTTCCTCTCCTTCCCGCCCGTGGGGTGCTGCACGCCCACACCCCGGCCCCCCTCGGTGTCGTCCAGGTCCCGGATCGTGCCCCCCCCGAAGAGGCGGAACCGGGGCGAGGCAAGCCAGCCCTCCTGGCGGAAGAGGACGTATTTCGAGGCCGAGCCGAAGGCCGCCTTGGACCGGCCTCCCGCCTCCACCCCCTCTTCGGTATACCCGACGGGACAAGACCTGGTCAGGAAGTTGATCACCCCGCCCAGGGCGTTGGAGCCGTAGAGAGAGGAGGCGGGTCCGCGGATCACCTCGATCCTCTCCACCGACTCGGCGTCCACCTTCCCGTACATGTCGTCCCCGCCTTCCCCCCCCTCTCCCCAGAGGGTGGACAGGGAGCAACCGTCCACCAAGGCCAGGATGTTGGCCCCCGAGAAGCCCCGGATCACCGGATCCGAGGCGGTCATGGTCCGCTTCTCGATCCATACACCAGGCTGGTCCGCCAGGGTGTCCAGGACCGAGGCGGGACTCTCCCTGTCGATCTTCCTCCTTCCGACGACCGTCACGGCCCGGGGAAGGTCGAACAGGTCCTCCTCCCTCCTTCCCGCCGTAAGGACGACCTCCCGCAGGCTCCCTTCCTCTCTCTTCCCTGCGGCGGGAGGGAGGCCCCCTTTCCCCGGGGCGCCCCGGTGCTTCTTTCCCTCCCGCCGGGGTACCACGGAAAGGGAGCCCTCCCGGCGGCCCCCTCCCTCCCCGAAGAGCAAAGCAGTGGGCCTGAAATTTCCCGACCCGGCGCAACCCAGGCCCAGGAGCAAGGCGGCGGCCCAGGAGAGACGGGCCCCGCGGAGAAAGAAGACGAAGGAATGAGAGGTGCGATCCATTCGAGGTTCCTCGTTCCAGGTCCGGCTGTGTTTCTTCGAGGAGCCTCCCCGGGCAAAGGCCGTTCCAATCCGCCGGGGGGGCTCCGAAAGGCCCCGGGGGTTACACCGGAGTGACAGGTGTATGTTTCAGGGAACGAAGGGGGGGCTTTTCCTGGCCTCCCCCGCCCGGGTGGCGTATGTTCGGTCTTTTCCAACAGCACGCCCGGCCCCGGCCGGGAGGGAGACTGGACATGAGGATCTACTTTCACGGCGCCGCCCGCACCACCACGGGCTCCATGCACCTTCTGGCGGTCAACGGCAAACGCATCCTACTGGAATGCGGCCTCTACCAGGGCAAGAGGAAGGATGCTTTCGAGCGGAACAGGAACATCCCCTTCGACCCGTCCACCATCGACGTGGTCCTCCTCTCCCACGCCCACATCGACCACTCCGGGAACCTTCCCACCCTGGTCCGCCGGGGCTTCCGGGGACCCATCCTGGCCACGCCCGCCACGCGGGACCTCTGTGCCATCATGCTCCTCGACTCGGCCCACCTCCAGGAGAGGGACGTCTACTACGTGAACAAACGCCGCGCCAAGCAGGGCAAGAGGCTCTTCGAACCACTATATACGGCTGATGACGTCTTCCACGCTCTGGAGCACTTCCACAAGCTGCCCATGGAGAAACCCACGGAAGTGGTCCCGGGGGTGACGGTCACCTACCACGATTCGGGCCACATCCTCGGCTCGGTCCTGATGACGCTCGACCTGGACGAGAAAGGCCGGAAACGCCGGATGCTTTTTACCGGTGACATGGGACGGAAGGACATGCCCATCATCAGGGATCCCTACGTGGTCCACGACGTGGACATCCTTCTGACCGAAAGCACTTACGGGAACCGGGTCCACCCGCCCCACGAGGACGTGAAGAAGGCCCTGGAAGAGCTGGTGAAGAAGGTCAAGGACCGGCGCTCCCGCCTCCTCATCCCTGCCTTCAGCGTGGGCCGCACGCAACGGATCCTCTACAGGCTCCACGAACTCTGGCGGGAGGGCCGCCTGGAGGAGATCCCCGTCTACGTGGACAGTCCACTCTCGGTCAAGGCGACCTACATCTACGAAGAACATCCCGAGTGCTACGACAAGGAGATGAAGATCTTCTCCAGGGACAGCGACGAGCCCTTCTCCTTCGGAAAGGTCCGTTTCGTGCGGACTCCCGAGGAATCCAAGCGACTCAACGGCATGAAGGGCCCCATGGTGATCATTTCCGCCTCGGGCATGTGCGAAGGCGGAAGAGTGCTCCACCACCTGGAACACACCCTGGGGGACTCCAGGAACATCGTCCTCTTCGTGGGCTACCAGGCGGAACACACCCTGGGCCGCCGGCTCGTGGACGGAATCACCCCCGTCAGGATCTACGGCGAAGAGATGGACGTGCGGGCCGAGATCCACAGCATCCAGGCCTTGAGCGCCCACGCCGACAGGAACGAGCTCCTTTCCTACTTCAAGCAGATGGGACCCGAGGTGGACAAGGCCTTCGTGGTCCACGGCGAGCCCGACCAGGCCGAACCCTTCGCCCAGGCCCTGCGGGACCTGGGCGCCCGGGAGGTCTCCGTCCCCGAGAGGGACACCTCGGTCAAGGTCTGATCCATGAAGGAAACCCCGCTCCCTGGAAGAAGAAACCCTTCCATCCGAACCGCGGAAAAATGACCATGAAAAGAAAACCCCTTCTTGCTTCCGCCCTCCTTTCGACCCTTTTCCTCCCCTTCCCCGCCTCCTCCGCCCAGGCCCCGCCCCTCCCCAAGGAAACGAAAGCCCAAAGGGACGCCCGGATGGCCTGGTGGAGGAAGGCCCGCTTCGGCATGTTCATCCACTGGGGCCTCTACGCCATCCCCGCCGGAGTATGGAAGGGGAAGAAGATCCCCGGCGCGGGCGAGTGGATCATGAGCCACGCCAAGATCCCCCCGTCCGAATACGAGAAGCTGGCCGCCCGCTTCAACCCGGTGAAGTTCGACGCCGACCGCTGGGCGGAGATCGCCAAGGAAGCGGGCATGAAGTACGTGGTGATCACCACCAAGCACCACGACGGCTTCTGCCTCTTCGATTCCAAGCTCACCAAGTACGACGTCATGGACGCCACGCCCTTCAAGCGGGACATCATGAAGGAGCTCTCGGAGGCCTGCGCCCGCAAAGGAATCCGGATGTGCTGGTACCATTCCATCCTGGACTGGCACCACCCGGACTACCTTCCCCGCAGGCCGTGGGACAAGCGGCCCGTGGCCGGCCACAGCCTGGACAAGTACATCGCCTACATGAAGGGCCAGCTCAGGGAACTCCTCACCAACTACGGTCCCATCGGGGTCCTCTGGTTCGACGGCGGCTGGGAGCACACCCCCCGGGAGCTCCACTCCTGGGAGATCGTCGGGATGATCCGCTCCATTCAGCCCAAGATCATCATCAACAACAGGCTCAGGATCCCCCAGGACTTCGACACCCCCGAGCAGCACATCCCCCCCACGGGCCTTCCCGGCCGGGACTGGGAGACCTGCATGACCATGAACCACACATGGGGATACAAGAAGTACGACAACGACTGGAAGAGCTACCCCGACCTTCTCCGCAAGCTCGTGGACATCGCCAGCAAGGGAGGGAACTTCCTCCTCAACGTAGGCCCCACCGCGGAGGGTTTGATCCCCGAGCCGTCGGTGGAGCGGCTCCTCGCCATGGGAAAGTGGCTGAAGAAATACGGTGAGAGCATCTACGGGACCGCGGCCAGCCCCTTCCTGCGCCTCTCCTGGGGCCGGTGCACCCGGAAGCCCGGGAAGCTCTACCTCCACGTCTTCCGGTGGCCCTCCGACGGCAGGCTCCTCGTTCCCGGTCTCCGCAACCAGGTGACCTCGGCCCGCGTTCTGGGCGTTTCCTCCGGCAAGGCTCTCCCCCTGGAGAGGAAGGGGGACGACTGGATCGTGACCCTCCCCCCCTCCGCTCCCGACGAGGTGGATTCCGTGGTTGTTCTCGAAATCGAGGGGAAGCCCGACGTGGACGCCGCCATCCGCCCCGGCCCGGACGGCTCGGTCCTCCTGGAGGCCGCCCTGGCGGCCATCACCACGGGAAGGCCCAGGTACACCCAGCGGAACGGAATGAAGGCCATCACCCGCTGGACCCGCAACTCCGAGATCCTCTCCTGGAAATTCCGGGCGAAGAAGGCCGGCATCTACCGGGTGGCCATCACCTATTCCTGTCCCAAGGGCAGGGAGGGGACCCGTTACTCCCTCCAGGTTGGGGGGAACATCCTCTCCCGGACGGTCCGCGCCACTTCCTCGGCGAGGGATTTCCGGACCGACGAGTTGGGAACGGTCCACCTCCTGGAGCCCGGAGTCTACGAACTCCGGATCGTCCCAGTCCAGGTGGCCAAAGGCCTTGTCATGAACTTCCGTTCCCTTTCCCTGGAACCCCTGAAGGAGTAGGCCTTGGCGGGGAGAGGGAAGAAGAGCGTGAAAGGGAGGGCCGCCCCCAGGCTCGGCCCGGCCATCATCCTCTTCCTCTCCGCCCTGGCCTTCGGCTGGTCCCTGGCGGAGTGGCCCATGGGAGCCTTCGGCCCCCCAACGCGGCCCTCCGGCGTGGGTCCCTTCCTGGGGTGGGCCCCGGCGGGAGCCCTGTATTTTCTCCTCGGATACGGGGCCTACCTGGTCCCACTCTTCCTGCTCCTGGCGGTCTATCCCTTCCTGGCCCTGCCGTCCTCCCGCCGGAGGACCCTCCTCCTCAGGGGACTCCTCCTGGTCCTCCTCGGGGCCTGCTGGTCCTCGGTGGTGAACCAGGCCCATTTCATGGGCTACCAGGCGGGAGGGCTCCTGGGGGACCTCTTCGCCAAGGCCCTGGAGGGACTTCTCGGCCCCAAGTACTGGGGTTGGGCGGGCCTGGGCCTGCTCCTCCTCCTCACCCCCCCGGCGGCGGGCCTCTCCTGGAAGATCCTCGTCCTTCCCCTGAAACTCTTCTTCTCCCCGGCCCGCCGGGCGGAGAAGAAAAGGAAGAAGAAGGAAAAAACGGAGGATGGACCGGAAGGGCCTCCTCCCCGGGAGGGCCCCGCCCGGGGAAAGAGGAAGGAGATCCCTTCCCAGGTCTACCCGGAACCCGCCGGCAAGTCCCCCCTTCCCCTATCCATCCTTCCCGGCCCGCCTCCTTCGGCAGGGGAAAGGGAGGCCACCCTGGAGAGGGACCTACCCGCCATGGCGGAAAAGATCGCCCGCGTGGCCGCCCAGGTGGCCAAGGTGGAGATCGAGCCCCTTCCCGGGGAGTCCCGGGTGGGGCTCTCCTCCCTCACCCTGGCCTTCCGGAAGGCCCCGGGGGAGAGGCGCACCGTCACCCGCCTCGAGAAGGCCCTCAAGGACATCGGCCTGGAGCTGGGCCGCTCCCCCGTCCGCCTGGAACTGGGGGAGGTCCTCAAGTTCCAGCTCCCCCTGAAGGAGGTGGAACGGACTTTCGTCTGGACCAGGCCCCTCCTGGAGGAATGCCCCCCTACGAAAGGCCCGCCCCAGTACGTCCTGGGCCGGACCCAGGAAGGGAATCCCTACCTCCTGGACGCCGAGAAGGCAGTCCACGTCCTCGTGGCGGGCGAGACGGGAGGGGGCAAGTCCGTTCTCCTCCACGCCATGATCTTCAGCCTCCTCTTCCGCTATCCCCCGGACGGAGTCTGGCTCGCCCTGGCGGACTTCAAGGGGACCGAATTCCACCGCTACCGGGGATGCCCCCACCTCTGGCATCCGCCCTGCCTGGACGAGGGGGATTTCCCCGCCCTCCAGGCCCGGCTCGTGGAAGAAATGGCCCGCCGAAAGGAGATCGTCCGCAAGGACCCGGCGGCCCGCCTTCCCTACCTCTTCGTCTTCCTCGACGAGTTCAGCGGCCTGGACACCCGGCCCCTGGTCAAGCTCTTCGCCCAGGCCCGGGCCTTCCGGATCCGGTTCGTCCTGGCCACCCAGTATCCCAAGGCCAGCGTAGTCACCACCGAGATCAAGGCCAACCTGACCACCCGGATCGCCCTGAGCCTCCGCGACGGATATGCATCCCGGACCGTTTTGGATTCCTCCGACGCCACCACCCTCTCCGGGGCGGGGGATTGCCTGGTCCAAGAGGGCGGGACCCTCACACGAATCCAGGTCCCCTGGGTCCGGGACGAATCCCGGGGCGGTGAGAGCGAGCTGGCCGCCCTGGTGGAATTCCTCTCCAAGAATCCTCTCCCCGGAAAGGGAAAGCGCCTGTGATCCCCTGGCTGGTCTACTACATCCTGGCCGTCAACCTCCTCACCATCCTGGCCTTCGGGTGGGACAAGAGCCGGGCCGAGAGAGAGAAACGGCGGATCTCCGAGTTCCACCTCCTCCTTTTCGCCTTCCTGGGAGGATTCCCCGGCGCCTGGGCCGCCATGAGCCTCTTCCGCCACAAGACCCGGAAGACCTCCTTCAAACTCAAACTCGCCCTCGTCACCCTCCTCAACCCCCTCTGGCCGGCCCTCTATTTCCTCTTGCGCCGTTGAAAACCTCCTGGACCGGTTTCCCCCGGCGAGGAAGAGGGCTATCTCCTCTCCCCGATCCCCAATCTCCTCCGGGCCTCGCGAAGCCACCGTTCCAATGCGTCCTAGTTCGTCACCTTCCCCCCCCTTGAAAACTCCGCCCAGGGAAGGAAGGGCGGGGGCTCCGGGAAAATACTAACCCGGGCGGAAATGTTTGGACCTTGGCCCGAGGAAATCCAAGAAAGGGTGCATGACCGAGAAAGATGCAAGAAGGATTTCTCCCGAGGCCCAAGAAAAGCCAAGGTTGAGAGTAACAAGGGCCTTGAAGGAAGGGATGACGATCACTGAGGCATCGAAAGCCTTCGGTGTTTCCAGGATATCTATCCATACCTGGAAAAGGGCATGGTAAAGTTTCTTCGTCGTCTTATCGGGAACACCGATAGGAGGGTGTATTTGATTCTGGATGGGCACCCCGTCCACCGATCCGTAAAAGTGCGGAATTGGATTTCCAGCCGTTCCGACAGGACCAATCTTTTCTTCCTTCCACCTTGTGCACCCACGCTCAATCCTGACGAATACCTGAACAACGACGCCAAAGGCAACGCCCTTGGCCGTCAAAGGCCGTATTGCCTTTGGGAAAGGATGACAGCAGTTCGCTCATACCTCAAAAGTGTTCAGATGTTTCCAATGAAGGCAAGGAGCCATTTTCGTGCAAAGGATGTCAAATATGCGTCGACTAAAGTGTAAAAGGTTTACCGCTCCCGGT